>NZ_JAVYII010000008.1:174248-215610 GCF_032378595.1 Nocardioides imazamoxiresistens
CCTTGGGAAACGGCCCCTGACCTGCGGAGACGCAGGGCAGGGGCCGTTCTGCGTGGTGTCCGGGTGGCGTCGGCTGGAGGCCGTTCTGAGCGGTTGGATACGGGCATCTGTGTACGATGCGTGTACGAGTTTCGCCCGCTTGAGGCCAGCTGGGTCCAGCCGCGAATGCTGCTCAGAGACGGTTTCAGGCCTCGTCGGAGTCGATCATCGATTCCTCGATGCGACGCATGGCGCTCTCCGCGCCGCCGTCGATGCACTTCGCGTAGACGCGGAGCAGCACCTGGGTGCTGTGGCCGGCCCACTCGGCGACCTGTGCCGCCGGGACACCTGCGTTGAGCCAGGTCGAGAGGCATGCGTGCCGTAGGTCGTAGGGCCGCTTGGCCAGCGCGCTGTCGTACTCACGCGGGCTGAGCGCTTCTTGTCGGGCTGCCGACCATGCTCGGTAGATCGACTTCATGGACACGGCGTTGGCGTAGGGCGGTGGCAGCGGCCTGCCGGCCTTGCCTGTGCGTGTGACGAAGAGGAGGCCGTCGACGCCTGTCTCGAACTTAGCGAGGTGTGCGCGGAGGATCGCGACGAGATCGGGGTGCAGCGGCACCGTGCGAACCTCAGAGTCGGCACGGTGCTTCAGCGATCGCTGCTCCTCGGCCGCGCCGTCGTCGGTCCAGGCGGCGCCGGAGCTCTGTCGCGACCCCCTGAGGTCGGCCTTGCCCCATCCGCTGGTGGGCAGGGTGCAGTCGGAGACGGTGAGTGCGCGAGCTTCGGCGGGGCGGAGCCCGGCGTAGTAGAGCACGGCGAAGAAGGCATGGTGCGCCGGATCGTTGTGCCGCACTGCATCGAGCAGCACGCGTGCCTGCCGCGGGTTCACGACGGCCTGGCGGCTGACCACCGTCGTCTGGAAACGGTGGGCCGTCCGGATGCCGTCGAGCGGATTCGTCGTCAGATGACCTTGCTCGACCGCGAAGTGCAGGGCGTTGGTGAGCGTGGCGCGCTTGCGGGCGACTGTGGAGGGCTGTGCGGGACGGCCGTCGAGCGTGGTCGAGATCGCTTCTAGCGCCTGCCGTGCGACCTTCGGGTCGGCGAGGTCTGCCACGGGGCGAGAGTGGGCGCGCAGCCAGTCGAGGGCCACTTGAACATCGGGCGTGAGCGGGGCTTCACGTGTTGACGGGTTGAAGGCGTGGTGTCGGAGGACTGTGCGGAGGGTGCGCGCGTCGGGGCGAGCTGGTGACTGCGGACTCAGCGCGACCGTGACGTTGGCGAGCGCCTCGGCAATTCCCTTGCGGTGTCGAGGTGAGGCAGTCGTCCACTTGGCGTCGACGTACGCGGTCGCGTGGTCGAGCCAGGTGATCGCAGGTGCGGATGCCTCGATCGCCTCGAGCATCGTGACCGGAAGGCCGCTGGTGATGTCGAACGGCGTTCCCGCTCGCGTCGCGGAGACGAGGGAGGATCGGAAGGTGTCGGCGAGTTTGCGGGTCGCGAGCGTTCGGACGTGGCGCTTCGACGATGTCCGCCACCGCACCCGGTACCTCGTGGTGCGGGCGCCCTTCATTGTCTCGATGTCCCAGATACGCACGTCCGCCGTCGATGGTGAGGTATCGGTCATCGGAGGTCCTCCCGAGGTGGTGGTCGGGTCGGACGGAACTCCGGGGTTGTCTCGGCGACAAGCCCGCGGCGTAGATCTGGGGATGAGGTCAGGGCCATCCACAGGGCTGAGCGGTGGGGCTTGACGCGAGGGAGCCGGGATGGCGAGTCTGGGGCCGGGTTCCTTAGAAGTTCTTATAAACCTCCCGCTTTATAAATCGGCCTTAGAAGTCGAGGTGTGTCCGTGATCGACAGCCCGTACGTGCCGGGTTTCGGCGCCCGCCCGGTCGTGATGGTCGGTCGGGAGGCGCAGTTGTCGCGAGCGGGTGCGAGCTTGTCTCGGTCGGCGAACGCGGGTGCTGCGGCGCCGTCGGTGATGGTGCTGATCGGGACGCGCGGGATGGGCAAGACGGTGACGTTGGCGGCGATCGCCGACGACGCGCGGGCTCGTGGGTTCGCTACTGCTGAGGTGGTGTTCGACTCGGTGTCGGACACCGTCCGATTGGTGGCTGCGCGGGTGGCGGGTGCGGTGGCGCCGTACGAGCGTGAAGGCCGGCTGGTCGAGGGATGGCGGCGGATCCGGGCGCGGTTGGAGTCATTGTCGATCGAGGTCAGTGCCGGGATCGTCCGGGTCGGCCGAGAGCGGTCGGAGGGCGGGAGGGCGGGTCGGGAGACGGCTCAGGATCGCGACGTGCTCACGGCGTTGCTCGTGGAAGGTGCGCAGGCGGTCCTCGCGGGTGGCGGGACGGGCTTGGTGCTGCTGGTCGACGAGCTCCAGGAGGCGCAGCACGATCACCTCGTCGTGTTGGCCAACGCGTTGCAGACGGCTCTGTCGACCGGTGCGGGCGCGCCGCTGGCGGTGTTCGCGGCGGGTCTGCCGTCGACGCCGGAGCGGGTGACGGCTGCGGCGTCGTTCACGGAGAGATTCGACTTCCGGGTCCTTGGCCGGCTCAGCAACGATGCCGCACAGCGGGCGCTGCTCGAGCCCGCGCTGCAGGTGGGGGTGTCGTGGGACCCGTCAGCGGCTGACCGGGTGGTCGAGGCGGCGGGCGGGTCGCCGTACCTGATCCAGAAGATCGGCGACGAGGCCTGGCTCGCTGCGAGTCCCGACCGTGGGGCGGTGATCGGCGGAGCGGTCGTGGACGTGGCGTTGGCCGAGGCGAGCGCGAGCCTGGCCGTCGGGATGTTCCGTGGTCGGTGGACCAAGGCCACGCCCGCGGAGCAGGCGGTGATGGCCGCGGTCGCGCACGTGCAGGGCCCCGACGGCGTAGCCCTCTCGCGTGACATCAGCGAGGCGCTCGGGCGGACGACGCCGCAGTGGAGCGTCGCCCGCAAGGGCGTGATCGACAAGGGGCTCGTGGAGGCGGTCGGGACCGGTCGGCTGAGATTCACGATGCCCGGCTTCGCGGCCTTCGTCCGTGACATGGCAGGGCTCGGCACCGGCGGGACGTTGGACCGGCGCCGCCCACCGGGGATCACGCAAGGGACGGACGCATAGGCGGACTAGTCAGGCCAGCGCGCGGGCGGCTCCTTCGTCGCAGGTGTCGATCCAGGCGTCGAGGTCGCAGCGGCGGATGCGCAGTGCGCCGTTGGGGAGCTTGATGCAGCGAGGTGCTTTGCCGGCTGCCCGCCAGTCGTAGAACGTCGAGCGGGAGACGCCGAGCTCGTCGCAGACGTCGGTGACGGTCAGGTGGGTGGTGCCGGCCATGTCGTCCTCCCAGATGAGGTGCGGGTGAGTGACAAGCGGCTCTCGGCGGTGGTGGGCTGACACGGGGTGGCAGCTGCAGGTCGACGATCGGGACAACCCACGACGCTGTTCGGGCGCTCGTGTCAGTCGGCGGGCCGCGGGATCGGCTTGTCCATCGCATCCCCACACCGTTGGGGTTCGAGGGCAGGAGCAACGGCGTGACCGACGACGACTCTGTGGCGGACATCGGATCGGGCGTGGCGGGGGAAGTACGCCTCCGTAACCGCGAGGAACTGGTGGCCGCGGTGCCGCACGTGCTCGGGTTCCACCCGCGCGACTCGCTGGTGGTGATGAGCGTCGGCGGCAGCGGTCCGACGTTGCGGATCGACCATCCCCACGACCGAGAAGCGATCGCCGAAGTCGTGCACATCGCCACCGACCCCTTCCGGCGGCACGGCTACGGAAGGGGCGGGATCGCGGTCGTCCACTTCACCGATGACCATGAGCGCGCCGCTGCCCTGACCGGTCAGCTGGTCGCGGCGTACGTGGACATGGGGGTGACGCCGCTGATCGCGGTCCGCGCCGACAGTGATCGCATCGTCGACCTCGCGAGCGGCTGGGAAGGCCCTCTGCCGGAGGAGACACGCACCCGGATCGCAGCAGAGTGGGCGTACGCCGGCAAGCCTCAGCCCAGAGCGGACCGCTCCGCCCTCGCAGCGTCACTGCAGGTGGTTCCAACGCGCCAGGACAGGATTCTCCGCCACGTGGGTGCAGCGGTGCGCCGGTTCGAGACCCTGGAGAGCGCCGGAGCGCTGGCGAACGAGCGACGCTGGATGTCGGAGGCGATCAGCGGCTTCGAGGCGACCACCGTGCCGATCAAGGACGTTGACGCGACGCGGATGCTGGTGGCGCTCTGTCATCCGAAGCTTCGTGACGTCGCTTCGGCTGCACTCACCCGCGACAACTCGAGAGCCCACGTCGCGCTCTGGACCGACCTCGCTCGTCGTGCGCCCGAACCCGTACGGGACCACCCGCTCGCGCTGGTCGCCCTGAGTGCGTGGGTCAGTGGCAACGGCGCGCTTGCCTGGACCGCGATCGAGGCTGGCAACGAGCAGCACGGGCTCGCGCGGGTGACCGCGCGGATCTTGAAGTCAGGGCTCCCGCCGGCGGCCTGGGAGGCCGTACGTAGCCAGTACTTCGCTGAAAACACCGACAGTGCGGGTGCTCATGCTCGGTCGGCTGCAGGCCGCGTACGCCCCGCCCTGTGGGCGCCTGACCCACCCGCCACTGGAACCGGCCCGAGGCCGTCGGGCAGTCACGACCGGCCGCCGCCCGCCGGCCCATCTATCTGACCGCTCGATGATCGAGGAGAGACGAGTGCCCGAGTACGAAAAGAATCGGTACGACGATGCCGACCAGGTACTGCCTCCGTGGAGGGGGGTGGTGGCCCACACCGCGGTCGAGGACGACTTTGCTGGGGCCCGCGGGGTCGAACGATCTCGACCACTACTCGACGTAATTCACGATGAGGTGCCCGGAGCGCAAACGTGACCAATGTCCGGAAGCCAGTCGTGCACAGGCAAGGGACTCGCCAGCAGAAGCTCGAAGCAGCACGCCAGCGTCGACTCGATCTCGACCGTGGTGAACGCGACCGGGAGGAGCGGATCGACGCAGCAGTCGTCGACTTCGAGGAGGCTTGGTTGGCACGTGAGGAGGCCGTCGCCGCGACAGGTACCGCCGAGGCGCAGGCGGCTGAGGCTCTGCAGCGTCTGGTGGAGGAACGTGTCAACGTAGCAACGGCCGCCCAACTCACCGGAGTGGAACCGCCAATCCTTCGGCGTCTCCGCAGCGTTGGCAGCTCGGGCGAGCGCCTAGCCTGACTCGGGCTGGCGGCGTGGCATACGCGGCGGAAAGACGCAACTCTAAGCGGCCTGATTGCGGTAGAGAAGCGCGCCACGGATCGTAGAGTTGAACCGTGCTGACCGACGTGAAACTCGCACTGGCGGCACCCACTGGGTCGTCGAGGGTAAGGCCGACAGCGAAATGACCAACAACGTCGTGGTCGCGAAGGCGGACGCCGCCGGCGACTGGGTCCGAGCCGTGAGCGCAGCCCCAGTCATCCAGCCGCGATGGGCGTACGCACTCTGTTCGGAGACCGCGATCCGGTCCGCCTCCGACTGGCGGTCCCTGCTGGCGGCGTCTCCGACGCACCGCTGACCGACCCCCGACGTCCATTCCGATTCATCGAGCGCGGGAGGGAGCGAGCGTGGGCAAGAAGCAACGCCAGCAAAGAGCGGCTCTACGCCGCCGACTCGCAAGGTACCGCGGCGATGACCTGTGGGCGCTCGCTACCGCTGCGGGCGCTTCCCCAGGCGCCCGCCATAGGTGGGCGACTGTCGGACACCTGGTTTCGCAAGTGGCGCGATTCGACCGCGCTGGTGGGAGGCGTGTCGGGGCAGCCCAGCTCGACCAGATACTGGCCGATTGCGTTGAGGATGAACCCAGCTTGGGTTGGCTGGAGGACTTCGTGCCAGCGGACCCGCGAGACGTCGTGCGGATACGGCTCGGGCAGGGAACGTTGCGACTATTTCCTGGGTCCATCGAGCGGCCTGTTGCCGATGTGGACCGTTCCTTGATGGTGGCACGAGCCGTTGACCAGTTCCTGATTCCGCACAAGGGCTTCGGGGTCCGACACGTACTCGAAGTAGTTCTCAGGTACACGGACATCGCGATCGGGCTACTTGAGTCCGCTTGGCAGAACGGTGACATCGGGCGTGAAGGGCCGGTCGTCGTTGCCGCTGGCGAAGTCGATGCTGCTCGGCGGCTCATCGAGATGGGTACGCCGTCGCAACTGGAATCCACAACCGAGCACCGGCTGGCCCTCGAATGGCTGACTTGCGATGCGGGGGACTTGCCGTACGAGCCCTCGCACCCGCAGAGTCCCTTCGGGCGTTTTGCGCGGGTGCGGCCAGCAGACGGTCGGTCCCGGTGGTTGCCACCCGCGTTCTTGCCGGAGATTCTCGGCTTCGCTGTGAACGAACTTGCGTCAGAGGCGGCGGACCTGCCCGGCGCAAATGGCCAGTTCGCCCAGGAAGTCGCTGCCGAGACGCGCCGGATGCTGTGGCGCTTCGGTCCCCTTTACGGACCCGATGACGAAGCTGGTGCGCCTGTGGTGTCGGCCAGCAATGTTGTTCAGTGGGTCTCAGCCCCCACCCCGCGGCACGTGGTCCTAGTGCACGTTGTCTCTGGGCTTCGGTTGAACGAACTTCCGTTCAAAGACGAACCCGAGGCCCTCAGGGTCGCGAGAAAGCTATCCGCAGGCGAGTCGTCTCCAGTGGCTGTAATGATGCCCAACGGTCAGTTGCGAGTGGACCCAGATACCGTGGCGGTCCCGTTCCTCGTAGTCGGGTCGCCAGGACATGTTGCGGCGCCCCAAGCGCCGAGACTGCCTGGAATGTCCCTCGACGACTTGCGGTGGGCTGCTCGGAGTGCAGAATCGACTTCAGACCTCTTCACCTACTGCCGGGACATGTCACGACCCGACCTCCCTCCATTCTTCGGGTGGGAGGCCATCAACATCTGGGAGTGGTGGCGTGCCAACCGAAAGAGCGTGTTCAGCGGAGGGCAGGCACCTTCATTCATTTCGTTCACACCGCATGCAGGTGAGGCAGAGTGGCGCCGCGCTGCTGAACTGACGTCACTCGAGGCCGCGTTGGCCCGCCTGGACTTACCAAGCCTGCGTGACGTCGTCGGTATCGACCATGAGGACAAGAGCCCCCCGGTAATCTATCGATTCGCGACGGCGGTTGGCCCCGGTGAGGTGAGCTCAGCAAGCGCAGAGCGGGAGGCTTGGCACGAGCGGCCGGACCTCGAAGCCTGGACCGTGCACGTTGCCGGCGTACCGGTCGCAGTGTCGGCTCTCCGGCCTGACTGGGAGCAAGACTTTGTCGAGGTCCTTCACGACATGTCTGGCGCCTTCGGCTTCGCACTACGAGCCGTAGCCGATACCTGGGAAACAGCACACATCGGCACAGGCATCGTTGGCCATCTCATCGACTTGTCTCCCCAGCGCCTCGGAAGTGACGCGGGCTTCCTGCGGTGGGCAGAGACAGAGTCCGTAGAGCACCCTGACGGTGCGCTGGTTCACTCCACGTTGGAGGTCAACCAAGACGCGTTCGACGCCGAACACACCGACATCACCAGTGTTCTGCGTGACGAAATGGCCGAGGCGGCCATGGAGGTCTTGCGTGCCGCTGGATTGGGGGCCGATGCGGCTCGGTCGGTCGGCGACGCCTGGCGGGCGGCGCCCCCAATGTTGGCCGTACAGGTGCTGCGTCCGCCTACGGTGCGGAATGACCTCGTGAGCCCAGTGGAGCTGGACGAGGCACTCATCTCACAAGTGGACCGCCGGGTGGCCGAAGCGGTTCGCGCTGCCGGGGTCGAGCCCGGTGACTACACCGGGCGGCGTGCGAAGGACCTTGATCGCGATGTGCTGGCGCCCGCCGCGTTAGCCCAACTGAACGACACCCTGGCAGCGCACAACATGGATGACCTGGTTCGCTACGGCATGGAGCAGCTGGAACGTTGCCTGAACAGGAAGGACCGGGCACTTCGGGATGTTCGACAGTCAGCGGCGAAGCTCCAAATCGAATGGGACCCTGCCGAGAGATACCAGGAACTGGAAGCCAAGTACCTGTTGCTTCGAAGGTGCTGTGAAACAGCCATTGAGGCCTCGCTACGGTCTGCGGCTCATGGTGCGAAGCCCGTTGACTCCATCGCCTGGGGCGAGGTTCTGGCCGCTGCTCACGCATACCTAGCCGCCACCATGCGCAGCGAAGGCGTCCACCACCAGGTCAGCCCGACCCTGCTGCGCGTAAGCGAGTCTTGGGAGCTTTCTACCAAGAGGGATGACTCCGGGGAGGCCGCGCCGGCGGCCGCTGGCGGAGGCCGCGTCTACGACTTCGACGCACAAGCGCTGCGAAAGCTGAGAGCGACGGAACTGCTGTCCGCGGACCAGGAGGCCGACGAAGAAGATCTACTGGAGCTTGAGAACCCGGTGGAAGACGTGAGTGCGGTCGATGTTGTCCCGACGGACGGGGCCGCTGAGTCCGTGGCCGTCGCGGGCAGTGCGGATGCGGCAAATGCCTCCTCAACTCAAGACGGCGGCGGCCGCGAAGGCCCAGTAGACGCGGACGTTGATGCCGCCATGCTCGACGCCTACGGGGCCAGCGGCACGAATGTGTTGTCGGTCCTGTTTGCGCTTGCCCACTGGCCCCTCAGTGAGGACGACCCCGACGCAGTTGCCGTCGATCGCGAGGCGGTCATCGACCACGTTCTCGAGTACACGACTCTGGGAGAGGACCCCGAGGGGAGGGCCAAGGTTGAGGCGGCGGTGACGCTGCTGACCAGCACCAGTGCCGACTTGTCTGCGGAAGACTGGAAGCCGTGGCACGCGCGCAGCCGCAAGCGCCGCATCCTCATCCAGCCGCTGCCCACAATGTCAGATGGGCGACTCGTGGTGGGCCCACACCTTTGCCTTGGCGCACTCACTGTCTACCAGCGTTATCTCGACCAAGGCCAACTGCCTTGGAGTCAGCCGCAGCCTCCCGTACAGGTGGACCAAGCGCTAGAGAGGTTCCGCGATCGTCGGAACAAGGCGCTCGAACGTCAGGTCGGAACCTTGTTGCGCCAGCATGGGTGGTCAGTCATTGAGAACGTGAAGGAGAACAAGGCTCACCGGCTCAGCGTCCCCCGACTCCAGACGGAGATTGACGCGGTAGCTGGTAGAGCAGGTGACCCGAACATCTGGCTGCTCGAAGTCAAGGACCCCGCCGATGTGTTTGTAATCCCCGAGATTCGGCGAGCATTGGACAGCTTCTTTGTTGATGGGAAGAAGCCGGCGTACGCCACTCAACTTCAACGGAAGTACGAGGACCTGAAGGCGCATGCCGCGGCCGTCGCCGAGGCGCTTGGCCTTCCACCATCGCCGCCAGAGGCTCCGTATGTCATCAAGCCGATGTTCGTCACCCGAAGAGCCGTCCCTGCTGCTTTCGTCAGCGGACCGTTCCCGTTCGTCTCCCTGCCCCAACTGTTGGAAACAGTGGGCCACGCCTAAACCCGGGACGTCGAGGAGGTCCGGCTCGTTAGGTAGTGACTTCGCTTGGAGATCCCGAAGTGCGACGAAATCGTCGGTGTTTGTAGGTGCGTTTCTGATCATGGCACACCAGAACTCCCGCATGGACGACGAGCTGCTTTCGCTTGCATTCTCCCTGCACGCCAACCCAGGTGCCTATGCGCTCCTGATCGGCGCAGGCGCCTCGTTCTCCTCTGGCATCCCCGTCGCGTGGGACGTTCTGCTCGACCTCTGCCGGAAGGCGGCTGCCGCTGACGGTGAAAACATCGGCGAGGAAGCGCCTGACAAGTTGTGGGAACGAACTCGCCACCAAGAACCCACCTACAGCCGGGTGCTCGAACGTCTCGCTAAGACTGCGGCCCTCCGGCAGGCGCTCCTCAAGAGAGCTACTTCGAGGTCAGTGACGCCGACCGCGAGGCCGGCATCAAACAGCCGACCGCAGCGCACACGGGCATCGCCCGCTTGGTGGCCGTCGGCGCAGTCGAGGTCATCATCACTCTCAACTTCGACCGCCTTGTCGAACAGGCACTCCGGGCGGCTGGCATCGAGCCGACCGTCATCACCCACCCCTCCGAGATCGACGGGATGCGCCCGCTCCACCAGTTGGATTGCGTCGTCATCCATCTCCACGGCGACTACAAGAACCCTGACTCGATGCTCAACACCGAGGACGAGCTCGGCAGCTATGCCCCGGCCACCAAAAGGCTCCTCGAACGCATCCTGGAGGACTACGGCCTGCTCATGGGTCTGCTGCACGATCAGGTGACAGGTTGGGTCACGCAGCCTGAGTGGCTGGCGCGGTGATGATGGTCTCGAACTCAATGGGGGTCAATCGTCCGAGACCGGGCTGGCGACGACGCCGGTGGTAGGTGCGTTCGATCCAGGTCACGATCGCGATCCGAAGGTCCTCGCGGCTGGTCCAGGAACGTCGGTTCAGGACGTTCTTCTGCAACAGCGAGAAGAAGCTCTCCATGGCCGCGTTGTCGCCGGCCGCGCCGACCCGGCCCATGGATCCGACCATGCCGTGTCGGTTGAGTGCGGCCACGAATCTCCTGCTTCGAAATTGCGATCCTCTGTCCGTGTGAACCACGCAGCCGGCCACATCGCCGCGCCTGGCGGCGGCGTTGTTGAGCGCCGCCACCGCGAGCCGGGACTTCATCCTGGAGTCGATCGAGTAGCCCACGATCCGGTTGGAGTAGACGTCCTTGACCGCGCAGACGTAGAGCTTCCCTTCGGCCGTCTTGTGTTCTGTGATGTCCGAGAGCCACAACTCGTTCGGCGCCTTGTCGGTGAACTCGTGACGGATCACGCCGTGCTTGTCGACCACCGCGCAGAGGTCGTCGTGGACCGGCGGGCCGGGCTTCCCCTTCTGGTTGGCCTTGCCGCGCTTGGGCTTCCCGAACACCGACCACCAGCCCAGCTGCGAGCAGATCCGCCACGCCGTCCGCTCGGCCATCACCTCCCCGGCCTCCTTCGCTTCATCGACCAGAAACCGGTAGCCGAACTCCGGGTCGTCGCGGTGGGCGTCGAACAGGGCGTTGGCGCGGTAGGCCTCCTCGAGCTCGGGGGCGGTCACTGGCGCGGCGAGCCAGCGGTAGTAGGGCTGGCGAGCGATCTTGAGCACCCGGCACGTCACCGCCACGGGCACCCGCAACGGGGCGTCCTCGGCGGCCAGCTCGCGGACGAGCGGGTACATCATTTTCCCGGCAGGTTGGCCTGCGACAGATACGCAGCAGCCCGGCGGAGGACCTCGTTCTCCTGCTCCAGCAGTCGGATCCGCTTCTTCGCCTCACGCAACTCGGCATTCTCAGTTGCCGTCGTGCCAGGCTTCACGCCGTCCTCGACGTCGGCGGTCTTCATCCAGTTCGTCAGGCACGACTCGCTGATGCCGAAGTCGGCAGCGATCTGCTTGAGATGGACGCCCGGCTCACGGTTCCTCGCGACACGAACCACGTCGTCGCGGAACTCCTTGGGGTACGGCTTCGGCACACTGCACATCCTTCCAGCGGCACCCCTCGGCACCACAGATCAGATGTCACCTATCCGTGCAGCAGACCCGTTTGTGCGGCCGGCCAATCCGCGAGCGAAGCGCGGTCCGTGCCAAGATGCGTTGGTGGATGCGGGTACAGCCTGGGGCATTGTGGGGATCGCTGGCGCAGTCGCCGGAATTGGAGCAACGATCTACTTCTCTCGACCCTCTAAGCCCAAGGTGCAGGTTGAGGTGGCGAACGCGTTCGCTGCCTACGACACGAGGCTCGGAGATTGGTGCGTTTCCGTCGAGGCCATCAACCGCGGAGGCTCTGCGGTCACGATTGCCGGCTTCGGGTTCGAGTTCCCGAACCAGGGAAACCTCGTTCCGATCCGCACCGAGCCTGGTTCTACGCCACTGCCTCACAGGCTCGAACCTCATGCGAGCGCGACCTTCCTCATGCAGGCCGAAGGCATCCTGGCTGAGTGCGCTCAGCGCGGTGTCCACCCCTCCAGAATGAGGTCGTGGGTGAGGCTCCAGACTGGAAGGACCGTGTACGGCGCAGGGCCTCCGATCGAACCGGACTGACGGTTCAGCCCTCGCGTGTCCCTGATTCGGGCCTGCGCCCTGACGGGTGTGTCGCGGTGCGTTGGGCAGGTTCTTTCTGGAGCCAGCATCCGGCCACCCCGTGGCGCGCCCAGGGGACTCGAGGTCGCTCGTGATCTCGTCGAGCCCCCCGCGTTGATGCGGGTACCCGCGCTTGCTGGAACGGCCCGGCTCGTCGTCTTGCCTCGTGCCTGGAGCTGCACCAGCCTCGAATACCCCGATGCTGGTGTTGAATCTCCCGCGAGGGGCCAGCGCATGTCAGCGCTTCCCGATAGGTTGCCACGGACGCAGCAGGAAAGGGGGAGCAGTGGCGCTAACCACGTCCTTAGCAGGCCGGGTCCGGAACACCAGCTTGCCGAAGAGCCATGCCCTCTTGCCTCTACTCGAGGCGATCGTCAACGGCATCCAGGCGATAGACGCGCTGCCCGACGGCATCGATAGGCGCGGGCGGATCGACGTGAGGGTTCACCGCGACGGGCAGGAGCAGCTGGACCTCGGACCGGCCGGTCCCGGGCGCTCGCCCATGAGGCCAATCGTCGGCTTCACCGTGACGGACGACGGTGTGGGATTCACGCCGCAGAACATGTCCTCGTTCGAGACGCTGGACAGCGACTTCAAGTCGGACCTTGGCTGCCGCGGGGTCGGGCGTCTGCTGTGGCTAAAGGCGTTCGACAGGGTGTCGGTCCACAGCGCGTACGAGGACGAGGAGGGGGAACTCCGGGGACGGCAGTTCAAGTTCTCGGTCGAGCGCGAGGTCGAGCACGACGGTGAAGCCGACGGCTTTGCGCGCCCCGGTACGCTTGTGAGCCTCGACGGCTTCAAGAAGTCCTTTCAGCAGCACGCGCCGAAAGGCGTCGATGCCATCGCGCGTGATGTTTTCGAGCACTGCATCTGGTATTTTCTCAGGCCTGGCGGTGCGCCCTTCGTGACCATTTCGGACGGCGAGGAGAGTGTGTCGCTGGCCGACGTGATGGATGAGTTCGTCGCCTCGGCGATGTCGTCGTCAAGGATCCACGTCAAGGGCCAAGCGTTTGACATGTTGAACCTCCGCCTAAAGGCCACCGCGCGAAATTCTGTACCCCGACTTTTCTGGTGTGCGGCGAGTCGGGTCGTCATCGAGGAGAACCTGAGCGGGAAGGTGTCGGGACTCCACGGCAGGTTGACGGACGCCGCCTCTGGCCAATTCGTCTACGCGTGCTACCTGACCTCGGACTTTCTCGACGAGCGTGTCCGTTCAGACCGCACCGCATTCGACATCAGCGACCGCATCCCGGGGCAGCCGCTCGTTGACGACCTGTCGCTGGACGATATCCGCGAGGCAGTTCTCGATGAGGTCGGTGCGATTCTGAGAGGCCCGCTCGAGTCGGCCCGAGAACAGGGAAAGCAGCGGATACATGACTTCGTGACCAAGCGTGCGCCGCGGTACCGGCCCGTGCTCGCCAAGTTCGAGGAGCGCGGCATCACGCTCGATCCATCGGTCAAAGACCAGGACCTTGAGCTCCAGCTCCACCGGCACCTGCAGAAGATTGAGTCCGAAGCGTTAGTGGAGGGGCAGGAGATCTTCGCGGAGGCCGGTGCGGAGCCAGCGGAGGACTACGCGGAGCGACTCGCCGCCTACCTCTCCACTGTCAGTGAGATCAACCAGTCGGACCTCGCTGCCTACGTCTCGCGGCGCCGAACTGTCCTGGACCTGCTCGGGCGGCTGATCCGGGCCGACAAGGACGGGAAGTACAGCCGAGAAGACGCGATCCACTCGCTGATCGTTCCGATGCGGACTGATTCCAACGAGCTCTCGTCCGACGGATCGAATCTGTGGATTATTGATGAGAGGCTCGCATTTCACGACTACCTCGCGTCCGACAAGACGCTGAAGAGCATGCCGGTGACGGGGTCCGAATCCACGAAGGAGCCAGACATCCTCGCGACGCGGCTCATCGACTCGCCGGTGCTCGCAGCGGAGGGGCAGCGACTGCCGCTCGCCTCCATCGTTGTGGTCGAGATCAAGCGCCCGATGCGCAAGGACGCTACAGAAGACAAGAATCCGATCCAGCAGTGCCTCGACTACGTGAAGAGGATCCGGGCGGGAGGCGTCCTAACCGCATCGGGGAGACCGATCCCGCCGACTCAGGATTCGCCAGCGTTCTGCTACATCATCGCCGACCTGACGGACAAGATGATCGAGCGATGCGAGATTTCGAACCTGCGGCCGACCCACGATGGCCTTGGGTACTTCGGCTTCAACGACACCGCGAAGGCATATATCGAGGTCATGAGCTTCGACGGGCTGATCAACTCGGCTACAGAGCGGAACAGGGCCTTCTTCGACAAGCTGGGCTTGCCGTCCAGTTAGCGGACCGCTCCGAGGATCAGCTTTCAGCGGGTCAGTTTCATGATTGTCCACGATCCGACATCGCCCCACTTGACTGCCGTAGACCTGCCAGGCGTCAGGACTGTCCGGGGCTGAGTGACGGAATCGGCGTATTCGACTCGGTGGAGTGGACGTTTCCCATTCTGGGGGTAACGACCCGCCACCTATTCAGAGGGGCGGCCCACCGACATCCTTGCGCGCGGCGGGCCAGGGACTCGGTGTACGCCCGGCTGACGGTGTGGTGTCGAGTGCCGTCCGCAGCGCGGCCCGCTGCAGCGCGACGGTCGTAGGCGGCGGTGTCGGGACGAGCGCGGGCGCGTTGACGAGCTCGGTCAGGCTCCGCTCGATGGGGTGCCTGCGTCGGATCCGGCTGGGTGTCACGCCCGTAGCGGTGCGTTCGAGCAGCCCAGTCTCGAGTTGAAGCAGATCCCGGCGCAGCGAGACCGACAGGTTCCGAGTGACGGCGTGGCTGGTGCGGGTGATCTCGCGAAGGTCGTCCGGGGTCACGGCCGTCGGTGAGGTGAGCACGCCGGCTCGTCGCATGCGACCGAGGGACGAAGTGAGCTCGCCCTGCTGCCAGGTGATGCGGACGTTCGACTTCCGTTCCTCGGGGCGGAGGTCGACGAGATCGTGGATCTGCTCCTGGAGGTGGGCGAGCAGCTCGATCCGCTCGGTGAAGTGGTCGACGTACCGCTGGGTACCTCCGGGATCGCTCGGGTGGTCGGTGACCAGCGCGAGATGGCGGAAGCAGCGGTGGAGCATGAGCTGGCTGGCGACGACGCGCTTGGCGGTGGTGGCATCGATCGGCTCGTGGCTGTTCGAGAAGGCTTCGCGTGTTTCCCGGGGGCGCAGGTAGCGGGCGAGGTTGGCTTGGGCCGGCGCGATGTCGGCGGTGGTCCGCACGATCTTGACCGGGCCGAAGTGCTCGCTGAGAGGGACGCCGGGTACGGCGCGGTCGGGTAGGTCGCTGGTGCCGTACCAGGACGCGACTCGGGCGCACTGTGAGGCGAGCATGCGTCTTTCGGTGAGACCGATGGCGTGGTGCGCGGCGGTGCCGTTCGAGAGATGCGGCGCCTCGTGCGCGTTGAGGAGCCCGACCTCGGCGAGTCGCTCGTCCAGCACCAGGACGGCTTCGAGCGTGGTGGCGCTGTCGCGGACGAGCCACCATCCTGCGGCGTCGTCGCGGAGCCAGGTGCGCTGTTGGGCGCTGTCGAGAGCGTGGGCGGCTGCAAGCAGCGAGGTGGCTGACTCTCGCCACATCTCGACCGTGGGGTGCGCACTCGGGGTGCCGAGCGCATCGACGGATCCGTCGTAGCTGCCCGGCGGCAGTGTCGGAAGTTCGAATGCCATCTGGTCGAGGAGTGTGGGGAGTCGCTCGTTGGCCTCTGTCAGTGCGACGACGCTGAGACGGCCGGGGTGGTTGTGCGCCGGGTAGTGGTTGTTGAGACCTACCGTCCGCAGCTGTTGCCGGAGCGCGTCGATGACCGCGTCACGACATTGCAACATCTGGTCGACATCGTCGGCGATCACTGGCAGATCGTCGCTGGCGATGAGCAGGCGCAACATCGTGGCGGCGGACTCCTGCAGTTCGCCGTACGTTCGGGGCGGCCGGTACGACGGCATCCGCCCGGCTGGCACACGGGGTGTGATTGTCGACAGCTGCGAGCCGTCCGGTCCGTCGGCGCGGTTGGTCATGGACGGACAAGCGCCCGCGGCCAGAACCTCGGTGACGCCCGAGGCGGAGGCTGTGATCGATTGCGATCGTCCGAAGGCTCACCAGCGCGGTTGCTCGCTGCCGGTGAGCAGGTCGAGGGCATCCTGCGCGTGGACGCAACTCCGCCCCGCGCTCAACGCATCCGTGAGCGTGGCAGCGATCCGCTCGAGGCGACGCAGACCGACGACGACGAATCGGACCCGGTCGGCGAAGTCGAGAGCCGACTGCTCGGCCTCGGCGACCGCGTCGCGGTATCCGATAGTCACCCTCTCGCCCGTCACGGGCTGCCGCATGCCGTTGTCGGTCAGCTCGATGCGGGCGAGGACCAGGTGCGAGATCGCGATCTTCTCGGCCTCGGTCGTCGCAACCGTCTCCAGGACATGGAGGTGGGCGTGCAGCACGAGCCACAGCTCGTCGGACGAGCGGTCCGGCGCAGGGTGGACGGCGGGGGCGATTGCGGGGACGACGCGGGGATTGATCACGGGCATCTCCTTCATGGGAATCGAGTGCCCTCCAGCCTGCGACCGGCGCCTGTTCGGTGCGCGGACTGATGTCGATTCTGTGGAATGTCGCCAGCGATCTCCCCGGTCTGTGGAAGACCTGATCGTCGAATGACGCGCATCGATCAATGTAAACCTCTTCGAACGCCAAGGCAGTGTCATTGCGCCGTCGCGCGAGTTCGTTGCATGATCCCGACACTCGTTTCGCGCTGCCAGCAGGTCAGACGGTCCAGAACCTGCGGCTCGTGAGGCGTGAATGCCACCATTCTCGGGAGGAACCGTGGCGCAGAATCGATTGTGGTGCGCGGTGGGTGTCACCGCGGGTCGACTTCCACGTGCCTGTACGCGCATGGGATCAACGACCGCACGGGTCGCCGTTGTGGCCAGCACGATGTCCGCCACTCTTGCCGCGTGCACGGGAGATGACGCCCCCGACGCCACCCCGTCCGAGCCTTCGACGGCCACCTCCTCCGCAGTTGAGGCGCCGACTGACGAATGGCGGGAAGAGTTCTCGACCGAGGATCTTCAGGCGTACGACGCCGCTCTGGCTGCGTTCGAGACGTACGAGGACCAGAGCCTCGCTTACTGGGAGGCGGGTGTCGCCTCGCCCGAGGCGGAGGCGTTCTTCTCGCGGTGGTGGTTCGCTCCCATGCTGCCGATGAACCTCCTGCAGACCTACGAGGCGTCGGAGGTCGTGGTCGATGGCGACGTCACCGTCCTCGAGTCGCGAGCCCAGTCGGTCGGTGCAGACGGTGTCGACGTCGAGATCGTCCAGTGCGTCGACCCGACCACTCGCACCGTCACGCAGCGAGGAACGCCCGCGCCGGGCGCAGCAACGGAGCCCTTGGCGCGCATCGTCTCCTTGAGTCAGGACGGCGACGGAAACTGGCGCCTGACATCTCTCCCCACCACCGAAGATCCCTGCTGATGTTTGCCCGGGGGTGGGCGACCGCGGTCGGGCTGTTGACTGCATCAGCGGGAACGCTCGTCGTGCTCACGGCGCCGACGGCGCAGGCGAACGGGTGCGTGGACTCCGAGGTGCCCATCGCGGACCCGCTCGGCGGTGGCGTCATCTGCGTGCCGGCGATCGACCCTGGCGGGGGTGGTGACGCAGGTCCGATCGACGCTGGCGGCGGGAGCACCGCCACCTGTGCGTTCCGCGACCAGGAGATCCCATGTCAGCGCGACGGCGCGTACTGGATGCCCCAGCACAGCTGCTACGCCGGTCCGATGTCGCCGCAGCCGTCGCCGGCGAGCACGCTGTGGGGTGAGAATGATCCTGCCTCGGGTGCGGTGTGGACGTGCCTGTGGGGGCCGACGAATCCCCTCCCGGTCACCACCGTCATCAACTTCTTCGTCCCTGCGACCGCGGCCCCACTTCCTGATCCCGCTGTCCTCGCGCAGCGTGCGCTCGACACCATGCAGCTCGCGACCGCAGAGGTGAACCTCGCGCCCGCACCGCCCGACATGACCTATGTCGGCCTGGAGACGTGGCTCTGGGTCCCTGCCACCCAGTGGGCCCCCCTCACGGAGTCGGTGACCGCAGGTACGACGACCGTGACGGTGACCGCCGTGCCGCAGCGCGTCACGTGGGATCTGGGCGCAGGCACGACGACGTGCACCTCGCCCGGACGCGCGTGGTCCAGCACCTATAACTCATCGGCCGATACGGACTGCTCGTTCACCTACGACCGTGTGAGCAGCGAGGTGGGCTTCCCTGTCACCGCGACGCTCGTCTATCGGGCCGACTGGACCTGCGCCGGAGCCTGCCTCGCCGATGCCGGAAGCCTCGACGAGGTCGACGGCGTACCGGGAGTGAGCGCGATCAGAGTCAGCGAACGCCAGTCGGTCGTCATCGGCTGAGACCAGACCCAGGGGGACACGTGAGCACGTCGTACAGCACAAGGTCCACGCTGCCTCCTGCCGCTGGCGGTATCGCCGCCGGGGGCGCCGGTCGACCGACAAGCCAAGGCGCGAGCCTGGGCGGAGGTAACCGATCGCGTGCCCTGGTGGGTCTCAGCATCATCCTGGTCGTCGGATTCGGACTCCTGGGTGGCTACCTCGTGAGTACCGCCGGTGATCGCGTCGCGGTCGTCACGGTGAGCGGGAACCTCGCCGAGGGCGAGCGGATCGAGGCGGGTGACCTCGCCGAGGCCTCGGTGAGTGGGGTCGCCGGAGCCATCAGCTTCGACGAGGTGGACGACCTCGTGGGACAGATCGCCGCCGTGGACCTCGTCGACGGACAGGTCCTGACCGCGGCGATGCTGACGAGCGACCCACTCCCGGGCGCCGGGCAGGCGGTCGTCGGTCTCGCACTCGACACGGCGCGGGCACCAGCGGCCGGCCTACGCCCGGGAGACCTCGTCACCGTCATCGCAGTCGCTCCGGTCGACGCGGCAGCTACCCCGGAGGATCTCGATGCGCCGACCGTGCTCGCCGAGAGTGCGCAGGTCGCCAGCATCGGTGGCTCCACCAGCCTCGACGGCAGCGACGCCCCAGACGGAGGAGTCTCGGCCGGCGGTCAGGTCGTGCTGACACTGCTCGTCGACGAGAGCGACGCAGCGCGTCTGGCGGCGTACTCGACGGCCAACCAGGTCGCCCTCGTCCAGACGAGCCCCGTCGCAGACGATCAGGGCGAGGGGTGACCGGATGGCTGTCATCGCGATCGCGTCCTTCAAGGGAAGCCCCGGCGTGACCACCACGGCGCTCGCCCTCGGCGCCGTCTGGCCGAGAGCGACCGGGCGCTGTGCCGTGGTCGTCGAGGCGGATCCGTCCGGCGGAGACCTGGCCTACCGGGCCATCACGCCGCAGGGCCGTCCTCCCGCCGACACTCCGAACCTCGTGACGCTCGCTGCAGGTGTCCGCAAGCACGTCCAGCAAGCTGAGCGCGCTCGGGGCGTCGTCGCCGTCCACTCGCAGCGCCTGGCATGCGGAGCAGCCGTGGTGCTCGGTATGGGAACGCAGGTGCAAGCACGCGGGCTCGCTGCGCTGTGGCAGCCCCTCGCCGACGCGTTCGCGCGATCGGCGGACGACGTCCTCCTCGACCTCGGGCGCCTCGACCCCGCCCACCCTGCGTTCGTTCTCGCACGATCCGCGGACCTCGTCGTCCTCGTGCTCACGGCTTCGATGGGCAGCGTTCTGCACGCTCGCAACAACATGGCGTCAATGGCCTCCGGGCTCGCCGGCCGACCCACCGGCCCCGCGATCTGTCCGGTGCTGGTCGGCCCTCGCCAGAGCGCTCTGCGAGATGCGGTGGAGGTGACCGAGCTTCTCGTAGGGTCGGGGGCGCCGCTTCATCCGGTGATGACGCTCGCCGACGACGCCCGCGCGGTAGCCGCGCTGGTCGACTCGGCGCTCACACCGAGGCTCGCACGCTCCACACTGCTGCGGAGCGTGTCGGACGTTGCCGTGCAGCTCGCTGATCGGCTCCCGCCTGCCGCGCGGGACCACCGCATCAACACGACCCAGCCAGGGGTGTCACGTTGAGCAGCCGTGCACCGAACGGTGCGTCGAACGCCGGGGCGAACCTTGCGGCGATCGGCAGCGACCGGCTGGCTGTGCGGCCCTCGATCGACCTGACGATCGTCCAGCGTGTGCACCAGCAGGTCGCCGATCAGCTCCAGGCCGAGCAGACGGACCGGAGACGGCGAGGAGACGACCGGTTGGAGGGGCCGGCCGAGCGTCAGTACGTTCGGTTCCTTCTTGCGCGGGCCATCCGCGACCTCGCTGCTGATCGGATCAACGCTGGCCTCGAACCTCTGCGTGTCGACGAGCAGGTCGACGAGGAGGCCGAGCTGTTCGGGGCCGTCCAGGCACGGATGTACGGCGCTGGTCGACTGCAGTCGCTCCTGGATGACGTGACGGTGCAGGACGTGTTCATCAACGGAGCCGACAACGTCTTCGTGATCCGCACCGACGGCGAGAAGGAGCGGGTCGCGCCCGTCGCGGAGTCCGACGACGAGCTCGTGCAGATGGTCTCCACGCTCGGCGCCTACGCCGGGATCAGTTCGCGGGCGTGGGACCCCGCTAACCCCCGGATCCTCTTGCGCCTGCCTGGTGGCGCGCGTCTCTCCGGAGTTCTCGGTGTGACTGCTCGCCCCTCCGTGTCCATCCGCCGGCATTCGGCGGAGGCGTGGACGCTGGCGGAGCACGTCTCGGTGGGGTCGATCAGCGCCGAGGTCGCCGACTTCCTCGCCCGCGCGGTCGCCGCCCGGCTCAACATCGTGTTCGCCGGGGCCACCGGCTCCGGGAAGACGTCGCTGCTCCGCTCCGCGACGGCCGAGTTCGCCACCTGGGAACGGGTGGTCACCGTCGAGGCGGCCTTCGAGCTGGGGCTCGACAGGTTCCCTGACCGGCACCCGGACTGCGTCGCGCTCGAGGAGCGACTGCCGAACTCCGAAGGCAGCGGTGCCGTCACGCTCGCCGAGTGCCTTCGCACGACGCTGCACATGAAGCCCGACCGGATCGTGCTGGGCGAGGTGCTGGGGCCGGAGGTCGTCACGATGCTCAACGCGATGACGCAGGGCAACGACGGCGCCCTGTCGACCATCCACGCCCGGTCGGCCACCGACGTCTTCGCACGGATCGCGACGTACGCCGTCCAGGCCGCCGAGCGGCTGCCGCGCGAGGCGACCCACCAGCTCATCGCCAGTGGCATCGACCTGGTGGTGTATCTCGAGCAGGATCCGCGGTCGAAGCGCCGCCGCGTCCGGGAGATCGTCGAGGTCAACGGCTTCGACAACGGCGCCGTGCTCTCGTCCCGCCTGTTCGACGTGCCCAGCGACGGGGTCGGCGATCCGGCCGCCGTTGCAAGCTGGACTGGAGTCGTACCCCAGCGCTTCGACCGCCTGTCTGTCGTGGGGTGGGTTCCGCCTCACGCCGCTGAAGGCACGTCGTACGGCGGGTGGAGCCGATGAGCTCCACCCCTCTACTCGTCGTCGCCCCCGCGCTGGGTGTCGTCGTCGGTCTCCTCGTCGGCGCTGCGATCGCGATGCTCATCGCTGCCGTCGCGGGCTGGCACCCCCGGCGTACGACGCCGCGGCAGCGCTCACGGACGGGCGAGCTGCTCCTCGGGTCGACGGCCCGTCGGCGGCTCGAGCTCGCGGGAGCCGTCGGAGTCGGCGTGCTGGTGCTCACCGGTTGGCCCGTGGCTGCTGTCGCCGGGGGAGTCGCGCTGTGGTTGTGGCCCACGATGTTCGGCGGCGCGCGCGAGGGAGCCGCTCAGGTGGAGCGCCTCGAGGCGATCGCCGTGTGGGTCGAGTCGGTCCGCGACACGATCGCCGGTGCGGTGGGCCTCGAGCAGGCACTCGACCACTCCGTCGACGTGGCTCCGGCGGTTCTGGTGCCGTCGCTGCGTCGGCTGCAGGGTCAGTTGCGCGCCCGCGTCCCGCTCGCCCTCGCGCTGGACGACTTCGCGGCCGAGCTCGACGACCGCAGCGCGGACATGGTGGTTGCTGCGCTGAAGCTCAGCGCGCAGCTGCGCGCCGAGGGGCTCGCGCCCGCTCTCTCGGCGCTGGCTCAGTCGACGCGACAGGAGCTCGAGATGCGGCGACGCATCGAGGAGGGGCGCAAGAAGATCCGGCGGACCGCCCGCCACATGATGGTGATCGCTGGGGTCCTCGCCGGCGCGATGACGATCGGCGCACGGCAGTACGTCGAGCCCTATCGGTCCCTCACCGGTCAGGTCGTCCTCGGCGTCGTTCTCTGCCTGATCGCCGTCGGCCTCGTCTGGCTCCGGTCCGCAGCGATCCTGAGGCAGCCGGAGCGATTCCTCGCCTCGCACCACGAGGGCGCCGCATGAGCGCCGTGACGCTCGGAATCGTGATCGGTTCCGCACTGGGCGGTGCCTGCGCCCTGCTCGTCCACGCCGTCGTCGCTCCGCGCCCAGCGCTCGCGGTGACCATCCGACGGTGGGAGCGGGGCCGAGCAATCGCGTCCGCCCCGGCGGTACCCGTCGGCACCTCGGGAGCTCGGTTCGGCGCGATCGCCGAGCGGCATGGGGCGCGGTTGCTCGCGGTGACGGAGGGATGCGGCATGCCACTTGCCGCTCTCCGCGCGGATCTCGCCCTGCTGGACATGAATGCCGAGCGGTTCTTCACGAAGAAGGTGCTGCTCGCGATGGCGGGGTCGATCGGGCCGAGCCTGCTGTCGGGCCTCGCCCTCGCTGCAGGCTCCACCGTCAGCATCACCACCCCGGTGACCGCCGGGGCGATGTTCGCGCTCATCGGCTTCGTCCTCCCCGACCAGCAGGTCCGCAGCAGGGCCAGCGAGCGTCGCGCAGCACTGCGTCTCGCTCTCTCCAGCTACCTCGATCTCGTCGCGATGAGCCTGTCCGGCGGGCGTGGCGTCCCCGAAGCGCTTCCCGCCGCTGTCGGGATCGGCGGGGGATGGGCCTTCGAGCTTCTCGGCGACGCGATCAGCCGCGCGCGCTATCTCGGCGTACCGCCGTGGCGTGCGTTGAGCGAGCTCGGCGATCGCACGGGCGTGCCGGAGCTCGTCGAGCTCGGCAAGGCACTCACGCTCGTCGCCGACGACGGCAGCAAGGTCCGTACCTCCCTGGTGGCGCGGGCTGCCAGCGCCCGACAGCGCCAGCTCGCCGAGGCCGAGTCTGCAGCGGAGCAGGCCGACGGGTCGATGAACCTCGCCCTGTTCGTCCTGTTCGCAGGCATCTTCCTCTTCATCCTCTATCCCGCCGTCGCCGTCGTGATGGCGCTCTGAAGCACGTCTGAACTCGGGTCAGAAAGGACTCACCATGAGGAACCCCACCGGTACGCCGAGGCAGCTCGACGACCTCGTCGCTCTGGTCGCCACGCTGGTCGTCACGCTGAGGTGGTCGATCGCCGCGCTCGTGCTGGGCACGCGGAGTCGCCGCGGCCAGCGCGGCGCCGTCGAGCTGACCACCGTGCTCCTGCTCGCCGGCGGCATCGCCGCCGCGACCTTGCTCGTCGTCGAGATCCTCACGGGCAAAGTCACCGACCTAGCGTCGGGCATCCCCACGCAGTGACCGGCCCTCTCATGACGAGAACAGCAATGGACCGCCGGCGCGGCCAGTGCGGCGCATCGGCCCTCGTTACCTCGGTCCTCGTCATGCCGCTGCTGATCCTGCTCACCATGCTGATCGTGCAGACCGGGCTGGTCTTCCACGCCCGAGCGGTGGCAGAGAACGCCGCGCAGGAGGGCGCCTCGGCTGCCCGGCAGTACGACGGCACGGTCGCCGCCGCGACCGAGCGCACGCACCGCTACCTCGACGAGCTCGGGCCGGAGATGCTCAGCGACCGCAGTGTCCAGGTCACGCGGACGCCCGCCTCGGTCGAGGTCACCGTGACAGGGGACGTCGTATCGCTGGTTCCGTTCGTCGACATCGGCGTCGCGGAGACGGCCAGTGGACCGGTCGAGCGCTACGTCCCTCCGGTGGGCCCATGAGCGCACGTCGGGTCCGCCGCACGTGCCGCCACAGAACACCGACGGTGGACGACCAGCGCGGCAACGCGCCCCTGCTCGAAATGGTCCTGATGACCCCCGTGCTCGTGGTCATCCTGCTGCTCGTCGTCGGCCTCGGCCGGATGGCGGAGACCCGCCAGCAGGTCGAGTCGATCGCCAGCGACGCAGCCCGTGCTGCTTCGCTGGAGCGCGACCGCGCGCAGTCTGCGGCAGCCGCGAGGGCGGCCGCAGTCGCCAGCGCCGACCGGAGCGGTCTCCTCTGCGTGGGTCTCGACGTCGACGTCGACCTGGCCCACTACGAGCCCGGCGGAGCGATCACCGTGACTGTCTCCTGCAGCGCACGGCTCGGTGACCTCACCGCGACGGGTCTGCCCGGATCGCACGTCTTCTCCGCCACCAGCACCGTGCCCATCGAGACGTATCGAGGCTCCTGATGGCCATTCTCTTTCGCTCCCCGCGCGTGCGTTCGCGGCGTGCCACGAACGCCGCCGACCAGCGGGGCATCGCACTCCTCTGGACCACCTACCTCGGCGTCGCGCTCCTCGCCGTCGCCGCGCTCGTCCTCGACGGCGGGTACACCTTGGCCGCTAAACGCGAGGCGATGAACCACGCCGAGCAGGCCGCGCGCGCCGGCGCGGATGCGCTCGACGAAGCAGCGTTGCGCAACGGCGCCACCCTCGTCGGTCCCGACGCAGCGGCCGCAGCCGCGCAGACGTACCTGGCGCAAGCCGGCGCCACCGGCACCGTGCAGGTCGCCGGCGGCGTCGTCACCGTGACCGTGAGCGGGACGCGCGACACCCTGCTTCTCTCCGCCATCGGTGTGAACTCGATGGACTTCCAGGCCGAGGCATCCGCTCTCTCGATCGACGCGGAGGGCTGAGCGCCGTGGAACCGCAGACGACCGGACGAGTCGGACAGGTCGCACGCGGCGTCGCCGCCGCCCTGGCGATCATCGCGATCGCCGTACTGCCTCCGTGGCTCCTGATCGCTGGCATCGGGAACCCGTGGCCCGACAGCGGCATCAGTCTCGACCGCCCGCTGGGCACCGACGCGATCCTCGGGCTGCTCGCCGTCGTCGTCTGGATCGGCTGGATCCAGTTCGTCGTCTGCACCCTCGTCGAGGTCGTCGCGACCGTCGGCTCACGCCAGGCGCGACGCGTGCCGATCGCGTTCGGCGTCCAGCAGGACCTGGCCCGCAAGCTCGTAGTCGCGGTCCTCGCGATGCTCGTCACCACATCCGTGGTCAGTACGGCGACTGCCGCGGCTGCCGCTCCGACCGGCGGGAGTCCGACAGGTATCGCGCCTGCGGCCTCGGAGACGCCGCAGGCGTCGGAGCATGACAACGAGGCGCTGGTCGAGACAGCCACCCGCTCCGTGACGGTCGAACGGATGGACTCGCTGTGGTCCATCGCCGAACGCGAGCTCGGTGAGGGTGAACGCTGGACCGAGATCGCTGAGCTCAACGACGGCCGCATCATGGCGGACGGATCGACCTTCGGGCCCGACAGCGTGCTGGGAGTCGGGTGGGAGCTCGACGTACCCGTGCCGACCCCAACGGTCGGATCGTCGACCGATCCGGCGGCGCAGCACGTGGTCGCACCAGGCGAGAGCCTGTGGCAGATCGCCGAGGACGCGACTGGCGACGGCGCCCGCTACGGAGAATTGTTCGACGCGACTCGTGATCACCCGCAGCCCGGTGGCGGGGTCCTCACAGACCCCCGCCACATCGAGCCGGGGTGGGTCGTTCGACTCCCTGCCGATTTCGCGCCATTGGCACCGGATGTCCCGACCCTCGACGGCGACGCCGCGGGTCACGAGCCCCCAGCCGATGCTGAGGGCCTTGGCTCCCAACCGGGGGCGAGCCCCCGGCCGACTCCTGTCGACGAGCTACCGCAACCTCCGCAGCGCCCGGAAGTAGCACCGCCTGCCGCGACGGCGAGCGGTGACGGCGTCGACAGCATCGAGTTCGCCCACGCCGACGACGACGGTGTCGCAGCGAGCGCGGAGATCACCGCCCTACGCGCGCTCCTCGCCACTGCCACTCTCCTCGCGGCCGGCGCGTTCGCCGCCCTGATCACGAACCGCGCCCGGCAGTTCCGCCACCGTCGCCCGGGCCGAGCCATCGCGCCTGTCGAGGCTGGTGACGGCCTTGTCGAACACGCGGTCATCGATGGCGGTTCCGAGGCCGCGGAGGTCGCTACCTGGATCGACCGCGCGCTCCGTGGCCTGGGTGAGGAGTGTCGTCGCGCCGGCACGGCGCCGCCGAACGTCGGTGCTGCTCGGCTTGGCGAGCAAGACCTCACCCTGCACCTCATCGATCGAGCGGCAACCGCGCCGCCGAACGGCTGGCGCGTAGCTGCCGACGGGTCCGCATGGGTGCTCGGGCGAGATCAGGACCCGCAGGTGGAGTGGGACGAGCGTCCGGCGCCATACCCGGCCCTCGTCGCAGTTGGGCGTGACGCTCAGGGCGACCTCTGGCTTCTCGACGCCGAGGCCACTGGTGGCATCGACGTCATCTGCGATGGCGCATTATCCGCGGCACGCGGAGACCAGCAGACCTGCGACGTCCTTCGCTTCTTGGTCGCTGAGCTCGCTCTGAACGCGTGGGCCGTCGGCACCCGTGTCCATGTGCCGCATGAGCTTGGACGGTCGGTTGCGCGCATCAATCCGGATCGAGTGAAACTGTCCGACCCCGTCGCCGTGCGCGCGGCACTCGCCAAGGCGCGCGCCGACGAAGCAGAGTCCTTGGACGCGATGGCGATGGAACCGCTCGCCATGCGGCTCGCCTCACCTGACAGTGCGGGCCCCGTCGTCGTTGTGCTCGGCGACGTTGAGGACGGGGACGTGCGGTCTGCCAGTCGCACCCGCGCGGTCGTGGTCGACGGCAGCAACGATGGCCGGACGCGTGCGGCGGATGGCCGCACCAGGCTGTCCTTGATCAGTGGTGGCCGTGGGCGAATCGCGCCGTGGGACGTCGAACTAGCCGAGGTCTTCGCGCTCGGCGACGAGCAGGCCGTAGGCCTCGGCCGACTGCTCACGGCCACCTCGACGACACGCGATGTCGCCGTACCGGCACGTGTGGCGACGTCGGAGCTCGCAGGCGCGATGCGTGTCGACGGCAGTGCGCTCAACGCTGTCGTGCGGTCGGCGCCGCTGTCGGCCGACACCTCGACTGACAACGTGGAGTACGACGAGCGGTCGCTGCTCCCCGCCGCCCCGACGGTGTACGTCGAGCGAGCAGCTACCACGGCGGACGACGTCGAGCGACTCGGCGCGACCGTCGACGACGAGGAAGCCGCCCGCATCCTCGCCTTGGACCCGACCCTCGACGACGACGTCGAGGCGTGGTTCGACCCCGAGTCGCCACGACCGAAGATCCAGGTGTTCGGCCCCGTCGTCGTACACGCAAAGGGTGAGCCCGTGCGGAACATCGGCGGTACGACCGAGTTCCTGATCTACCTCGCGTGCCACGAGAACGGAGTCACCGCCGAGCGCGCTGCCGTCGCCCTGGAGTGGTCGGAGGCCACCGTCCACAACCGAGCCCGTGATGCTCGCACGTTCCTGGGGCCGCACCCCGGGGGCGAGGACTGGCTGCCGGACGCGACCCGTACGCCGGCCGCTCGCCAGCGAGGGGTGCCGATCTATCAGCTGCACCCGGGTGTGCTGTTCTCGGCTGACCTCTTTCGACGCCTCCGCCTCCGCGCGCAGGCGCAGGGCGAGGCCGGCATCCACTCGCTGGAAACCGCGCTACGTCTGGTGGAGGGGCGACCCTTCGACGCGCTGAGGCGACGCGGGTACGGGTGGCTCTTTGAGGGTGAGCCCCTGCAGCATCACCTCACGGCGGCCGTGACGGACTGCGCGCACGTCATCGCATCGCGGTCCATCGTCAGCGGCGACCTCACCCTCGCCAGATGGGCGTGCGAAGTGTCGCTTCGCGCTGACGAGCACTCTGACGTCCCGCGTCTGGACCTGGACGCTGTAGCGATCGCCCAGAGTTCGCGCGGTCGACCCACTTACCAGAACTGCGTCAGTCCGTCCGGTGAGGGCGAGGACCCGCCCTTCCGGACCGAACTAGTCGGGCAGCGTGCGAGCGACGGGTGATCCTCTGGCCGAGTCGAACAACGTCTTCCCCTGGCTTGCCGTCCTGCAGGTCGCGCTCGGTGGTGTCCGCCGCCGCCGATGCCGACCGCCCGTTGGTCGACGGCTTCGATCTCGAGCGCGCTGCGAGCGTCGCCGACGCCGGCATGGGCGGGCGTGCGCGACATCGCCCGCGAGGACGTCCCCTCGCTCGTCGCCGCGATCGAGGCCGTCGAAGTCACCCGGGCTGGCAGATGGCGGACGGGTGAGGTCCGTGAGGGTGACGTGCTGTTGGGCATGGTCTACGTCGGCATCGGCGGCGTCCCGTCCGACCTCCGCAAGCAGCTCGGAAACCTCCTGAACGGCATCCCCTTCAACGACCGAAGAGTGCCGCGTCGAGCACGTTGACACGGTTCTTGAGGATGCCGTAGACGTCCCCTGAGCACAGGAACGGCTCTGGCCGACGGAACACTTACCCGCCGGCCGGAGCCGCTCCTGTCAGCGGCGCCCCCGAGGGACGCTCAGGCCGCCTTCGGCCGTTCGACCGGCTCGCTCAGGGACCACCAGAGCCACTCGAACGAGTCGGGGGCCGACTCGAGGCCGTCGCGGTGCACGCCGAGCCACTTGGTGGGCGCGGGATCGCTGTTCCACACGGGGTCCCAGCCCACCGCGTTCAGGATCTCGTTCTCCGTGGGCCCGTCGCCGTGCGTCACCACGAGCACCTGCGGCACCGTGCCGCGGTCGCGCCATGCCCTCTGCAGCATCTCGTTGACGCAGGCGTCCTGGAGTGACGTTCCGGCGATGATCCAGCGGTCAGCGGTGACGAGCCGCGAGTAGAAGACCTCGTAGGTGAGCCGGAACGGGTAGTCCTCGACGAGGGAGGTCTTCGTGTTCTGGTTCGTCAGGACCACGATCGGCTCCCAGGTGGTCTCGCCCTCGCGCCACGCCTCCCAGTAGCCGCTGCTTCGCAGGCTGTCGATCGGGAACCGCCGGTACTCGCCAGACACGGTGTCGTGCAGCCACGTCAGCGATCCGTGGAGGTGGATGAGGGAGAGCCGACGGTTCGGCGGCAGGTTGCCGACGGTGCGCAACCTCCTGCCGTCCATGGCGTACCCAGGGACCACCTCGATGTTCTGACCGGTGAAACGACCGTCTGTCATGTCGCACAGCAGGCCGTCGTGCTCCTGGCAGAGCGCCGCCATCAGGAGGGCGTCGTAGTTGAGATTCCCGTAGGAGACCTCGCCACCGCCGGACGCATCGACCGTGGCGCGGACGAACTTGAGCAGCGGGTTCATTCTGCTGTCGTCGTACCGGGCGGTGGACTCGCGGGCGATGACCTCCAGGATGTGGCTCACCGCGTAGCGCCGGAGGTCGAGCGCGAAGGCTGAGGACTGCCGAAGCGCGTCCTGGATGGACAGCGCGCGGTCTCCTGCGAGACCGGCCAGCCGGTCCATCATGCGCGTGACGTCGGAGATCTCATCGAAGGGGCCGACCAGCGCCTCGAAGTTCTCGGCGGCGTTGTTGACGCGGAGCCGCTGTGCGATCTCCTGCATCAACTGCGCAGCGGGATCGTCGACGTTCCCGGCGCAGTCGAGCCGCGTCACGATTTCGCTCGTGATGCGCGGGATGAGAAGGTTCTTCGAGTAGGCGATGCTTGCGCCGTTGCCGATGAGCACCGCGATGCTTTTCTTGGGATCGTTCGGGTTCTTCACTGGGTTTCTCCTGGTGTGTGCGTTGACGCAACACAGCAGCGGACAGTGCTCTAGCCCGTAGTGATCCCGACACGCGAAGCGGGTTTGGCAAACCACGCTAAGCCTGTGTACGTTATTCGTTGTCAAGGCGAACACGTACGAGGGCCCTGCGGACCAGACGTAAGTCCGGCGCTGGGCCTTCGTCATGTCTGTTGAAGCAACAAAGTCACTTTGACCTTGTTGAGACCACATCCTACGGCAAGAGAGCGACGCGATACGCGCGTCAGCGTCCGGCCTGGGACGAGACCTACACGGTTGTGATTCACGTCGTCCACAGCCCGAGGGTGACCCTCGTCGGCCGCCGGGCCAGCCGCCAGCGTTTCCAGAAACGCCCAAATTCGATGCGCTGCAGTGAGCGTTGATGCGCTCCCGTGCGCTTCTGCGAGCGTTCGTGCGTGTCTATGCGCGCGCCACGACCGAGGCCTCTGACCAGCGAGAATGAATAACCGTCGCGGCGAAGGGCCCCAGTTCTCCACAGCCTCCTCCCCAGGCTTAAACCAGTTATCCACAGGGCAAAGGTGAGCAAGATCACATCGCTAGATTGCAGCGAAGGGGTCGAAAGATGCCCCGCGGGGCTGTAAAGGGACGTGTTCGCGACCTCGGGTACGGCGGATCAGCCCTTACTACGTCACGCAGGGGGCACCGACGATGACGTTGTTCGCCTGTGGGTTGCCGCCCGCCTGACCGCCGCCGATGTCCAAGGACGCCCCGCGCGGTTGTGCCAGCCGGGTCGGCGGTTGAGGCCAGCAGCGACCTCATCCCAGGAGTCGTTGGCCTCGATCCGTGCCGCGATGAACTCCAAGATTGCGCGCTCTCGGCACTGCCGTGAGCACCAGTCCCATCGTCTGCAGGGAGCGGTATGCCCGCACCGAGGTACCACGCCGCGAGTGCTGCCGAGATGGTGATCGTGGTTGCGGAACGACGGTGGGACGGGCCGGATGTGCTCGCCGGAGCCGTGGTGAGACGAGTGGTGAGGCAAGTGCTCTGAGGTGTGCGCGTCCTTGAACGCGACCCTCGGGAGTCACCGTGCCTCGTCAGCGAACGCCGTCTCTGCGCACCACATCCAACTGGTTCAACCCCAGCACCCATCCGCTGCTGGCTCGCCTGCCTGAGCATCTTGATCGCACAGACGCTTGGTCGCGCTGGACCAACCTCGACTCGCGGCTTGCTGCGTTCGCCGACCTCGACAACCTGCTCCAATACGACAGCGCGAGTCCGGCTAGGTACGGCGCGGTCGCCGCCTTGGTCGGGATCGCCAGTCGTCGTGGTCATGACGATGACGACGCGGCGCTGGCTGTCGTCGCCGTACTGGCGAACGGTGTCGGGGCGACGGCGTACCGGCTGCGCGACCGCTGCGGTCTCGACGACGTCATCGCGACAACGTGGGAGCGGGCCAAGACCGCTGAACCGAATCCGGGGCCGCGCGCGGCGGACTTCCTGCTTCGTCGGGTGCACGCTCAGTTGGTCGCGGAAACGGCGAGCCTGGTTGCTGACAGGGACGCTGAGTCGCTGGAGCAGTTGGAGTTCGACATCGCCGAGCTCGGCGAGTGGGACGAGACGTTCTTCGACGAGCCGATCGCAGATGTCGTCGACCTGCTCGCTTGGGCGAAGGCGCAGCAGATCCTGCGACCGCTCGAGCTCGCGGTACTGACGGAGCTGCTCGACCTGGAGCGAGCGGGCATGCGCCGAGCGGAGCGCAACGAGATCGTTGCCAGCCGCGCAGGTATCTCGTCGCGCACAGTGTTCCGAGTAGAAGCGCGAGCGATCGCAGCGCTGCGCTCCGCTGTGGAAGTTTCTGAAGAGCTGAACTCGGGATGGGCGGCGTGACGACGGGACGGCGCCTCGTGTCGACGACGAACGGCCCGGGGTCCGCGGTTGGAGCGAGCCGCACTGGCGGCATCGTGCGCGTGCTCGACCTTCACGACTTGTCTCTTGCGGCCACAGCCGTGGCCATCGTCACGGCAAGAGCCGGCAATGGCCGCTATATCAATACGTCTGCGCCGCTCTGGAGCAACGCCGCCGACCTCGCACCTGTCGAGGGGCCGGTCGGAGATGGGTGGGTTTCAGGCCGACGCTGTGAGCCGTACATCGAACGTCTCGGCGTTCATGCAGACGTGCCCGACGACGTCCCGCCGCTTGCCGATCTGCGGCGAGAGGGTCGGCGTCCAAGTGACTCGACCGGCGTGTTCACTGTCATCGACGTGGGCTGGACGGTGCGCGAGCTCACTGCGAGTCCGAACGCCTGGCTGTCGCAGATGACGCCAGACCTCGACGTGGTCGTGGGTTCGTACACACAGTTGGGTCTGCGGTTGCTCGAGACGGCACTCGTCGAGCTCGCATCGCTGGTGCCGGGCGGGTCGAAGCGATGGCCGACGGTGGTGCTCCTGGCTGGCGGGCCGCGGTCTGTGCACGGCGGTCTCCTGTCCGCGGGGCCGACCGAGGAGCCGTGCGACGGGCGGCGGCTTGTCCGCCGACTGCCGTTGACCAGTTCGTGGGCCGAGGCCGCGATGGAGGGCCGGCGTACGCCCGCATCGGTCGAACGCCTGGGCCATTGGATCGTCGATCTGGCGACGGCCGAGACCTCGACGAGCGTCACCCCAGACGACATCGGGCGTGCTTGTGCCGCTGACCGACCGTCCCGACCTCGACCGCTCGGAGCACGCCGATGAACCTTTCCCTCGCGCTGACGATGTCGGCCATCACGATTCATGATCGGTTCGCCCGTGGCGGCGGCGCCGATCCGCAGGCTGCGGTGATCAACGACGTCTGCCCCGAAGCGCCACCCGGCATCGACACCTACGTGGACCTGATCTTCAGCTGGGTGAAGTACGGCGTCGGCGCGCTGATCGTCGTCGCCGCGGTCCTGAGCGTCGGGGCGATGATCGTCGGGCGCCTTAGCAACACGGGGCGGATGGCGCAGGTCGGATCGGCCGGGCTGCTGGTCGCGATCCTCGGCGCGATCCTCTACGTGACGATCTACGGCATCGTCGTCGCGATCACGGGATCGGGGTGCTGACCATGCCGTCCTCCCACGCTGCAGCCGAACGAACCGCACAACGTTCGCGACGAGTGGACCGTCCCGGGCCTGATTGGACCCGCCGACGCCTGCAGGTCGTACTGATCGGCGGACTGCTCTGCTCACTGCTGCTTCTCGCGGGCGGTGCCTACGCGGTGGTCGACCTCCTGGGTGGCGAGGATCGATCCGAGGCTCCGTCCGACACGACGCGGTCAGGCGGCAGCGCAGCGGGATCGGACTCGGCCGCGGCGCGCGACGAGATCGCAGAGGCGCCGATGCCGTCGGTTCCGCCGAGTGCGGCTCTCCCCGGCACGTTGAGTGCGGAGGCGGTCGGCGTACTCACGCTGCCACCGCCTGCGGGCGTGGGCGCTGCCGGCGTACCGACCGGGTTCCCACAGACCGCCGAGGGCGCGCTCGCGCAGCTCGCGGCGATCAACCGGTCCGCGCTCGAGGGCACGAGCCTCCGGCATGCTCAGGACATCATCGGGGCGTGGGCCGAGCCCGGTGGGCCCGACGCGAGCTCGTGGTCGGGTGTCGCGGCAGTCGCCACGCTGTTGGCTGCTGCGGAGGCGCCGGCGGAGGGTACATCGACCGTGCAGGTCGAGTTCGCGCCGTCGATGGGGCTGATCAAGGGCGCGCTCGACGGGTACGACAACCCACTTCCGGGCGGGACCGGCGACGTGCCTGCGTTCGTCGTGCCCTGCGTCGTGCACGTCCTGACGGTGACGACGCGGGTGGGTGTCGATCGGACCGCGGTCGCGGACTGCCAGCGCATGACGTGGGTCGAGGACGACCCAGGCCGAGGGCGGTGGGTGATCGACGCCGGCGCGGAGCCGGCGCCGGCTCCGTCGACCTGGCCCGGCACTGCGGCATCGATCGACGCGGGCTACCTCTGGCTCGACCAGCTCGCGCTTCGTCTCGGAGACGGCGGCGCGGGGGTCGGCGTACCGGACGTGGAGGTCGGGCCGTGAGCCGCGGAACCGCCGGTAGCGGCTGGGGCGCGCCGCATCCGTTGATCGACCTGAATCCGATCGACGACATCGGCGGCCTGATCCAGGACGGCCTCGCGGACATGTGGACCTCGGCGATGTTGGCGCTGTGGTCGGCCGGGCTGTGGGCGATGAAGAGCATCATGCAGCTGCTCGACCGGTTCCTAACGCCGGACGTGACCGACCCCGGTCTGAGCCAGCTCTACGGGGTGACGCTCGGGCTGTCGGTCCTAGTGGCGCTGGTGATCGCGTTCGGGCAGATCGGCCTCGCGGTCGTGCGGCGCGACGGATCGAATCTCGGGAGCCTGCTCGTCGGGCTGGTGCAGTACGGTGCGGTCGTCGTCGGCTGGGTCGCGGTCTGCGCCGGGTTGATCGTGGCGTCCGCCGGGCTGACGAGCGGGCTGCTGGAGACGCTGCTCGGGATCGAGGACTTCTCCGGCTACGAGACCGCGGCAGGGTGGCCAGAGCGGATCGGTGGCACGGTCGGCGCGACCGTGCTCGCACTGTGCAGCTTGTTCCTGCTGATCCCCGCTGCGTTCGGCTACGTGCTGATCATGCTCGTGCGGGAGGCGTCGCTGCTGATCCTCGTCGCCACCATGCCGATCGCGGCCGCCGGGGCGCTGGGGGACGGGACGCGGGCGTGGATGTGGAAGTCGCTGCGGTGGTTCGTCGCCTGCGTGCTGATCGCGCCGTGCCTGGCGCTCGTCCTCGGGATCGGCGTACAGATCACCCGCGCGGCGTTCCCCGACGGCGCGGTCGCCGACCCTGCCGCGGAGGACGTCATCGCAGGAGCCACCGGCAGCGGTGACGTGAACTGGGCCGAGTTGCTGGAGTCCTATGGCTCCGCACAGGAGTCGCAGCTCGGGATGGCGGTCGTGGGTTGCGTGATCATGGTGCTCGCGTGCTTCTGCCCGATGGTGCTGTTCCGACTGCTCGCCTTCGTCGACCCGGGTACCTCCTCAGGAGCGGCCTTCCGCGCGAATCTCGCCGCCAACGGCGGGGTCGGGGGACTGCTCGGACGCAACGGCGGAAGCGGTGCGCAGGGCACGAGCGCAGCCATGCAGATGGGCGACGACGGACGCTCGGGTGGAGAGGCCGGAGCCGACGCGCAGACCACCGACCGGTGGCAGGGCGCACCGTCAGGCAGTCGCAAGGGGCCGGGCGGGTTCAGCGTCGTGGGCGCCGTCGGCGCTGCGGCCGGTACGACGATCCGCGGGATGGGCCGCGTCGCGTTGACCGGCGCCTCCCTCCTCGTCGACGTCAACGGCCAGGGCGGCGTAGGAGACGGCGGCTACTACGACACCAGCCCGGCACCCCGACCGACAGCTGCACGCCGGGCCTCAGCGCCGGAGGGCCCCTCCGTGCCGTCGCCGGGCAGCGGGGTCGCGAACGACCCACCGACGCCCTCGTCGGTCGCGCCCGGTCCCGCCGGAGCGTCGGGAGCTGCCGACGCCGCCGGGGGAGTGGTGATCCCGTGACGAGCCAGGAGATGGGCGACGTCTACGGCATCGGCGCGGCACGCAGCCGGCGGGGCTGGCTGCTGGGACTCACCGGCGCGCAGGCAGCGCTGGTCCTGATCGCGGCGTTCCCGGTCTGGCTCGCCATGGCGCTCGGGCAATGGGCAGCACTGCTACTGCTCGCACCGACCTGGGTGGCGGTCGCGGTGCTGGTATGCGTCCCGGTGCGCGGCTGGTCGGCGGCGCAGTGGCTCGGCGTACTCGCCCGACACGCCGTGGGCAGCGCGCTGGGCTGGACGCGCTGGACCTCGCGTGCCGCGCAGGGCGACCTCGGCCGGCTCGCCCCTTCGGCTGACAGCGACGCCGAGGAGACGGGAGATGTCGACGCGGTCGAGGACCTGGAGGAGGCGGACCTCCCGGGCATCCTGACCGGCCTGCAGATCCACGACGGCCCACCCCTTGCTGGCACCGGACACCGCCCGGCGATCATCCAGAACCACGCTGAACGCACCTGGTCGGTCACCGCGCGGGTCCATCACCCCGGCATCGGGATGGCGGAAGGGGCCGACCGGTGGCGGATGGGCGCCGGTCTCGCCGAGCTCCTCGAAGCCGCCTCCGCCGGGCAGCAGATCCACGCCCTCGCCGTCCAGGTGCGGACCGTTCCCGACGACGGCACCGAGCGCGCGGACTGGGTACGCCGCCACCACCGGCCGATCGACGCGCCCGACGGTGAGGGGTCGTTGTCCGAGCAGATCCACGCGCAGCTCGACACGGTGATGGCCGGCGCCGCGATGCGGCAGGAGGCCTACGTCAGCGTGGTCGTCCGCGAGGACGTCCTGGGCGCTGCCGTACGCCGCGGCACGCGCGGACTCGCGGGCCGCGCGAACGTCCTCTACGGGCTGCTCGCCGAGGTCGAGGCCCGACTCGTCGGCGCCATCGGTTGCAGCCGCGTCGAGTGGCTGGTCAGCACCGCCCTCGCCGTCGCGATCCGCACCGGCTTCGAACCCGGAGACGCGCCGGCTCTCGCCGACGCAGCTCTCCACCACGCGCACGACGAGTGGATCCCACCCGGCGTACCTGTCGCCGCCGCAGGGCCCGCGACCGCGTCCACCGCCCTGCGGTCATACCGCCACGGCGACTGGGAGTCCGTCGCGACCACCATCCTGCTTCCACGCAAGGGCGCCGTCATGGGAGCGCTCGCCCGAGCTCTCGTCCCGACCCAGATGGGCGAGCGGCGCGCGCTCACGGTCGTGTACCGGCCGATGTCGCAGAAGGCCGCCACCCGCCGGACCGGCAACAACGCGATGGCCGCGACCATGGGACGCACCATCAACGACCGCCTCGGTCGCGACGAGCGTGCTCGCGACCGCCACGCGGTGCGCCATGTGCTCGAGACCGACGAGAAGCTCGAACGCGGCCGCTCGCTCGTCCAGGTCCACGCCGCCCTGGCGATCACGATCCCCGCGCACTGGAACGTCCACGACTACGCCCGCCGGCTCGACGCGTCGGTCCGCCTGTGCGGGTTCACGCCACTGCCGCTCGACGGCGCGCACGACGCCGCATTCGCGGTGGCCGCCATCCCCGTCGGCGCGGGCCTGCCCCGCGGTCGTCACTGACCCGGCAGGGAGGAACGTTCGATGCCTCGCCCTCGCTCTCGCCTGCGTGCGGACCGCAGATCGCGGTCGCTCGACACGTTGGTCGCCGAGACCGGCGTACCGCTCGCCCGCCGCACGGCCCCACCGCCCGCACCCCGCGTCGAGAGGCAGTTCGGCCGCCTCGTCAGCCGCCGCGGCACCCGCGCCGCAGGTCACGGGTGGGCGCCCACGCTCGCGCCGTTCGCGTCGTGGGACCTCACCAGCGAGCAGACGCCCGTGCTGTGGCCGCTGATCGCCGGCGACGGCCTCCCACCCACGGGGGCACCGATGGGCTTCGACGTCCTGTCCGGAGGAGCGTTCTTCTGCGACCCGATGGGCTGGGTCACCGACGACGCCATCGCAGTCACGAACCCCAACGTGTTCATCTTCGGCAAGCCCGGACGCGGAAAGTCCGCCCTCGTCAAGGCGTTCCTGCTCCGCATGACCCGCTTCGGCTACCGCTCGCTCATCCTCGGCGACGTCAAGAACGAGTACGAGGACCTCTCCCGCGCCCTCGGCGTCGAACCCTTCCGCATCGGACCGGGACTGCCCGGCCGGATCAACCCCCTCGACCTGGGACCCCTCGCGGACGGCTGGGCGACCGCCGACCGCGGCGAGCTCGCCCGGCGTACGGCCGTCCTCACCAACCGCTGGCTCGCCCTGCTGCGCGGGCTGATCGGGTCGCAACGCGTGCCGTTCGGACCCACCGAAGAGCGCGTCCTCTCGCACGTGCTGCGCCACGTCGCCGGCTGGGACGTCGCTCGGAGCACACCGGCCGCGATCACCATCCCGATGGTGTGGCACGCGCTCGACAACCCGTCGGACGACCTGATCGCGACGTGCCGGTACGCCGCCCGGCAGGCCTTCTTCGACTCCACCCGCGGCCTGCGGGACGCCCTCGGCGCACTGTGCGAAGGATCCCTCGCGGGGATGTTCGACGCACCGTCGACCTTCGCGCCCGACTGGCGCGCACCGATCCAGACCCTGTCGCTGCGCGACCTGCACTCGGAGGGAAACGAGACCGCCGTCGGCATCGCGCTGATGTGCCTCAACTCGTGGGGACAGGGCATGCGCGAGCTCGTCGCGCCTGGAGACCGGCGAATCGTGCTGCGCGACGAGGCGTGGCTTCAGACCCGACTCTCGGTCGAGGCGGTGAAGGCGCTCGACTCGAATCTGCGGCTGTCGCGCAACGACGGCGACATCCAGATCGTGACTTACCACAAGCCGTCCGACCCGCTGTCCGCCGGAGACGTCGGCAGCCAGGCCGCGCAGATCGCCAAGGACCTCCTGCACCTCTCGGACATCCGCATCCTGATGGGCCAGGACGCCGAGGTCGCCGCCGAGCTCCGCCAGCTCCTCGGACTCACGACAAGCCAGCAGCACCTCGTCACCGACTGGGCGATGCAGGCCAAGGGACGCGCGCTGTGGATGGTGGGCGACCGTCGCTTCAAGGTCCAGACGCTGCTCACCGGTATCGAGCAGCAGCTCACCTTCACCAACGCTGCAGTCGCCGATGTTCCCGGTCCGGGCGGCGCAACGGGGGTGGCGTGATGGCCAGCCCCGGAGCCGCGCTGGCGCTCGCCGCCGCTGCCAAGGACCCGCGGGTACGCCGCGGTGCTGGGGCGCTCGTGGTCTTGGTGCTCATCGCGCCGATGGGGATGGCCGTGCTGATGCTGACGTTGCTCGCGGGGGCGGGTGGGGCGAGCCTCGCGCCGCGCGCTTCGTCCGTCGCGTGCGCACCTGGCCAAGGCGGTCGGGTCGGTGCAGGGGAGACGTTCGCAGATGTCGACCTCGATGCTGCGCAGGTAGGGGTCGCACGCGAGGTGCTCGCCGCCGTCCGAGCGTTCGAGCCGACGGCGCAGAATCCGTACGCCGGCGTCGTCGCCCTCGCGACTGCGCTGCAGGAGTCGTCGCTACGCAACCTCGACTACGGCGACCGCGACTCGCTCGGTGTGTTCCAACAGCGGCCGTCGCAGGGGTGGGGGACTGCTGACCAGGTCCGCGACATCGCGTACGCCACCACGATGTTTCTCGAGCGACTCGTTGACGTGGGCGGCTGGGAGGACCTCTCGCTGACCGATGCCGCCCAGGCCGTGCAGCGCTCCGGGTTCCCGGAGGCGTACGCGAAGTGGGAGCCCGCAGCGACTCAGTTGGTGGAGGAGCTCTGGCCGGCGGCTGGCGCTGAGCCGATGTCCGCTCCCGTCAGCGACGAGGAGACAAGCGGGCAGGCTGTCGTCGCGAACGCCGGATGCTCAGGCATCCCGGTTGGCCTCGCCGTAGGGGTGCCGGAGAACTGCACAGCTACCGGTGGCAGCGCGGAACAGGGCCTCGTCCCCAACGCGCTTGCGGTCATGCGCTGCACCCTGACCGTCTTCGGTCCGCATCGAGTGAGTGGTGTCGGTGGCCGACCCAATGCGTCCGACCACCCCAACGGCCGCGCCGTCGACGTCATGATCGACGACTACGACACCGCCGCCGGGAACGCTCATGGCTGGGTGATCGCGCACTGGATCCAGGCCAACGCCGCGCACTTCGGCGTCACGTACGTGATCTTTGACGATCAGGTCTGGAGTGCGGGCCGCGCCGATGAGGGGTGGCGTGCCTACTGCCATCCGAACCACCAGAGCACGTGCGGCGGCGGGGACACATTGCGTCATCTCGACCACGTTCACGTCTCAGTCGCCGAATGACCTTGCCGTGCTCGCTGACGGCGTTGCCGCCGCGGTTGCTCGGCTATTGCCGAGGCCACCTCGGCCAGAGCGCCCCGCAGCGGTCGCCGACCACCCGTATTGGCCCACACTGGGCTGGCGGACCTTACGACAGTGCGGGCCCCGTGATGTGCAGGTAGCGCAGCCGCCAGAGTGCGTGACGCAGCAAGAACATGGCAGCTTTGCTGGCGTTCCCGAACGCCTCGTCGTTGATAGTCAGGACCATCTCCTGACCGCCCGGGATCTTGAGCCGCGGCTCGGAATCCGACCCCCGCATCATCGCCCAGGCCAACCCATGCTCGAACCCGGACATCAGTCGCCACTGAGAGATGAGCCAGGGGCCCAAGAGATCTCCCTCCTCTGCGATCACCGGCCTCAGTCTTGGGAGATCCCGCACGAGGTTGACCCGGGTTGTGACAACCGGCCACTTCACACCCAGCTGTCTGGCTTCGTTCTTGCACACCTGATCAGGCCCCTCCGCTCTTCGCCGCAGAGAATCGAGCACCTGGGACCTCAGTTCCGCAACGCGTTCGAACTCCCGCAGGTGCTTGTCGCCTTCGGCCGCGTCGCACACTTCGGACTGAAACCCGCGAAGACGGCGCTCCCCGCTCAACTCGGGATCGATGATCCAGAGAGCTCGGAACGCCGCCTCGAGAGTCGGGCGCAAGAGGCTCCACGGAGCCGACAGTGTTGCTGCATAGTGCTCGAGCAGATGGCGAAGCGCATAGTGGTTGTCCATCGCGACGCCCAAGTGGCGGTGCACTGCCATGTAGGCCCGCACACCAGCTGGCTTCGCCTCATCGAAAGCTCGCAACGTTAACGCTCGCATCAACAATGGCGGCGGGAGATTCACGACTTCATCATGGAGCGCCTCAACCTGGGCCCAGAGCGCTGGCAGGTCACCGAGGTCCATGTGCTCCCCAGTCGGGATTCCTCGGCTCAAAGGCCGAGGCTAAGCGAGAGCGTCCCCTCGGTCAGGGCCTTTGACCACCGTCGCCAGGATCTGGTCCCCAGATTAGGGATACGTCGCTAGCTACTGTCGGTGCCTCCGCCTAACTTGCCCGTCATGTCGATCGCGATGTGGTTCACTGCAGGGACTTCGATGGTCAGTGCCGTGATTGGCGCGTCGGCCGCGATCGCTGCCGTCGTTTTCCAGATGCGGCATCAGGTGCGCCAAGCAACTCGGCAGAGTGAGCAGGAGGCTGTCGAGCAGTTGATCGCTCGAGCGACGGCCGTTGTCCTGCGAGCACAGCAGAGTTCTATTGTCGCGCCAGCGATCGGCTCGCTCAGTGGCAGTGTCGGCAGGCTTTTCCGGATCATGGCGCCCGTTGATCTCGCGCGGTTCTCGGAGCCACTGGTCGCCGAGGCCATCGGGCTAGAGCACGCCGCCGCCAGAGTGCGGCTCCTCAGTGACGCAGCAACCAGAACTGCGGCGGAGCAGTTGGTTTCGGCGGCAATGGATGTCGTGACTGCGTACAACAGCAAGTCCGGCAACCGAACGCGCCGCTACCTTCGCCTGATCCTCCTAGGGAAGCGGCCGGCGAATGTTGACGAGATCGCTCGTGCGACCGGCGAACTGGCTCGGCAACGACACGAGTTCGAGCGACACGTCCGAGAGCGGTGACGGGATTCGTTTTCGCGCGCGGCGCAGGGAACTAGGTGTACTGACCACGGACGTTAGGTACGGCGTGTCTGTCGGAGGATGACGAAGACCTCCGGGTGAGGTGTGAAG
>NZ_JAVYII010000009.1:0-199905 GCF_032378595.1 Nocardioides imazamoxiresistens
CGCGAACACGAGCGCCGCTGGCGCTACCGACCCACACACCCCGACGAACCACCCGACGGCTTCATCTGGACCAGCCCCCGAGGCCGCCGCTACCTCGTCACACCGACCGGAACGACGGCGCTCGAATAACCGGATCCGACGACAGCCCTACACCCGCCCCGCACCACCGGCAGGCCCGCCGACACCACGTCGCCGGGCCCGCCGGCGTGCTCGCACCCGGTTCACGGTTGCCACGTCGCGCGCTCTCGTCGTTCATCGCGAGGAGATTTCGAGCGGCACGATCGGAACCAGGCGTCCCGTCGACGCGTCGACGCGTCGACGCGTCGACCCGGCCAGCAGGCGCTCGACCTCGACGACGATCGAGTTGAGACACTCGAGGCCGTTCTCAGGGGAGGACGTCGTGACGTCCACCCGGAATGCATCACCGGATCACGACAGAGGCCCGTGGCGCCGAGGAGGCGCCGGGCCACCTCCGTGACGAGCCCGCCGCCGCTCCGGGCCCGCCGGCGCGCTCAGCCCACCGCGCCCCACACGCACGGCACGCCGTGCGGGGCCGCGGTGCCGAGCACGGCATCGATCGTGCCCGCGTCCGCGTCCCCCGCCGCTCCGCCCCGGCGGGCTCGCAGGGTGACGACGAACCGGTGCGGTTCCCCGGGGGCGAGGCGGCGGGGCTCCAGCGACACGTGGGCGACCGGGGCGTCGGGGCGGGCCGCGGCCAGCAGCCGGTCGAGCGCCGCGTCGAGACGCTCCTGGGTCGGCGCCGGCAGGTACTGGCGCACGACCGAGTGCCACACGACCGTCAGCGCACCGTCCACGGGTTCCAGCGCCTCGACGGCCTCCGCCGCGTCCCCGCGCCGCAGGTCGATCGGCACCTGCGCCGCCAGGGCGAGGGCAGCGCGCAGCCGCTCCCACCGCTCCCGCTGGTCGGGCCACACGTAGGAACCGAGCCGCAGACGGCCCTCCGGGCTCGCCGCGTCGACGGGCGCGATGTCGACCCCGCTCCGCGCCGCGAACCGCAGGTCGGGCCAGGCGCGCGGCACCCACGGGCCCCCGGCGCCCGACGACCCACCCGACGAGCCCGCGGCGACCCGCCACGCGTCGTCGAGGCGTACGCCCGCGTCCTCCGGCCCCTGGGCCAACGGACCGAGCGGGCCGGCGCCGGTGATGCGCACGTGGTCGGCGCGCAGGTTGAGACCCGCGCTGGCGCCGAGCTCCACCAGGTGCACCGGGAGCCGGTGCTCGTCGGGCAGGTGCAGCAGGGCGCCGACGAGCGCCGCCGCGCGCCCGGGCTCGTTGGTCTGCGGCGGGAGCGCCAGACCGGCCGCGACCTCCCCGCCGAGCTCCGGGTCGTCGAGGGAGCGCTCGAGGAGGGCGAGCACCGCTGCACCACCGCCCGCCGGCGCCCAGGTCCCGCCGACGGAGGGGTAGAAGGTGGCGAGCGACCCCGCTCGACGCTCGAGCACCAGCCGGTGCACGGCGCCGAGCAGTCGCAGCGCCAGCGCGTCCGGGCCGCGGGAGCCCAGGTGCCCGGACAGCACCCGGGCCGTCGGTCCGCCGGCGGCCAGGTCGTCGGCCAGCAGGGCGCAGAGGTCGGCGTACATCGGCGAGCCGAGCGCGCCGCAGGCCCGTCCCTGCTGCCGGAACGCCTCCGCGGGTGTCACGGCAGCCTCAGCGCGGGACGTACGCCCACAGGTCGAGGTCGAGCAGCACCCCGGGGGCGTACTTCCCGTCCTCGCCGCGCAGCGTCATGGACTCGTCGCGGCCCTTGGTGGCGACGAGCCGCAGCCGCAGCGCCCCCACGCCCGGCGCGGACGTCTCGGCCTTGTCGAGCACCTCTGACCACGCGTACACGGTGTCCCCCGCGTAGGCCGGCGCCGCGTGCGCCCCGGCGTTGATCGCCGCGAGCAGCTGCGCGTTGGCCAGCCCGTTGAAGGACAGCGCGCGGGCCAGGGAGATCACGTGCCCGCCGTAGACCAGCCGCCGGCTGTCGGGCCGCGCCTCGGTGCTGAAGTGCACCTTCGCGGTGTTCTGCCACAGCCGGGTGGCGAGCATGTGCTCGGCGTCCGTGATGGTCACGCCGTCGACGTGGTCGATCCGCTCCCCCACCTCGTAGTCGTCGAACCGGTGCGGCTCGCCGGCCGCCGCGAAGTCGTACGCCGTGAGGTCGAGGCCCGCGGGCACGACCAGGTCCTGCGCGGCCACCGCGTCGGCGAGCTGCGGCACCACGGTCTCGGGCGCCGGGGCGTCGTGGTCGCGCTTGTGCACCATCACCCAGCGGGCCCAGTCGAGCACGACCTCGTCGCGCTGGTTCGTCGCCGTCGAGCGCACCCAGACCACGCCGGTGCGCCCGTTCGAGTTCTGCTTCAGCCCGATGACCTCGGAGCGCGTGCGCAGCGTGTCGCCCGGCACGACGGGACGGTGGAAGCGGCACTCCGCGTAGCCGAGGTTGGCGACCGCGTTCAGCGAGACGTCCGGCACCGTCTTGCCGAACGCGACGTGGAACGCCACGAGGTCCTCGACCGGGGCCGGGTCGAGGCCGACGGAGGCGGCGAAGACCGCCGAGGAGGGGATCGCGAAGCGCGTCGGGTAGAGCGCGCCGTACGCCGCCCGGTCGCCCTCGGTGATGGTCCGTGGGGTCGCGTGCTCGAGCACCTGACCGACCGAGAAGTCCTCGAAGAAGTTGCCGGGGTTCGTCTTCGCCATGCGGGTCATCATGGCCGACGGCCCCGCCCCTGGGGGACCAGGCCCACAGGGCGGCGCCGGGTGCGGCAGGGTGGGCCCGCACGGACGACGCGCCGCACGACGCGCAGGGAGGGGGACGACGATGGGGTACTACCCCGAGCCCGGGGACACCTTCGGGCCCTACACGATCACCGACGTGGTCGGGCGTGGAGGGATGGGCGTGGTGTTCGCGGCCCGTCAGTCCGGTCTCGACCGCACGGTCGCGCTCAAGGTGCTCTCGCCCCAGCACGCGGTCGACGACGACTACCGCCGCCGGTTCGTCCGGGAGGCCGCGGCGCTCGCGCGTCTCGACTCGCCCCACGTCATCCACGTCTACGACCACGGCGAGGTCGACGGGTGCCTGTTCCTCGCCACCCAGCACGTCGGTGGCGGCGACCTCGGCCACCTCCTGCGTACGCACGGGGCGCTGGCGCCGCGCGCCGCGCTCGCGATCGCCGCCCAGGTCGCCGACGCGCTGCACGACGCGCACCGCGTCGGCATCGTGCACCGCGACGTCAAGCCGAGCAACGTGCTGCTCCGCGCGGGCACGAGCGAGCCGTTCTCCTACCTCTGCGACTTCGGGATCGCCCAGGCGGCCGGGCCCGAGGGGGTCGACGGCGCCGAAGGAGCCGACCTGACGGCCGCGGGTGCGGTGGCCGGGACGCCGGCGTACCTGGCCCCCGAGCGCTGCCGCGGCGAGGCGGCGACACCCTCCAGCGACCTGTACGCCGTCGGCTGCGTGCTGGTCGCGATGCTCACCGGCCACGCGCCCTACCGGGGCAGTGACGTGGAGGTCGGCGTGCAGCACCTGCACGGCCCGGTGCCGCAGCTGCCCGGCCACGACCCGCTGACGGCGCGGCTCAACGCCCTGCTGCGCCGCGTGCTCGCGAAGGACCCGGCCCAGCGCCACGGCTCGGCCGCCGAGCTGCGCGACGAGCTGCAGGAGATCCGGGCGGGCCTCACCGGCGCGGGGACGGGCACGGGGCCGGGCACCGGCGCGGGGTCGCCCGCGTTCGCTCCCCTGCCACCCGGCGCCCCGGTGTCCTCCGGCGCACCCCGGTCCCGGACCCTGACCTGGGCGCTGGCCGCGGCCGCCGTGGTCGTGCTCGTCGCCGGCACCGCCGTCGGGGTGGTCGCGCTGCGCGACGGCGACGGCGGCGGGGACGACGAGGCGTCCGGCAGCTCGCCGGGCACGAGCGCCACCGAGGCCCCGAGCAGCCCGGAGGAGTCGGCCTCGGCGGACGACGACAGGACCGACGACACCGACGACACCGACGGCACCGGTGGCAGGGGCAGCGTCGCCGTGCCGTACGGCCCCGCGACGACCGCGACCCCGGCCGACGGCGCCCTGGTGGCCCTGGACGGTTACTCGTTCCGCGTGCCGCGCGGCTGGACCGAGCGCACGGACGTGCCGAACGTGGACGTCGCCTGGATGGACGGCGCCGGCACGGGACCGTTCGCGAACAACGTGAACACGGTGAACGAGACCGTGCCGTCGGGCACGACCATGAACGAGGTCGTCGTCGCGCTCGGCTCGGCCGCGCAGCAGCTCGGCGGCACCGACATCGAGCTCGGCGGGATCGTGGACCTCGACGGCTCGCCGGCCGTCTACCAGGCCGCGACCCTGCAGGCCGGCGGCGGCGTGGCGTACCGCGCCCATCAGTTCGCCGCGCTGGAGGGCGATCGGCTGCTGACCATCACCTTCAGCCAGGCCGCCGACACGGCCCCGGCGGCATCCCAGGAGGAGATCGGCTCGGTGCTGGCCACGTTCACCTGGGACGGCTGAGCCGGACCGACGCCGATCCACCGGCGATCTGGTGGCGCGGACGGCGTTTCTGACGCCTCGATGCGTGGGATACGGTCGATCGACCTGCAGAGCCTGCGGTCCGAGGGGCGTGGCCGTCGCCCGGGCCGTGAAGTGTGAACGACGTGCGTGAGGAGGCCCGAGGTGGCGAAGTTCCCCGAGGTGGGAGACCAGTTCGGCCCCTACACCATCACCAGCCAGATCGGCCAGGGCGGCATGGGTGTGGTGTACGCGGCCGAGCAGTCCGGCCTCGGCCGCACGGTGGCGCTGAAGGTCCTGGCCCCGCAGTACGCGGCGCAGGACGACTACCACGAGCGCTTCGTGCGCGAGGCCTCCACGCTGGCGCGCCTCGACTCGGTGCACGTCATCCACATCTACGACCACGGCGAGCAGGACGGCTGCCTGTTCATCGCCATGCAGAACGTGCGCGGGGGCGACCTCGGGCAGGCCATCAAGGCCTCCGGCGGTCTGGGGGTACGCGACGGCGCCGAGCTGGTCGGCCAGACCGCGGCGGCCCTGCACGACGCGCACAAGGCCGGCGTCATCCACCGCGACGTCAAGCCCAGCAACGTCCTCCTGCGCGACCACAGCGACGACCCCCACGCGTACCTGTGCGACTTCGGCATCGCGCAGGGCAACCAGCCGGGCCTGACCGTGGCCGGCTCGGTGGCCGGGACGATGGGCTACATGGCGCCCGAGCGCTGCCGCGGCGAGGCCGCGACGCCGGCGACCGACATCTACGCCCTGGGCTGCGTGCTGTGGACGACCTTCGCCGGGCGCGCGCCCTACAGCGGCACCGACGTCGAGGTCGGCCTGTCCCACATCAGCGACCCGATCCCCCAGTTCGTCGAGGACACCCCGATCGCACGGATGGTCAACGCGGTGCTGCGGCGCTCGATGGCCAAGGACCCCGCGGCGCGTTACCCCGACGCAGCCGCGATGCGCCGCGACCTGCGGGCGATCAGCGACCGCGCCCGTGGCCAGGGCGAGATCCGGCTGCAGCCCGACCAGGGCGGCGGCAAGGGTCTCGGCGGGCCGTCGGGCACCGGCGGCTCGAGCGCGGGCGCCCGCTCCGCGCCCAGCACGCCCTCCGGCGCGAGCAGCCCCTCCGGCGTGCGCGCCCGGCCCACCGGACCGCGCCTGGACGCCCCGCCCCCGCGCAGCGCCGGCGGGCCCGGCGGCCCGGGGCGTGTGGACCAGCCCTCGCAGGGCTCGCGGGGCTCCAGCCCCGTGCTCCCGGCCCGCCCCGGCGCCGGCCGGCACGGCGGCTCCAGCGCCTCGAACCCGGCCGCGCCGCTGCCGCGCCGACCCGAGGGTTCCAGCGCGTCGAACCCGACGCACCGGGCCTCGTCCAGCCCGTCCAACCCGTCGCAGGTCTCCCACCCGGCCCAGCGCCCCGCGGGGGCATCGACCGGCTCCCCGGCCCGTCCGGCGTCGGGCGGCTCCGGCGGACCGTCCGGACAGGCCATCGCGGCCCTGGCGGTGGCGGCCGGCGCGGTCGTCATCCTGCTGATCGTCGTGCTGCTCACCGCCTGAGCGAGGCCGGTCGCACGACCCGCGGGTGCCGTGGGTCGTCGTGGTCGATCAGCACGCCCGCCCGGGCGGCGGGGTCACGCTCGGCGAGGTAGATGCGGCACGCCGCCGCGTAGCGGGTCTCGTACGCCGCCGCCGCGGCCGCCGCACCCCCGAGGGCGTCCGCGTCGCGGGCGACGCCGCGCGCCGTGGCCACCGCGTCGTCGACCTGCAGGAACACGACCTCGTCGAGGTGTCCCTCGAGCGCGTCGACCTGGAGGAACGTGGCGTCCACGACGACGACGGCGTCCGGCGGCGCGAGGGCGGTCGCGCCCTCCACGACGGCGTCGGTGGCCAGGTCGTGGACCGCGGTGGCGCGGCGACGTGGTGGAAGCCGTCGGAGTCGAGGTGGATCGCGGGGCGGCCGAGCGCCGCCACCGCCGCCACCAGGTCGCGGGCGAAGGTGGTCTTCCCGGCGCCGCACACACCGTCGACGCCCACCCGCACGGGGTGGTCGAGCCGGAACGCGACGAGGTGCTCCGCGACGTCGCGGAGCACCTCGTCCCGGTCGGTCGTGGGGGTCACGACTTCAGCTTGTAGTCCTTGAGCAGGGCGCGGCCGATGATCATCTTCTGGATGTCGCTGGTGCCCTCGCCGATCAGCATGAACGCCGACTCGCGGTAGAGCCGCTCGATCTCGTACTCCTTCGAGTAGCCGTAGCCGCCGTGGATGCGGAACGACGCCTCGACGACCTCGTTGCAGTACTCCGAGGCGAGCATCTTGGCCATGCCGGCCTCGACGTCCATGCGCTGGCCGGAGTCCTTGAGCCGCGCGGCGCGGACCATCATCGTGTGGGCGGTCTCGACCTTCGTGGCCATCTCCGCGATCCGGAACAGGATGGCCTGGTGCTCCGCGATCGGCTTGCCGAAGGTGTGGCGCTGCTGGGCGTAGGCCGTGCCCAGCTCGAAGGCCCGGTTCGCGATGCCGCAGGCGCGAGCCGCCACGTTCACGCGGCCGACCTCGACGCCGTCCATCATCTGCGCGAAGCCACGGCCCGGCTCTCCCCCGAGGATCTGGTCGGCCGAGATCCGGTGGCCCTCCAGGATCATCTCGGTCGTGTCGATGCCCTTGTAGCCCATCTTGTCGATCTTGCCCGGCACCGTGACGCCCTGGGCGGTCTCGCCGAAGCCCGGCTCCTTCTCGACCAGGAACGTCGTCATGTTCTTGTAGACGCTGTCCGCGCCCTCGTCGGTCTTGCACAGCACCGCGACCAGGGTCGAGGACCCGCCGTTGGTCAGCCACATCTTCTGGCCGGTGATGGAGTACGAGCCGTCCTCGCCCTTGACGGCCTTCGTCGAGACCGCGGAGACGTCCGACCCCAGCGCCGGCTCCGACATCGAGAACGCGCCCCGGACCTCGCCGGTCGCCATCTTCGGCAGGTACTTCTGCTTCTGCTCGTCCGTGCCGTGCTGCATCAGCATGTACGCCACGATGAAGTGCGTGTTGATCACGCCCGACACGCTCATCCAGCCACGCGCGATCTCCTCGACGCACAGGGCGTACGTCAGCAGCGACTCCCCCAGCCCGCCGTACTCCTCCGGGATCATCAGACCGAACACCCCGAGCTCCTTGAGCCCCTCGACGATCTCCGTGGGGTACTCGTCCGCGTGCTCGAGCTCCTGGGCGACCGGGATGATCCGCTCCTCCGCGAACTGGCGGACCGCCTTGACGATCTCCTCCTGCACGTCGGTGAGACCGTCGGTCTGACACAACCGGGGCATGCGCGTTCCTTCCTCGTCGGATCTCGTCGTCGGGGTCGCGCGCAGCGTAGCGGCGCGCGGCCCGAACCGATGTTACTTGTCGGTAGTCGAGAGCGACAGGGCGTGTCCGCCGCGGGTGCCCCGCCGAGTGCCGGCGTCGCTCGCCCCCAGGATGGTCCGCGCCGCGTAGCGGTAGCGTTGCGCCGTGAGCTCTCCCACCCCGCGCGTGTACGTCGCCCGCCTGCTCGGTCTGCCGGTCTTCGACCCGCAGGGCGAACAGGTGGGCAAGGTGCGCGACGTGATCGTGGTGCTGCGCAGCGACGGCGGCGCGCCCCGGGTGGTCGGCCTGGTGACGGAGGTGTTCGGCCGCCGCCGCGTCTTCCTGCCGATGACGCGCGTGCTGGCCGTCGAGGCCGACCACGTCACGACGACGGGCCTGCTCAACCTGCGGCGCTTCGAGCAGCGGCCGACCGAGCTCCTGGTCATCGCCCAGATGCTCGACAGCCGGGTCACGCTGCGCCACGGCGAGATCGCCGCCACCGTCTACGACATCGCCGTCGAGCAGAGCCGCACCCGCGACTGGTTCGTCAGCCGTGTCGCCGTCAAGGAGCCCGCCCGCGGCTTCCGCCGGCGCGGCCAGACCCACATCGTCGAGTGGGACGAGGTCGAGGGCCTCGGCCACCGCGACGACGCGCAGGGGGCCACGCAGCTGCTGGCCGCGCTGGGCGAGATGCGGCCCGCCGACGCGGCCCGGATGATCCACGACCTGCCCGAGGAGCGTCGCCGCGTCGTCGTGCACGAGCTGGCCGACGACCGTCTCGCCGAGCTGCTCGAGGAGATGCCGGAGGAGGACCAGGTCGCGGTCGTCTCGCTGCTCGACTCCGAGCGGGCCGCCGACGTGCTCGAGGAGATGTCGCCCGACGACGCCGCCGACCTCATCGCCGACCTGCCCGCCGACACCGCGGCGCAGCTGCTGGCGCTGATGGAGCCCGAGGAGGCCGCCGACGTCCGCCGGATGATGGCGTACGCCGAGGAGACCGCGGGCGGCATGATGACGCCCGAGCCGGTGATCCTGCCGCCCGACGCCACCGTCGCCGACGCGCTCGCCCACGCCCGCAACCAGGAGATCACCCCCTCGCTGGCCGCGCTCGTCTTCGTCTGCCGCCCGCCGCTGGAGACCCCGACGGGCAAGCTCTTGGGCTCCGCGCACATCCAGCGGCTGCTGCGCGAACCCCCGTCGAGCCTCGCGGCCTCCGCGGTCGACTCCTCGCTCGACCCGCTGCGCCCGAACGCGACGATCGACGAGGTCGCCGCCCACCTCGCCACGTACAACCTGGTCGCCGCGCCCGTCACGGACGACCAGGGCCGCCTGCTCGGCGCCGTCACCGTCGACGACCTGCTCGACCACCTCCTGCCGGAGGACTGGCGCGAGCGCGCCGCCGAGCGTTCCGACCGGAGGGACCACGCATGAGCTCCCGCGACCGCAGCCGACTCGACACCCCGCAGGACCCGCGCCGGGCCCTGGTCCGACGACCGTCCTACGACGCGGACGCCTTCGGCGTCTTCGCAGAGCAGTTCGCCCGGTTCATGGGCACGGCGCGGTTCCTGGCGTACATGACCGCCTTCGTCGTCGTGTGGCTGGTCTGGAACACGCTGGCGCCCTCCGACCTGCGCTTCGACCCGTACGCGTTCATCTTCCTGACGCTCATGCTCAGCCTCCAGGCCTCGTACGCCGCGCCCCTCATCCTGCTGGCGCAGAACCGGCAGGAGAACCGCGACAAGGTGATCGCCGAGCAGGACCGCCGGGCGAACGCCCGGGCGCACGCCGACATGGAGTTCCTCGCCCGCGAGGTCGCGTCCCTGCGCATGGCGCTCGGCGAGGTCGCGACCCGCGACTTCCTGCGCAGCGAGCTGCGGGCCCTGCTCACCGAGCTCGCCGACGACGACGAGGACGACCGCGAGCGCCGCGACCGGCGCGAGCGCCGGGACGAGCGCCGCGACCAGCAGCGGGACGAGCAGGGCGGCGACCTCGACGCCGGCCGGCGCGGCCGCGGCCGTTAGTCTGGAGACCATGAGCACCTCCCCGACCCCGCCCAGCGTCGAGCAGGTCACCGCTGCGCTCGCCGGGGTGAACGACCCCGAGATCAAGCGGCCCATCACCGAGCTCGGCATGGTCGACGACGTCCGGGTCTCCGACGAGGGCCACGTGGACGTACGCGTGCTGCTCACCGTCGCGGGGTGCCCCCTGAAGGACACCATCAACAAGGACGTCACCGCCGCGGTCGGCAGCCTCGAGGGCGTCACCGGCGTCGCGATCGACCTCGGCGTGATGACCGCGGAGCAGCGCCAGGGCCTGCAGGAGACGCTGCGCGGCGGCCAGGCGCAGCGCGAGATCCCGTTCGCCCAGCCCGGCTCGCTGACGCGCGTCTTCGCGATCGCCAGCGGCAAGGGCGGCGTGGGCAAGTCGTCCGTGACGGTCAACCTCGCGCTCGCGATGGCGGCCCAGGGACTCAAGGTCGGCGTCGTCGACGCCGACATCTACGGCCACTCCGTGCCCGCCATGCTCGGCGTGGCCGACGCCCGACCGACGCAGGTGGACGACCTCATCATGCCGGTGCCCACGCCCTCCGGCGTCTCCGTCATCTCGATCGGCATGCTCAAGCCGCGCCGCGACCAGGTGGTCGCGTGGCGCGGCCCCATGCTCGACCGCGCCCTGGTCCAGATGCTCTCCGACGTCTACTGGGGCGACCTCGACGCCCTGCTGCTCGACCTCCCGCCGGGCACCGGCGACATCGCGATCTCGCTCGGCCAGCACCTGCCGAGCGCCGAGGTCGTCGTGGTCACCACGCCGCAGGAGGCGGCCGCCGAGGTGGCCGAGCGCGCCGGCACGATGGCGTCGATGATGCACCAGCGCGTGGTCGGCGTCGTGGAGAACATGAGCTACTTCGTGAGCCCCGAGTCGGGCGAGAAGCTCGAGATCTTCGGCAGCGGCGGCGGCGACCGCGTGGCGTCGACGCTCTCGCAGCGCTTCGGCTACGACGTGCGGGTGCTCGGCCGGATCCCCCTGGACCCCTCCCTGCGCGAGGGCGGCGACGCTGGCAAGCCGATCGTCGAGTCCGACCCCGCCACGCCGGCCGCCCGCGAGCTGGTGGCGGTCGCCAACGAGCTGACCGGGCGTGGGCGCGGCCTCGCGGGCATGCAGCTCGGCCTCACGCCGACCTCGAAGTTCTGAGCAGCCGTTGTTCGGCATCGGCCTGCCCGAGCTGGCGGTCATCGCGCTCGTCGCGATGATCGTGCTGGGTCCCGACCGCCTGCCGCAGGTCGCCAAGCAGGCGGGGCAGATGATCCGGCAGGTGCGCCGGATGGCGAACAACGCCCGCGACGACCTGCGCGACGAGCTCGGGCCCGAGTACGCCGACCTCGAGCTGCGCGACCTCGACCCCCGGGTGATCGTGCGCAAGCACGTCATGGAGGCGCTCGCCGAGGAGGACGACGAGGCCTCGCGCCCCGGCGGCCGCCCGCTGGCGCCCGGAGAGCTCCCGCCCTACGACACCGAGGCGACCTGACCCCTCGCCGCTCCGACGGTCACGCGCGGGACCCGGCGGGTCATCCCGCCAGGTGCGGGGCGCTCTGCACCGCGGCGAGCCCACCGAGCGCGACCAGCTGCGTCCGCACGCCGGCCCTCGCCGCGCGCACCCCGTAGGTGACCTCGAGGAAGTCCGCACCGACGCGCGTCACCACGCCCTCGTGACGCGCCCCGCCGACGAGGTGCAGCACGCACGGCTCGTACGCGTCGGCGAGGCGCCGCAGGACCGATCCCGTGCCCAGACGGTCGGCCACCGACCACGCCGACTCCGGGACGGAGCGCTCCGAGGCGCCACGCAGCACGTCCACCGCGGCCAGCTGCAGCACCCAGTCGCAGCCCGGCGCCTCGACCAGGCACCACCCGTCCCCGACCCTGCGCAGCACACCGCCGACCTGCCCCACCCCGCGCACGTCCACCGACACCTCGGCGCCGAGGCTCGCCATCAGACGGCTGGCCAGGGTGACGGCCCGGTACTCGGCCCGGCCCCGGTCCGCGACCTCACCCGCGCGCTCGCGCCCGAAGGCGGCACCGGCCTCCTGCTCGAGCTCGTCGAGGAACGCGAAGAGATCGGTCTCCCAGCCCATGGCGCCCGACCGTAGCAGCGCCGTCCGCCGCTTGGCCCTGTTGACAAACGGTTGACACCACAGTTCAGCGAGCCTTAGATGAGGCAAACAAACGCAAACGCAAAGGTTCTCGGGATGTACGACCTTCCAGCGGCGTCCCCTCGACGCGCACTCGTCGTGGGAGCGGGCGCCACCGCCCTGCTCGGCGCAGCCACCTCGGCCGCGTGCGCGACCCTGGCCGCGACCGACCTGTCGGCCCGCTCGGGGCTCGACGAGATGATCGCCGCGCTCGCCGCGACGGTCGTGCTCGTCGCCGGCCCCTGGTGCTGGCTGCTCGCCGTCGTGACCTGCTGCGACGCCGTGCGGGGGCGTACCCGTCGCCGCGTCGGCTGTCCCGCCTGGGTGCACCGCGGCGTCCTCGCGGCCTGCGGGCTGGCGCTGGTGACCACCGCGGTCCCCGCCCAGGCGGAGGAGCGGCCCGCCCCGGCCGGTCAGCTGGTCACGGACGCGAGCGTGGGGGCCGCGACGGGTGGTGCGGTCGGCACGAGCCCGGGCCGCGAGGAGCTGCTCGACGGGTTGCCGCTGCCGGACCGCCCGGCCACGCCGGCCGCACCGGCCGCACCGGACCGCCCGGACGCGCCGGAGCCGCAGGTGGTCCCGACGCCGTCGGCGGCGTCGGTCGCCACGACCGTGGTCGTCGCGGCCGGCGACTCCCTGTGGAGCATCGCCGCCGACCTCCTCCCCCACGCCGACGACGCCACCCTCGTCGCGGCGGTCGCCACGCTGCACGACGCCAACGCCGCAGTGGTCGGCCCGCACCCCGACCTCGTCCTGCCCGGCCAGCGCCTCGACGTCCGGCCGCTCGTCGACCTCTCACCCGTCTCCGACCACGACCGTCCCTGAGCCCGACCCCGAGCCCGCCCCTGAGGAAAGGAAGCACCATGCGAGACCTCGACCCCCGAGCCACCCCTCCCACCCCGCGTGGCAGCACCGTGACGGCGCTGCGGCCGCGGCGACCGGGCGTACCGGTCCAGCCGGTCCTCCAGGGCACCCTGGCCCTCGACATCGCGCCCCTGCTCGACCCGCCGCCCGCGCCGGTCACGCCGGACCCTCCCGGTCCGACCGGGCCGGGCGCCGACGTGGAGCCCGTGGACCTGCGGCACCGGCGCAGCCTCGAGCAGTGGGCGCACCGCTTCTGCCAGGCGGCCGTGGAGATCGCCGGCGGCGACCGCCCCGCGACCCAGCTCGGTCGCTGGACGTCCGGGAGCGTGCTCGACGACCTGGCGCGCCGTGCGCACCTCGTCGGTCAGGCCAGCCTGCGGGGTGGCTGGGGACGCACCCGGTCGCTCGTGCGGCCGCAGGTGCACAGCGTGCACGCGTGCTTCGTCAGCCCGGCCGTCGCGGAGGTCTCGGCCCACGTGCGGTACGGACGCCGCAGCCGCGCCGTCGCCGCCCGCTTCGAGATGCGGACGGCGACGCGCGGTCGGGCCGGTGAGGTGCGGTGGCTGTGCACCGCCCTCGAGTTCGCCTGAGGGGCGGGACTCAGCCGCTGACGCGGGCGGTCTGGCCGGTCGGCCCGCCCGGCGCGCCGTGGCAGCGCTTGTACTTCTTGCCCGAGCCGCAGGGGCACAGGGAGTTGCGACCGGTCTCGGAGTACGGGTCGTCCGCGTTGCTCGCGCTGTCGCGACGGGTCACGACCTCGCCGTCCTCGGACGGCGCGGAGTACGCCAGACCCTGGGGCTGCCGGACCGGCTCGAGGCCCTTGGCCCGGATGACCGGCTGCTTCTTGGTCACGTCGACCGCGGGCGCCTCCGCCGCGTCGGCGTCGTCCCCGGCGGCCGGGTCGGTCACCACGTCGGCGCCGCCGTCGACCGCGACGTCACCCTCGACGACCTCGGCCCCCGCCGGAGCCTCCTCGACCTGGACCTCCAGGTTGAACAGGTAGCCGACGGCCTCCTCCTTGATGGCGTCCATCATGGAGCCGAACATGTCGTAGCCCTCGCGCTGGTACTCCACCAGCGGATCGCGCTGCGAGTACGCCCGCAGGCCGATGCCCTCGCGCAGGTAGTCCATCTCGTACAGGTGCTCGCGCCACTTGCGGTCGAGCACGGTCAGCACGACGCGGCGCTCGAGCTCGCGCATCGCGACCTCGCCGACCTCGGACTCGCGCTGGTCGTAGGCGGCCAGCGCGTCCTTGCTCAGCGTCGCCGCGAGCTCGTGACGGTCCATGGCCGGACGGCCGCCGGCCTTCTCGACGAGCTCGTCGGCGTCCAGCGACACCGGGTAGAGCTGCTTGAGCGCGGTCCACAGCGCGTCGAGGTCCCAGTCCTCCGGGTACTCCTCCGTCGCCGAGATGACGTAGCTGGTCACGACGTCCTCGATGAAGGTGCGCACCTGCTCCGAGAGGTCCTCGCCCTCGAGCACCTGGCGGCGCTCGCGGTAGATCACCTCGCGCTGGCGGCTCATCACGTCGTCGTACTTCAGGACGTTCTTGCGGGACTCGAAGTTCTGCGCCTCGACCTGGCCCTGGGCGTTCGCGATGGTCTTGGTGACCCGCTTCGCCTCGATCGGCACGTCGTCGGGCACGCGCATCACCGTCATGACGCGGTCGACCCACTCCGACTTGAACAGCCGCATCAGCTCGTCCTCGAGCGAGAGGTAGAACCGCGACTCGCCCGGGTCGCCCTGACGGCCCGAACGGCCGCGCAGCTGGTTGTCGATGCGGCGCGACTCGTGGCGCTCGGTGCCGATCACGTACAGACCTCCGACCTCGACCACCGCGTCGTGCTCGTCCGCGACCTGCTTCTTGATCCGCTCGCGGGTCTCCGGCCAGGCCGCCTCGTACTCCTCCGGCGTGTCCACCGGGTCGAGGCCCTTCTTGCGCAGCTCGGCGTCGGCGAGGAACTCCACCGAGCCACCGAGCATGATGTCGGTGCCGCGGCCCGCCATGTTGGTCGCGACCGTCACGGCGCCCTTGTGGCCGGCCATCGCGACGATCTTCGCCTCGTCGGCGTGGTACTTGGCGTTGAGCACGGTGTGCGGGATCCCGCGCTTCTTCAGCAGGCCCGACAGCAGCTCGGACTTCTCCACCGAGACCGTGCCGACGAGGACCGGCTGGCCCTCCTTGTGGCGCTCCTCGATGTCCTCGACGACGGCCTCGTACTTGGCCTTCTCCGTGCGGTAGACGAGGTCGGGCTGGTCCTTGCGGGCGACCTCCTTGTTGGTGCGGATCGGCACCACGCCGAGCTCGTAGATCTTGTCGAACTCGGCGGCCTCGGTCATCGCCGTTCCGGTCATCCCGGAGAGCTTGTCGTACTGCCGGAAGTAGTTCTGGAGCGTGATGGTCGCGAGCGTCTGGTACTCCTCGCGGACGCGCACGCCCTCCTTGGCCTCGATCGACTGGTGCAGGCCGTCGTTGTAGCGCCGGCCCGAGAGCATGCGGCCCGTGTGCTCGTCGACGATGAGCACCTCGTCGCCCTGCACGACGTACTCCTTGTCGCGCCGGAACAGCTCCTTGGCCTTGATCGAGTTGTTGAGGAACGAGATCAGCGGCGTGTTCGCCGACTCGTAGAGGTTGTCGATGCCGAGGTGGTCCTCGACCTTCGTGATGCCGGGCTCGAGGACCGAGATCGTGCGCTTCTTCTCGTCGACCTCGTAGTCGACGTCGCGGTCGAGCTTCTTGACCAGGCGGGCGAACTCCCCGTACCACTTCACGTCGTCCTGGGTCGGGCCCGAGATGATCAGCGGCGTGCGCGCCTCGTCGACGAGGATCGAGTCGACCTCGTCCACGATGGCGAAGTTGTGGCCGCGCTGCACGCACGAGGCCACGTCGGTGGCCATGTTGTCGCGCAGGTAGTCGAAGCCGAGCTCGTTGTTCGTCGCGTACGTGATGTCGCAGTTGTACGCCTCGCGCCGCGCGTCGGGACGCATCGACGGGAGGATCACGCCGGTGGTCAGACCCAGGAAGTGGTGCACCCGGCCCATCCACTCCGCGTGGTACTTCGCCAGGTAGTCGTTGACCGTCACGACGTGGACGCCGTCGCCGGAGAGCGCGTTGAGGTACGTCGGGAGGGTCGCGACGAGCGTCTTGCCCTCGCCGGTCTTCATCTCCGCGATGTTGCCCATGTGCAGGGCCGCACCGCCCATGATCTGCACGTCGTAGTGCCGCTGGCCGATGACGCGCTTGGCCGCCTCGCGCACCGTGGCGAACGCCTCCGGCAGCAGGTCGTCGAGGGTCTCGCCGTCGGCGAGACGCTTCTTGAACTCCTCGGTCTGGCCCTGCAGCTCCTCGTCGGTCATCGCGACGTAGTCGTCCTCGATGGAGTTGACGGCTGATGCGATCGCCTCGAGCTGACGGAGGATCTTGCCCTCGCCGGCACGCAGCAGCTTGTCGAGAATCGCCACGGGTGGAACTCCTGGTTGCTAGGGGTGCGCGGATGGCCTGGGCGCGACCGCCATGCTACCCAGCCGGACCGACGAGACCACTCCCGGTGCCGACGGCCCCGCGCAGGGCGGCCGCCAGGTCGCCGCGCTCGGCGACCTCGATGCTCCCCAGCCCGGTCCAGCCCCGCAGGCGGTCGAGCTCGAGGGCCAGCTCGGCCGCGGTCGTGGCGGGCGCGTGGCCCTCCGCGTACGCCCCGAGGACCCGCAGCACGCCTGCTCCCCCGGCGGCGCGACGGTCGGCCTTGAGGTCCACCCGTGCGACCACCCGGTCGCCGAGCAGGAACGGCAGCACGTAGTAGCCGTGCACCCGGCGCTCGGCCGGGGTGTAGATCTCGATGCGGTAGTGGAAGTCGAACAGCGCCTCGGCACGGGGCCGGAACCAGACCACCGGGTCGAAGGGGCTCAGCAGCGTGCGTGCGTCGACGCGGCGCGGCAGCGCGGCGTCGACGTGCAGGTACGTCGGCGCGTCCCAGCCGCGGACCCGCACGGGCTCGAGCTCGCCCGCCTCCACGAGCTCGGCCACCGCCTGCGCGGCCGGGGTCAGCCGCAGCCGGAAGTAGTCGGCGAAGCACGCGGTCGTGCCGATCCCGTGGCTGCGGGCACCGCGGCGCACCAGCTCGCGCACCGCGTCCTCGACGCTGGGCGTCGCGGCGTCGACGACGTCACGCGGCAGCACCCGCTCCGGCACGTCGTAGAGCCGCTCGAACGCGCCGTTGCGGCCCGCGACCACCAGGTCGCCCGTGCGCATCAGCATCTCCAGCGCCCGCTTGGCGTCCGACCAGTTCCAGCCCCAGTGCACCCGGTCGCGCGGCCGCCCGTCGTCGAGGTCGCGGGCGGTGACGCGGCCCCGGGCGGCCACCTCCTCGGCCACCTCACGCACGAGCTCCGGCTGCTCGACCCCGATGCCCTCGACGGCGTACCGCTCGCGCCAGCGCTCCATGCGGTGCCGCAGGTGCGGCAGCGCGTCCACGGGCGTGAAGGCCGCCTCGTGCGCCCAGTACTCCACCACCCGGCGGTCGCGGCGGGTGCCGCCCGAGGCACGGTCGAGCAGGGAGCGGTCGTACGCCCCCATCCGTGCGTACAGCGGCATGTAGTGGGCCCGCTCCAGCACGTTGACCGAGTCGATCTGCAGCAGCCCGGTGCGGCGCAGGGTGCGGTCGAAGGTCCGCATCGTCGGCACGGCGTGCGCGGGGTCGCGGAACCCCTGGGCGGCCAGCGCGATGCGTCTCGCCTGCGGCAGCGAGAGCTCGGTCGGCCGGCTCACGGGACGTCGAGCAGCTTCTCGCGCACCGCGTACATGACCGCCTCCATCCGCGAGTGCAGCTGCAGCTTCTCGAGGATGTTGCGCATGTGGTTCTTGACCGTGTTCTCCGAGATGCCGAGCTGCTTGGCCACCTCGCGGTTGTTGATGCCCGTGGCCACCTGGCGCAGCACCTGCAGCTCGCGCTCGGTGAGCTTGAGGTTGGCGACCGGGGTCTTCTCCCCGCTCGACATCTGCTTGAACTCGTCGATCAGCTTGACCGCCATCGACGGGCTGATCAGCGACTGGCCCTCCGAGACCACGCGCACGGCCTGGGCGACCTCGTCGATCGAGGAGTCCTTGAGCAGGTAGCCCGACGCGCCGCTCTTGACGGCCTCGTAGAGGTCGCCCTCCTCGTCGGAGACCGTCAGCATGATGATCTTCGTGGTCGGGACGGTCTCCTTGATCGCCTTGCACGCGGGGATGCCCGCGCCCTTCGGCATCCGGACGTCGAGGAGGACCACGTCCGGCGCGGTGCTCGCCGCCAGACGCAGGCCCTCCTCGCCGTCTCCGGCCTCGCCGACCACGTCGATCCCGTCCTCGACGCCGAGCAGCATCGTCAGCCCGCGGCGGAAGAGCTCGTGGTCGTCGACGACGATCACGCGCACCGGCTCGCCGACGCCTCCGGCCGACGTCGACGGCCCGGGTGGTGTGGTCACGGAGGGATCATCCCACGGCGGTCAGCCGTCGGCGGGACGCGCCGCCCCGGCGACCGCCGGGCTCACCCCGTCCTCGATCTCGCGGCCGAGGTCGAGGGCGATCACGCCGTAGTCGTAGCCGCGCCGGCGGTAGACCACCGCGGGCCGGTCGTTGGCCTTGTCGACGAACAGGAAGAAGTCGTGGCCGACCAGCTCCATCTCGTAGAGGGCCTGGTCGAGGGTCATGGGCTCCGCCGGGTGGACCTTCTCGCGCACGACCAGCGGACCGTCGCCGTCGACGGCGATGGGACCGGCCTGCCGCTGGCCGTCCACCTGCTCGGGCGCGGCCCCGCCGACCTCCGCGGCGAGCTGCTCGACCGACGGCGTGCCGGCCAGGGCCTGGGCCACCGACGTCGGCACGTGGCGACCGCGGTGGATGCGGCGCCGGTCGGAGGCGCGGCGCATCTGGGAGGCCATCTTGTCGACGGCGAGGTCGAGCGCACCCATCTTGTGGTCGGCGGCGGCCTCGGCCCGCACCACGGGGCCCTTGGAGAACGCGGTCAGCTGCACGCGCACGCTGCGGTCGGCCTGCCGGGGGTTCTTCTCGGTCGAGACCTCCACCTGCATCCGGATGATCCGGTGGTCGTGCTTCTCGAGTCGGGCGAGCTTCTCCTCGACGTGGGAGCGGAATCCCTCCGACACCTCGCAGTGTCGTCCGGTGACCACGATGTCCATGCGAACCTCCGATGGTGGTGTGTTCAGAACCGGGACCGACCGTGCTCCGGCCGCGCTGGCACACCACCGCCGGTGGTGTGCGTCCCGTCGATGGATGGAGCCCGCCCGGCCGACCTGGTCTTCGTCCCCACAGTCGCCTGCTGAGGCTCTCGCAGCTTCTCTGCCACTACTGACCTTCTCCCGCGCTCCGTCGCATCTGACGACGGGCGAGGGGCAGGACTTACGTCTAAGCCGCACCGTGATCGCAGCGCCCGGCGGACCGGACGACTGCTTACGTGGGCCGTTTCGCCTGCGACTGGCATCGGCTTGCCGCACCGCCGGAACCGCACCCCCGTGAGGGCTCGGCGCGTCGGAGCGACGCAACCACGGACCCGGACGGACTCCATGTGGAGACGTTAGTCGCCCACCCGAACGGGCGGAAGGGCAGGCACCTGGGAATCGTCTGAACTCGTCGCCGAGGTCTCACCCAGCGGTCGCCGGGCGGTCGCGGTCCGGTCGCCGACGCGTGGGCGGGCTGCGGCGCGGCGTGCTCGTCACGGTCGCGCCCGCGACGACCTGGACGCCCACGGCGGCCAGCGCCCGACGGGCCTCGAGGAGCGTGGAGCCCGTGGTGACCACGTCGTCGCACACGACGACGTGGCCCGAGCCGTGGCGGCGCCGGGCGCGCTCGAGGACCGCCGCGGGGCACCACAGCGTGCCCCGGACGTTGAGCACCCGTTCGGCAGCACCCAGGTCGCCCTGGTCGGCCACCGCGCCGCGGGAGACGAGCAGCGGCACGAGGCGTACGTCGTGGCCGGCCGCCCGCAGCACCCGCGCGGCCGTGCGGGTCACGCCGCCGACGGGGTCGTGGCCGCGGCGGCGCACCGAGCCGGGGCTCGGGGGCACCGGGCACAGCAGGATCCTCGCGGCAGCCGGCGTACGCGGCGTGCCGGCGGCGCCCAGCGCCTCCGTCGCGGCGCCGAGCACGGCCCCGGCCAGCAGGTCGGCCAGCGGGCGGCGCAGCGCCAGGTGCGCCCGCTCCTTGAGCCCGACCACCATGCCCCGGGCGACCCCCTCGTGGGTCGTGGCTGACCAGACGACGCCGAGCCCCGGCGGACGGGGGTCCACGAACGCCGGACGGGGCCCGGCACCCGGGACCGCGAGCCCGGCCCGGCACCCGGCGCACACGAGCCGACCGGGGCGGTCGCACCCCACGCACCGACCACCGGCGACCAGGTCGACGAGCGCGTCGCGCAGCCAGGGGGTCGCAGCCGGGCGGTCGGTCGGGCGGTCGGTCGGGGGCACGGCGTCAGCGCACCACCGCGTCGCACGGCTGTCGAGGGCGTACGCACGCGCCTGTGGACGACCGCGTCGGCCCGGGCGGGGCGTGCCCCGGGCGGGGCTCAGCCGACGTAGGTCAGGGCCGTGACGCCGGCTGCGGCGGGGGTCGGCAGGAGGCGGGTGCCGTCGTACTCCTCCGCCCCCTCGGGGCCCACGAGCAGCAGGTTGCTGCCGGGCGTGGGCGACGCGACGAGGCGCTGGGCCGGGGTGACCAGCACGGAGGTGTCGTCGGTCAGGCTCGCGGAGCCGTCGACTACCGCCCGCTGCAGCTCCACGACGCCGCCGTCGAGGCGCGAGAGCACCATGACCTCGGTCGGCGAGCGCCACCCGATGTCGACCACGGTCTCACCGGCCGCGATGGGCACGTCGAGCAGCGAGACCTGGGGGGCGGCGCCGACCACGCCGCCACGCTCGTCGACGCGGACGCGGGCGACCACGACCCGCTGGGCACCGTCGTCGCCGACCACCGCGACCAGCCGCGAGCCGTCGCGCGAGACGATCATCCGCCGCACCGGCTCGCCGGTGATGCCGGGCACCACGACCGTCTCGACGCTGCCCTGGTGCACCACCCGCACCCGCGCGTCGCGGCCCCCGTCGAGGATCCACATCCGACCCGCCGCGTCCCACCCGGTCTGGGCGACGCCGTCGACCCTGACGCTGGTCGGGGGCTCCGCGGCGTCGTCGAGCGCGACCGCGACCACCGTGCCCTCGGCGGTCTGCCCGGCGGCCCGACGGCCGTCGAGGCTGACCGAGAGGGTGCTGATCCCGGCCGCCGCGAGCGCCTCGGCGCCCTCGACCGGCGTGGCCCCGGCTCCGACGTCGACGAGCCGGCCGTCCTGCAGTCCGTAGAGCGAGGCGTCGGCGCCCAGGACGTCGGGTGTGAAGCGCTGGCCGGCCGCCACGCTGAAGGAGTCGTCCCCGTCGGGCGTCGGGAGCGCCACGTCGTCCACCTCGACCCGCACGCGCGCCACCGACGGCACCTGGCGCAGCGTCCACGCCAGCTGGGCGATCATCGACTCGCTCAGGCTGGCCGGCGCCTCGGCGTCCTGCGCGCTCGTCAGGCGCAGGGTCGCCAGTCCGGTGGCGGAGACGTCGACCGTCAGGCCGCGCGGGTCCACGCCGCCGAGGGCACTGCTCACCACCCCCGAGAGCTCCGGCCCGGGGCCGTCGAGGAGCGCGGTCACCAGGCGGGTCGGGAGCTGCTCGCCGCCCGGCAGGTAGACCGGGGACGGGACCAGGATCCGCCCGCCCGGGTCGAGGTAGTGCAGGTCGACCTGGACGTAGCGCGACTCCACCCAGCTCAACGGCACCACGAGCGCGTCCGGCAGGGACGAGATCCGCCACTCCCCCTCGACCTGCTCGAGGCTGAACGAGACCTGGCGCGTCGTCGCACCCGGGTCGCCGTGCCAGCGCCCCCCGGCGTCGAGCTCGGCGACGCCGGCGAGGTCGACGCTGACGCGGGGCCCCGGGCTCGGTCGACTCACGTCCTCGTAGACGATCGTGCGCTGCTCGGGCGCCCACGCGTCCGCCGCCTCGCTCGTGAGGAAGAGCCGCGCGACGCTGGTCTGGAACGAGCTCGCGCGCATGGCGCCGAGGAAGTGCTGGACGATCTCGGCGGGCGACTCGCCCGGGGAGGGCCCCGGCGGGACGTAGTCGACCCCGGCCGACGACGCGGCCGGGTCCTCGGGGTCGGCGACCGTGACGGGCCCCTGGTCGGGCAGTCCGACGCAGCCGGCCGTCAGCACCAGGAGGACGGCCGCGAGGAGGGCGCCGACGACCGGCGTGCGGGATCCGCGGCGGGCCGTCACCGCTCCGGCTCCGCGTCCGAGGGCAGCAGCGGGATCGGGCTGCGCCGCAGCTGCTCGCCCGCGCGGCGCGGCAGCGTGAGGCGGAACTGGGCGCCACCGCCCGGCGTGCCCCAGGCCTGCAGCCACCCGCCGTGCAGGTGCGCGTCCTCCAGCGCGATGGAGAGCCCCAGGCCCGTGCCGCCCGTGGTGCGGGCGCGGGCCGGGTCCGCCCGCCAGAACCGGTTGAAGACCATGGCCGACTCCCCCGGCGCCAGACCGACGCCGTAGTCGCGCACGGCGATCGCCGCGCTGTGCTCGTCGCCGTCGACGGTGATGACGACCTCGCGGGACTCGGCGTGGTCGATCGCGTTGGTGACCAGGTTGCGCACGACCCGCTCGACGCGCCGGCCGTCGGCCTCGGTCATGCAGGGGGCGCCGGGCTGGCGCACCCGCACGTCGACGCCCGACCCGCTCGCCACCGTGGCGGTCTGCTGCACGACCCGGGCCGCGACCTCCCGGAGGTCGACGTCCTCGAGCTCCAGCGCCACGGCGCCGGCGTCGTAGCGGCTGATCTCCAGCAGCTCGCCCAGCAGCACCTCGAACCGGTCGAGCTCGACCTGCAGGAGCTCGGCGGCCCGGGCGGCGGCCGGGTCGAAGTCCTGGCGGGCGTCGTGGAGCAGGTCGCCGGCCATCCGCACCGTGGTCAGGGGGGTGCGCAGCTCGTGGGACACGTCCGCCACGAAGCGTCGCTGCACGCGACTGAGCTCCTCGAGCTGCTGGATCTGGCGCTGCAGGTTGGAGGCCATCTGGTTGAAGGAGGAGGCCAGGCGGGCGAGGTCGTCGCGGCCGCTGACCCGCAGCCGTTCCTGCAGGCGACCGGCCGCCAACCGCTCCGCCACCTTGCGCGCCATCCGGATCGGCGTGACCACCTGGCGCGCCACCACCCAGGTCACGCCGCCGATCAGCACGACGAGCAGCGCCGCGGCCACGACGGCCGCGCGGGTCACGACGTCGAGGGTCTCCTGCTCGTCGTCGAGGGCGAAGAGGAAGTAGAGCGTGTACGCCTCCCCGTCCGCCGGCAGCTGGATCCTCGTGCCGACCACCAGACCGGGCACCGAGCGCATCTCCTCGCCGGAGAGCACCCGCAGCTCGGTCCACGTCCATGCCAGCTGGTTGCTGCCCGCGAAGTGGTCGCGCAGGCTCGCCGGGATGCTGTCGGGGTCGAGGCCGGGCGAGGAGATGGACCCCACCCCCGTGAGGTCGTCGTCCACCGGCACGTCGGAGCGCACCAGCAGCACCTCGTACCCGCGTACCGAGCCGCGCTGGCTCAGCGGCAGCGCCACCTGCTCGAGCTGGCTGGCGACGTCGAAGTCCGAGGTCGAGGCGGACGTGAGCCGCTCGACCGCCTGGGCGGTCTCCGACTCGGCCTCGGCGGTGCCGGCCCGCACGCGGTTGTCGAGCAGGCCCTCGCGCACCTGGGCGACCAGGAGCCAGCTGACGGCACCGACGACGACGGCGGAGAGCAGGACCGTGCTCACCACGACGCGCGCCGCGACCGAGCGGCGCCACACGGTCAGGCCGCGCGCGACCGCGCCGGGGACGTCGCCCCACCGTGGCAGTCGGCGCGCGGACCTCAGCACGGGCTCAGGACGGTCCGGCCTTGTAGCCCACGCCGCGCACCGTCAGCACGATCTCGGGGCGCTCCGGGTCGTGCTCCACCTTGGACCGCAGGCGCTGCACGTGCACGTTGACCAGACGGGTGTCCGCGGCGTGGCGGTAGCCCCACACCTCCTCGAGGAGCACCTCACGGCTGAACGCCTGCCAGGGCTTGCGCGCCAGGCAGACCAGCAGGTCGAACTCGAGCGGCGTGAGGCTGATCGGCGTGCCCGCCCGGGTCACCTGGTGGCCGGCGACGTCGATCGCCAGGTCGCCGATGGTCAGGCCCTCCTGCTGCGGGGCGTCGCTGCGGCGCACGCGCGCGCGGATGCGGGCGACGAGTTCCTTGGGCTTGAAGGGCTTGACCACATAGTCGTCGGCGCCGGACTCGAGGCCGACGACGACGTCGACGGTGTCGCCCTTCGCGGTGAGCATCACGATCGGCACGCCGGACTCGGCGCGCACCTCCTTGCACACGTCGATGCCGTCCTTGCCCGGCAGCATCAGGTCCAGCAGGAGCACGTCGGGACGGAACTCGCGGAACGCGGCCATCGCCTCGTCGCCCCGCAGGCACACGGCGGGCTCGAAGCCCTCCTGGCGCAGGACGATGGTGAGCATCTCGGCCAGCGACGCGTCGTCGTCCACGACGAGGACACGGCCACGGCTGTCGTCCGGGCCCACGGTCGTCCGCTCGTTCGTCACGCGCACCAGTATGGCGTCCGCGGCCCGGACGCGGGACGGCGCCGCCCTCCCGCAGGAGGACGGCGCCGTCACAGGTGCCTGCCCGGTGCCGGGCGGGGGCCCGGCCGGGAGCGGGTCAGTACCGGTAGTGCTCCGACTTGTACGGGCCCGCGACGTCGACGCCGAGGTACGCGGCCTGCTCCTTGTTGAGCTCCGTGAGCTCGACGCCGAGGGCGTCGAGGTGCAGGCGGGCGACCTCCTCGTCGAGGTGCTTCGGCAGCACGTGCACGCCGAGCTCGTACTCGTCCGCCTTGCTGAAGAGCTCGATCTGCGCGAGCACCTGGTTCGTGAAGGAGTTGCTCATCACGAACGAGGGGTGACCGGTCGCGTTGCCGAGGTTCAGCAGGCGGCCCTCGGACAGCACGATGACCTTCTTGCCGTCGGGGAAGATCCACTGGTGGACCTGCGGCTTGATCTCGTCCTTGACGATGCCGGGGATCTTCGCCAGGCCGGCCATGTCGATCTCGTTGTCGAAGTGGCCGATGTTGCCGACGATGGCCTGGTTCTTCATCTTCTCGAAGTGCTCGACCCGGATGATGTCGAAGTTGCCCGTCGTGGTGACGAAGATGTCGGCGTACTCGACGACCGACTCGAGGCGCTTGACCTCGTAGCCGTCCATCGCGGCCTGCAGCGCGCAGATCGGGTCGATCTCGGTGACGATCACGCGAGCACCCTGGCCGCGCAGCGACTCCGCCGAGCCCTTGCCGACGTCGCCGTAGCCGCACACGACGGCGACCTTGCCGCCGATCATGACGTCGGTGGCGCGGTTGATGCCGTCGATGAGCGAGTGGCGGCAGCCGTACTTGTTGTCGAACTTCGACTTCGTGACCGAGTCGTTGACGTTGATCGCCGGGAAGAGCAGCGAGCCCTCCTTGAACCGCTCGTACAGGCGCAGCACGCCCGTGGTCGTCTCCTCGGAGACGCCCTGGATGAGCGGGGCGCGCTTCGTCCAGCGCTGCGGGTCGTTCTCGAGGGAGCGCGCGAGGACCCGGAGGACCTCCTTGTACTCCTCGTTGTCGGTCGAGTCGAGCGGCGGCACGGCGCCGGCCTTCTCGAACTCGACGCCCTTGTGCAGCAGCAGGGTGATGTCGCCACCGTCGTCGAGGAGCACGTTGGGCCCGCCCTCGGCGAAGTCGAAGACCTTCTCGGCCTCGTCCCAGTACTCGGCGAGGGACTCGCCCTTCCACGCGAAGACCGGGACGCCCTTCGGGTCCTCGGGCGTGCCGTCACGGCCGACGACGACGGCCGCGGCGGCGTGGTCCTGCGTCGAGAAGATGTTGCAGGTGGCCCAGCGGATGTCGGCGCCGAGAGCGGCCAGCGTCTCGATCAGCACCGCCGTCTGGATCGTCATGTGCAGCGAGCCGGCGATCCGCGCGCCCGCGAGCGGCTGCGCGTCGCCGAAGCGCTCGCGCATCGCCATCAGGCCGGGCATCTCGTGCTCGGCGAGCTCGATCTCCTTGCGGCCGTACTCGGCCAGGGACAGGTCGGCGACCTTGTAGTCCATCGATGTGTCTCCTCGAACGGTGGAGGTCAGATCTGCGCAGCGCATCTGCGCTCCTGGCGGGATCTCCCGACGCGGACCGGTCCAGACTAGGTCGGGGCCAGGGAATTCAGGAATCCCCGGCGCCGGCACGGTGGCGCACGGTGTGCACGAGGTGGACGGCCGCCACGACCACGGCGCCGGCCACCAGGCCGACCACGGCCGACAGGGCCGTGTTGGCCAGCCAGCCGCCGACGGCGCCGAGCACGTGGTGGACCGCCTCCTCGACGTGGTGCACCAGCGCGTAGGGCCCGTGCAGCCCGAGGTCGTCGGCCCCGACCAGCAGAATGTGGCCGCCCACCCAGAGCATCGCGGCGGTGCCCACGACCGCGATGCCGCGCAGGAGCCCGGGCATCGCGCGTACCAGCCCGTTGCCGACGCGCTGCGCGGTCGTCGAGGTGCGCTGGGCCAGCGACAGGCCGACGTCGTCCATGCGCACGATGAGCGCGACGACGCCGTAGACGAGCACGGTGATGCCGATCGCGACGACCACGAGGATCGCCAGACGGCTGAGGAAGGGCTCGTCGGCCACCTCGTTCAGCGAGATCACCATGATCTCGGCCGACAGGATCAGGTCGGTGCGGATCGCCCCGGAGACCAGCGTCTTCTCCGCGTCGGGCCCGGTCGCGAGCTGCTTCTCCTTCGCGTGCGCGTGCCCGCGCAGCTTGCCCCAGATCTTCTCCGCGCCCTCGAAGCACAGGAAGGCGCCACCCGCCATCAGGATCGGGGTGAGCAGCCAGGGCAGGAACTGGCTGAGCAGGAGCGCCGCGGGCAGGATCAGCAGCAGCTTGTTGCGCAGCGAGCCGATCGCGATCCGCTTGATGATCGGCAGCTCGCGGTCGGCGGCGACGCCCTGGACGTACTGCGGGGTCACCGCCGCGTCGTCGACCACGACGCCGGCGGCCTTGAGGCTGGCGCGGCTCGCGGCCGCGCCCACGTCGTCGACGGAGGCCGCCGCCATGCGCGCCAGCGCGGCGACGTCGTCGAGGAGGGCGAACAGGCCACCGCTCACGGCAGGTCTCCTGGGGGTGGGGCGAGGTGGGACGGACGGGGTGGGACGGGGATCGGGGGGGTCGGGCAGGCGCAGCGTAGTGCGCTCAGCGGTCGCCGTCGACGAGCCCGAGCCCCAGGTACGTCGCGGCGTAGCGCCCCTGCAGCAGCAGCGACGCGTGACGGGCGACGTCGCTCCCCCCGGTGTGGGCCAGCTCGACCACCCGCACGTCGTGCGCGGCCGCCGCCGCCCGCAGGCGGCCGGCCCGCTCGCGCACGTGCGCCTCCTCGTTGCCGTCGTCGAGCACCAGCAGCGCGGGCCGCACGACCGCGTCGCCGTCGACCGGGTCGGCGAAGACGTCGCGCGCTCGCGCGGCCTCGACCACCGGGAGGATCTGGTCGGCGTCGTCGGCCAGGACGGCGCGTCCGGTGGCCCGGCGCAGGTCCTCCGCGACCCGGCGGGCGGCGCGCGCGGCGAGCGGGGAGCCGCCCCACACGAGGGGGGCGGACTCGGCCAGCCCCAGGGCCGCCTCCTTCGCCGGGTTGGCGGCGATGTCGCGCAGCGGCGAGCAGCGCACCGCGATCTCGTCGAGGGCCGCGGCGACGTCGTCGGCGTCGGCCGGTCGCCCCAGGCCCGCGGAGGCGAGGAAGTCGAGGACGACCACGGCCGTGGCCAGCGGGTCGCCGGTGTCGGTGGGCAGCAGCACGACGTCGCGCCCGACGGCGTGCTCCGCGACCAGGGAGCCGGGCGGGCAGGCGACCAGGACGTCCGCGCCGCGGCGCACGGCCTCGGCGACCGCGCCGGCCGCCGCGGCGTCGCTGCCCTGCGGCGCGAGCATCACCACGAGGTCGAGGCTGCCGACCCAGCCGGGCAGGCCCGGGGCCGGCCAGGCCACGAACGGCACCGGGCAGGTGCTCTCGAGGACGTCGCGCAGCAGGCGGGCGTCGGGGCCGGCGGCCAGGACCGCGCGGGGACGCTGGCGCTGGCGGGCCTCGTCCACGCGGGACGCCGAGGCCTCCCCGGCGGCCCCGGCCTCACGGCGTACGCGTGCGCCCGACTCGGCCAGCGTGCGCAGGGCGGCGTCGACCCCGGCGAGCGCATGCTCGTCGTCGAGCCGCGACTCGTCGAACCACACGGCGCCCGCCCCCGTCTCAGCCGGCCCGACGGGCCTCGTCGACGAGGAGCACCGGGATGCCCTCGCGCACGGGGTAGACCAGGTCGCAACCGGTGCAGGCCAGCTCGGTGCCCGTGGGCCCCGACCCGGTGCGCAGGTCCAGCGTGGAGCGGCAGGCCGGGCACGCCACGATGCTCAGCAGCGTGCGGTCGATGGTCGTCTCGTCGCTCATCGTCGCTCCCCTCAGCCCCGGATGAGCGCGAGGACCTCGTCGCGCACCCGGGTCATCGTCGCCTCGTCCTTGCCCTCCACGTTGAGCCGCAGCAGCGGCTCGGTGTTGGAGGCCCGCACGTTGAACCACCACTCGGCCGCGTCGACGGTCAGGCCGTCGAGCCGGTCCAGCGTCACGCCGTCCTGGGAGCCGTAGGTCTCCTCGAGGCGCGCCAGCACCGCACCCTGGTCGGCGACCGTCGAGTTGATCTCGCCGCTCATCGGGTAGCGCTCGTAGGCGGCCAGCAGCTGCGAGAGCGGCTGGTCGGTCTCGGCCAGCGCGGCGAGCGCGTGCAGCGCCGCGAGCATGCCGGAGTCGGCGCGCCAGAAGTCGCGGAAGTAGAAGTGGCCGCTGTGCTCGCCGCCGAAGACGGCGTCCGACTCCGCCATGGTGGCCTTGATGTACGAGTGGCCCACGCGCGTGCGCACGGGCGTGCCGCCCTTCTCCGCCACGATCTCCGGCACGGCCTTCGACGTGATCAGGTTGTGGATCACCGCCGAGCCCGGGACGCGAGCGAGCTCGCGGTCCGCGATGAGGGCCGTGATCGTCGACGGCGAGACGGCGCGACCGTTCTCGTCGACGAGGAAGCAGCGGTCGGCGTCGCCGTCGAAGGCGAGACCCACGTCGGCCTGCTCGGCCAGCACCCGCGCCTGCAGGTCGACCAGCGTGTCGGGGTCGATCGGGTTCGCCTCGTGGTTCGGGAAGGTCCCGTCGAGCTCGAAGTACAGCGGCACCATGTCGACGGCCTCGGAGCCGAGACGCTCGAAGACGGCCGGCGCGGTCAGCCCGGCCATGCCGTTGCCGGCGTCGACGACGACCTTGAGCCGGCGCCCGCGCACGGGCGCCAGCGACAGCACGTGCGCGGCGTACGCCGTCAGCACGTCGTGCTCGGAGATGTTGCCGGTGCGCGGCGCGGGGGCCGGCTCGGGGCCGAGGACGAGGTCGCGGATCTCGGACAGCCCGGTGTCGGTGCCGATCGGGACGGCGTGGGCGCGGCACATCTTGATGCCGTTGTACTGCGCCGGGTTGTGGCTGGCCGTGAACATCGCGCCGGCGTGGCCGAGGTGGCCCGAGGCGAAGTAGAGCTGGTCGGTCGAGGCGAGACCGATGAGCACGACGTCGGCGCCCTGGTCGGCGGCGCCGCGGGCGAACGCGCCCGCCATGCCCGGCGAGGAGGGCCGCATGTCGTGGCCGACGACGACCGTCGGCGCTCCCGTCACCTGCACGAACGCGGCGCCCACGCGGCGCGCGAGCTCCTCGTCGATCTGGTCGGGGACGGTGCCCCGCACGTCGTACGCCTTGAAGACGGCGTTGATGGTGGTCTCGTCGAGCGATCCGCTGGGCGCCATGGTCGGGAGCCTAGCGGCAGCACCGCGGGTTCTCAGCCGAGCGTCGGGTCGGTGTCGAGGACGCGCAGGTGGTTGCGCCGCGCCGGGCGCTGGCCGCGGTGCGCCTCGGGCCGCTGGTCGGCCCGCGGGGCACCGAACGGGTCGGGCCGGGGGACGCGCTCGAAGGCGTCGGTGTGGACCGACTCGACGAGGTGCGGGGAGGAGGCCGTGGGTGCGGGGCGCACCGCCGCCTCGCGCACGGCGTCGGCCAGGGCCAGCAGGTCGTCGTCGGAGGGACCGGGCGCGACCGGGGCGCTGGCGAGCCGCAGCACCTCCCACCCGCGGGGGGCCGAGAGCCGCTCGCTGTGCTGCTCGCACAGGTCGTACGCGTGGGGCTCGGCCGTGGTCGAGAGGGGCCCGAGGACTGCGGTCTGGTCGGCGTACACGTACGTCAGGGTCATCACCGCGGCACGGCCGCAGGCGGTGCGCGAACAACGACGGGCAGACCTCACGGGAGGGACGCTACTCCCCGCGCCCCGACGTCGGCGGCAGGCGCGCGGCGTGCCGCTCGACACGCGCGCGCCGGCCGTCGGGCGGCGGTCGGGGAGTCACTCGGGCGGCGCCTAGGCTGTGGTGCCGTGGACGACGAACGAGGCGCCAGCGCGGACCCGGCCCCGGTGCGCCGGCGCGACCGGCACGGCCGAGGCGTGGCCCGGCCGCGCTTCGTGCCGCCCCCCGGGGCGCGCGACCCGCGACCGTCGCGCGGGCGACGCTTCGACGCCGTCGTGCTGGGCGTGGTCGGCGCCGTCGACGCGCCGTGGCGCGCGCGGCTGGGCGCGCTGGAGTACGCCGTCGAGGACACGCCGCTGGTGCCCGACGACTGGCCCGGGGGCGCTCCCCTGGCCAGCCTCGTGCCGGCCCGCGAGGGCCGCGCGGCGCGGATCGTGCTGTTCCGCCGCCCGCTGGAGCGACGGGCCCCCACGCGCATCGAGCTGGAGCTGCTCGTGCGCCAGGTCGTCGCCGAGCAGCTGGCCGAGCTGCTCGGCATCTCCCCCGAGGACGTCGACCCGGACTACGACCCGGACTTCTGAGACGGCGGCCTCCCCGGCGGCGGTGCGTACGGCCTCACGGCCAGGCGCGCCGCACCGTCGGGACGAGGTCGCTCGGGGTGGCCGCGGTGAGGGCGAGCACGGAGGTGCCGCCCGGACCGGTCAGCACGGCGCCGCGCAGGTCGTCGTCGGCCGAGCCGAGCACGTCGACGCGGGCGGCGCCGTCGGCTAGCGCGATCGTCGTGGACGCCTCGGTGGCCAGGGGCGCCTCGACCCGGGCGAGCTCCGCCCCGTCGGCGTCGCGCACGACCACCTCGGGCGCCGCCTCGCCGCCGGCGTTCGTGAGCACGAGCCGTGACGCACCGGCCGGCGGCAGCAGGGCGCTCAGCGTCCCGTCGGCGACGTCGCGCGGCGCCGGCTCCGCCACCACCGCGGCGCTCTCGTCGGCGCCGCTGCCGGAGCGCAGGCCCGCGACGACCGGGACCGAGGCGGTGACGCGGACCCCGGCGGCACCCTGGGCGCCGTCGGCCCGGGCCGCCTGCACGACCCCGGTGAGGTCGAGCGTGGCGACCGCACCGGGCTCGACGGTCAGCTCGTCGAGGTCCGTCGGCGTGAACAGCCCGGCGTCGCCGAGGAGCTCGACCCGCACCTGCGCCGTGGTCTCGTCGGGGTTGGCGACGACCAGCGTGCGGGCGGCGTCGTCCTCGCCGCCCAGGCCGAGCAGCGTCGTTCCGGTCGTGGGGGCCGCGGCCGAGGCGGCCCAGTAGCCGGTGCCCTCCCCGCCGTCGAGCGGCTCGGTCGTCGTCAGCGTGCCGACCCCGAGCCGGCCGCGGGTGACGTCAACGTGCAGGGCCAGCTCGTCCGAGGACGGCGTGAGCTGCCCGAGGTCGAGCCGGCGCGTGGTGCCCGCCTCCAGGACGACCGAGCGGATGCCCTCGGCGTCCACCTGCCCGCTCTCGTCGTGCAGCGTCAGCGTGGCCACGGCGGTGCTGCTGTCGGGGTTGGTGAGCTCGACGACCGACGAGCGGTCCGCCCCGGCCCCGAGCCCGACGAACCAGGCGCCGGTGGTGGGCGCCGCGCAGGTCGTGCCCGCGCCGCCCTCGTCGTCGAAGCGGGCCGCGACGAGACCGCCGGCGGGCTCGCCGGTGGCCTCGAGGACCGTCACGTCGCCGGTCGTGGTGTCGGCCACGGCGCCGTCGGCGACCGGGGCGGCGGTGCCCTCGGCCGCGACCAGCTGCTCCGTGCCGACGTAGGCGGTCACCTCACCCGCGGCCTCGGGCGTGGTGGCCACGCGTACGGTCCCCTCCCCCGGCACGGCCTCGTCGGGGTCGTCGGCGCCCGGCGCCACCCCCGTCGACGGGCACACCGCGACCGCCTCGCGGCGCGGCTCGGCGTCCGGGGCGGTGGCCCGCGGCGGAGGCGCGCCCACCCGCACGGCGGCGCCGGCCAGCACCACCAGCAGCGGCAGCACGACGGCAGCGACGAGGGTCGCGTCCACCCGGCGCCGGGTGGACTGCTCGGCCGCGCGGCGGCGCCCGCCGCCGGTGGAGGGGGTCTGCTGCTCGCTCATCGGCGCTCCTGGGTGAGGGCGGCGGCCACGGGGTCGGCGGGGTCGGGCCGGTCACCGCCCGGACGGCTCGGCCCGGCCATCACGAGCACGACGCCGGCGGCGCCGAGCTGGACGGCGAGCAGCAGCCAGCGCAGCACCCCCGTGCTCGGGCCCGGGACGGCGTCCTGGCCCGGTTGGTCGACGAGCTCCCACGCCCGCGTCTGCGGGTCGGGCGCGCTGGCCGGGGCCAGGCCGGCGATGGAGTCGAGGGTGGCGCGGATCGCCGGGTCGCCCGGGGCCGGGAGGACGATGTAGGAGATCCCCTCCTCGCGCAGCCGGTCGAGCTCGGTGGCGGAGGGGTAGGACACGAGCTGGCGCACCGTGGCGACCATCTCGGCGTCGCGGGGCTCGAGGGCGGCGATCTCCTCCTCGCCCAGGCGCAGGCCGTCCTCGCGGCGGACGGTGAACGTGACGCCGTCGCGGATCGTGCCGTCGACGACCAGCACGCCGTAGGAGGGCGACTCGACCGAGCGTTGCGCCATGTACGCGGGGATCACGGCGTCGCGGTCGTCCTCAACGATGCCGGCACCGGGGCCCACGAACCAGGCCAGCCCCGTGCCGGCCACGGCGGCCAGCGCGACGACCGGCAGGGCGGCGAGCAGGCGGCGTACCCCGCTCTCGGTGCTCGGGACGCCCAGCAGGTGCCGCAGCCCCAGCACGCCGAGGACCGCGGCCACCACGGCGACGCCCTGCAGCACCACGACGGCGAAGCCGACCGCGGACGGCGTGTCGCCCGGGGCCAGCGAGAAGACGGGGATGGCGAGCAGGCTCGCCGGGGCGGCGACCGCGAACGCGACGGCCCAGCAGCCCACGACCGCGATCCGGGTGGTCGGCACCAGCAGGGCCAGGACGGCGGCGACCACCAGCACGAGGCCCAGCCAGGCGGGCGCCGCGTCGGCGCCGAGGTGGCCCCACAGCAGGTCGGTCGGCGCGACGACGCCGTAGGGCAGGCGGCCGGCCTCCCCGACCAGCGCGACGAGGTCGCCCTGCAGCAGCGTGGGCAGCAGCCACGGGGCGAGCAGGACCGCGGGCGTGGCCAGGGCGACCCCCACGGGGGCCAGCACGCCGGTGCGCACGTCGCGGCGCAGCAGCCGGGTGCGGCCGACGAGCACGAACGCGAAGACCGCGATGGCGCCGACGACGCCGACGACCAGCCACCAGGCGGCGGGCACGAGGGCGACGAGCAGGGTCAGCAGCAGGCCCGTGCGCCAGCCGGCGCGCCAGCGGCGCTCGCGCTCGGGGTCCGCGAAGCCGAGCGCCGCGTGCACCAGCCACGGCAGGAGCGCCGCGCCGAGCACCACGCCGAAGCGGCCGTCGGCCCAGGCGCCGCTGGTGACGGGCAGCAGGGCGTACGTGACCGCGCCGACGCCGAGCAGCCACGGCGATGCGCCCGCGGGGTCGACGAGCCGGGTTGCCACGCCGAGCAGGCGCCAGGCGCCCCACAGCGAGAGCGGCAGCGAGGCGACGAGCAGCACCGAGACCGTCGTGACGGGCCCGCCGGGCAGCAGCCACGCGAGCACGGCGAGGGGCGCGACGTACGGCGGCGCCGGCACCTCGCTGCCCGTCCCGATCGGGTGCCAGGAGGCGAGGTGCAGCGACCACCAGGCGCCGGTGCTGTCGGGGGCGGGCGCGAGCGCACCTCCCGAGACGGCGCCGAACGCCTCCCGGGCCCCGACGAGGAGCAGCAGGACCACCGCGGTCAGCGTCAGCGCGACCGGGCTGGTGAGGTAGCGCGCCAGCCAGCCCGACTCGGCGGCGAGCTCGTCGTCGTCCTCGGTGCCCGGGTGGGCGGCACGGGTGCCCGCGCGGGTCGCGGCGACCCGGTCGCGCTCGGCCGCGGCGCGCGCGTCACGGCGCCGGTCGGCGACGTCGCTGGCGTGGCTGGTCAGCGAGCCCAGCAGGTCGCCGGCCGCGTCGAGGCCGTGGCGGAACGGCAGCCACCAGGGCGCCAGGAGGGGGCGGATCTCGGCGTCGGGGACGGTACGCGTGCCGCGACGCGCGGCGCGGGCGCGACGCAGCTCGCCGGGCCGCAGGCAGACCGAGAGGACGGCGGCCACCTCGTCCAGCGCGGTGCCGGGGCGCCGGGTCAGCAGGAAGCCGATCGCGCGCAGGACCGCTCCGACCACCAGACGCAGGTAGGCGGGCACGAAGAGCCGGGTCGAGGCGTTCGCGAGGACGACGAGGACCTGCGCGCGGCGCTCGGTCTGGTGCGGGTGCGCACCCACCAGCGAGGTGGGCCGCAGGCCGCGGTGCCCCGCCTCGGCGTGGAAGACGACGGCCTCGGGCGCCACGACGATCCGGCGGCCCGCGGCGGCGGCCCGCCAGCCCAGGTCGAGGTCGGTGCCGAGGACGGGCAGGTCCTCGGAGAAGCCGCCGAGGTCCTCGAGCAGGCCCGGGCGCACGAGCATGCCGGCCGAGTTGACGGCGAGGACACGGCGGGAGGCGTCGTACTGGCCCTGGTCGTACTCGCCGCGCTCGAGGCCGGTCTCGCGCCGCGCGGTGCCGCTGATCGTGACGCCCACCTCGAGCAGCCGGCGCAGCGAGGGCCACTCACGCAGCTTGGGGCCGACCGCGTCGACCCGGGCGCCCGCGGCCTGCTCGGCCGCCGCGCACTCCAGCAGACGCTGCAGCGCGTCCGGCGCCGGGGCGGCGTCGTCGTGGAGGATCCAGACCCACTCCGTGCCCGGCGCGAGGTGGCCGAGGCCGTGGGTGACGGCGGCGCCGAACGGCGTCGCGGCGGGCAGCTCGTGGACGTTCTCGTGCCCGAGCGCGGTGTCGAGGAGCTCGCCGGTGCCGTCCGTGCTGCCCGTGTCGACCGCCACGACCCGCGCCGGCTCGACGCTCTGCTGCGCCAGCGCGTCCAGCACCGTCGGCAGCCAGGTCGCGCCGTCGTGGGAGACGAGGAGGACCGTGACGCCGCTGCCGTCGAGCACGACGGGCGCCGCCGCGGGCAGCTCGTCGTCGCGCAGGTCGGCCCAGTGGTCGGCGGGCTCGGGGATCTCGACGGGCTCGCTCACGACCGGACACCCTACGGTCCGAGGCTGAGGCGGCCCTGATCGACGGGCGTGGCGTGCGTCGCGGGCGGGTGGGGTGGGGTCGCACCTCTGGATTACCCGGTTCACCGGGTATCGCTCGACCTGGGCCCTGTTTGAACGGGGTCGAGGACGAGTGGAACGGCACGAGGTCGGGGTCTCGGCGGCACGCGGTTCGGTCCCTCCACAGCGTGGGCCGACGTGGGGCGGAACTGTCGGTGGCTCCTGGTTGAGTGGGTCCATGGCAGGGGGAACGGGGACCTTCTCGCCGGGTCCGGGGCATCCGGTGCTGGCGGCGCTGGCGCGTGCTGATCGTGGGGTCGGGGATGCGCTCGAGCTGGGTCTGCTGACGCTCGGTGAGGTGGATGCGCGGTCGGCGCTGGTGGCCGCGCAGCACCTGATCAACCGCGCGACGGGACTGGTCGCCAAGCTGGCCGCGCGGGCCGAGGAGCTGCAGGTCGGTCGGGTGGACGGGTCGCCGTCGACGGCGGTGTGGTTCGCGAACGCGACCGGCGTGACCAGGGGCGAGGCACACCGGGTGCTGCGGGTGGGCGGTGCGTTTGAGCGGTACGCACGTGTGGCCGCGGCCGCCGCAGCCGGCGCCGTGTCGCTCGACCAGGCCGACGTCATCGTCCGGGCGCTCGATGCGCTGCCGGACGAGGTCGACGTCGAGACCGTGGGCCGCGCCGAAGAGGTGCTCGTGGACAACGCGGCCCGCTTCGACGCACTCGCGCTGCGCAAGCTCGGCAAGCGGATCCTCGACGTGGTCGCACCCGAGGTGGGTGAGGCGCACGAGGCGCGGTTGTTGGCGGCGGAGGAGCGTTCGGCGATGGCGACGGCGTCGTTGACGTTGCGCGATCTCGGCGACGGCAAGACCTCGATCAGGGGGATCCTGCCGACCCTGCACGCCGAGATGCTCGGCAAGGCCCTCGACGCCTACGCCGCACCGGGCCACAAGAACGCCAGTTCTGATGAGGCGGACCGGTTCGCGACCGGGGTGCCCTCACCGCTGCGGCGCGGTGAGGCGTTCGTCGAGCTCATCGAGGCCCTCGACGCCCGCGACCTGCCCGAGGTGGGCGGCGCGAACGCGACCGTCGTGGTGAATCTCGACCTGGACGCCCTGCTGCGGGACCTGGGTGTCGCCACGTTGGACACGGGCGGACGGATCAGCGCCGCTGAGGCTCGGCGCTTGGCGTGCTCGGCGAATCTCGTGCCGGCCGTCCTGGGCGGTGCCAGCGAGGTATTGGACCTCGGCCGGGCGCAGCGATACCACTCCAAACCGCAGCGGCTGGCGATCGCGCTCCGCGACAAGACCTGTGTCACCGACGGCTGCGACCGACCTGCCCACCAGTGCCAGGTCCACCACTGGACCCTCTGGTCCGCGGGCGGCGCCACCAACACCACCGACGCCGGACTGCTCTGCGGGCACCACCACCGCACGGTCCACGACTCCCGCTACGAGACCCGCCGCACCCGACACCCCCTCGGCCACACCAGCGTCCGATTCGTGCGACGGCCCTAGACCGGGCCGTACCCGAGCGGGTGGCGCCGCCCGCTCACCCCCAGTGCCGCCGGATCACGGTGGCGACGTCGAAAGGATCGCTGCCGTGCTGCGCCGCGAGGACTCCCGCGCCCTCGGGCGAGCCCCTCCAGCGGGGTTGCGGGTCGCCGTCGAGCCAGTGCGCCCAGGCGCGGGCGTACGCCCGGGCGCGGTCGGCGCGGTTGCCCAGCACGGTGGGCACCGGGTGCCACACCTCCCCGTCCGCGGGCAGCCGGCCGGCGAGAGCCTCGTCTCGAGCGGCGGCGTGCTCGTCGGTGTCCGGGGCGCCCGGGGCGCCCGGGGCGCCCGAAGCACACAGCGCTCGCGCCGACGCGGCGGACAGCGTGCGGCGCTGCACGACGTAGCGCGGCCGCTCGAGCGGTCCGAGCGCCTCCTCGAGCGCGGTCGCGAAGGTCGCGGCCGTGGGTTCGTCGACGCCGTGCAGGCGGCAGCGGTAGGTGCCGTCGTCGTCGCGGGCGACCTCGAGCCCGTCCGCGCCGACCGGGCTGTCGCCGACCGCGTGCAGCGCGTCCGCCACGGCCGCGGCGACCAGGTGGGGCTCCGGCACCGCCGTCGCGATCGCGACGGTCGCCGCGACGTGCGCCTCGCGCGCCAGGCGCGTGCGGGTCACCTCGGCCCGGTGACGCTGGAGGGCCACCCACCCGCCCGCACCCGCTCCGACCAGGACGGCGAGCACGAGCGCCACCAGGGCCGGCGCCGCCGACCCCACGAGCAGCAGCGGCAGCGCGACCACCGCGCCCACGAACGCGCCGAGACCGGCCCCGGACGCTCCCCCGACGACCGTGCGCCGCGGGCCCAGGTGGTCGATGCGCGCGAGCGCGTCCGCCGAGGGCTCCGGGGCGCGGCGCGGTGCCAGCACGGGCGCGAGCGGGGATCCGTCCTCACCCGCGGGGACGACCGCAGTCGCCCTCTCCCCGCGAAGCCGCACGCGGACGGCGGCGCCGGCCACGTCGGCGTACGCCTCCCCCACGCGCCAGCGGCGGCGTACGCCCTCCAGGTCACCCGCGCGCACCACCGCTCGGGCGTTCAGCCCGGCGACGTCGTCCAACGCGGGCGGGCGGAACGGCGAGAGCAGGGGGTCGAGGTGCGCGACGCCGTCCACGACGTCCCCGGCGTCGTCGACGCCGAAGAAGCCGGTGTGCTTGCGCACCAGCCGCGCCCAGTCGGCGTCGCCCTGCGGGTGCTCGGGCGCCAGGCAGGTGACCGTCCAGTTCACGGCGACCTTCTCGGGCCACGACGGGTCGGTGCGCAGCGAGCGTCCCCGCACCTGCACCACCGACTGGCTGGTGGTCGAGGACGTCAGGTCGACGACGCCGGTGACCCGCCGCGCGTCCCAGCCCTCGCCGAGCAGCCCCTTCGTGCCGACGAGCACCCGGGAGCGGCCGATCTCGAAGAAGTCCGTCACGTGGCCCACCCAGCGCCGGCTGCGCCAGGCTCCGGAGGTCCCCACCAGCCGGGCCAGCGGGGCGTCGGGCACGGCCTCCAACCGCAGCGTGGCGCCCAGCGCGGGATCCCGCTCGGCGACATGGGCCGCCAGTGCCCGCATCGTGCCCTCCGCTCCCGCGACCGAGCGGCCGGTGACGAGCACGGGGGCCAGGTCCGCGGTGGCCGGGTCGCCGCAGAGGCGCTCGAGGATGGCCCAGGCCGAGCCCGCCCGCGCGTCGACGACGCCCTGCAGGGTCATCGGCAGGGTGGCCGTCGCCGACTCGTGGTCGCAGAGCACGAGCGCCCGGGTCCGCTCCCCCAGGTCGGCCGCGGTGCCGGCGAGGATCTCCACGCAGGCGTCGGCCTTGGCCTCGGAGCGGGCCAGGACGCGGTCGACGACGCTGCGCCCGCGGCGTACCCCGTGGCGGGTCCACACCCGCCCCACCGCCGGCAGCGTGCGGCGCACGACCTCGACGACCTCGGCGTCGCGGGGGTCGTCGCTGAGCAGCACGCAGCGGCGCATCCAGTCGTCCAGCAGCAGCATCCGGTCGTCGAGGGACGGGTCGGCGCGGTGCTCTTCGGTCAGGCGGGCGCCGTCGGGCACGGGGAGCCGACCGCTGTGGGCCAGGCGCAGCAGCGCGTCGGCCCGCTCCGGCTCCGCGAGCGCGATCGTCGACCACGGCACGGGCCGGCCGGAGGTGTCGTGCGGGGTGACGTACTGCTCCGAGAGCCACTCCAGGAACGGCCGCGTGCCGAAGTCCGGGTCCTCGAGCAGCACCCCCAGCTCGGCGAAGCGTTGGGCGCTCTCGGCGAGCCAGTCGAGCTCGGCGGAGGTCGGGCGCGTGAACCACGCGGCCTCGGCGAACGGCGCCAGGTCGCCCTCCCGCACGACGGCCGGCACGGAGGCGGCGAACCCGACCGCCCCGAAGAGCTCTTCGACCAGCGCCGCCTGCGGACCGCTGAGCGTCTCGCGCGGGGTCGCCGTCAGCCCGAGCACACGGGCCCGCGGCACGCGGCTCAGCAGCGCGACCAGCAGCTCGCCCCACAGGTCGAGCAGGTGGTGGCACTCGTCGAGCACGAGCAGCAGCGGACCGCCCTGGGCCATCCGCTCCACCAGCGCGGCACCGTTGGGGTGCAGCCGCGCCAGGAGCGCGTCGGCCGGGTCCTCCGGCTCGTCGTCGACCTCCTCGGGCAGCTCGTCCGGCAGGTCACCGCCCTCGTCGTCTTCGCCGCTGCCGTCGTCGCTCCCGTCACCGTCCTGGCCGCTGCGGGCGAAGACGGCGACGGACTGGTACGTCAGCACGTTCACCGCCGCGGTCAGCTCCCGGTCGGAACCCGCCTCGAGCCCGAACGCCGCGGCCGCCCGCACCCACTGCGCCTGGATCGCGGTGTTGGGCGCGAGCACGACGACCCTCGAGGCCTCGCCGGCCGCGAGCGACTGCGCGGCCACGCCGAGGCCGACCCAGGTCTTGCCCGACCCGGGCGGCAGCACCACCCAGGACCGCGACGGTGCGCCCGTCGCCGTCGCCCGCGCATGGTCGGCGGCGAGCGCGTCGAGCGCAAGCCGCTGGTGGCGGCGCCAGGTGACGCCCCCGCCGGCGGGTCCGGACGTCACCGGGCGCCGCCGATCGCGTCGGGCCCCGTCGCGTGGGACGCCAGGACCGCCGCACCCTCGGGGCTCTCGACGGGCACCATCTCCGCGCTCCCACCGGTCCAGGCGGCCCAGGCCCGTCCGTACGACGCACGGCCTCCCTCGCTCTCGCTGAACCGGGACGGCACCGCGTACCAGTCCGACAGGTGCGGGTCGGGCGCCGGCAGCCGACCCCGCGCGGCCGCACGCCGCACGCGGAGGGAGTCCCCGCCGCTCGGGGCTGCGGCGATGCGTCGGACCTCCACCAGGTGGGTGGCCAGGTCGAGGGGCCCCAGCGCTTCGGCGACCGACGTCTCGTAGGCCTCCGCCGTCTCCGGTCCGACGTTGCGCAGCCGGGGCCGATAGCTGCCGTCGGGCAGCACCACCAGGTCGGCCCAGCGGGCGGCGAGGGCGTCGAAGCCGCTGAGGCCGTCCTCGCACAGCGCCTCGATGCTCGCGGCCGCGACGGCACCGGCCACGTGCTGCAACGCGGGCACCTGGCGCCGGAACGCCAGGGCTGCGTCACCGTGTCGGGCACGCGCGCGCACCCACGCCACCCGCGCCGGCGGGACCCGTCGCTGCACGGCGATGGCCGGCAGCTCGGGCGGGGTCGTCCGCGGCGTCTCGAACGCCCGCAGGCCGGGGTCCACGGACGATCCGCGGGCTGCGGCGCGCGGGTACGGCGCGACCAGCGGTGCGACGGCGCCGCCGGCCCACGCCTCGCGCACGACCGCGAGGTCCGCGGCGCGGTCGCGAGCCCGGGCGTTGAGCCCGGCCAGCTCGTCGGGCCGCGGCATCCGGTCGGGTCGCAGCGCAACGTCCAGCGCGCCGACGCCGACGGTGACGCGGCGCGCGGCGGACAGCGCCGGGTACGCCGCGTGCTTGGCCACCAGCCGCTCCCAGTCCGTGGCGCCGCGGGGGTGGTCGGCCTCCACGCAGCACACCGTCCAGTTGACGGCGACCTTGTCGGACCAGTCCGGGTCGGTGCGCAGCGAGCGTCCCCGCACCTGCGTCACCGACTGCGCCGTGGTCGGGGTGGTCAGGTCGATCACGCCCGTCACCCGGCGGGCGTCCCAGCCCTCCCCCAGCAGGTTCCGCGTGCCGACCAGCAGCTGGCTGTGGCCCTCGGACAGGTACGCGGTCACCTCCGCGACCCAGCGCCGCGGCCCCCACGACCGCTCGCCGACGAGCCGCGCGAGGGGCACGGAGCCCGCCTCGGGCGCGCCGTCCGCGACCGGCTCGACGCGCAGCGACGCAGCGAGGTCGGGGTCGCGTCCGGCCACGAACGCCAGGAGGCGGTCCATGGCCGCCGGGGTACCGGCGACGGTGCGCGCGGTGAGCAGGATCGGGTCGAGCAGGTCGGTCGCGGGGTCGGAGGCGAGGACGTCCAGCACCGACCAGGCCGAGCCCGCCTTGCCGTCGACCACGCCCCTCAGGGTCATCGGCACCGTGGAGGCCGCGCTCTCGTGGTCGGTCACGACGAGCATCCGCATCCGCGGCCCGAGCACGGCGAGGGTGTGGCCGACGATCTCGCGGCAGGCCAGCGTCTTAGCCTCCGAGCGGGCCAGCACCCGGTCCACCATGTCGCGCCCCCGCCGCACGCCCCGACGCGTCCACACCCAGCCGAGCGCCGGCAGCGTGCGGCGCACGACCTCCAGCACCTCGGCGTCGCGCGGGTCGTCGCTGGGCACGACGCAGCGCAGCAGCCAGTCGTCGAGCAGCACCATCCAGTCGGCCGGCGTCGGCGGCCAGCGGTTGTCCCGGCGCGCGCCCGCGGGCTCGTCGAGCACGCCGACGTGCACGAGCGCCAGCACCGCGTCGGTGAGCGCGGGCTCGGCGGCGGCCAGCGCGCTCCACGACATCCGGCCCCGCTCGGCGCGGGTCGGCTCCACGTAGCGCGCGGTCAGCCACGCCCGCAGCGAGGTGGACCCGAAGTCGGGCGCCTCCAGCAGGGCCTCCAGCTCCGCGAACCGCACCCCGCCCTCGGCCAGCCAGTCGTGCTCGGCCGCCGTGGGCGTCGTGAACCAGGCCAGGTCCAGGTAGGGAGCCAGGTCGCCCTCGCGGACCAGGTCGGTGGGCCCGGCGGCGTACGCCGTCTCCCCGAACAGATCGTGCACCGCCCGCTCCCGCGCGAGCGACAGACCGTCGCGCGGCGTGCCGGTCAGCGCCAGGGTGCGGGCCCCGGGCAGGTGCCGCAGCAGCTCGACCAGCAGACCGCCCCACGCCTGGACCAGGTGGTGCGACTCGTCCAGGACCAGCAGCACGCGCGGCACCTCGGCCAACCGGGCCACCCAGTCGCTCCCGCGCCAGTGCAGCCGGGCCTCGATCTCGGAGTCGGCGATCCCGTCGACCTCGTCCGGCAGGTCCGGCGGGTCGTCCTCGACGTCCGCGCCGGCCAGCACCGCGGGGTCGAGGTCACCGAGCGGCGAGACCATCTGGGCCACCGAGGGGAACGTGACGACGTGCAGGCCGGGCTCCAGCGAGCGCTCCGAGCCCGCCTCCAGCCCGAACGCGCCGGCAGCGCGCAGCCACTGCCCCTGCACCGCCGTCGTCGGCACCATCACGACGACGCAGGTGGACGGGTCGGCCGCCAGCGCGGCGCGCACGACGCCGAGCCCGAGGTACGTCTTGCCCGACCCGGGCGGCAGCACCACCCAGTGCCGCACCGCCCGTCCGCCGGCGTGCTTGCGCGCCGCGTCCGCGTCGACGGCCTCCAGCGCCCGGCGCTGGTGGGTACGCCACTCCACCTCGACCGGCGCGCGGGTCACCCCGTCACTCCCAGAACACCCGGTCCACGACCGCGCGGGCGCGGCGCATGGCCCGCAGCAGATCGTTGGCGAGCGCGTCCTGACCGACGGGGTAGCCCATCACCGCGGCGACGGCGGCCCGCTCGCGGGGATCGCGCGGCAGCTGGTCGCCCGCCTTGCCGCGCACGAGCGTGACGGCGTTGCGCACCCGGCTGACGAGCCGCCACGACTCGACGAGCGTGGTGGCGTCGTCGACGCCGACGAGGTCCGCCTCCGCCGCGGCGCCGAGGGCCTCGACCGTGCGGGGCGTGCGCAGGGCGGCGACGCGGCCGGCGTACCGCATCTGCAGCAGCTGCACGGTCCACTCGATGTCCGCGAGCCCCCCGCGACCCAGCTTGAGGTGCGTGCTGGGGTCCGCGCCGCGCGGCAGCCGCTCGGTGTCGACGCGGGCCTTGATCCGGCGCACCTCGGACACGTCGTCGTCGCCGATCCCCTCGGCGGGGAAGCGCAGCGGGTCGACGAGCTCGTGGAAGCGACGCCGCACGTCCTCGTCGCCGACGACGGCGTCGGCGCGCAGCAGCGCCTGGAACTCCCACACGGCGGACCAGCGGCGGTAGTAGGCCGCGTACGCCTCCAGCGTGCGCACCATCGGTCCCTGCTTGCCCTCGGGCCGCAGGTCGGCGTCGACCTCGAGGGCGGGGTCGGTGCCCGCCGTGGCGAGCTGGCGGCGCAGCTCGCTGACCACCGCCTGCGCGAACGACGCCGCCTTGGCCGGGTCGGCGTCGGGGACGGGGTCGTGCACGAACATCACGTCGGCGTCGGAGCCGTAGGAGAGCTCGAAGCCGCCGTAGCGGCCCATCGCGACGATCGCCATCCGGGTCGGCGGCGCCACCAGGTTCCGCTCGCGGGTGACGTGCGCGGTGACCGCGGTCAGCGTGGCCTCGAGCGTGGCGTCGGTGAGCCGCGAGAGCGCGGCGCCGACGACGTCCACGTCGTTGATCTCCAGCAGCTCGCCCGCGGAGATGCGGAACAGCTCGCGGCGGCGGATCGCGCGGATCGTGCGGACCGCGGCCGTCAGGCCGTCCTGGCGTCGCACGCCCGCGAGCATCTCCGCGGTCAGCGTCTCCGAGCTGAGCGGCGCGAGGTCCTGGCCGAGGATGCGCACCCCCTCGGGCTCGCGCTGCAGCAGGTCGGTGGCGTAGCGCGAGGTGCCGAGCAGGTGCGCGAGCCGGCGGGCGACCTCGCCCTCGTCGCGCAGCAGCCGCAGGTACCACGGCGTCGCGCCGAGGCTCTCCGAGATCCGCCGGAAGCCGAGCAGTCCGGCGTCGGGATCGGGGGCGTCGGCGAACCACGACAGCATCACCGGCAGGAGGGTGCGCTGGATCGCGGCGGTGCGGCTCAGCCCGGCGGTCAGGGCCTCGAGGTGGCGCAGCGCGGCGGCGGGGTCGACGTACCCCAGCGCAGCCAGCCGGTTCTGCGCGGCCTCGGGCGAGAGCCGCGCGTCCTCCGAGGAGATCCGCGCGACGGCCGCGAGCAGCGGGCGGTAGAAGAGCTTCTCGTGCAGCCGCCGCACCTCGCGGCGGTGGTGGCGCCACTGCTTCTCCAGCTGCTCGGTCGAGCTGCGCAGGTGGCCCATCGAGCGCCCCAGGCGCTGCAGCGCCTCCGGGTCGTCGGGCACGACGTGGATGCGGCGCATCTGCCACAGCTGCATGCGGTGCTCGAGGGTGCGCAGGAAGGCGTACGCGTCGTGCAGCGCCTGGCCGTCCTCGAGCCCGACGTACCCGCCGCGGCGCAGGGCCGCCAGCGCGCTGAGCGTCGTGGGCTGGCGGATCCGCTCGTCGGCGCGCCCGTGCACCAGCTGCAGCAGCTGGACGGCGAACTCGACGTCGCGCAGTCCCCCGGACCCGAGCTTGAGCTGCCGCTCGGCGTCGCGGCTGGGGATGTGCTCGAGCACGCGGCGCCGCATGGCCTGCACCTCGGGCACGAAGTTGTCGCGCTCGGCGGCCCGCCACACGAACCCCTGGGCCATCTCGTGGTACGCCCGCCCGAGCTCGGCGTCGCCGGCGACCGGCCGGGCCTTCAGCAGGGCCTGGAACTCCCACGTGCTGGCCCAGCGGTCGTAGTACCCCTCGTGGCTCGCGAGGGTCCGCGACAGGCTGCCGCGCCGCCCCTCGGGGCGCAGGTTGGCGTCGACCGGCCAGATGGTGCCCTCGCCGGTGTGGTCGGAGCAGACGCTGATCAGCTGGGTGCACAGCCGGCTCGCGACGCGCAGCGCCGCGTCGGGGCCGATCTGCGGCTCGCCCGCCTCGTCGAGGACCGGCTCGTGCACGAAGACGACGTCGACGTCGGAGACGTAGTTGAGCTCGTGGCCGCCGCACTTGCCGAGGGCGACGACGGCGAGGCGCACCTTGGCGGCCTGCTCGCCGACCCGGCCCCGGGCGACGGCCAGCGCGGCCTCGAGGGTGCCGGCCGCGAGGTCGGAGAGCTCGGCGGCCACGTCGTCGACACCGAGGTGGTGGGCCAGGTCGCGGGCGGCGAGGCGCAGCAGCCAGCGGCGGTACTCCACCCGCAGCGCGTCCACGGCAGCGCGGTCCGCCTCCGGGGTGGCGACGTCGGCGACCGGCGCCGCTGCGGTCGGGTCGGCGCCGACGGCGAGCAGGAGGCCCTCGCGGATCGCCCAGGCGGCGGGCCGGGTCGAGCCCGAGGAGGGGTCGGTGAGCTCGTGCCACTGCTCGGGGTGGCGGATCAGGTGGTCGCCCAGCGCGGTGCTGGCCCCCAGCACGGTGAGGACCCGCATCGCGGTGCCCTCGTCGTCGACCAGCGCGTCGAGGAACGCCGCCCGCTCCCCGGCTGGGCCCTGCTCGTCCAGCGCCTCCGCGACGCGCAGCAGCTGCAGCACGGCCGTGTCCGGATCGGCGGCGTGGCCCAGGATGGCGAGCAGCTCGACGGCCTGGGGGCCCAGCTCGGCCAGCCGCTCCCGGGCCTCGTCGACGTCGTCGAAGCCCACGCGCAGCAGCGCGGCGCGGGACGGCGCCCGCTCGCCCGGCCCCGTGCTCACGCCGCGTCGCCCTCCGAGGTGCGCCCCGACGCGACCCGTCGCGCGAACGCGTCGGCCAGGGGCCGCCACGTGGCGGCCAGCTCGGCGTGCGCGGCCTCGACCGCGCCCAGCAGCGCCGACTGGTCGAGTCCCCGCTCCGCGTGGACCACGGCGTCGCTCGCCGCCCACGCCTCCACGACCCCGCGGTCGGCCTCGGGGTGCAGCTGCACGCCCCAGACCGTCGGCGCCAGACGGGCCGCCTGCACGTCGCCTCCCGGCGTCGAGGCCAGCAGGACGGCGCCGTGCGGCAGGGCGGTGACCACGTCGCTGTTCCAGTGCACCGCCACGGGCTCGGGGCGTCGTGCGACGACGTCGGCGAACAACGGGTCGTGCGCCGCGGCGGCGGTCCACGCGACGGGCGTGAGCCCGACGGTCTGGCCCGCGGGGTTGCGCTCGACCGTGCCGCCGAGGGCGACCGCGGCGAGCTGGTGGCCGAGGCAGATCCCCAGGGTCGGTACGCCCCGGGCGGCGGCCGCCGCGACCAGGTCCCGTGCGGCCGGCAGCCACGGGGCGTCGTCGTCGTCGTTCGCCCCCGGCGAGCCGCCGAGCACGACGAGGCCGGCGACGCCCGCGAGCAGGGCGTCCGGGCCCGGGGCCAGCTCGCCCCGGTCGGCGCGACGCACGTCCAGCTCGAGGCCCGCCTCGACCCACCAGCCGCCGAACAGCGCGGCCGGGCAGTCGCCCTGGTGCTGCACGACGAGCAGCCGGGCACCGCTCACGGGGCGGCCCACTCAGATCACCGGCAGCATCAGGTCGCGCTCGTAGGCGGAGACCTGCGTGCGGTAGCCCTCCCACTCGGCGCGCTTGTTGCGCAGGAAGAAGTCGTAGACGTGCTCGCCCAGGGCCTCGGCCAGCAGCTCGGAGGAGTCGGCGATGTTGATCGCCTCGGCCAGCGTCTTGGGCAGCGGGTCGATGCCGAGGCTCTTGCGCTCGCGCTCGGTGAGGGACCAGACGTCGTCCTCGGCCTCGCGGGGCAGCTCGTACTCGTTCTCGATGCCCTTCATGCCCGCCGCGAGCACCACCGCGTACGCGAGGTAGGGGTTGGCGGCCGGGTCGATGGTGCGCAGCTCGACGCGCGTCGACTGGCTCTTGTTCGGCTTGTACATCGGCACGCGCACCATCGCGGAGCGGTTGTTGTGGCCCCAGCAGATGTACGACGGCGCCTCGCCACCCCACAGCAGCCGCTTGTAGGAGTTCACCCACTGGTTGGTGACCACGGAGATCTCGCCCGCGTGGCGCATCAGCCCGGCGATGAACTGGCGGCCGGTGCGCGAGAGCTGGTACTCCGCGCCCGCCTCGAAGAAGGCGTTGTGGTCGCCCTCGAACAGCGAGAGGTGGGTGTGCATGCCCGAGCCCGGGTGCGTGGTGAACGGCTTGGGCATGAACGTCGCCCACACGCCCTGGCTCAGCGCCACCTCGCGGATCACGGTGCGGAAGGTCATGATGTTGTCGGCCGTGCTCAGCGCGTCGGCGTAGCGCAGGTCGATCTCCTGCTGGCCCGGGCCGCCCTCGTGGTGGCTGAACTCGACCGAGATGCCCATCGCCTCGAGCATCGTGATCGCCTCGCGGCGGAAGTCGGAGCCCATGGACTGCGGCGTGTGGTCGAAGAAGCCCGTGCGGTCCACCGGCACCGGCTCCTCGCCGGCGTCCGGCACCCCCTTGAGCAGGTAGAACTCGATCTCGGGGTGCGTGTAGAAGGTGAAGCCCTTCTCGGCGGCGGCCGACAGGTTGCGCTTGAGCACGAAGCGCGGGTCGGCGTAGGACGGGCTGCCGTCCGGCATCACGACGTCGCAGAACATCCGCGCGGTCGAGGGGCCGGTGGCCCGCCACGGCAGGATCTGGAACGTCGAGGCGTCGGGCAGCAGGAGCATGTCGGACTCGTAGACACGGGCGAACCCCTCGATGGCGGAGCCGTCGAAGCCGATGCCCTCGCTGAACGCGCCCTCGAGCTCCGCCGGGGCGACCGCGACCGACTTGAGGTGGCCCAGCACGTCGGTGAACCACAGCCGGACGAACCGGACGTCGCGCTCCTCGAGTGCCCGGAGGACGAAGTCTTCCTGCTTGCTCATGGCGTCACCCTAGTGCGCCGGCACCGCCCGTCGCGGCCGGATCCCGGGTGGGCTCGTGGGTGGGCACGCGCTCCAGCTCTGCCAGCCAGGCGGCGGGCGAGGCGTCGGACGGCATCCGCCAGTCGCCGCGCGGGCTCATCGTGCCGCCGGCCACCACCTTCGGGCCGTTCGGCAGCGCGGAGCGCTTGAACTGGTTGGCGAAGAAGCGCCGCACGAAGACCTCGAGCCAGTGCCGCACGGTCGCCAGGTCGTAGGCGGCGCGGGTCTCCTCCGGGTAGCCCGCGGGCCAGGTGCCGGCCTCCGCGTCCCGCCAGGCGTGCCAGGCCAGGAACGCGATCTTCGAGGGGCGGTAGCCGCGCCGCACGACGTGGTACAGCGCGAAGTCGGCCAGCGCGTACGGGCCGACCGCGTCCTCGGTCGCCTGCGGCTTCTCGCCCTCCTCGGTCGGGATCAGCTCGGGCGTGATCTCCTGCGTCACGATCGCGCGCAGCAGGTCGTTGACCTCGCCCGACGCGTCGCCCTCGGAGAGCTGGCCGGTGTCGGCGACCCACCGGATCAGGTGCTGGATCAGCGTCTTGGGCACGCCCCCGTTGACGTTGTAGTGCGACATCTGGTCGCCGACGCCGTACGTGCACCAGCCGAGCGCGAGCTCGGAGAGGTCGCCGGTGCCCAGCACGATCCCGCCGCGGTGGTTGGCGAGCCGGAACAGGTAGTCGGTGCGCAGGCCGGCCTGGACGTTCTCGAAGGTGACGTCGTAGACCTTCTCCCCCGCGCCGAACGGGTGGTCGAGGTCGGTGAGCATCTGCCGGGCCGCGGGCCGGATGTCGAGCTCGGCGAACGTGACACCGAGCGACTCGCTCAGCCGCGTCGCGTACCCCTTCGTCGTCTCGCCGGTGGCGAAGCCCGGCATGGTGAACGCGTGGATGTCGCTGCGCGGGCGCCCCAGGCGGTCCATCGCCCGCGCCGCGACGATCAGGGCGTGGGTGGAGTCGAGGCCGCCGCTGACGCCGATCACGATCTTGGGCTGCCAGGCGTCGCCGCCGATGGCGCGCAGGCGCTGCTCGAGGCCGGAGACCTGGATGTTGTACGCCTCGTAGCAGTCCTGCGCGAGGCTGGCCGGGTCGTCGGGCACGAACGGGAAGCGGTCGAGCGAGCGACGCAGGCCGAGGTCGCCCGTCGGCGGGTCCAGGGTGAACTCGACGTGGGTGAACGAGCCCGGGCGGACCCCCTCCACGTCCCGGTTGTCGTCGAACGTGCCCTGGCGCGCCCGCTCCTGGCGGATCCGGTCGAGGTCGACGTCGACGACGGTGCGGCGCGGGCCCGACGGGAAGCGCTCGCTCTCGCCGAGCAGGTCGCCCATCTCGTAGACCATGGTCTGGCCGTCCCAGGACAGGTCGGTCGTCGACTCGCCCTCGCCGGCGGCGGCGTAGACGTACGCCGCGGCGCAGCGGAAGCTCTGCGAGCGGGCCAGCAGGTGCCGGTCGTCGGCGCGGCCGACCGTGATCGGGCTGCCGGAGAGGTTGACCAGCACGCTCGCGCCGGCGAGGGCTGCGTTGGCGCTCGGCGGCACCGGCACCCACAGGTCCTCGCAGACCTCGGCGTGCACGCGCAGGCCCGGCACGTCGGTGGCGGTGAAGACCAGGTCGTGCCCGAACGGCACCTCGACGCCGCCGACCTCGACGACGTCTCCCCCGGCCTGGTCCACGCCGGAGGCGAACCAGCGGTGCTCGTAGAACTCGCGGTAGTTGGGCAGGTGCACCTTGGGCGCGACGCCGAGCACCTCGCCGCGGTGGATCACGACCGCGCAGTTGTAGACGCGGTGGTGGTGGCGCAGCGGGGCGCCGACGACGAGCAGGGGACGCAGGTCCCGGCTCGCCTCCGCCAGCTCCACGACGGCGTCCTCGACGGCGTCGAGCAGGACGTCCTGCAGGAACAGGTCGTCGACCGCGTAGCCCGACAGGCACAGCTCCGGGAACACCGCGACCGCGACGCCCTCGTCGTGGCACGCGCGCGCCTCGGCGAGCACCGCGGCCGCGTTCGCCGCCGGGTCGGCGACCGTCACCGGCACCGTGACCGCGGCCACCCGGGCGTACCCCTGGGCGTACACGTTGGTCCACTCACCGGCGCGTTCTCTGGTACCCATGACAAAAAGTCTGCCCCATCCGATCGACGTGTCGCCACTGGTACCCGCGGGCGCCGACGTCAGGAGCGCACGAGCCGCGCGATCGCCGCCGAGGCCTCCTTGAGCTTCGCCTCGGCCTCCTCGCCCCCGGCCAGCGCCGCGTCGGCGACGCAGTGCTTCAGGTGGTCGTCGAGCAGACCGAGCGCGACGCCCTGCAGCGCGCTGGTCATGGCGCTGATCTGGGTCAGGACGTCGATGCAGTACCGGTCGTCGGCGACCATCTGGTGGATGCCGCGGGCCTGGCCCTCGATCCGCTTGAGCCGCGCGAGGTAGCGCTGCTTGTCGCCGACGTACCCGTGCCCGGCGTGGTCCTGCGTGTCGCTCATCGTGCTCCTCCGGTGGTGTTCTCGCTCCCACGGAAGGACCGCAGGCGCAGGCTGTTGCCGACGACGAAGACGCTGGAGAACGCCATCGCGGCGCCGGCGAGCATGGGGTTGAGCAGCCCGAGGGCCGCCAGCGGGATCGCCGCGACGTTGTAGCCGAACGCCCAGAACAGGTTGCCGCGGATGGTGCCGAGCGTGCGCCGCGCCAGGCGCACTGCGTCGGCGGCCGCGCGCAGGTCGCCGCGCACCAGGGTGAGGTCGGAGGCCTCGATCGCGACGTCGGTGCCGGTGCCCATCGCCAGGCCGAGGTCGGCCTGCGCGAGCGCGGCGGCGTCGTTGACCCCGTCGCCCACCATCGCCACCGCGTGGCCCTCGTCCTGCAGGCGCCGCACGGCGGCGACCTTGTCCTCGGGGAGGACGTCCGCGAGGACGTCGGCGGGGTCGATGCCGACCTCGGCCGCGACGCGCTCGGCGACGGCACGGGCGTCGCCGGTGAGCAGCACCGGGCGCAGGCCGAGGTCGCGCAGCTCGCGCACGGCGGCGGCGCTGGTCGGCTTCACCTCGTCGGCGACGACGAGGACGCCGCGGGCGGCGCCGTCCCACCCGACGACCACGGCGGTACGCCCCTGGCTCGCGGCCTCCCGCCACGCCGCGGCGAGCGCGTCGTCCCGCAGCTCGTCGGCGGGACCGTCCCCGACCAGGCCGGGGCGTCCGACCACGACGGAGCGGCCCTCGACCTCGCCGCGCACCCCGTGGCCCGCGACGTTGACGAACGACGACGGGCTCGGGAGCGCGCCGACCTCGGCCGCCGCGCCGGCCGTGATCGCGCGGGCCACGGGGTGCTCCGAGGCGCTCTCGAGCGCGCCGGCCAGGCGCAGCAGCTCGGCGCGGTCGACCCCGGTCGCGACCACCGTCTCGGCCAGCGCCATCGCGCCGGTGGTCACGGTGCCCGTCTTGTCGAGCACGACGACGTCGACGCGGCGCGTCGACTCCAGCACCTCGGGGCCCTTGATGAGGATGCCCAGCTGGGCGCCACGACCCGTGCCGACCAGCAGCGCCGTCGGCGTGGCGAGGCCGAGCGCGCAGGGGCAGGCGATGATCAGCACGGCGACGGCCGCGGTGAACGCGGCGTCGATGCCGAACCCGCCGCCGAGCCAGGCGCCGAGGGTGGCGACGGCGACGACCAGGACGACCGGCACGAAGACGCCGGCGACGCGGTCGGCCAGGCGCTGCACCTCGGCCTTGCCGGACTGGGCGTCCTCGACCAGGCGCGCCATCTGCGCCAGCTGGGTGTCGGCCCCGACGCGGGTGACGCGCACGACGAGCCGCCCCGAGGCGTTGACGCACGCACCGACGACCTCGTCGCCGACGGCCACCTCGACGGGCACGGACTCGCCGGTGAGCATGGAGACGTCGACGGCGGAGGCGCCCTCGACGACGACGCCGTCGGTGGCGATCTTCTCGCCCGGGCGCACGACGAACTCGTCGCCCACGACCAGCTCGTCGACGCCGACGGTCGTCTCGGCGCCGCCGCGACGCACCGTGACCTCCTTCGCGCCCATCTCGAGCAGGGCGCGCAGCGCGGCGCCGGCCTCCCGCTTGGAGCGCTTCTCGACGTAGCGGCCCAGGAGCACGAAGGTGGTGACCCCGGCGGCGACCTCGAGGTAGAGGTGGCCGCTGCCGTCGCCGGGACTGATGGAGAGCTCGAAGGGGTGGGTCATCCCGGTGACCCCCGCAGTGCCCCAGAACAGGGCGTACAGCGACCAGCCGAGCGCTGCGAGCGTGCCGACCGAGACGAGGGTGTCCATGGTCGCGGCGCCGTGGCGCAGGTTGGTCCAGGCGGCGCGGTGCAGCGGCCACGCCGCCCACACGACGACGGGCCACGCCAGCGCCAGCGAGAGCCACTGCCAGTGGTCGAACTGCCAGGGCGGCACCATCGCCAGCACGACCACCGGCACGCTCAGCACCGCCGACGCGACGAGCCGCTGGCGCAGCGAGCGCAGCTCCGGGTCGTCGTCCCGGGCGGCGTCCGTCGCGTCCGCCCCCGGCGCGTCCGACCTCGGCGTGGCGGGCGGGGGCGGCAGGGTGGCCGAGTAGCCCGTCTTCTCCACGACGGCCACGAGGTCGGCGGGGTCGTAGCCGGCGGGCACGCGCACGCGGGCCTTCTCGGTCGCGTAGTTGACCGATGCCTCGACGCCGTCGAGCCGGTTCAGCTTCTTCTCGACCCGCATCGCGCACGACGCACACGTCATGCCGCCGATGACCAGCTCGAGGTCGTCGGTCGCGCCCGCGGCGCGGGGCTCAGTGCTCGTGGTCATGGCTCTCCCCCTCCGTGTGGCTGCCGCCCTCGTCCGCGACCGCGTCGACCACGAAGGCGAAGGTGCGCACCTCGTCGTCGACCCGCAGGTCGAGGTAGAGCAGGTAGCGGCCGACGGTGTCGACGTGCGCCTCGAAGGCGACGTCGGGCCCGGACGTGGCGCCGGCGTCCGGCTCCGGCCCGGTCGGGTGGACGTGCAGGTACGCCAGGTCGTCGGCGCGCAGCGCGACCAGGTGCCCGAGGGCGCCGAGGTAGGGCTGCAGGTCCTCGACCGGCCGGCCGTCGCGGCGCACCTGCGCGGTCAGCTCGCTGGTGCCACCCGCCAGGAGGTTGCCGGCGAGGTACACCTCGTACTCCCCCGCGACGGCGTCGCGGGTCGGCGCCGCCTCGACGGGTTCGAGGTCGCCGGCCACCGTGAGCGTGCCGCCGAGCACGAGGGCGGGTCCGTCGCTCGGGGCCGCGTCGACGTAGACGCGGTAGGTGCCGGCCGCCGGCCAGCTCCACGGCAGCGACCAGGTCCCGTCGTCGTCGAGGTCGGGGTGGACGTGGCGGAAGTGGGCCCCGTCGGTGCGCACGACGACGAGGTGCAGCTCCTCGTCATGGACGGTCTCGTACGCCGTGACCGCGGCGCCGTCGACGCCCAGCACCCGGAACGAGAGCACGCCGTCCGCACCGACCGAGGTCGGTGCGGAGAGCCCGTCGAGCCGGAACCCGTCCTGGCTGGCCGAGAGACCGGCGGGCGTGACACCGGCGCCACCCGTGCCGCCGTGCCCGTCCGCGTGGTCCGCGCCGGCGTGCTCGTCGTCGGCGCTCGCGTCGCGCCAGGCGTCGGCCGCGTCGTCGGGGACGACGACCGCACCGGCGGCGTACGCCGTGCCGAAGACCGCGACCAGGCCCGCGGCGAACAGCGCGAGCCGGGTCCCGACGTTCATCGCCGGGCGGTGGCCTCGTAGCCGGCCTCGTCGACGGCGGCCAGCACGGCCGCCTCGTCGACGGGGGCGGCCGAGGTGACCACCAGCAGGCCGGACCCGGCGCTGACCTCGACGGCGTCGACGCCCGCGACGCCCGACACCTCCTCGCGCACCGCGTTCTCGCAGTGGCCGCACGTCATCCCGGTGACGTCGAACTCGGTGGTCGTCATGCCTGCTCCTCCGTCGCGCTCGATACCCCTACGGGGTATCCGTACCCGGGCCACGGTACTCCTCTGCGGAGGAGAAGCAAGCCGAGGCGCGGGACCGGTCGGTCGTGTCAGCGGTCGAGGTCGCGCAGCCGCTGCCGCGCGTCCTCGCGGTCGTAGCCGCGACGCATCTCGCGACGCAGCACGAACGCCAGCGGGATCCAGAAGAACAGCACGACGAAGACGAGGAGCCCGACCTGCACCGGGGTGGAGACCGGCAGCAGCGCGACCGCGACGACGAGGACGAGCAGCAGCCACATCGGCGCGCGCTGCACCCGGGCGACGGCACGGGCGTAGCCGGCGAGGACGGGGCGCACGACGACCATCCTGCCACCACGGCCGCACGTGACACGGGCCACACGGACGCAGCCGTGACCGCGTCCTACGCTGGCTCCGGTCCGTGGACTCCACCAGGGAGCCGCGAGAGCGACGACGAGGAAGTACCCACGATGAGCGAGCAGCCCAGCCCGTACGGGTCGGGGTCGCAGGCAGGCGCGTCCGACGCCGCCGCGGCACCCGTGAAGCGCATCCGCACCCACCACCTGCGCTCCATGAAGGAGCGCGGCGAGCGGTGGACGATGCTCACCAGCTACGACATGTACACGGCGCAGATCTTCGACGAGGCCGGCATCGAGGTGCTCCTCGTCGGCGACAGCGCCTCCAACAACGTGCTCGGCAACGAGACGTCGCTGCCCGTGACGGTCGACGAGCTGATCCCCCTGACCCGCGCCGTGGCCCGGTCGGCGCGGCGGGCGCTCGTGCTGGCCGACCTGCCGTTCGGCTCCTACCAGGCCAGCGAGGAGCAGGCGTACCTCACCGCGGCCCGCTTCATGAAGGAGGCCGGGGCCCACGGCGTCAAGCTCGAGGGCGGCGCGGAGATGGCCGCGACCATCCGCAAGCTCACCGACGGCGGCATCCCCGTGTGCGCCCACATCGGCTTCACCCCGCAGTCCGAGCACACCCTCGGCGGCTACCGCGTGCAGGGCCGCGGGGACGCGGCCGAGCGCGTGCTGCGCGACGCGCACGCCGTCGCCGAGGCGGGCGCGTTCGCCGTCGTTATGGAGATGGTGCCGGGCGACGTGGCCGCGCAGGTCACGAAGGAGCTCGCGATCCCGACCGTCGGGATCGGCGCGGGCGCCGAGACCGACGCGCAGGTGCTCGTGTGGCAGGACGCGTTCGGCCTGCGCAGCGGGCGGATGCCGCGCTTCGTCAAGCAGTACGTCGACGTGCGCTCGGTCCTGCTCGAGGGTGCCCGGGCGTACGCCCACGACGTGCGCGCCGGCACGTTCCCGGGACCCGAGCACACCTTCTGAGCCGGCGGGCGGGGCGGCTCAGCCTTCCCGCTCGCCCTCCCACTCCTCGTTGCGCTCCTCGACCTTCTCGAGGGCGTGCGAGGCCTCCTCGCGGGTGGCGTAGGGACCCAGGCGGTCCTTGTTCTTGCAGCCGCTGCGCGGCTCGACGGTGTGGTGCTTGAGGCAGAACCACCAGTCGTCGGGGGTGGTGTCGGAGTGTCGGGCGCTCATGGCCCGAAGGTACGCCCCGGGCGGCGAGACCGCGGCGAGTAGAGTCCCCGCCCGTGTCCCGCGCTCCCCTGGCCCCCGGCGTCCCGACCGCCGTCCGCACCGTCCCGCGCAGCATCCCGCGCCCGGAGTACGTCGGGCGCCCCGCGCCCGAGCGGTTCGAGGGCGACGAGGTGAAGGACGAGGCGACGATCGAGCGGATGCGCGTCGCCGGACGCGTCGCCGCCCAGGCGCTCGCTGAGGTGGGCCGCGCCGTCGTCCCGGGGGTGACGACCGACGAGCTCGACCGGATCGGGCACGAGTTCCTCTGCGACCACGGGGCGTACCCCTCGACGCTCGGCTACCGCGGCTTCCCCAAGTCCCTGTGCAGCAGCCTCAACGAGGTGATCTGCCACGGCATCCCCGACTCGACCGTGGTCGAGGACGGCGACATCGTCAACATCGACATCACCGGCTACCTCGACGGCGTGCACGGCGACACCAACGCCACCTTCCTCGCCGGCGACGTCGACGAGGAGGTGCGGCTGCTGGTCGAGCGGACCCGCGAGGCGACCGAGCGGGGCATCCGCGCGGTGAAGCCCGGCCGCCGGATCAACGTCGTGGGCCGCGTGATCGAGGCGTACGCCAAGCGGTTCGGCTACGGCGTCGTGCGCGACTTCACCGGCCACGGGATCGGTACGCACTTCCACTCCGGCCTGGTGGTGCCGCACTACGACACCGACTACTACGACGACGAGATCCGCGTCGGGATGACGTTCACGATCGAACCGATGCTGACGCTGGGCACGAGCGACTACCGGATGTGGGACGACGGCTGGACGGCCGTGACCCGCGACGGCAGCTGGACCGCGCAGTTCGAGCACACCGTGCTCGTGACGCCCACCGGCGCGGAGATCCTCACCCTGCCCTGACCCGCGCGCACGTGCGCGTCGTGCAACCTCGGCGTTACAGGTCGTCGGTACTGTCCGACCCATGACGGCGATGTTCGAGGGGTACACGGGGGCGGACGGCCCGGCGTACGACGAGATGTTCGACCCCGCGGGGCTGCGCACGTCGTACGACCAGCTGTCCACCTCGCTGGCCGAGATGACCGACCAGGAGATCCGCAGCCGCGTCGACGCGCTGCAGGCGGCCTACCTCGACCAGGGCGTCACGTTCGACATCGGCGGCGAGGAGCGGGCCTTCCCGCTCGACATCCTGCCGCGGGTCATCGAGATGGAGGCCTGGGCCCGCATCGAGAAGGGCGTGCAGCAGCGCGTCAAGGTCCTCGAGATGTTCCTGGAGGACGTGTACGACGCCGGCCGTGTCTTCGAGGACGGCGTCATCCCGCGCTCCGTCGTCACCACGTCCTCGCACTACCACCGCGCGGCCGCGGGCATCACGCCCCCGAACGGCGTGCGGATCCAGGTCTCCGGGATCGACCTGATCCGCGACAACGCCGGCGAGTTCCGCGTGCTGGAGGACAACGTCCGCGTGCCGTCCGGCGTCTCCTACGTGATGACCAACCGGCGCGCGATCTCCTCCGCGCTGCCCGAGACGTTCGCCCAGCACCGGATCCGGCCCGTCGCCTCCTACCCGCAGCGGCTGCTCTCCGCCCTGCGGGCCGCGGCCCCGGCGGGCGTCACGGACCCGACCGTCGTCGTGCTGACCCCGGGCGTCTACAACGGGGCGTACTTCGAGCACGCCCTGCTGGCCCGCACCATGGGCGTCGAGCTGGTCGAGGGCCGCGACCTGGTCTGCCGCCGCGGCCGCGTGATGATGCGGACCACCAAGGGTCTCGAGCAGGTGCACGTGATCTACCGCCGCGTCGACGACGAGTTCCTCGACCCGGTGCAGTTCCGCGCCGACTCGCTGCTCGGCTGCCCGGGGCTGATCAACGCCGCCCGCGCCGGCAACGTGACGATCGCCAACGCGATCGGCAACGGCGTCGCCGACGACAAGCTCGTCTACACCTACATGCCCGACCTGATCCGCTACTACGTCGGCGAGGAGCCCGTGCTCCGCAACGTCGACACGTGGCGGATGGGCGAGGCGGACCACCGCGAGGAGGTCATGGACCGCCTCGACGAGCTGGTGCTCAAGCCGGTCGACGGCTCCGGCGGCAAGGGCATCGTGATCGGCCCCCGCGCCAGCGCTGCGGAGCTCGAGGAGCTGCGCGCGAAGGTGCTCCAGGACCCGCGGGCCTGGATCGCGCAACCGGTCGTCCAGCTCTCGACCGTGCCGACCTACATCGGCGGCCGGATGGCGCCGCGCCACGTCGACCTGCGCCCGTTCGCCGTCAACGACGGCCAGCGCGTGTGGGTGCTGCCGGGCGGCCTGACCCGGGTGGCGCTCGCCGAGGGCGAGCTGATCGTGAACTCCTCGCGCGGCGGCGGCTCCAAGGACACGTGGGTGCTCGCGGGCCCCGGCGGCGGCCAGCGCCGCGCGCAGGTGCAGCGCCAGGTCACCTCGACCAGCGCCCCGGTCACGGCGGGCCCGGCGACCCAACCGGTCCCCGTGCTGGTGGAGCAGGAACAACAGCAGCAGCAGGACAGGGACGACCAGCGGGACGACCAGCGGGACGACCAGAGCGACGACCGGGGAGACGCACCGTGCTGAGCCGCATCGCGGAGTCCATGTTCTGGATCGGCCGCTACGTCGAGCGCGCGGAGGACACCGCCCGCATCCTCGACGTGCAGACCCAGCTGATGCTCGAGGACCCGACCGTCGACGAGACCGCGACCTGTCGCACCCTGCTCTCGATCATGGGCGTGCCCCACGACGAGGACACCGAGGTGAACCGGCAGACGATCCTGGAGCTGCTGGCGTACGACGCCCAGGCACCCGCCTCGATCGCCTCCGCGCTCGGCGCGGCCCGCGAGTCCGCCCGCCGGGCCCGCGAGACGCTCTCGGAGCCGATGTGGGAGGCGGTCAACACGACGTGGCGGGCCCTGCCGTCGGGTCGGTTCCGCAGCCTGCGGCCCCCGGCCGTGTTCGGGTGGGTGCGCGACCGCGCGGCTCTGGTCAACGGCACCGCCGAGGCCACCATGACCCGCGACGAGGGCTACCAGTTCCTCGTGCTGGGCCGCAGCATCGAGCGCGCCGACATGACCGCCCGGCTGGTCGCGACCGCGGCCCTGACCAGCTCCAGCGCCGCCTCCGCGTGGACCACCACGCTGCGCGCGTGCGGAGCGTACGAGGCGTTCCTGCGCACCTACCGCGGCCTCGAGACCGACCGCGGCGCGGCGGAGTTCCTGCTCCTGGACCGGCTCTTCCCCCGCTCGATCGTGCACTCGATCAGCCGGGCGGAGCAGTGCCTCGACAACCTGGAGTCCGGCGGCTCGCGCGCCGGCTTCGGCAACGACGCGCAGCGCCTGCTGGGCCGCACGCGCGCGGACCTGGAGTACCGCTCGCTGTCCGACGTCGTGGCCAACCTGCCGGCCGAGATGGAGCGGCTGCAGTACACCTGCGCGGCGGCGACCGACGCGGTCACGCGGCGCTACTTCGCCGGCGCCGAGGCGACCGAGTGGCACGGAGGGGGAAACCTGTGAGCATGCAGCTGCGGATCAGCCACACGACGGGCTACGAGTACGACGGCAAGGCCGTGACCTCCTACAACGAGGCGCGCCTGACCCCGCAGACGTCGGCCGAGCAGATCGTCGTGCACACCCGCCTCGACGTCTCGCCGACCCCGTGGACGCACACGTACCGCGACTACTTCGGCACCCAGGTGACGTCCTTCGAGGTCCTCGACCCGCACGACGCGCTCACGGTGCAGGCGCACGCGACGGTGCACACGCACCGTGCGCCCCTGCCCGCGCCGTCGCTGGCCTGGGCCGACCTGGCGGCGCCCGAGGTGGCCGACGTGCACACGGAGTACCTCGTGCTGCCCGAGCTCGTCGCGCCGCCGGAGGACTTCGCCGCGCGGGTGCGCGAGGTCGGCGCCGACGCCGCGACGCCCGGCGAGGCCGCCCGCGGGGTGTGCGCCCTCGTCCACGCCGACGTGGCCTACCGCCCCGGGTCGACCGAGGTGACCAGCAGCGCCGCCCTCGCGTGGGAGCAGCGCAGCGGGGTGTGCCAGGACATGGCCCACCTGACCATCGGCGGGCTGCGGACGCTGGGGATCCCGGCGCGCTACGTCTCCGGCTACCTGCACCCCTCGCCCGACCCCGAGGTCGGCGCGACCGTGGCCGGGGAGTCCCACGCGTGGGTCGAGTGGTGGGACGAGGGCTGGCACGCCTTCGACCTCACCAACGACGAGCCCATCGGGGACCGGCACGTGGTGATCGCCGCGGGGCGCGACTACGCCGACGTACGCCCGCTCAGCGGCATCTTCGCCGGCGCGCGCACCTCGCGGATGTTCGTCGAGGTCGAGGTCACCCGGCTCGCCTGACGTTCGCGACGAACGCCCGGATCCGCTCGGGGTCCTTCACGCCGCGGACCGACTCGACGCCGCTGGAGACGTCGACGCCCCAGGGGCGCGCGACCCGCACGGCGTCGGCCACGTCGTCGGGCCCGAGGCCGCCGGCCAGCAGCCAGCGACCCTCGGGACGCCGGCCCTCCAGGGCGGCGAGGTCCCACCGCCGACCCGACCCGGGCACCGGCGCGTCGAGCAGCAGCACCTCCTCGCCCCAGGCCCCCACGGTCGTCGCGCTCGGGTCCGCGGTCGCGTCGGCCGGGGTGGCCGCGCGCCACACGCGGGGGTGGGCGGCCACGGCGACGGCGAGGTCCTCGCGGGTGTACGCCCCGTGCAGCTGCAGCACGTCGGCGCCGATCGTGCGCGCCACGTCCACGGCCTCGAGCACCGGCAGGTCCGCGACCACCAGCACCCCGTCCACCCCGTCGGGCACGACCGCGAGGACCGCCGCCGCCTCCGCGACGGTGCGGTGGCGGGGGCTGCGCTCGCAGACGACGACGCCGACCGCGTCGGCGCCGGCGTCCACGGCGACGCGGGCGTGCTCGGGGGTGTCGAGGCCGCAGATCTTGACGTGCACGCGAGGACGCTAGCCCGCGGGCCTCAGACGAGGTCGCCCAGGTGGCCCGTGGACTCCGCCAGGCGCCGCTCGACGCGCAGCACCGTCGACTCGTGCTCGGGGTCGGCCGTCATCGCGGCGGCCAGCCGGGCGTGCGGCAGCGCGTCGGCGAACTTCGACTGCCGCTCGAGGCTGCGCGCCAGCGCGTGGCGCGCCCAGTCGTCGCTGGGGTTCTCCTCGACGAGCTCGCGCAGCTGCGCCTCGGCGCGCTGCAGCTGGGCGCGCAGGAGGTAGGCCCACGCCCGCAGGCTGCGCAGGCCGTAGTTGCCCGGGTCCAGCTCCAGCGCGGGCTCGACCAGCTCCAGCGCCTCCCTCGGCGCGCGGCGGGCCAGCAGGTCGTAGGCCGCCCGGTGCGCACCCGACGGGTCCTGCGCCTGGCTCGGGAAGACCAGGGCGGGAGCCTGCAGCTCCAGCTCCGTCCCGAGGTCGATCCGGCGGTCCTGCTCGTCCATCACGGGGGCTCCTCTCGCTCCGTCGGGTGCAACGTGCGCCGACCGGCCCCCATTCCCCTATCCTGACCCCTGCGGATGGGCTGGCCGGGCGGCCGCGGCCTCCTCCACGGCGTGCCGGGGAGGGGTCGAGGAAGGTCCGGGCTCCACAGGGCGAGGTGGTGGGTAACGCCCACCCGGGGTGACCCGCGGGACAGTGCCACAGAGAACAGACCGCCTCCCGGCTCCGGCCGGGCGGCAAGGGTGAAACGGTGGTGCAAGAGACCACCAGCGTTCCGGGCGACCGGAACGGCTCGGTAAACCCCACCTGGAGCAAGGTCGAGAAGTCCGTGTCGCGAGACACGGACGCGCGTGCGTTCGAGGGCTGCCCGCCCGAGCACGCGGGTGGACTGCACGAGGTCGTCGGCAACGGCGGCCCTAGATGGATGGCCGCACATCGGTGCCCGGCGACGGGCCCGAGGACAGAACCCGGCCTACAGGCCAGCCCGTCCGCACCCGGGGGTCCGACCCACGCACGATGCCATCGGCGACGGGCGATGCTGCGTCCACGCCCGCCTGGCCGCGGCCGGCATCAGCCGGGCGGCAGGAACCGCACCCACGGCCGACCGGTGGCCGGATCGTGACCCACGACGGAGCGCACGTCGTAGACCTCGGCGATCAGCGCCTCGGTCAGCACGCTCGTCGTCGGACCGTGCGCACGGAGCCGTCCTTCGACGAGCACGGCGACGCTGTCGCAGAACTGGGCCGCCAGGTTGAGGTCGTGCAGTGCGACGACCGTGGTCACCGGCAGAGCACGGACCAGGGCGAGCAGCTCGAGCTGGTGGCTGATGTCGAGGTGGTTCGTGGGCTCGTCGAGGAGGAGCTCCGTCGGCTCCTGGGCGAGGGCTCGCGCCAGCTGGGTCCGTTGCTGCTCACCGCCGGACAGCGTGCGCCAGGTCCGTCCGCGCAGGTGCCCGATGCCGGCAGCCGCGCAGGCGGCGTCGACGGCCGCACGGTCGGCGGCGCTCGTCGGGCGCCATGCACCCTGATGCGGTACCCGGCCCAGCGCCACGACATCGGCGACCGTGACGTCCACGTCGGTCTGGGCGTGCTGGCCCATGGTGGCCAGACGCCGGGCGAGGGTGCGCGACGGCCATGCCGACAACGGTCGCTCGTCGAGGCGCACGACGCCGGAGCTGGTGCGCCGGACGCCGGCCAGCAGACGCAGGAGCGAGGACTTGCCCGATCCGTTCGGTCCGAGCAGCCCCAGGGTCTGTCCCGGTTCGACGTCGAGGGTGACGCCGTCGACCACGGGACCCGCACCCGCGTGCCAGGAGACCCCGTGGGCGTTCAGGCTCACCGACGCCTCCTGCGCCACAGGATCACTGCGAAGGCAGGGACGCCGACGAGCGCCGTGACGACACCGACGGGGAGCTCCTGCGGCGCGATCACGACGCGGGCGAGGGCGTCCACCCACACCAGCAGGACCGCACCCGCCAGCGCGGTCGCCGGGAGCAGCCGTCGATGGCCCGGGCCGACGACGGCGCGGGCTGCGTGGGGCAGGACGAGCCCCACGAACCCGATGGCTCCCGCCGCGGCGACCACGGCCGCGGTCATGGCGGCCGTCAGCAGGAGCAGAGCGAGCCGCGAGCGGACGACCGCCACCCCCAGCGAAGCCGCCGCTTCCTCCCCGAAGGTGAAGGCGTCCATCACGCGCGCCCCCGCCCAGCACAGTGCCGTTGCGAGGCTCACGACAGCTCCGACGAAGACGACGTCGTCCCATCGAGCGCCGCCGAGGGAGCCGAGCAACCAGAACAGCACGCCCCTGGTCTTCTCCGGATCAGCCGAGGTGAGGACGACGAAGGAGGTCAGGGCCGCAAACAGCTGCGTCCCTGCCACACCGGCCAGGATCAGGCGGTCTGGCGAACCCCCGGCGGCGTAGCCGAGCATCGCCACGAGACCGAACGCGACGACGGCACCGACGAACGCGCCTCCGGACAACCCCACCGAGCCGGCGCCGAGACCGAGGACGACGACGAGCACGGCGCCCGTGGAGGCTCCCGACGAGATGCCCAGCACGTAGGGATCCGCGAGGGCGTTGCGCAGCAGCGACTGCAGCACGACCCCGGACACCCCGAGACCGGCGCCGCAGGCGGCGGCGAGCAGGCTGCGTGGCAGTCGCAGCTCCCACACGATGCCCTCACGGATCCGCGACAGTCCCGCGTCGGCTCCGCCCAGCCGGTCACGAACGACGGCGACCACCTCGCCGACGGCCAGATCGGCGGGCCCGATCGTGATGGCCACGGCCACCGAGACCAGCAGCAGCGCCGGGCCCGCCGACCAGAACAGGAGCTCGCGCGCGGTGACCGCGCGCCCGGGACCGGGCCGGCGCCCCGACCCGATCCCTGCTCCTGGCTGCGGCACGTCGACCCCTGCGCTCAGGCGACGCCGTAGACGACGAAGTCGTCGAACAGCTGCCACAACGTGCCGGACTCCTCGAAACCCGCCTGGGCGAGCGTCGCGAGCCGGAAGTCGACCGCCGTCGAGGCCGACGGAGCGCGGCCCGCGAAGCGCCGGTGTCGCTCCTCCACCAGGTCCTTCATGCCCGGAAGCTGCTCGAGCGCCGCCCACCATGCGTCCCACGCCTCGGCGCCTTCTTCGAAGGCCGCCGCCTGGGTGCGCTCGTCGTGCAACGCCGCCCATCGTCGGAGGTGCGGCGTGCGGGAGTCGTAGCGGAGGTGGTCCCCGTCGAGCAGGAGACCGCCGGTCGGCAGTGCCGTGTGCGCCGTGCCGTAGGCCCGCACCAGCTCGTCCGGTGAGAGCCAGTGCAGAGCAGTGGTCGAGACGACCGCGTGCGGACGACCCCCGAGACGAGCGGAGGCCGCCTCGACCCATGCGTCGTCGGCGACATCGGCGTCGAGCAGAGCGACCCGGTCTCCGTACGTCGCCGTGCCGGCGTGGGCCACGGCCAGGAGCGCCGGGTCGAGATCGATGCCCACCACGCGTGCTCGCGGGAAACGATCGAGCACCCGGACGGTCAACGAGCCCGGGCCGCAGGCGAGGTCGACCACGCGGAACCCGGAGCCGGTCGAGGCCTCCACCTGCAGGGCGAGGGCGTCGAGCATCGCCGCGAAGCGCTGCTCCCGAGCGGCGATGTAGGCGGCCTGTTGATCGTCCCAGCGCCGCAGGAGCCCGCGCAGGTCCGAGCGGTCGTGCAGCTCGGCCGGGTTCACTCGACCAGGCCCAGGTCGCGCAGGCCCTGCGCCAGCTGCTCGATGCCCGTCACGTTGCGGATTGAGGGGTCCATGGTGGTGCCGTCCAGAACGATGTAACGCTGCTCCTGCACCGCCGTCAGCCGACTCGCGACGGGGTCCGACTCGAGGAACTCGATCTTCTCCGCCGCGCTGTCGCCGTCACCCCCACGGCCCAGGTCGGCCAGCACCAGCACGGTGGGGTCGCGCTCGAGGACGCTCTCCCAACCGATCTCGGGCCAGTACTGCTCGGCGTCCTCGAAGGCGTTCGTCGCACCCACGGCCCGCGTCATCAGGCCGGGCGCCCCGCAGCAGCCGGCCATGTAGGGCGCTGGAGTGGCGGCGTACCACCAGGCCATGGTCACGTTCTCCGCGCCCAGGTCCACGGTCGCCTCCTCGGCACGGGCGCTCAGCTCGGAGACCAGCTCGTCTCCCCGCTCCCGGACGCCGAAGAGGGTCGCGACCTCCTCGATCTCGGCCCACTGGTCCTCGAGGGTCAGCGCGCGGGTCTGCTCGGCCTCCTGACCACTGCACTCGCTCGGCGACTGGTACGTCGGCACGCCGAGCTCCTCGAAGCGGTCCCGACCGGCGATACCCTCGTCGGTGAAGGTGTAGTCGAACGTGGTGTAGACGAGATCGGGCTCGACGTCGAGGACCGTCTCGAACGACGGGAACTCGGTGTCGAAGGCCTCGACGCCCTCTCGCTCCTCCTCGAGCTCCGGGAGGACGTCGTCGTCGCTCATCGCGTACGACGCGATGCGGTCACCGAGCCCGAGGGCCAGGAGCAGCTCGACGGCGGGTTGGTTGACGGCGACCGCGCGCTCGACGGGCGCCTCGACACGGACCTCGCGGTCGCAGTTCACGACGACGACGGGGGCCTCGTACGGCTCCGCATCGCCGGCGTCGGAGCCGCCGGTGTCCGAGCTGCAGCCGGCGAGGCCGCCGGCGACGAGGAACGTGACGGCGAGGACGCGCAGGCACTGGGTCGTCTGCCGGCGAGCCGGTGACGGCGCCAGGAGGGCGCGTGGGGACAGGGAACGAGTCATGAACGACCTTCTCGACCGCAGACCCGGATCGCGGGGCCCGACGATGATCGCGCGACACGGACGGCCACGGAACCAGCAGGTCTTCGGACTCGGGTTCCACCGAACGGGACGCCTTCCCGGATCACTCCAGTGGCCTCGTGCCCCGCCGTCACCCACACCGCTGCGCGTCAGCTCCGGACTCACACCGGATTCCCTGGCCCTCTCGGGCTTGACTGGCGCGAGCATGCTAGCGGTTCGCGACGACCGGCGACAGTCGCTCCCGTTGCCGTCGACGGAGGACCCGCTCCCACTTGGCGTGAACCACAAGATGTGGGACTTACATCGGCGTCATTCACCGTATATGGTGCCGCTTGCAGCTGGTTCGACCCGTCCTCCAGGCGGGTCGTCGCAAGAGGGAATCCGGTGGGAGACCGGAACTGCCCCGCAGCGGTGAGTGGGAACGACCTCCGTCACACAGCACTGGGCCCGACGGGCCTGGGAAGCGACGGACAGTAGGCCGAGCGCGACGCCCACGAGTCCGAAGACCTGCCAGTGCCTCGCCCCCGAGGGGCGAGGGTCCGCGACCCCGAGGGAGGGTCGGAGGATCGAGACCGGCAGGTCGGGTGGCATCTGGCCGCCCTGCCTGCCGACGGTTCCGACCTCCCGTGCCTCCCCTCTCGCGGACGCTCCCCGACGTCCGTACACGAGGGTGGGAGACGCCACATGGCAACACATCACGACGAGAGCACCGGCAGGTCCACCGAGATCACGGTGGTCAAGAGGGACGGCACCCGCGCCGCCTACGACGGGTACGAGATCGCGCGCTCCATCGAGGAGGCCGCAGCGGGTCTCGACCACGAGGTCGCCCGCGCGACCCAGCTGCGCTCGGAGCTCGAGATCACGCTCTTCGACGGCATCACCAGCGAGCAGCTGGACGAGGCGGTCGTGCAGGTCGCGCTGCAGAACGTGAAGGACGACCCGGCCTACGACACGATCGCCTCGCGACTGCTCGTCAAGAGCCTCTACAAGGCGATCTTCGGCGAGGGCGTGACCCGCGACGAGGTGCGCGCGTTCGGCGGCGAGGCGTTCGTGGCCTTCGTGGTCCGCGGCGTGGAGCTGGACCTGCTCGACGCACGACTCGGCCGGCTGTTCGACCTCGAACGCCTCGGCGCGGCGCTCGACCCGGATCGCGACGACCTGCTGCGCTACGTCGGGGTGCAGACGATGCGCACCCGCTACATGATCGTGGCGCCCGACGGACGTCCGCTGGAGATGCCCCAGTTCTTCTGGATGCGGGTGGCCATGGGCCTGTCGTTGAACGAGGACGATCCGACCGCCGCGGCGATCCGCTTCTACGACAAGATGTCGCGCCTCGAGTACCTCGCGGCCGGCTCGACGCTGGTGAACGCGGGCACCTCCTACAGCCAGCTCTCCAACTGCTTCGTGATGCAGATGGAGGACGAGATCGAGCACATCGCCAAGTCGGTGCGCGACGTCATGTGGCTCACCAAGGGCACCGGCGGGATCGGGCTGTCGGTCACCAAGCTCCGCGCCGAGGGATCCCACATCCGGTCCAACAACACCACGTCGACCGGCCCGATCCCCTTCATGCACACGATCGACTCGACGCTGCGGGCGGTCAGCCGCGGCGGCAAGAAGTTCGGCGCGCTGTGCTTCTACATGGAGAACTGGCACCTCGACTTCCCGGCGTTCCTCGACCTGCGGCAGAACTCCGGGGACCCGTACCGCCGCACGCGGACCGCCAACACCGCGGTGTGGATCAGCGACGACTTCATGAAGCGCGTGGACGCCGACCTGCCGTGGTACCTGTTCGATCCCGCCGACGTGCCCGACCTCTCCGAGCTCACCGGCAGCGCGTTCTCGCGGCGTTACGCCGAGTACGCCGCCCTGGCCGAGGCCGGCGAGCTGCGCCACAGGAAGGTCGGTGCCCGCGAGCAGTTCAAGTCCATCCTGACCTCGCTGCAGTCGACCTCGCACCCGTGGCTGACCTGGAAGGACACCATCAACACCCGTGCCCTCAACCAGAACACCGGCACGATCCACCTCTCCAACCTCTGCACGGAGATCTGCCTGCCCCAGGACCGGGACAACGTGTCCGTGTGCAACCTGGCCTCGATCAACCTGGCCCGGCACGTCGACGGTCGCCGTCAGGCGGCGCGCGTGGACTGGGAGCGGCTGGCCGAGTCGGTGCGCCTGGCCGTGCGTCAGCTCGACAACCTCATCGACATCACGATCAGCTCGGTGCCGGAGTCGGAGCGCTCCAACGAGCTCAACCGTGCTCTCGGCCTGGGCGTCATGGGCTTCACCGACGTCGTGGAGCGCTTCGGGCACAGCTACGCCTCCCCCGCTGCGTACGAGCTCATCGACCAGCTGATGGAGTTCGTGTCCTGGCACGCGATCGACGCCTCGGCCGACCTCGCGCGCGAGCGGGGTGCGTACACCCACTTCGAGGGTTCGCGCTGGAGCCAGGGCCTCGTGCCGATCGACTCCCTCGACCTGCTCGAGCGCGACCGGGGCGTGCGGGTCGAGGTCGACCGCACCAGCCGCCTGGACTGGGACTCGCTGCGCGCCAAGGTCGCCGGCGGGATCCGCAACTCGACGCTCCTGGCGATCGCACCGACCGCATCCATCGGCCTCGTCGCCGGCACCACGCCGGGCCTCGACCCGCAGTTCAGCCAGATCTTCAGCCGCGCCACGAGCTCCGGCAAGTTCCTCGAGGTCAACCGCAACCTGGTCGAGGACCTGCGCGCCGCCGGTCTGTGGGAGACGCTGCGCGAGGACCTCCTGCGCCACCAGGGCGACCTTTCCGCCGTCGCGGCCGAGCGGGAGGGGCTCGTGCCCGCCGAGCTGGTCGAGATCTACCAGACCTCGTTCCAGCTGCCCGGTCGCGCCTACCTCGAGGTGGCCGCGCGGGCGCAGAAGTGGATCGACCAGGCGATCAGCCGCAACATCTACCTCGCTGACCGCAGCGTCGCGACGATGGCCGACCTGTACTCGCTGGCCTGGCGGATGGGTGTCAAGACGACCTACTACCTGCACATGATGCCGCGCCACACCGCCGAGCAGAGCACCGTCAAGGTCAACAAGGCGGAGGCCCGCACCCCCGCCACCACCGGCGCTCGCCGGGGCTTCGGAGCCGTCACCGCCTCGACCGTCCCCGCCGCGCCGGCGCCGCCGGTCGTGCCCGCCGACGTCCAGGAGCTCGAGGTGGTGGACGACGCGGCCTGTCCGGTCGACCCGCAGGAGCGACTGCAGTGCGAGTCGTGCCAGTGAGCGCCGCACGGGGCCGCCGCGGCATCCTCGGCACCGGCATCGAGGAAGGTCTGCTGCTCAAGCCGGTCACCTACCCCTGGGCCATGGAGCTGTACGACCAGGCCGTCGCGAACACCTGGTTCCCCAACGAGGTGCAGCTCGGCGAGGACCTCGCCGACTTCGAGCGGATGAGCGACGACGAGCGACGGGCGCTCACCTTCCTGATGAGCTACTTCAACCCCAGCGAGCTGCTGGTCAACAAGGCGCTGGCCTTCGGCGTCTACCCCTACGTCAACGCCGCCGAGTGTCACCTCTACCTCGCCAAGCAGATGTGGGAGGAGGCCAACCACTGCATGAGCTTCGAGTACGTCCTCGAGACCTTCCCGATCGACCGCGAGGCCGCGTACGCCTCGCACGTCACCGTCCCCTCGATGGCGGCCAAGGAGGAGTTCGAGGTCAGGTTCATCAAGCGCATGACCGAACAGACCCTCGACATCTCCACCGTCGAGGGCAAGCAGGACTTCGTGCGCAACCTCGTCGCGTACAACGTCATCCTCGAGGGGATCTGGTTCTACTCCGGGTTCATGGTGGCCCTGAGCTTCCGGCAGCGGAACCTGCTGCGGAACTTCGGGTCGCTGATCGACTGGATCGTGCGCGACGAGTCGCTGCACCTGAAGTTCGGCATCAACCTGATCCTGACCGTGCTCGAGGAGAACCCGGAGATCGCGACGGAGGAGTTCGCGGCCGAGATCAAGCAGATGGTGCTGGACGCGGTCGAGATGGAGGAGGCCTACAACCGCGACCTGCTCCCGAACGGGATCCTCGGGCTCAACGCGGACTACATCAACACCTACGTCCGCTACCTCGCCGACCGACGTCTCGACGAGCTCGGCTTCGGGACCCACTACGGCGTCGCGAACCCGGCGAAGTGGATGGCCACCGCCAACGACACGTTGCAGCTGGTCAACTTCTTCGAGTCCATCAACACCTCCTACGAGGTCAACGCCCGGCAGGGCTGAGGAGCGACGGATGTCCTGCATCGGCTTCCTCAGCCCGGAGCACCGGGCCGCTCTCGCCGCATCCCGCGGCGGGAGCGGCCCCCCGCTCTCGTCCTTTGCGTCACCCCCGGCGACCGGGTCGAAGGTACGGCGGGTCCAGCTGCTCGCCGCGCACCGCGACCGGGCCATCCGCGAGAGCGCCGCGCTGTCGTGCCACGCACCCGTTGACGTGCTCGAGAGGCTGACGGGCGACGCAGCCGTCTCCGTGCGTGCCTGCGTCGCCCGGAACCCGCGCGCCCCCGAGTGGGTGCTGCGTGTGCTCGCGGATGATGAGGACCCACGCGTACGCGGCTGGGTCGCGGCGAACCCCGCCTGCCACCCCGCCCTGCGCGCCGAGCTCGCGGAGGACGAGGACGCCGAGGTGGGCGCCGTCGTGGGGTGGGCCGACCGGTGGGTCGGGCGATGAGCCGCGACCCGGTGGACGTACCGCAGCAGCGACGGTGGTCGGGCCCCCGTCGGATAGTGCGTCGGCAGGCCCGCATCGAGACGTTCCTGCACGCGCTCGCGGGTCGCCGGAGGGATCGTGGACGACGAGGTGAGGCCGGGTAGCCGCCGCGTCAGCGGTGGCTCGTCCTGTCGAGCGCCCTCACGAGCACCCGTCGCAGGCGGGCCAGCCGGCGCTCCGCCCACCTCCGGCGGCGCTCGATCCGCCTGCTCACGTAGACCATCAGCCGCTCCTCCGCGCTCGCTCGTCGACCTCGCCAGCATGACCTTGCTGCAAATACTTTGCAATAACGCTTTAATGGCAACAATCCGCACGGGTCGACCGGCCCGTCCCGCAGCGAGCGCCGAGGAGCGACCTTGTCCGACTACGTCCTGCCCGACCTCCCCTACGACTTCGCGGCGCTGGAGCCCTACATCTCGGGCGCGATCATGGAGTTGCACCACGACAAGCACCACGCGACCTACGTCAAGGGCGTCAACACGACGATCGAGCAGCTCGCGGAGGCGCGCGACACCGACACGTTCACCCACATCACGGGACTGGAGAAGTCGCTGTCGTTCCACCTCGGCGGTCACCTGAACCACTCGATCTTCTGGCCCAACATGTCCCCCGACGGCGGCGACAAGCCCACCGGCGAGCTCGCCCAGGCCATCGACGAGTTCTTCGGCAGCTTCGACAAGTTCCGGGCCCAGTTCCAGGCGAACGCGCTCGGCATCCAGGGCTCCGGCTGGTCCATCCTGGCGTGGGACACCCTGGGCCGGAAGCTGCACATCGTGCAGCTCTACGACCAGCAGGCGAACCTCCCGGGCTGCCTCGTGCCGCTGCTGATGCTCGACATGTGGGAGCACGCCTACTACCTCGACTACAAGAACGACAAGGCCACCTTCGTCGCGCAGTGGTGGAACATCGCCAACTGGGCCGACGTCCAAGCCCGCTTCGAACGCGCCCGCTCGCAGACGGCCGGGCTGATCGCGTGAGCGCCCGCCAGGCCGAGCTCGAGGGACTCCTCGGCTCGGCCCAGCAGGTCGCCGCCCTCGTCGCCGCCCGGGGACGCGGCGACGTCGAGGGCGCCCGTCAGCTCACCCGCCACCTCGTCACCGAGGGTGACCTCGCGGGTGGCGCCCTGCTCGTGGCCGAGCTGGCCCTCGGCCTGCTCGCCGAGGCCGGCGACGAGTCGCTCGACGCCGTCGTCGGTCGGCTCAACCTGGAGCTGATGGCGCTGCCGCGACGCAGCGACTGACCGGGGACGGGCGGGCTCCCACGCCTCCGGGTGCACAGCGTCGAGCACCTGCAGAGCGTCGTCGACGCCATCCGCCGCATCGGCCTGGCGGCCGGCACGACGACGCTCGTCTGATGTCGTCCTGGGGCCGCGTCACAGACCCGCGGCAGGGCTGACGGACGGCCCGCGCCGGCCGATCCGCCACACCGGCGCAGCCTTCGCGCAAGATCGCCGCAGGTCCGGGCCGCACCGGTCGCGGCGGACCTACCGTCCGCCCATGCCGCACGTCCCCCTGGGTGCCGCGCCCTGGGTCGATCGTCTCGCGTCGACCCCGGTGCGCCGGTCGTTCGTCGTCCTCGACGGGCACCTCGAGCCCGACGGGCACGCCGGGCACGCCCCCGGCTCCCCCGGCGTGCTGGGCACGATCGTGCGCGGGCGCAGGCGCCGCGCGCTGGACGCGTACCTCCTGCTGCTGGCGCTGTGGCCGTGGCTCGAGCAGCAGGAGCAACCGCTGACCGGCGCGGACTGGGCCGTGGCCCTCAGCTGCGGCGACGGCACGGAGCGTACGCCCGGAGCCGTCTCGTCGGCGTGGCACGACCTGGAGCTGCTCGGCCTCGTGGAGCGGCGCCGGATCGCGCACGGGGTGGTCGTCTCGCCGCGCCGCGAGGACGCCGGCGGCGCGTACGCGCGGCCCGCCCCGGGGACCGACGAGGCGGCGAGCTGCCTGTGGCTGCCCACGTCCTTCTGGACCGACGGCTGGCACCGACGCCTCGGGCTGCCGGCGCTGGCGATGCTGCTGGCCGTCGGCGCTGCGACCGCCGAGCGCCCCGACGCCGCACTCACCAACCACGGGACCGCGCGCCAGCTCGGCTTCTCCCCCCGGTCGGTGCAGACGGGGCTCGCCGAGCTCGAGCGTCACGGCCTCGTGGTCGAGTCGCGCGGGCGCACGAGCTCGCCGCGCTCCGCGACGGCGAGCGCACCGCAGCACCGCTACCGGCTCGCGCCGACCTTCGTCCCGTCGCGGATCCGGTGAGGCCCCTGCGTCACTCGGCGCGGGCGCGCAGCACCATGAGGGCGATGTCGTCGTCCTGGCCGGGCGAGGCGAAGTGCGCCAGCAGGTGGTCGCACAGCTGCTCGGGGTCGAGGTCCTGCAGACCACTGACCTCCGAGCGCAGGTACTCCAGGCTCGCGTCGAGCGGGACGCCGCGGCGCTCGATCAGCCCGTCGGTGTAGAGCACCACCGTCGTCTCCGGGCCCAGCTCGATCGTGCAGTCCGTGCGGGCGACGTCGGCGAAGACGCCGAGGATCGTCTCGCCGCCCTCCTCCAGCAGCTCGGCCGTGCCGTCCGGGTGCAGCAGGACCGGCGGTGGATGGCCGGCCCGCGACCAGCGCAGGGTGCGCAGGCCTGCGGCCTTCTGCTCCGGGGTCTGCTCGATCCGCGCGAAGATCGCCGTGGCCATCGCGTCGACGTGCAGCAGCTCGAGGGCGTGGTCGAGGTGCTCGAGGATGCGGGCCGGTCCGTCGTCGGTCGCGACCGCGATGCCCCGCGCGAGGTTGCGGATCTGCGCCATCGCCGCGGCGGCGTCGAGGTCGTGCCCGGCGACGTCGCCGATCGCGAGGAGCAGGGCGCCGTCGGGCTGCATGAAGGCGTCGTGCCAGTCGCCGCCGATCTGCGCGATGTCCGTCGCGGGGGCGTACCGCACCGCGACCCGCAGGTGGTCGGGCTGCATCGGCGCCGTCAGCAGCGCGCGCTGCAAGGCCACCGACATGTCGCGCTGCGCGGTCGCGGCGTCGCGCTCCGCCTCGAGGAGGTCGATGCGGGTCAGCGCCTGCGTCAGCGAGGCGGCGACGAGCCGGAGGAACCCGCGGTAGTCGGCGTCGAAGGCGAGCTGCTCGCTCGTGCGGCACACCAGCGTCGGCATCGGCAGACCGGGTCGCGGGAAGCTGCTGAGCGGCTGCCAGACCACCTGCCCCTGCTCGGTGCCCTCCACGAAGAAGGAGGCGCCCTCGGCCGCGGCCGGCGCGGCGCTCGGCAGCTCGGGCTCCGGCGCGCCCGAGTGCGCGATCGGCACGTCCTCGGGCAGGCCCGGGATCCGGATGTCGACGGCCGGGAGGTCGCGCACGAGGTCGCGCAGCAGGTAGAGCGAGAGCCGCCGCAGGTCCTGGCGCGTCTCGACGTTGGCGAGCACGTCCGAGAGCCGCGTCAGCGCCTCCGCCCGACGCTGGCCGATCACCGTGGCCGTCGTGTCCGCGGCGATGTCGAGGACGCCCTCGATCTCACCCTCGGCGTTGCGCACCGGGGAGTACGAGAACGTGAAGTAGCACTCCTCGAGGAAGCCCCGGCGCACGAGCGGCACCAGGTCGTCCTGGAAGTAGCACGCCCCCTGCCCCGTGCGTACGCCCTCGAGCAGCGGTCCGATGTGGTCCCACGCCTCGACGAACACCTCGGCCGCCGGCTGTCCGAGCGCGCTCGGGTGCTTCTCGCCGATCATCTCGACGTAGCTGTCGTTGTAGACGAGCGTGAACGCCGGGCCCCACAGGAGGACGGCCGGGAAGCGGGTGTCGAGCACCGTCCGGACGGCGCCCTGCAGGGCGGGAGACCATGCGCCCGGGTCGCCGAGCGCCGTGGCGGCCCAGTCGACCGCCGTCAGGCGGGCCGTCAGGTCCGCGCTGGCCCCCTCCCAGGTGCACGCAGGGACGTCCGTGCTCACGCGCGCACGCGCCCGAGTCGGGCGGCGACGTGCGTCGTCTCGGTGATCGGGTCGCTCAGCACGCACCAGTCCTCGCTGATGGCGTCGACCATGAAGAGCCCGCGACCGCGCACGGACTCCGGGGCCGCCTCCCCCGGCAGCCCGTCGGCGAAGCCGGGGTCGTAGCCCGCATCGGTCACGCGCAGGCAGACCCGGCCGTCGTTCAGCAACCAGGACAGCCGGATCGTGCCGAGCGGCCCCGGGCGTCCGTGGTCCACCGCGTTGATGACCAGCTCGCCGGCGACGATCAGCACGTCCTGCAGCGAGCTCTCCGCCAGACCCGTCATGGCACCGAAGACCTCGCGCAGGGTCGCCCGGGCCCGGGGCCCGGCCTCGGGCCCGTGCGGCAGGTCGACGTCCGCCCAGTCGGCGGCGAGCGACTCGTCGCTCAGCACGTCGACCATCGCGCGCGGCCGCACGACCCGCCAGCCGCCGTCGGCCGGGGCCGTGGCGGCGGGCACGTCGTCGGCGTCCCGGTCGGCGGACCCGGCGTCGGTCTCCCCGGGCGCCCCGGGCGCCTCGGTGACGGTCTCGAACGGGAGGCCGCTGACGTGCAGCGCCCGCTGCGCGACGGTGCCGTCGCGCACCACGAGCGTCAGCGCCCACCCACCGCGGGAGGCCGCGACCCGCAGCCGCGCCAGGGCGCCGAGCACGGGGCTGGGCAGGTAGGTGACGGCGGCGAGGTCGAGCACCAGGTCGTCGCGGTGGTCGTCGCTGCAGCGACGCAGCACCGCGAGCAGCGGCTCGACGTCGTACGCCTCGAGGTCACCGTGCAGGACGACCTCGCCCGGCTCGGCCCGGGCGACGAAGGACGGGTCGATCACGCGGGGAGCCTAGCGCCGAGGTCCACGCGGCCGTCCACGCGCCGGTGCACACGGGAGCCGCCCGCCTCGAGGTGGGGGGGTACCGAGCGAGCCGTGGGCCAGGTCACGCTGGATCGTTCACATTTCCTCCCGTCGGCGCCCATCCGTCTAGACCGGTCGCCACGAAGCACCTGCATGACCGTGGACAACCTCCCGGCCGAAGATGGCGACGAGCTCCACCGCATCCTCGTCGTCATCCCGACTTACAACGAGATCGAGAACCTCGCGGAGATCGTCGCTCGCACCCTCCCCGCCGCCGGGAGCCCGGACGTCCTCGTCGTCGACGACGGCAGCCCCGACGGCACCGGCGACCTCGCCGACCGGATCGCCGCCGCCGACCGTCGCGTCCACGTGCTGCACCGCGCCAGCAAGGACGGCCTCGGCGCCGCCTACCTCGCCGGGTTCGCCTGGGCCCTCGATCACGGCTACGACGTCGTGGTGGAGATGGACGCCGACGGCTCCCACCGCCCCGAGCAGCTGGGCCGCCTGCTGGCAGCGCTGCCGCAGGCCGACCTCGTGCTCGGCTCGCGCTGGGTGCCCGGCGGACGCGTCCACGACTGGCCACCCCACCGGCGGCTGCTCTCGCGCGGCGGCAACGCCTTCGTGCGTCGCGCGCTGCGCGTGCCGCTCGGCGACGCGACCGGCGGCTACCGCGCCTTCCGTGCCAGCGCGCTGCGCTCCCTCGACCTCGAGGGCGTCCAGTCCCAGGGCTACTGCTTCCAGGTGGACCTGGCGCGCCGCGTCCTGCAGGCCGGCCTGCGGGTGCGTGAGGTGCCCATCGACTTCTCGGACCGCGAGCTCGGCACCAGCAAGATGTCGGGCGCCATCGTCCGGGAGGCCGTCGCCCAGGTCACCCGCTGGGGACTCAGCGACCGGGTCCACCGCCGCGGCCGTGCCCGCGTCGTCGTGCCGCCCTCGCCGGTCGTCGCCATCCCGCCCCGCTGAGCCGCAGCGACACCCGCCCCGACCGACGTCCCGTCCGGGCCGCGCCCCGCGCGGCCCGCGCAGCGGCGTCCCACCCCCGCCGTCCGGAGGCCCCGCCATGCCCGCCCGCATGCCCGCCCGCACCCCTGATCGCACCCCTGATCGCTCCCGTGACCGCCGCGCGGCGCGCCGCGCCCTGACCCGGTCCGCGCCCATCGGGGCGGCGCTCGGTGCCGCCCTCGCCGTCCTGACCGCGCCCGCCCACGCCGCCGAGCAGGACCCGCCGCTGCTGCCCCCCGGCCAGGACGCGCCGGTGCCCGACCCGGCGCCCGCTGTCCCGGCTCCGTCCGCGCCGGGCCCCGACCTCGACGGGTCGTCGCTGTCGTGGGTCGGTGGTCTCGGCATCACGGCGCTGGTGACCATCTCGGTGCTGCTCACCGTGGTGGCCGCGACCACCCTGTGGTGGATGCTGCACGCCTGGCGCAGCGTCGACTCGCTGGCCGCGACGAGCTTCTCCCGCGCGCCCGTCGAGCCCCGCCACCGCATCTCGCTGCTGGTGCCCGCCCGGCACGAGGAGGCCGTCCTCGGTCACACCCTCGACCGTCTGGCGGCATCCGACCACCCCGACTTCGAGATCATCGTGATCATCGGCCACGACGACCCGGGCACCGAGGCCGTGGCCCGCGCGGCCGCCGCGCGGCACCCGGACCTGGTGCGGGTCGTGATCGACCACAGCGTGCCCAAGAACAAGCCCAAGGGGATGAACACCGCCCTTCCCGAGGTCACGGGCGACGTCGTCGGGGTCTTCGACGCCGAGGACGAGGTGCACCCCGACCTGCTGCGCCTGGTCGACGCACGGTTCACCGAGACCGGCGCCGACCTCGTCCAGGGCGGCGTGCAGCTGATGAACGTCCAGAGCGCCTGGTGGTCCCTGCGCAACTGCCTGGAGTACTACTTCTGGTTCCGCAGCCGGCTGCACTTCCACGCCGAGGCCCGCTTCATCCCGCTGGGCGGCAACACCGTCTTCGTCCGCACCGAGCTGCTGCGCGGCGCCGGGGGCTGGGACGGCGAGTGCCTGGCGGAGGACTGCGAGCTGGGCGTCCGCCTGTCCACCGAGGGCGCCACGGTGGCCGTGGCGTACGACCCGCGGGTCGTCACCCGGGAGGAGACCCCGGGCAGCCTGACCTCGCTGTTCAAGCAGCGCACGCGCTGGAGCCAGGGCTTCCTGCAGGTGCTGCGCAAGGGCGAGTGGAAGCGCCTGCCGACCCGCCGCCAGCGGGCCCTGGCCCGCTACACCCTGGCGATGCCGTTCCTGCAGGCCTTCACCGGTCTGATGATCCCGGTCTCCGTGGCGCTGGTGCTGTTCGCGAAGGTGCCCGTCGTCGTCACCCTGCTGACGTTCCTGCCCATCGTGCCGACGCTGCTCACCCTCACCGTCGAGGTCGCGGGGCTCGGCGAGTTCGGCCGGACCTACCGGGTCCGGATCCGGGTCTGGGACTACGTGCGCCTCGTGCTCGGCACGTTCCCCTACCAGGTGTTCCTCGCCGCGGCCGCCGTGCGCGCCGTGTGGCGCGAGCTGCGCGGCGACGGTTCCTGGGAGAAGACCGAGCACACCGGCGCCCACATCGATCCGCTCACCCCGCCCCACGGCGACCGGCCCGAGCCGGTGCCCGCCACCACGCGGAAGGCTGCCTGATGACCACCCTGCTCGACCCGCCCGAGGTCGGACGCCTCCGCGACACCGCGGACGGCTCCGACCCCTCCCACTCGGCCGGCTCGGCCGACGCGACGCCGGTCGGCGGCACGGCCCGCCCGCCGCTGCGCCGACGTGCGCTCGACGGGCTGCGACACCGACGCCGCTCGCTGGCCTGGCTCCTCCCGCTGTTGGCGCTGACGGCGGCGGCCCGCCTGGTCAACCTGGGCGGCACGCCCCAGCGCATCGACGACGAGGGGACGTACGCCGCGCAGGCCTTCGCCGTCGAGCGGCTCGGCGAGCTGGCCCACTACACGTACTGGTACGACCACCCGCCGCTCGGCTGGATCCAGATCGCCGGGTGGACGGCGCTGACCCGCGGCTTCGACCGCCACGACATCGCGGTCGTCGCCGCCCGCGAGGCCATGGTCGTCGCCGCCGTCGCCGCGGCCGCACTGTTGTGGGTGCTCGCGCGCCGGCTCGGGCTGGGCCGACCCGCCGCTGGGCTCGCCGTGGCTCTCTTCGCGCTGTCCCCGCTGGCCGTGCAGTTCACCAAGACGGCCTACCTCGACAACGTCGCGACACCGTGGGTGCTCGCCGCGTTCGTGCTGGCCCTGAGCCGGCGCAACCAGCTGATGGCCTTCACCGGCGCGGCGGTGTGCTTCGGGGTCGCCGTGCTGTCGAAGGAGACCTCGCTGCTGCTCCTGCCGTTCCTGGTCTGGCAGCTGGTGCGCACCGCGCACCCCAGCACCCGGCGCTACACGCTGTCGGTCTCGGGCGCCCTGCTCACCATGATCGGGCTGGGCTACGTCGTCTTCGCGCTGGTCAAGGGCGAGCTCGTGCCGGGTGAGGACCGCGTCAGCCTCGTCGACGGCCTCGCCTTCCAGCTCGTCACCCGCGACGCCAGCGGCAGCGTCCTGGACGCCGGCACGCAGGCGGGGCTGACCGTGCGCACCTGGCTCACGCTCGACGCGGTCCTGCTCACCGCCGGCCTGCTGGCCGCTCTGGCCGCGCTCGCGCTGCGCGCCCTGCGGCCGTACGCGGCGGCATACCTGCTGCTCACGCTCACCGTGCTCAAGCCGGGCTACCTGCCCGTCCCGTTCGTCATCGCGCTGCTGCCGTTCGCGGCGCTGCTGGTCGCGGGCGTGGCGCAGGCGGGCGTACGCCTGGTGCGCGACCGCGAGACCTCCCGACCGCGTCGCTCCCTCGGCGCGGTCGTCGTCGCCGCAGGGCTCGCCGCCGTCGTCGCGGCGGGGGCGCTGTGGACCGGGCAGCTGCGCGGCCTGTGGACCTCGGACCTCGACGCCCCGCTGCGCGACGCGCAGAGCTGGGCGGCCACCAACCTGGACGAGGACGACCGGATCCTGGTCGACGACGCGGCCTGGGTGGACCTGGTGCGCGCGGGCCTGCCGCGCGAGCAGGTGGTCTGGTACTACAAGGCCGACACCGACCCCGACGTCTCCGACCTGACGCCGAACGGCTGGGCCGACTACGACTACGTGCTCGTCACCGAGGGCATGCGGCAGGGCGCGGGCTCGTCCCCGACCCTCGACGCGGCCCGCGAGAACAGCATCCGCGTCGCCGAGTTCGGCGAGGGCGGCGACGCCGTCGAGCTGCTGCGGGTCCTGCCCGACGGCACCGACGACTTCTACGCCCGGGCCTACGGCGACGAGCAGGCCCGCACGGCCGCGGCCCGGCTCCTCGCCGACAACCCCTCCGTGTCGCTGTCCGACGAGGCCCGCGAGCGGCTGCTGGCCGGCGACGTCGACGGCCGCGTGGTGACCCTGCTCGCCCAGCTGGCCGGCGAGCGCACCCTCTCGGTCGCCGACTTCCCCACCGTCCCCGGCGAGGCGGGCAGCGAGCTGCCCGGCCGCACCGTCGAGCTCGACGGCGTCGACGGCGAGGCTGTCGACGGCGCCGGCGGGGACGCCGTGGTGGCCGAGGCGCGCGACCAGGTCGGGGCGTACGCCCTGCAGGACGTCGAGCGCGGCGACGACACGCTCACCCTGCGCTTCCCCGTCGCCGGGCCGTCGGCCCTGCTCCCGGAGCCGCCGCAGGAGTGAGCCGACCCGCCGACCTCCCGCCCGACCTCCCACCCGCTCGACCCGACCGCGACCGCACGTCCCCCACCCGGCAGCACCACCGAGAAGGAGCAGCGACGATGACGACGCCCACCCCCCGAGCAGACCGCACGACCTCCCGACGCACCTCCGCCACACGCCTCGCCGTGTGCCTCGGAGCGCCGCTGGCCCTCGGCTGCACCGCCCTCGCGGTCGCCCCCGGCGCCCAGGCCGCACCCGCCACCCCCGTCCCCGCGACCGCCCCGGGCACCGACGCCCCGGGCACGGAGGCCGCCGAGACCACCGGATGGGTGCGCGCGGGCCACCTCTCCCCGGGCACCCCGAAGGCCGACGTCACCCTGACGCCGTTCTCCGGCGGCGACCCGGTGACCATCCGCGGTGTCGCGTTCAGCGACGTCACCGACTACCTCCGCGTGCCGCAGGGTCTCTACACGCTCGCGATCCGCGCCGAGGACCAGCCGGACTCGCAGCCGATGGTGACGGCGAACGTGCAGGTCGACGCGGGCTCCGCCTCGACCGTGATCGCCACGGGTGAGGACGGCCCGGCGCAGGTGCAGGTCGTCACCGACGACCTCACGCCGCCCGCCGACGACAAGGCCAAGGTGCGCCTGATCTCCGCGGCCAGCACCTCGGAGCCCGTCACCGCGACCGTCGTCGACGGACCGGTGCTGGCCGACGAGGTGACCACCGGCTCGGCGACCGGCTACGCCGAGGTCGAGGCCCAGACCTGGGACATCGACGTCACCGCGGGCGACGTGGACGCCCCGGCCAGCAGCATCCCCGTGGAGGCGGGCGGCGTGTACACCCTCCTGGTGCTGGGCGACGACGCCGGCGGCCTCGAGCTGCAGGCGATCCAGGACAGCGCCGGCAGCGGGCCCATGCCGCAGGGCGGCGTCGACACGGGCGCCGGCGGTCTGGCCGCCCCGACCGGCACCGGCACCGGTGCCGGCGGGGACGCGTCCGCGCTCCTCGCGCCCGCCGCGGGCACGGCGCTCGCCGTGGCCCTCGGGGGCGCGCTCGTGCTGCGCACCCGGACCCGCCGCCACCTCGAGGAGACCGGATGAGCGCCCGAGCAGCCGTGCGCACGGGCGCCCCGCTGGTCTCGCTGGCGCTGGCCGGGACCCTGCTGGCCGGCTGCTCCGACGACGACGACGGCAGCGCCGGCGGCCCCGGCGGGGTGTTCGCCCCGCTGGTCGAGGAGGTCGACGGCGACACGGCGGCAGCGGAGTTCCTCGACGACTACGTCGACGACGACGGCCGCGTGGTGCGCACCGACCAGGGGGGCGACACCGTCAGCGAGGGGCAGGCGTACGCCCTGCTCATCGCGCTCGGCGCCGGGGACCGCTCGACCTTCGGCGAGGTCTGGGACTGGACGCGGGACAACCTCGTCCGCGACGACGGGCTGCTGAGCTGGCGCTGGGCCGACGGCGAGGTCGTGGACCCCTCCGCGGCCACGGACGCCGACCTCGACGCGGCGCGGGCCCTCGTGCTCGCCGGCGAGCGCTTCGACGAGCCCGCCTGGACCGAGGACGGCGTCGCCCTCGCCGAGGCGGTGCTCGACCACGCCACCGTGGAGGTGCCCGAAGGCCTGGCCGTCGTGGCCGGCGAGTGGGCCACCACGGCCCCGTTCTGGTTCAACGCCAGCTACGTCTCGCCGGCGACGACCGACGTGCTGGGCGACGCGACCGGCGACGAGCGCTGGGCCGCCGTCGAGGCGGGGTCGCGAGCGGCGCTGCTGTCGCTCACCGAGGCCACCGCGCTGCCGCCCGACTGGGCCCACGTGCAGGACGACGGCACGGCGTACCCCGTCGAGGGACCCGGCGGCCAGCCGGTGCAGTTCGGCTACGACGCCGCGCGCGTGCTGCTGCGCCACGCCGAGTCGTGCGAGGACGTCGACCGCGAGATCGCCGCCGACCTGGTCGACGTGCTGGGCACCGGCGAGACGGTGGCGATCTACGACCTCGGCGGCAGCGGGACCACGGCGGACCGCTCGCCGCTGATGACCACCGCGCAGGCTGCCGGTCTCGCGGCCGCCGGCGACACGGCCGGGGCCACCACCGCGCTCCGCGACGCGGTCGCGCTGGCCGACGAGGTCCCGACCTACTACGGCGACGCCTGGGCGGCCCTCGCGCCGCTGATGCTCGGCGACCCCGCCCTCGGAGGCTGCGCGCCGCTGGCCGAGGGCGACGCGTGAGCCCGGCGCCGGCGCGGCTGCGTCGGGCCCTGGTCGCGGGACCCGTCGCACTGCTCCTGGGCGCGCTCGTCGCCTGCGCTGGTGCGCCGGGCCCGTCGGCGGAGGGCGGGGACACCGCGGGGTCCTCCAGCGCCCCCGCGTCCCCGGACGCTCCGGGGGACCGGTCGACCCTGGACGTCGAGGGCGCCTCGCGGACGGCGCCGCCGACCCGCGTGCGCGTGCCCTCGCTCGACGTCGAGTCCTCGCTGGACGCCCTCGGACGGCTCCCCGACGGCACCCTGGAGGCGCCGCCCGAGTGGCAGGTCGCCGGCTGGTTCGCGGACGGGGTCGCGCCGGGCGACCGGGGCCCGGCCGTCATCGCCGGTCACGTCGACTCCCCCACCGGCCCCGCCGTCTTCGCCGACCTCGACCGGCTCCGCCCCGGCGACCGGGTCGAGGTCGACCACGAGGACGGCACGACCACCGCGTTCGAGGTGGACCGCACGGCGGTCCTCCCGCGCGACGACTTCCCGACCGAGGAGGTGTACGGCCCCGTGCCCGACGCCCAGCTCCGACTGATCACCTGCGACGGCACCTACTCCGCCGAGCGCGGCTACTCCGACAACCTGGTCGTGTACGCGACCGCGGTGCCCGCGTGAGCGGGGGCGACGCGGCCCGCCGCCTCGACCTGACGCGCGGCCTGCGGCACGGGCACCGGCTGCTCGCACGCTTCGGCACCATCGGCGCCCTGGCGTTCGTCGTGGACGTCGGCACCTTCAACCTGTGCCGCCACCTGCTCGAGCTCGGCCCGCTGACCTCGAAGACGATCGCCGTCGTCGTCGCGACGAGCCTGGCGTTCGTCGGCAACCGGTCGTGGACCTTCGAGGGCCGCGGCCGGCGCGGCGCGGGGTCCGCGTACGTGCTGTTCGGCGTCGTTAACGGCATCGCGCTGCTGATCGCCCTGGCCTGCCTGGCCACGAGCACGTACGTCCTCGGGCTCACCTCGCCGCTCGCCGAGAACATCTCGTCCAACCTGGTGGGCGTGGGGCTCGGGACGCTCTTCCGGTTCTGGGCCTACCAGCGGTGGGTCTTCCCGACCGCCCCGGCGCCCGAGGCCGAGGCCGGGACCGACGCTGCCGACGCCGTGCCCGGGCACCACCGCGACGGCACGCGGCTCGCCGCCTGAGACCGGTCGGTCCCGAGCCGCATGCACCTCCCGGCGCGCGGATACCGGGCACCTGCGACCTCCGGCCTGGCGCCGGGTCGGACCGGGCGTAGATGCCGGCGTTCCAGACCCAGGGGCGCCGGCATCGCTCGTCTCCGCGGCACCGCCCGCACGGGTGTGCCTGATGTGCGGGTCCTCCGGCAAGATGTGCCCGTGAACGACCCCGACACCCTGCGTCGCGCCGTGGCCGACGCTGCCCTCGCCATGCAGAACGAACGTGGCAGCCAGGAGACCATGCAGGTGGCGGCGGACGCCGCCCGCCACCTCGTCGCCGGCTGCCAGATCGCCGCCGTCTCGGTGCTCACCCGGTCGGCGTTCGAGAGCGTCATCACCTCCACCGACCCCGACGCCGCCATCTTCCTGCCCGGCGGCGCGACCGGCGCGCACGAGGCCGTGCAGGAGATCGACACCCTCCAGCACGAGCTGGAGGAGGGCCCCTGCCACGAGGCCATGCGCCGCGACGCGACCATCCACTGCGAGGACCTGGCCGTCGACACCCGCTGGACGCGCTGGTCCCCCGTCGCGCTCGAGCGGCTCGCCGTGCGCAGCGTCGTCAGCCACCCCCTGTCGGTGGGCGCCAAGGTGCTCGGTGCGCTCAAGGTCTACGGCGCCGAGCCGTCCGCCTTCACGCTCGACGACGTCGACCTCCTCGGCACCTTCGCCGTGCACATCAGCGTCGCCCTCGCCGCGAGCCGCGACCTCGAGCACCTGCACGACGCGCTCGACTCCCGCACCCTGATCGGCCAGGCCACCGGACTCATCATGGCCCGCTACGACCTCTCCGCCGACGCGGCGTTCGCCGCCCTGGCCCGCACCTCGCAGGAGACGAACACCAAGGTCCGCGACCTCGCCGACCAGCTGGTGCGCACCGGGCGGTTCCCGGCCGAGGGCCAGGCCCGGCGCAGCACCGGCTGAGGGGTCAGAAGGCGTACCGGACCCGGCAGCCGGGCAGCTCGGTCCCGATCAGCTCCAGCAGCTGGTCGAGCCAGCGCCGCTTCCACCGGGCGCGGTAGCGGACGTTCTCCTGCCCGCTGTGGCTGGTCTTGGACTCCTGCAGGTCGGGGCGCCACAGCAGCTCCTCGCCGCGCGGGTGCCACCCGAGGTTCACGTCGTGCAGCGCGGCGTTGTGGGTCAGCATGATCACCTCGCAGGCCAGCTGCGCCCTCGCGGCCGGGCCCAGCACGTCGGCGATCTCGCGGAGCAGCTCGCGCCACTCGTCGTGCCAGCCCTCGTGCAGCACCACGGGGCTGAAGTTGAGGTGGACCTCGTAGCCCGCCTCGACGAGGTCGTCCACGGCCGCGATGCGCTCCGCGACCGGCGAGGTGCGCAGGTCGAGCCGGCGCGACATCTGGCGGGGCATGAGGGAGAAGCGCACCCGGGTCCCGCCGCGCGGGTCCCACCCGAGCAGGTCGCGGTTGACGAACTTGGTGGCGAAGCTGGCCTTCGCGTGCGGCAGCCGGGCGTACAGCTCGACGAGGTCGCGCACGTTGTCGGAGATCAGGGCGTCGACGGAGCAGTCGCCGTTCTCCCCGAGGTCGTAGACCCAGTCGACGGGGTCGCACTGGTTCGGCTCCGGCTTGGGTCCCTGCCGCCCGGCGTGCCGCTCGAGATAGCCGAGGATCCGCTCGATGTTGACGAAGACGGTGACCGGGTTGGCGTACCCCTTGCGGCGCGGGACGTAGCAGTAGCTGCACGCCATCGCGCACCCGTTGGAGGTCGAGGGGGCGATGAAGTCGGCCGAGCGGCCGTTGGGCCGCGCCTGCAGGCTGCGCTTCTCCCCCAGCACCAGGACCTCGCGCTTGTTGCGCACCCAGGACTCGACGGACCCGGCGTTGCCGTAGAGGCCGGGGATGTCCTGGTGGCTCGGCACCACCACGCGCTCGGCGTCGGGGAACCGCTCGAGCACCTCCCGCCCGCGCGGCCAGCTCTCGACGTCGGGCTCGTGGTAGATCGTGCGGATCGAGAGCATCCGGTCGGCCGGGTCGCGGCGTGCCGCGACGCTCACCGGATGCCCGAGCGGGTCAGTCCCGCCACGAAGTAGCGCTGCAGCACGACGAACATGACCAGCAGCGGCAGGCTCGACAGCAGCGCCATGGCCATGATCCCGCCGTAGTCGTTGTCGTAGGCGGTCTGCAGCAGCCGCAGGGCGACCGGGAGGGTGTAGAGGTCGGGGTCGCGCAGCGTGATCAGCGGCCAGAGGAAGTCGTTCCACTGCGTCATGAAGGCCAGCAGCGTCATCACGGCGATCAGCGGCCGGGCGTTCGGCAGCACCACCCGCCGGAACGCACCGAACGTGCTGCACCCGTCCACCCGCGCCGCCTCGACCAGCTCGTCGGGGAACCCGACGAAGAACTGGCGGGCCAGGAAGAGGCCCAGCGCCGTCGAGGCCGACGGCAGGATCACCGCCCAGAAGAACCCCACCAGGCCCAGGCGCGCGACGAGCTCGAACTGCGGGATCATCACCACCTGCGTCGGCACCACGAGCGTGCCGAGCACCACGAGCAGCACCAGCCCGCGGCCGCGGAAGCGCAGCTTCGCCAGGGCGTACCCGCCCAGCAGGTTGACCGCGACCGACAGCAGGGTGGTCAGACCCGCGACGAGCAGGGCGTTGCCGAACCAGCGGGCGACCGGGAACCGGTCGAAGAGGCCGCGGAAGTTGTCGAGGGTCCACCGGCCCGACCACAGGCTGGCGCCGTCGTCGAGCAGCGCGTCGCGCGGGGTGAAGGCGATGACGACCATGGCCGCCAGCGGCAGCACGAACACCGCGCAGACCAGGACGCAGACGAGGAAGCGGACCGGACGCGACACCTCAGGCCTCCGTCCGGGTGCCGCGACGCAGCTGCAGCAGCGTCAGCAGCACCGTGATCACGAACAGCACGACGCCGACGGTCGCGCCGTAGCCGAAGTTGCGCGCCGGGCCGAAGCCCTCGTCGTAGGCGTAGGTGACCAGCATCGTCGTGGAGTAGCCGGGCCCGCCGTTCGTCATCACGTAGACGACGTCGAAGACCTGGAAGGACCAGATCAGGTTGACCAGGACCAGGAAGAAGGTCGTCGGGCGCAGCAGCGGCACGACCACCCGACGCGTGACCTGCCACGGCCCGGCGCCGTCGACGCGGGCGGCCTCGACCACCTGCGGGTCCACGTCCTGCAGGGCCGCGATGTAGACCACCATCGAGAACCCCACGCGCGACCACAGCGTCATCACCACGACCGAGGTCATCGCCAGCGCGCCGTCGGACTGCCAGGACACCGCCCCCAGCCCGAGGTCGGCGAGCACCCCGTTGACGATGCCGACCGACTCGTCGAAGAGCAGCAGGCCGACCAGCGAGGTCACCAGCGAGCTGACCACGATCGGCAGGTAGACGATGGTCCGGAACAGCCCGCGGCCCGGGAGCGCCTTGTCCATCAGCAGCGCGAGCCCCAGGCCCATCAGCACGCCGACCGGCACGGTGGCGACGGTGAAGATCGCCGTGTTGAGCAGCGCGCGCCAGAACACGTCGTCGGCGAGCAGCCGCGCGAAGTTGTCGAGACCGCTCCACGTGCCGCCGCCGAAGGACCGCTTGTCCTGGAACGCCATGAGGAACGCCCACACGAGCGGGCCGGCGAGGAAGACGCCGAGCAGCAGCAGGTTGGGCGCCAGCATCGCCCAGGCGACCCGCGCCTGACCGCGTGCTCCCGTCGAGCCGCGCGGTTCGGGCGCCGCGGCGCCGGGGGTGCCGGGGCCGGGCAGCTCCTCGAGCGCGGGGGCACTCACGAGGCCGCCCCGTCGTTGAGCGCCGCCGACGCGTCGACGCGGTCGGCGATGGCCCGCAGGGTCGCCGCGGCGGAGCGACCGCCGAGGAAGCACTCCTCGAGCTCGTTGGCCAGGTCGACGTTGACCTCGGCGAACGTCGGGGTGGTCACGTCGGCGACGTCGCGGTCCTCGATGGTCGTCACCTGGTCGGCGTAGACGCCCATGAGGTCGCCGCCCACGGCGAAGTCCAGGTCCTCGGCCGCCAGCGACTCGCGGGTCGGCAGGAGCACGGAGGCCTCGCAGAACTGCTGCATCGCCTCCGGCGAGGACAGGTAGACGAGCAGGTCGGCCGCCAGCTCCGGGTTGGCGGAGTCGCGGGTGGCGACGACCGCGTTCCCACCCAGCTCGCTGGCGCGCCGCTCGTCGCGGGGCTGGTAGGTCACCGCGTACTCGAACCGGTCGCCGATCGTCTCCGCGAAGGCCGGCACCAGGAAGTTGCCCGCGAAGAGCATCCCCAGGCGCCCGGCGGTGAACTGCGCGTCGGGGTAGGTGGGGCTCTTGGTCGACGTCGTGCCCGGCACCCACCCGTTCTCGAAGAACGACCGCGTGAACTCCAGCGCGCGCCGCCCGGCGTCGTCGTCGAGGGCGGCCGAGGTGAGCTCCTCGTCGTAGAGGTGGCCGCCGGCCATGAACAGCCAGGTCAGCCACCGGAACGCGCCGGCGGCCTGCCAGTTGACGGCGAAGGCCGAGCGGCCGTCGGGCGCGGCGTCGCGCACGCGGTCGGCGACGTCGCCGAACTCCTCCCACGACCAGGCGTCCTCGGGGCGGTCGGGCACCGAGGTGACGCCGGCGTCGCGCAGGACGTCGGGGCGGTAGACCAGCGCGGTGGTGTCGACGTGCTGGGGGATGCCGTAGCGCCGGCCGCCGAAGGTCACCGCCTCCATCAGCGCCGGGCGCACGTCCTGCGCCAGCTCGGCCAGCGGGTCGGTGACGTCGAGCAGCTGTCCGGTCGCCGCGTACAGGCCCATCGTCGGGTAGTCGACCCGGAAGACGTCGGGCGCGGTACCCGAGAGCAGCCCCGCGTCGACGCCCGTCGCGAAGTCGGCGAACGGCACGACGGTGAGGTCGACGGTGACGCCGCGCTCGGCGGCGAACTGCTCGCCCAGCCGTGCGTACACCTCGGTCTCCACGTCGGTGCCGTAGACCTGCATCGTGACGCGGTCGCGTCCGCCGCTGCTGGTGCTGGAGACCCGGCGCGTGAGGCCGGCGCACCCGCCCAGCGCTGCCGCGCCCAGCGCGGCACCACCCGCAGCGACCCCGCCCCGCAGGATCGTGCGCCGACCGATCCGCACGGGGGCTGGCATGGATCGGAGTCAAGCACACCGTTCACAACCGACGCCTCACCCCAAAGGGGCGGTGGCAGGGGTACGCACGGGCGTCGCGGCGTCAGCCGAGGCGCACGCCCGTCAGCTCCTCCGACACGTCCCACAGCCGGGCCGCGGCCGCGTCGTCGCGCAGCGGGCGCCACAGCCGCTGCGGTCCGGGCGGACCGCCGACGCGTCCGGGGCCCTGCGGACCGAAGAACGCGACGGCGCCCTGCGAGGTCGGGTCGCTGGTGGTCGCCGCCAGGAGGGCCGGCAGGGCCGCGCTCTCGGGCGTACCCGTCAGGCCACGCGCGGAGAGCCAGCGGATCAGCCGCACCCCGCGGGTGTCCTCCGCGCGACCCACCTCCGAGCGCGCGGCCAGCAGGCTGGTCGGCGCCACGCCGGGGTGGGCCAGCGTGCTGGTCACGCCCCACCCGCCCGCCGCGCTGCGGCGCGCGAGCTCGGCGGCGAACAGGCCGCAGGCGATCTTGGACTGCCGGTAGGCCGCCATCCCGTCGTAGTCGGCGGTCCACTGCAGGTCGTCCCAGTGCACGCTGCCGCTGCGGGCCGCGATGCTCGTCTGCGACGTCACGCGACCGCGTCCCTCCCGCAGCAGCGGCAGGAGCGCCGCGGTCAGGGCGAAGTGGCCCAGGTGGTTGGTGCCGAGCTGCAGCTCGAAGCCGTCGGCGGTCGTGCCGCGCTCGGGCGGCGTCATCAGCCCGGCGTTGTTGACGAGCAGGTGGAGCGGGCGCCCCTCGGTGACGAGACGCTCCCCCAGCGCGGCCACCGACGCCAGCGAGGCGAGGTCGAGGTCCTCGAGCCGGACGGTGGCGCTCGGCGCCTGCTCCCGGATCCGCGCGACCGCGGCCTCCCCCTTCGCGCGGTTGCGCACGGGCAGGACGACCTCGGCCCCCGCCCGCGCCAGCGCCGTCGCGATCCCCAGCCCGATGCCGTCGCTGCCGCCCGTCACCACGGCGCGCCTGCCCGTCTGGTCGGGGACCGCCACCTCGAACGTCCTCGGTGCCACTGTGCGCTCCTGCCCGGCTGCTCGCCCGTCGTCGTCCCCGGGCCGCTCCCGGGGACGACCCCAGCCTGCGACCTCCGGACGACGCGGACCACGGTCTGTCGATCCCTGGATGACGGCTCCCGGAGCGGGCAGCATGAGCGCATGATCGACCGACCCGGTCTCGCCGGCTTCCTGCGTCGACGTCGCGAGGCGCTGCAGCCCGAGGACGTCGGGCTGCCCCGGGGCGTGCGCCGGCGCACCCGCGGCCTGCGCCGCGAGGAGGTGGCCGCGCTGTGCCACATGTCGACCGACTACTACTCGCGTCTCGAGCAGGAGCGCGGCCCCCAGCCCTCCGAGCAGATGGTCGCGGCCATCGCGCAGGGCCTGCACCTCACCCACGACGAGCGCGACCACCTGTTCCGCCTGGCCGGGCACCGGCCGCCGCTGCGCGGCGCCAGCGGCGACCACGTCGGCCCCGGCATGCTGCGCATCCTCGACCGCCTCGTCGACACCCCCGCCGAGGTCGTGACCGAGCTCGGGGAGACGCTGCGCCAGACCCCGCTCGGGGTCGCTCTCGTGGGTGACCTGACCCGGTACACGGGGCCGGCGCGCAGCATCGGCTACCGGTGGTTCACCGATCCCGCCGCGCGGGACCTGCACCCGGTCGAGGACCACCACTTCTACTCGCGCATGTACGCCTCCGGCCTGCGCGGGGTGGTCGCGCGCCGGGGCCCCGGCTCCCACGCGGCCCGGCTCGCCGACCTGCTCCTCGAGCGCAGCCAGGAGTTCCGCGAACGGTGGGCGGAGCACGAGGTCGGGATCCGCCCCCGGCCGCTCAAGCGCTACGAGCACCCCGTGGTCGGCCGCCTCGAGCTGGCCTGCCAGGTCCTCCTCGACGCCGACGAGTCGCACCACCTGCTCGTCTACACCGCCGAGCCGGGCAGCGAGTCCCACGAGAAGCTGCGCCTGCTCGGCGTCGTGGGCGCTGCGGGCGCCGGGGCCTGACGCGGTCCACGCGGGGTCGAGCGGGGTCGGGCGCTCAGTCGCCCACGCGCTCCCCCGAGACGCCCTTGCCGCTGTTCCAGCCGTGCCAGCGGTCGACCTCGAGCACGGCGGTGACCCGCGGGCTCTCCTGGTCGGGGTAGTCCTGGCCCCGGTAGTGCCGGCTGATCCGGTTGATGTCCTCGAGACCCTCGTCGTCGCGCAGCTCGACGGCGCGGCCGACGACGGAGACGTGGACGTACCACGACGCCTCGTCGAGGACCGTCAGCGACAGCCGGGGGTCGCGGCGCAGGTGCTGCAGGCGGACCCGCGTGCTGTCCATGCTCAGCAGGATCCGGTCGTCGTCCTCGAGGAGGTACCAGGTCGCCACCGACACCGGGGCGCCGTCCTTGCGCAGCGTGGCGACCACCGCCGGGTTCGGCTTGTGCAGCAGCGCGCGCAGGTCGTCGGGGAAGGGCATCTCGGGCATCGGTTCCTCCTGGTTCGTCGCGGCGGGGACCTTCGCACGGTCCCTCCGGCCAGTGTGCTGGGCGGCGGAAGACGCGACCGCTCCCCCACCCGCGGACGGGTGGAGGAGCGGTCGGGCGCTGCGGCTGTGCCGGCGGGTCTCAGCCGGCGGCGGGCGCCAGCTCGTTCGGCGTCACGTCGAGCTCGGTGCTGGCGAGCACCTCGCCCGTGGTCAGGTCGACCGCGTGCACGGAGTCGCTCGCGGGCTCGGTCACGTACGCGACGTCGCCGGCGACGGTGATGGCCGGGTGCGGGTCCTGCCACTCGGCCGGGCCCTCCCAGGCCTCGACGACCTCGAAGGAGTCGGTCAGCTCGCCGGTCGCGGGGTCGATCACGTGGATGGCGCCGTCGGTGCCGAGGAGGTACGCGAGGTCGCCGGGGCCGCGCACGACGTCGCGGAAGGTGTAGCCCACGCCCTCGGGCAGGTCGACGACCTCGTAGGTCCCGGCCTCGGTGTCGATGAGCGTCACCGCGTTCAGCAGGTAGCCCTCGGCGTCCGGGTCGTTCTTGTAGTCGCCGACGACGAGCGGGCTGGTCTCGCTGACGTAGGCGTTGCCCATGCGGCCGTAGGGCTCGTCCGGGGCGTCGAGCTTGGTGATCTCGCCGTCCTGGTAGACGAGCGCGCCGTCCTCGCAGCCGAAGACGACGGCCTCGCCCTGCGCGGTGCCCTCGCCGTGCACGCCGGGGCACTCGTCGCTCTGGGCGACGACCTCGCCCGCGGCGTCGCGGACCTCGATGCCGGAGCGGCCGTCGGCGTTGCCGACGGTGGTGAGGAAGGTGCCGTCCTCGAGCACGACGGAGACGCCGTGGTGGGCCTCGACGCCCTCGACCGTCTCGGTCTCCGGCAGCTCGCCGGCGGCGACCGCGTCGGTCAGGTCGGCGGTCTCGAAGATGGTCGAGTCGCTGGTCCCGTCGGCGTACAGCACCGTCTTGCCGCCGTGGCGCACGACGTGACCGGCGGTGTCGGCCTCGAAGACGAGGTCGGTCAGCGCGGCGCCCTCCTCGGTGCCGGCGCCGGTGTCGAGGACCTGGAAGCCCTCGCTGGTGGTGACCATGACGTGGCGGTCGTCGCCGGCGGCGTTGAGGCGGGTGAACTCCTCGGAGTCGAAGTCGCCGACGACCTCGAGGGTCTCGCCGTCGAGCACGAGGATGCCGCCTTCGTAGGCGACGGCGAGGCGCGGGCCGGGCGACGCCGGCGAGCTCGTGGAGCCGCTCGTGGCGACGTCCGTGGCGTTCTCGTCGGCCTCGCCGGAGGAGCAGGCCGCCAGCGTCGTGAGCGCACCGAGCGCGATCGCCGTGACGCTGAGGCGGAGGGGGTGGGAGTGGCGCAAGGTCTCTTCCTTCTGGTGGGTGGTGGTGGCCCTCATGCGGACAGGCCGTCGGTGATGCGCTCGGTGTTGACGCGCATCATGGTGAGGTAGTCGGGGGCACCGCCGTCGGGTGCCGTGAGCGACTCGGTGAACAGCTCGACGACGTCGACGTGGACGTCGGCCTCGCTGGCGAGCGCCTGGACGAGCCGGTCGGGCGAGGACGACTCGGCGAAGATGGTGGGCACGCCGGTCTCCTCGACGGCACCGACGAGGTCGGCGAGGTCGGAGGCGGACGGCGCCGCCAGGGTCGTGCCGCCGGGGATCACGGCGCCGACGACCTCGAAGTCGAAGCGATCGGCGAGGTAGCCGAAGACGTGGTGGTTGGTGACCAGGGCGCGACGCTCGGCGGGGATGGACGCGAAGGACTCCGTCATCTCGGCGTCGACCTGCTCCACCTCGGCGCGGTAGTCGGCGGCCTGCTCCTCGACCACGCCGGCGTCGACGCCGTCGAGGTCCGCGAGCACCGGGGCGAGCGCGTCGACGACGTCGAGGACGCGGGCGGGGTCGGTCCAGAAGTGGGAGTCGGGGGTGCCGGCCGCGTCGCCCTCGGCGTACTCGAGGACCTCGATCACGTCGCCCGCCACGAAGGTCGGCACGTCCTCGTCGGCCGCGGCGTCGAGGTGCTGCTGCAGCCCCTCCTCCAGACCGAGGCCGTTCGAGACCACCAGGTCGGCCGAGCGCAGCCGGGCCGCCTCCTGCGCCGAGATCTCGAACGAGTGCGGGTCGGCGTCCGGCTTCATCAGCGTCATCACCTCGACCTCGTCGCCGACCAGGTTCTCGACGACGTCGCCCAGGATGTTGGTCGAGACGACGACGAGGGGGCCGTCGTCGGAGCCGCCGACCGCGCAGGCGCTCAGCGAGCCGGCGGCGACGAGCGCCGCGGCAGCGAGGGTGGTGGCTCGGGTGATGGCTCGGGTAGTGGCAGGGCGGCGCACGTCAGCGTCCCGTCTCGGCGGTGAACGCCGGCTCGTCGAAGGTCTCGAAGGTGCGGGCGACGCGGGCGCCGTCGGCGAAGTCGATCTCGAACAGGCGCCGCTCGACGGGCCCGCTCAGGTACGCCCGCTGCTGGTCCGCCAGCAGCGCCGGCGCGCGGCCCCCGGCGACCGACGTGGCGACCAGCGGGTCGGTCTCGGCGAGCACCGCACCGTCCTCGCCGTCCATCACGAGCACGCGCCCGTCCGCGGTGAGCGCGAGCAGGTGCTGCTCGGCGTCGTCGACGGCCGTCACCGACACCAGCGGCTCGGGGGCGGGCAGCAGCGTCCACGAGCGCTCGCGGGTGTCGAGCAGCCAGATGCCCTCCTCCCCGGCCAGGGCCGCGACGGTGGGGCGGCCCTCGCGGTTGTCGAGGTCGCTCGCCGCGGGCGCGGTGGTGCCGTCGGGGTACGGGACCCGCTCGACGACCAGCTCCTCGTCCTGCACGTGGGCCAGGAGCGCGCCGTCGGCGCAGCCGAGGACCGCGCCGACGCGGGTGGTGATCGTGCCGGCCGGGTCCACGCACGCCTCGGTGAGGCCGGTCGGCTCGCCGTCGGAGGTGTACGCATCCACCTCGCCGTCACCGGTCGTGACCAGCGCGAAGGACCCGACGGGCACGACCAGCCCGGCGTGCGCGCCGACGTCGAGGCGGAACCGCTCGTCGATCTCGCCCTTCGACAGCTGCTCGGTGTCGAGGAGCACCGCCTCGCCGGATTCCGGGAAGAACAGGCCGGTGCCGCCGGTCGTGGAGAGGTTCGTGGTCGCGACCGTGGCCGTGCCGCCGCCCTCGACGGCGCCCAGCAGCTGCGGGTCGGCGCGGTAGTAGTGGAAGTGGTCCACGTGGTCCCAGGTCCACCGGCCGCTGTCGACGATCTCGACACCGGCGTCGGTCTGCGCGAAGAGGTAGCGCCCGTCGGTGGTCATCGCGGTCGGCGCGCCGATCTCGCCGAGGTCGGTGACGCTCTCGTCGAGCAGGTCGAGGTGGCTGACCGCGCCCGACGGCGCGATGGTGGTCAGCCCGAGCTGCGGCTCGGAGACCTCGGCGGCGCCGGCGACGGCGCCGTGGCCGTCGCCGCCCGTGTCCGAGGCGTCCGAGGCGGCGGCGTCCTGCGCCTCCTCGGGCTCGGAGGAGCAGGCGGCCAGCGTGAGGGCGAGGACGCTGACGACGGCCAGGCTGGGGATGCGGGAGCGCACGGAGGTCCTTTCGGTGCGGTCGGGGGCGGGCGGAAGAGGGGCGGGGAGAAGGACGGCTCAGGCCGGCGAGCCGGCCCGCTCGGCGGTGGCGGCGACCGGCTCGGGCGTCGTCGCGCTCGGCGGCACCACGCCCCGGTGCTCGTGGGGTCGGCGCCACGAGCGGATGCCGTCGAGGGCCGAGCGCAGGAGCCACGAGACGCACGCGATGGCGATGGCCGAGCCCGCCACGGACGCGCCGGCGGCGGTCGCCGCGTGCCACGAGACGAGCAGCCCGACGAGGACGGCCAGCACGCCCAGCGCCGCGGCGAGGGCCATCCGCGTGGGGATCCGCGCGGTCCAGTGCTGGGCCGCGACGGCCGGCGCGAGCAGCAGACCGACGACCAGCAGCGAGCCGACGGCCTGGTAGGAGGCGACGACGGCGAGCGTGACGAGGCCGACCAGGGCCGCCTGGGCCACGCGGGGCGCCAGGCCCAGCACGGACGCGATCCGCGGGTCGACGGCCAGCGCGACGAGCGAGCGGTGGGCCAGCGCGGCGACGAGCAGCCCGAGGGCGGCGGCGCCGGCGAGGAGCACGAGGTCGAGCGGCGCGATCGCCAGGATGTCGCCGAAGAGGATGGCGGTCGCGTCGGTGGCGAAGCTGCCGGAGTGCGACACGATGATGACGCCGAGGGCGAGCATCGCGACGAACAGCAGGCCGATGCTGGTGTCGTAGGACAGCCGGCCGCGCCGCTGCAGGACGCCGATGCCCAGGCTCATCGCGACGGCGCTGACCGCCCCGCCCAGCATCGCCGGCCAGCCGAGGACGGTGGCGAGCGCGACGCCCGGGAGCATCCCGTGCGCCAGCGCCTCCCCCAGGAAGGCCATGCCGCGCACGACCACCCAGGTGCCGACGACGCCGCACAGGACGGCGACGAGGCTGCCGCCGAGCAGGGCGCGCTGGAGCAGCTCGAGCGAGAACGGCTCGAGGAGCGCGTCGTGGAGGAAGGTCACGGCGGAGGACGCTAGACGGAAATGGGAATGATTATCAAACTGAGTTACGGTGCTCCGGTGATCGACGCCCCCGCCGCCTCCCCCCGCACACCCGACGTCGCGCCGACCGTCGCGCGACTGCGCGACGTGCACGTCGTCTTCGGCCTCCGCCCGGCCCTGTGCGGCGTCGACGTCGACGTCCGGGCGGGCGAGGTGCTGGCGGTCGCCGGGCCCAACGGCGCGGGCAAGTCGACGCTCCTCGAGGTGCTGGCGGGCACCCGCGTACCGACCGGTGGCACCCGTTCCACCGGCGCCGCGACCGCCTTCGTGCCCCAGCGGGCCGCCGTGCCCGACAGCCTGCCGATCACGGTGCGCGACGTCGTGACCCTCGGCGCCTGGGGCCGCCTCGGGCCCTGGCGTCGCCTCGACGCGACGGCCCGCGCGGCCGTGGAGGAGGCGCTGGGCCGGATGGGGGTCGCGGACCTCGCCCGCAAGCCGTACGCCTCCCTGTCCGGCGGTCAGCGGCAGCGGGCCCTGCTGGCCCAGGGCCTCGCGCGCGGCGCGGACCTGCTGCTGCTGGACGAACCGACGACGGGGCTCGACCGGGCCAGCGGTGACGCCATACGGGTCGCCGTGCGCGACGAGGCCGGGCGCGGGGTCGCGGTGGTCTGCGTGTCGCACGACCCGGTCGTGCTCGCGGAGGCCGACCGCGTGCTGCACCTCGAGGACGGCCGGGTGGCCACGCGCTAGGGTGGCGCCGCTGGTTCGCCCCGGCACCCGGTCGGCGGCGAGGCAAGAGGGAACCCGGTGCGAGACCGGGACTGCCCCGCAGCGGTGAGCGGGAACGACCGCCGTCATGAAGCACTGGGACCACAGGCCCTGGGAAGCGACGGCCAGTAGGGACACGCCGGCCCCCGAGCCGGTGCGTACGCCCGCGAGTCCGAAGACCTGCCAGCACCCCGCGCAGCGCCGTGCTCGCGGGTGGTCGGATGCCTCGAGGGCGGGCTCCACGACACGTCGGACCAGCGGTACGCGCGCGTGCGCCGTGGCGGTCCGGGTGCGCGTTCCTCCTCGTGGCGACGGCCTTCACCAGCTGTCCGAGGAAGAGACTCTGATGACGCACCGCACCCCCCGCCGCTCCCCCCGCCCCACCGCGGCCGGCGCCCTGGCGCTCGTGGCCGTGGCCGCCCTGACCGCCTGCTCCCCCGGCGGCTCCGGCTCCACCGACGCATCCGACGAGGCGCGGCTGCGCTTCGCGTACGCGTTCACACCGACCACCGCGCTGTCGCCGTACTCCGACGACGCCACCACCGCCTATGCCGCCGGCGCCACCGAGACCCTCGTCCGGCTCGACCCGGCCGGCCTGCCGGAGCCGTCGCTGGCGACCCGCTGGGAGCAGGTCGACCCGACCACCTGGCGCTTCGAGCTGCGCGACGACGTCGTCTTCCACGACGGCACGCCGATGACCGTCGAGACCGTCGTGGCCGCGCTCGACGCGGCCGCCGCGGCCGAGCCCGCTCCCCGCGCGCTGGCGGGCGGCACGATCGACGCCCGGGCCGACGGCGACGGCGCCGTGCTCGTCGCGACCGCGGAGCCCGACCCGGTCCTGGTGCAGCGCCTGACCTCGCCCGAGCTCGTGGTGCTCGCGCCCGACGCGTACGCCGACCCGGCCCGGCCGACGCCGGTGGGCACCGGGACCGGGCCGTACGAGATCACCGACACCGACCTGTCCACGAGCATGACGCTCGAGGCGAACCCGGACTACTGGGCGGGCACGCCCGCGCTCGACGGTGTCGACGTCACCTTCGTCGGCGACGCGGGCGCACGGCTGCAGTCGTTCCGCTCCGGGCAGGTCGACCTCGCGCAGGCGCTGCCCGCCGCGCAGCTCGACCAGATCGACGACGACCAGCTGCTGGCGGTGCCGCTGCCACGCACCGTCAGCCTGCACCTCACGCAGACCTCCCCCGTGCTCGCCGACCCGGGCCAGCGCGAGCTGGTGCGCGCGGCCGTGGCCGAGCTCGACCTCGCGGGCACCATCTACGCCGGGCGTGCCGAGCCGGCCGGCGGGCTGTTCAACGCCGCGGTCTCCGCGTGGGCGCAGGACCGGGACGAGCCCGCGTACCCCGACGCCGCCGCGGTGGCGGAGGCCGGGCCGCTGCGGCTGGCCACGTTCACCGACCGACCGGAGCTGCCCGAGATGGCCACCGCGATCGCCGACGCCCTGCGCGCCACCGGCTTCGAGGTCGAGGTCGTCGCCCGGCCCTACGACGAGATGGAGGCCGACTACCTCGACGGCGCCTACGACCTCGTCGTCATGAGCCGCTCGTACGGCCAGGACACGGCCGACCCGGTCGGCTACCTGCAGGCCGACTTCTCCTGCGGGGGCACCTACAACCTCAGCCGCTCCTGCGACCCCGACCTCGACGCCGAGCTCGCGGCGGCCCAGACCCTCGCCGACCCCGACGAGCGCGCGGCCGCCGCCGTCGCGGTCGAGCAGCAGGTGCTCGCCGACGTCTGGGCGGTGCCGCTCGTGCACGACGCCACCCAGTTCGGCTTCGAGGGCGTCACCGACCTCGCGGCCGACCCGTTCGAGCGCGCCGTCGTCACGCACACCACGAGCGTGCAGCGCTGAGGACGCAGGCGCTGGCGCGCTGGAGCGACGTCCGGCTCGCCACCCCCGACGGCACCCGCCTGCTCGGCCCGCTCGACCTGGAGGTCGCTCCGGGCGAGCGGGTCGCTCTGGTGGGTCCGTCCGGGGCCGGCAAGAGCCTCACCGCCCGGCTCGCCTGCCTCCCGGCGCCGGCCGGGCTGCGGCTCAGCGGCACCGTCACGGTGGCCGGGCGCTCGGGCCTGCTCGCCCAGGAGTCCGCGACCGCGCTCGACCCCAACGTGCGGGTCGGGCGCCAGCTCGCGCTGGCCGCACGACGCTCCCACCGCGGTCGCACCGCCGTCCGCGCCGCCGTGGCCGAGGTCCTCGACGAGCTCGGTCTGGACGCCGCCACGGCCGACCGGCACCCGACCCTGCTCTCGGGCGGCCAGCGCCAGCGCGCGGCCCTGGCGCTGGCGCTGCTCGCCGGCCCGGACCTCCTCGTCGCCGACGAGCCGACCTCGGCCCTCGACCCCGTCACGGCCGCGACCGTGGTCGACGCCGTGCGTCGCGCGCTCGAGCGCCGGGGGGCCGGGCTGCTGCTGGTGACGCACGACCCCGACGTGGCCGCCGGCCTGTGCGACCGCGTCGTGCACCTGCACGACGGTCTCGTGGTCCCCGCGCCCGCTTCTCCGGCCGCGCCGGACCGGGTCGGCCGGGCCGGCCGGGTCGGCCGGGCCGGCCGGGTCGGCCGGGCCGGCCGGGTCGGCCGGGTCGGCGCGGCGACCGCGAGCGCCGGGGTCGACGGGCTGCTGCGCTGGGACGGCGTGACCCGCACCTGGCCCCGGCCGGGACGCGCGCCCGCCGGCGTCAGCGACGTCACCGTCGCGGTGCGGCCCGGCGAGCACACGGTCGTGCTGGGCGCCTCCGGGGCGGGCAAGTCGACGCTCGTGCGCCTGGCCGAGGGCCGCGAGCAGCCCGTCGCGGGACGGGTCGTGGTCGGCGGCCGCGACCTCGCGGCCCGCGCGCGCGGGCGCCGCGTCTCCCCACCCCTCCTGCAGTCGGTGCCCCAGGACGCGGGCGGCTCGCTGACGCCGTGGCGCACCGTCGGGCAGCTCCTCGACGAGGCCCGCCGGCTCGCGCCCGACGCCCCCACGACCGCCGAGCTGAACGATGTCGCCCACCTGGACCCGGCCTGGTCCGACCGGCTCCCCGGCACGCTCTCCGGCGGGCAGCGCCAGCGCGTGGCGATCGCCCGGGCGCTGGCCGCCGACCCCCGCGTCCTCCTCGGCGACGAGATGCTGAGCGCCCTCGACGTGCCGCTGCGCGCCGCGCTGGCCGCGGGGCTGCGGGCGTACGCCGACGACCGCGGCACCACGCTCGTGCTGACCACCCACGACCTGCGCACGGCGCGCCACGTGGCCCGACGCGTCGTGGTGCTCGCGAACGGCGTGGTCGTCGACGACGGGCCGGCCGCCGTGCTGCTGGACCCCGCGGCCGACAGGGCGGCCGACCCCGGTCCCTCGCCCGATCTCGCCGCAATGCTGGCCGCGTCGGCCCGGGTCGCCGGGGTCGCCGGGGTCGCGCCGTGAGCGCCCTGGCCCGGGTGGCGGCGACCGTGCTCGGCCTCGTGCTGGTGGTGGCCGCGCTCCCCTGGCTCCGTGGCGAGGACCCCGCCGAGACGGTGCTGCGGGTGCGCTTCCGGGCCCGCGGCCGCGACCCCGAGGCCGTGGCCGCGCTGCAGGAGCAGCTGGACCTCGCACCCGACCCGGTCACCGGTGCGCTGCGGTGGCTCGGGGCGGCGCTGCGCGGCGACCTCGGCGAGAGCTGGGTGAGCGGGCGGCCCGTCCTCGACCTGGTCGCCCCGGCCGTCGCCGCCTCCGCCACGCTGGCCGCCGCGGCGCTGCTGGTGGCCCTGGTCCTGTGCGCGCTGGCCCTGGCGCTGCCGGTGCGGCGCGCGGCCCGCACGGGCGAGCCGGTACGCCCCGCGCTCGGCATCGCCGCGGTCGGCGTGGCGGCGCTGCCGGAGGTGATCGTGGGCAGCCTCCTCGTCGTCGGCGTCGCGGTGCACCTGCGGCTGCTGCCGCCCACCGGGTGGGACGGCTGGAGCAGCGTCGTGCTGCCCGCCCTGGCCCTCGGGGTCCCGGCGGCGGGACTGCTGACCCGGCTGCTCGCCGGGGTCGTCGACCAGACCCTGACCGAGCAGTGGGTGACGACGTGGCGGGCGAACGGCGTCGCGCCCCGCTCGATCGGCGCGGCGCTCGCACGTCGGGCCGTCGCCCGCGGGGCCGGGCAGGTCACCGTGGTGTGGATCGGGATGCTCGGCACGGCCGTGGCCGTCGAGAAGGTCTTCACCGTGCCCGGGGTCGGCACCACCGCCGTGCGGGCGGCCCTCACCCAGGACGTGCCCGTGCTGCAGGCCTGCCTGCTCGCGGTCGTCGGGCTGGGCCTGGTCGGGGCCGGGGTGGCGGTCCTCCTGCACCGGCTGCTGCTGGGCGGGGCCCGCGACCGGGACGACCTGGCCGCCACGACGACCGGGGGTCGGGGCGCACCGCGAGTGCTGCTGGCGGCCGCCGGGACGCTGGCCCTCGTGGTGGTCTCGGGCCTGCCGCGCGACGGGCGTACCTCCGACCTCTCCGCGCGCCTGGCCTCCCCCGGCCCCGCCCACCCGCTGGGCGCCGACGCCGTCGGCCACGACCTGTGGGGCCGCGTCGCCGACGCGACCGTGCTGACCGTCGGCCTCGCCCTGGTCGTCAGCGTCGCCGCGTTCGTCGTCGCGCTCGGCGCCGGCCTCGTGTGCCGCCGCCTGCGGGTCGGCGCGCTCGACGTGCTCGTGACGGTCCCGAGCACGGTGGTCGGGCTGGTCGTCGCCGCCGTGATCGGCCCGGGCCTGACGGGCGCCTGCGTGGCCGCGGCCGCGGTGGCCTGGCTGCCGCTCGCGGTGCACGTCCGCGCGCTCGTCGTGGAGGGCCGCGGGTCGGGCCACGTCGGCGCCGCCACCCGCCTCGGTCTCGCCCGGCTCCGCGTCGCCCGGGTGCACTTCCTGCCGGGGGTCCTCGGCCCGCTCGCGCTCCACGCGCTGGCCCGGCTGCCCCTCAACGCCGTGGCGATCGCGGGCCTCAGCTTCATCGGCCTCGGCGCGGACCCGGACGCCGCCGAGCTGGGCGCGATGCTCGCCGAGGGGCTGCGCTACCTGGAGACCGCGCCGTGGACCGTGCTCGTGCCGGGCGGCGCACTGCTGCTGCTCGGCGTCGCCTCGGGCGCCGCGCGGCCGCGCGGGCCCCTCCGACCGGAGGGGTGAGTCCGCGGCCCGCCATGAGATGGTTGTTGCATGTTGTTCGCAAGAAGGGCCGGGACGCGCCCGTGACCGCCCTTCACGCCGTCGTCGACACCGCCGCCCCCGCCGGTCCCGACCCGCTCGGCGTCGCCTCGCAGCGTCGCCGCGCGTTCGTGTGGACCACCGGCCTGGCGCTCGTGCTGCTGGTGACGCTCGTCGTCGGCGTCGGTGCCGGCCCCGTCGCCGTCTCGCCGGCCGACTCCGCGCGGATCCTGCTGCACCACCTCACCGGGCTCCCCGCCGAGGTCACCTGGGAGCGTCGTCACGACGCGATCATCTGGGAGATCCGCGCGCCGCGCGTGCTGCTCGGCGCCGCCGTCGGCGCCGGGCTCGCGATGGCCGGCGTCGTGCTGCAGGCGATGGTGCGCAACATCCTGGCCGACCCCTACGTGCTCGGCATCAACTCGGGGGCGAGCTGCGGCGCGGCGGGCGCGATCCTGTTCGGCCTCGGCGCCGGCTTCGGCGAGTACGCCCTGCAGGGCAGCGCCTTCGTCGGCGCGCTCCTGGCCTCCCTGCTGGTCTTCCTGGTCGCCCGCAGCTCCGGGCGGATCACCTCCGTGCGGCTGCTGATGGCCGGGGTGGCGATCGGGTACGCCCTCTCCGCCGCCACGAGCTTCCTCATCTTCGCCTCCGACTCGGCCGAGGGCTCGCGCTCGGTGATGTTCTGGCTGCTCGGCTCGCTGGGCCTCGCGGCCTGGAACGGCGCCCTCGCGGTGGCCGTCGTGGTGGTCGCGGCAGCGATGGCGTACCTCGTGCTCGTCGGGCGGCGCCTCGACGCGCTGGTCGTCGGCGACGAGACCGCCCTGACCCTCGGCGTGCACCCCGAGCGCTTCCGCACCACCTTGCTGGTGCTGGTCTCGCTGGTCGTCGGGGTGCTCGTCGCGATGGCCGGGAGCATCGGGTTCGTCGGCCTGGTCATCCCCCACCTGGCCCGCCGGCTCGTCGGCGGCGCCCACCGCGTCGTCGTGCCGGTCGCGGCGCTGCTCGGCGCGATCCTGCTGGTCTGGGCCGACGTCGTGGCCCGCACCGTGCTGGCCCCGCAGGAGATCCCGATCGGGATCATCACCGCGCTCGTCGGCGCGCCCTTCCTCCTGCTCCTCGTGCGCCGCTTCCAGGCGGTGCCGTCGTGAGCCCGTCCCCTCGTTCCCGAACCCCGCAGACGACCCCGCAGACGACAAGGATCCCGATGAGCCTCCGCCGCCCCGCCCGCCGTACCGCCGTCGCGACCACCTCCGTCGCCCTGCTGCTTCCCCTCGCCGCCTGCGGCGCCGCCGACGGCCAGGACGCCGCCATCTCGGTGGAGAACTGCGACGGCACCGTCGAGCTCGACGGTGCGCCCGAGCGGGTCGTGATGCTGAAGAGCGCGGCCGTGCCCACGCTGCACGAGCTCGGGGTGCTGGACCGCGTCGTGGCCCGGGCGGGCGTCTACCCCAGCGCGTACTACGACGACGAGACCCTGGCCGCGCTGGAGGAGATCCCCCTGCTGACCGACCGCACCGACGCCAGCGGCCACCTGCAGATCTCGCGCGAGGAGGTGGTGGCGGAGACCCCCGACCTGGTGCTCGGCGAGACGGAGAACCTGAGCCGCGAGACGCTGTCGTCCTCCGACATCCCGGTGATCGAGGAGCCGGCCTTCTGCGGGTCGCTCGAGGGCGACGCGAGCTTCGAGGACCTCTACGACCAGGTCCGCCTCTACGGGGAGGTGTTCGATCGCACCGACGAGGCCGACGCCTACGTCGCCGAGCTGGAGGAGCGGGTCGCGGCGCTGGAGGCGACGGTGCCCGCCGACGAGGCGCGCACCGCGGCGGTCCTCTACCCGACCATCGGTGGCGGCGTGACGTACGCGTACGGCCGCGGGTCGATGTCCGCGCCGCTGCTCGAGGCCGCGGGCCTCGAGAACGTGTTCGGCGACGTCGCCGACCGGGTCTTCGAGGTCAACGCGGAGGAGATCGTGGAGCGCGACCCGGACGTGATCCTGGTGCTGCACAGCGACGGGGAGGCCGCCGGCGTCGTCGACGCGGTCGCCGAGCTGCCGGGCGCCGGTGCCCTGCGCGCTGTCGAGTCGGGCGCGATGCTGCCGTTGCTGCTGAACTTCGCCGAGCCGCCGACGCCGCTGGCGGTCGACGGGCTGGAGCAGCTGATCGCGTTCCTCGCCGAGACGCCCGTCGACGGTGCGGGCCGATGATCGAGGGACGCGGCCTGGGCCACCGCTACGGCGACGTCGTCGTGGTCGACGGCGTCGACATCCGGGTGCCGCCGGGCGGCACCGTCGGTCTCGTCGGGCCCAACGGCAGCGGCAAGACAACGCTGCTGCGCACGCTCTACGGCTCCCTGCGCCCCGTGACCGGCAGCGTCGAGATCGACGGCGTCGACGTCGACCGGGTCGGCCGCAAGGAGCTGGCGCGCCAGGTGGCCGTGGTCGTGCAGGAGCACAGCGGCGACCTGCCGATGCGGGTCGCCGACCTCGTCCTGCTCGGCCGGCTGCCCCACCAGGGCGTCTCGTCGCGTCCGAGCGCCGCCGACCTCGCCGTCGCGACGGCCGCGCTCGAGCGGGTCGGCGCGCTGCACCTGGCCCCGCGGGAGTACGCCGGCCTGTCCGGCGGCGAGAAGCAGCGCGTGCTGATCGCCCGCGCGCTCACGCAGGAGGCGGAGCACCTCCTGCTCGACGAGCCGACCAACCACCTCGACATCCGCTACCAGCACGAGGTGCTCGACCTGGTCGCGCACCTGCCTGCCAGCGTGGTCGTGGTGCTGCACGACCTCAACCTCGCCGCCCGCTACTGCGACCACCTCGTGCTGCTGCAGCGCGGCCGCGTGGTCGCGCAGGGCACGCCCGACGAGGTCCTCGTGCCCGAGGTCCTCGAGCCCGTCTACGAGGTCGGCGTGCGCCGTGTCGACCTCGACGGCGAGATCCACCTGCTCTTCCGCCGCTCCCCCGCCGCCCACGACGTCAGGAAGTCCGCATGACCATCACCGAGACCACCCTCACCGACGTCGCGACCGACGGGATCCAGGCCCGCCTCGACGAGTACTGGAGCGGCCGCGCGGAGGCGTACCACCACCGCCAGGTCGCGGGCGACCGCGCGCCGCACGACCACGCGCTGTGGCTCGAGGTGTGGGGCCGCGCGCTGCCGCCGGCGCCCGTGCGGGTGCTGGACGTGGGCACGGGGTCGGGGTACGTCGCCAGCATCCTGGCCGAGCTGGGCCACGAGGTCACCGGTCTCGACAGCTCGCCCGGCATGGTCGCCGAGGCGCTCGCCGACGCCGCGCGCCGACGGGCCTCCGGTCGCCCCGCCGCGTCCTTCGTGCGCGGCGACGCGGTGGACCCGCAGGGCGTGGGGACGGACCTCGACGTCGTGACGAGCCGCTACCTGCTGTGGACGCTGCGCGACCCCGCGACCGCCCTGAGGGCGTGGATGCGCCTGCTGCGCCCCGGTGGCACGGTCGTGTGCGTCGACGCGAACTGGTACCCGGGCGGCTTCGACCGCCAGGTCCAGGTCGAGTCGACCGCCGGGCCCGACGCCTTCGTCGAGGCCTACGACGCCGACGCCGAGGCCCACCTGCCGCTGGCGACGGCGGCCGACGCCGAGGCGTACCGCGACCTCTTCACCGGCGCCGGCCTCACCGACGTCACCGTCACCCGCCTCGACGCGGTCGCCGAGCTCGACCGCCGCTTCGGCATGTCGCCGGGGCACGAGTCGCGGCCGCAGTACCTGGTCACCGGGCGTACGCCCCGGGCGTGAGGCGTCGGCCCGCGCGGTCGTGAATCGCGTCGAGCCTCGTGCTCTCCCCCCACCCGGGGCAGGGGGTGTGGCGGAGGCTCCGTGCCGCGCTCGCCGGTCTCTGGAGTCGCGGTACCTCCGGTAGTCGTCGACTATCGGAGATACCGCGACCCGGGGGGCTGGGGTGGTGTGGTGGATCGCTGAGCACACGTCTGACCACGATCCGCCACGCAGTCGTGCGGTCGAAGGCTCCGTGCCGCGACCCCGAAGGCGGGGGCTGGGGTGGTACGCGCGGGGCTGGGCGTGCCGGTAGGCCCGGCGACGTGGTGTCGGCGGGCCTGCCGGGTGATGTCGGGTGGTGCCGGGTGATGTCGGGTGGTGCCGTGCGCGTCTGGGTTGCTATGCGAGCGGGATGGTGCCGGTTGGCGTGACGAGGTAGCGGCGGCCTCGTGGGCTGGTCCAGACGAAGCCGTCGGGTGGTTCGTCGGGGCGGGTGGGGCGGTAGCGCCAGCGAGCTTCGTGATCGTGTCCGAGGCCGTTGGGTGGGTCGCGTGGGTCGGTGCCGAGCGGTGAGGGGTGCGTCTTGGCGCGGTGGTGCAGCCGGCACAGCGGGACGAGGTTGTCGCTGGCTGTTGGGCCGTCGGCGTCCCATTCGACGCGGTGGTCGAGGTCGGAGGCCCGTGCTGGGCGGTTGCAGTACGGGAACCGACACGTCGGGTAGCGCAGCTGGACCTGCTCGACGAGCCGCTCGGGGATCCGGTAGCTCGGGGTCGCGATCCGCTCGTTGAGGTCGATCACCGGCTTAACGGTGATGGTCGTGTCGGTGGTGCGGCACCAGTCGCGGACCTGCTCCGCGGTCACGGTCCGCAGCGCGATGCCGGGTGCGGTGACGGTGGCCAGGTCGATGCCGGTGCCGCCGGTGAGGGGGTCGATCCCGATCGACGACAGTGCCGCCTGAGAGAGGTGGACGTGCAGCACCACCTGACGCGCCGCCACCGATGAGGCCTCCGCACGGTCGTCTGTGCCGGTGAGGTCGAGTGCGGTCTGCTTGCGGGCCAGCTCACCGACCGCGATGGAGCGGCGCACGTCGAGCGACTCGCCCGACCCGAGTGCGGCCAGCTCCGCGGCACCACGGGCGACGGCCTTCTCGAGGTCACGGGCGTCGGCCAGGTCCAGCTCACCGGACACGGGCACGGTTCCGCCGACCTGACCGTGCACCCCGAGCGCCTCACGGGCACGGAAGTCGATCGTGAAGAACCGGCCCGCGTCCGCGTCCGCACGGTCGGCTTCGGTGGTCTCGGGGTCGAACCGTGCCGACGCCTCGGCAACGAGCCGGTCGATCCCCGCCCCCGAGATGGAGTGCGCGACGTGGGCGAGGTTGCGGTCCACGAACCCCGCACCCTCCAAGGTGAGGGTCCGCGTGGCGCGAGCGATCCGCCGGGCCCGCCACACCTGCACCCCACCCGCGGCGACCCGGGCCGCGATCAGCGGGAGGCGGTGTCGGACCTCGACCGCATCACCCACCAGCGCGCGACCGGCGTCCTGCGACAGACCCATCGCGGTCACCAGTTCCAGGACAGCGAACTCCGACACCAGCGGCGCGCCGGGTCCGCCGTACGCCAGCCACCGATCCCCACCCGGCACCGCCGCGAGGGCCTGCTCGTCGTCGACCCACATGCCCAAAGGGCCGATCGGGTCACCCACCACCGGGTTGCTGGACGAGCTGCCGCACTCCACGTCGAGGTGGGCATCGGCGTAGTCGGCAGCCGCGAAGAACGCGGCCGCCTCGGCCGCGCGTTGGGCCCGCATCGCCTCGGACGCAACAGTCAGCAGCGCAGCCCGTGACGGGCTGCTGGTGTGCTGCTGGGTCCCCCGATCTATACCCCTGATTCTATCCGAACGTGCGTTCGAGGACCAGGGTCGCGGACCGATCTGTGGAGAACGTTTCCGCAGGTCAAACCACCTGCGCACCCTCCCGCGCGTACCCATCCGCACCCCAGCCACACCCCGCGACACAACCCGCAACTCGACGCCCGAACCGCGGCACAACCCGCAACTCGACGCCCGGCCTCAGAAGCCCGGCCTCAGAGGTCGGGCTCGCAGAAGCGCAGCTCGTTGCCGAAGGGGTCGAGGACGCTCATGGTGGGGCCGCCGGGGGCGTCGCGGTCGATGCCCGGTCGCAGGGGCGCGGCGGGGTCGGCGAGCAGCGCGGCGCGGTAGGCGGCCAGCTCGCGCACCGGGATCCACACGACGCTGCCCGGCGTCCCGTCGCCGTGGTGCTCGCTGAGCCCCAGCGCGACCTGGTCGCGGCTGATCCCGGTGAACGCCGGCGCGGCGGCGTCGTAGCGGTGCACGAAGTCCACGTCGAAGCCGAGCCAGTCGACGTAGAAGCGGTGGGCGAGCCCGCTGTCGTAGACGCGCAGGATCGGCATCGGCGCCCCCAGACCGGGGCCGGCGTAGCGGGCCGCCAGCGCGTTCCAGTCCGGCAGCCCGGCGGCGCGGGCGAGGACGTCGAGCGCCTGGCCGTGGGCGAGGCGTACGTGCGGGGCGAGGGCGCCGCGCAGGGAGCGGGCGAGGTCCTTGACCTCGCGCACGGTCAGCGGCAGGGACGAGGGGAGGCTGGGACGGCTCACGACTGCTCCGGTTCTCGGCTGGGGACCGCTGGTGCTCGCGTTGCCGGCGACAGCCGAGGTCGGACGTCGGTCGTGGGCGGGTCGTGCGCGACGCGTTCACCATGGCCGACGCCGCGAGCGGCAGGTGCGTCCACCGCCGCCGACCCTACGGGCTCAGGCGTACGTCGGCCAGCGCTCCCCCGCCGCCACCCGCACCGGCAGCCGGTTCTGCGGCGGCGGCAGCGGGCACAGGTAGTGGTCGGTGAAGACGCAGGGCGGCAGGTACGCCCGGTTGAGGTCCACCGTCACCGTGCCGTCGGCGGCGGGCTCGGGCAGGGAGAGGAACCGGAAGCCGACGCTGCCGGCGCCCTCGGGCCCGTCGCCGTTGCTGGCGTCGCCGAACGTGACCTGCAGCCCGCCCGGACGACCGAACGCGACGAGGCTCGCGGCGCTGCCGGCGACCTCGACCTCCACCGTGCCGACGACCGGGTCGTCGGTGGTGCGCCCGTCGGCGTGCTCGATCGGCAGGGTGGCGTCGGCGGCGGCCGGCACGAACCGGCCGGTGAGCACCCACGCCGGGTCGGGGTCGTGGCGCACGACACCCGTCAGGGAGGTACGCGTCGGCGCGGCCGGGTCGAGCACCCGCACGGCCAGCGCGCCCCCGGGCGCGAGAGCGGTGAGCACCCGCTCACCGAGCGCGAGGCGGGCGCCGGGCGCGATGCGCACCGGGACGTCGGCGGTCTCGCCGCGCACCTGCCCGTCCTCGGCCCACCACCGGCCCGGGAGACCGGGCACCTCGGTCGGCTCCGCACCCAGCCAGTGCGTGCCGGTGGCCGACGCGACACCGTGCGGCGCCGTGATCGTCTCGTCGCGCTCCGCGGCCCAGCCGTGCCACGCGACCTCCCACGAGGCCTCGTGGGAGACGTCCTCCGCAGTGGTCGCCGGGGAGGGCGCGGTGGGGGTGTGGGTGGTCATCTCGTCTCCTGGTGCTCGGCCCGCGGGCCGCTCGGATCGGGCACCGGAGACGCTAGGTCCGCCGCGCTCCGGACTTCCAATAGCGATCCGTGAGCCCGGACCATCCGACATCGCGATGGACGGGCCCGCCCCTCGCGAGGACCGTCAGCCCCGGCTGGCGCGCAGGCCGACCAGCGCGACCACCGTCGTCAGCACGGCGGAGGCCCCGAGCCCCCAGGCCAGTCCGGCCTGCAGCAGCAGCGCGCCGACGGCCGCGCCCGCGGCGATCAGCACGATGGCCAGCGCCCGGCGTACCCACGGCTGGTCGGCGGCCGCACCGAGCGGCGAGTCGGCGGCCAGTCCCGTGATGGTCGAGGTGACGACCACGGTGGTGAGGTCCTTGACCGCGACGTGGCGGGCGACGGCGGCCTGCAGCCCCATCGCGACGGCGACCGAGGCGGCCACCGCGACGGTCGCGGCGCCCTCCTCCCCGACGTCGGGCACCAGCGCCGCGGCCACCGCGCAGGCGGCCAGGACGGCTGCGACGGGGAGCATCAGCAGGCTGACGCGACGCCCCCACCCGTCAGGGCGGCCCCGCACGAGCCGCCCGCCGAGCACGGCCCCGGCCATGAAGGCCACCAGCGCGCAGACCGGACCGAGGACGGGCAGGTCGTCGGCGCCGGCCGCGCCCATCCCGAGGATCACGACGTTGCCGGTCATGTTGCCGGTGAAGACCTTGTCGAGACCCAGGTAGCCGACCGCGTCGGCCACGCCCGTCGAGAAGGTCAGGGCGAGCAGCAGCGCGACGGAGGTGCGCGTCGTGGCCCGCGGACCGTCGGCACGGGCCGCGGGCGCGGCGGGTGCGGGGGGCACGGCGGCGGCGTTCATCGGCCGACCGCGTAGCCCTGGGCCCCGCGGGGGTTCGCCGCCGCGTGCAACACGCCCGTGCCCGGGTCGCGCCCGGTCGTGGAGAGGCGTCCCAGGGTCCAGTCGCCGGAGACGGTCACGACGTGCCCGCGCTCCCGCAGCTCCGCGATCACGTCGTCCCCGAGCCGCGCCTCGACCACGAGCCCACCGGGCTCCCAGGTGCGGGGCCAGAACGAGCCGATCATGGCGGTGGTGTGGAACGCGGGGGCGTCGATCGCGGCCTGCGGGGCGTACCCGCCGACGATCGTGCGCAGCAGGTAGAGCAGCTGCCACTGGTCCTGCTGGTCGCCGCCGGGCGTGCCGAGGGCCCCGACGGGCACGCCGTCGACGCTGAGCACGGTGGGGCTCAGGGTGGTGCGGGGCCGCCGCCCGGGCTCGAGCCGCGACGGGCTGGCGGGGTCGAGCCAGCTCATCTGCAGGCGCGTGCCGAGGCAGTAGCCGAGCTCGGGGACGGTCGGCGAGGACTGCAGCCAGCCGCCCGACGGGGTCAGGGAGACCAGGTTGCCGGCGGCATCGACCACGTCGACGTGGCAGGTGTCGCCCCGGGTGGTGCCGTTGCGGGCGACGGTCGGCTCACCCACGCCGACGACCCGACCGGTCGCGCCGCCGACCGGGGCGACGGCGCTCGTGCCGGCGACCGGCAGGTACGCCTCGCGCCCGGCCACCGCGCTGGGTCGCAGCTCCAGCGACGCCCGCTCCCCCACCTCCTGCGCCCGGGCCCGGGCGTGCTCGGGCGAGAGCAGCACGGCGAGGACCTCGGGGTCGGCGCCGTCGCCGTACCAGGCGTCCCGGTCGGCCAGCACCAGCTTCAGCACCTCGGCGACCGTGTGCACGCCGCGCGCCGTCGAGGGGTCGAGGTCGGCGTCCGCGAAGTAGTCGAGGACGGCGAGGGCCTGCAGGAGCACCGGGCCCTGGCTCCAGGCCGGCGCCTTGCTCACCCGCACGCCCCGGAAGTCCACGCCGAGCGCGTCCTCGAAGCTCGCGGCGCCGCTCGCGAGGTCCTCGCGGGTCAGCAGGCCGCCGTGGTCGCCGCCGGTGGCGTGGCGGTGCGGGCGTCCGCAGTGCTCGACGATCGCCTCGGCGACGAAGCCCTCGCGCAGCTCGTGGCGGGCGGCCCGGATCCGGGCCTCGCGGTCGTCGCCGCCGAGCGCGGTCAGCCGGCGCAGGGTGGCGGCGTACGCGGGGTTGCGGACCAGCTCGCCGGCCTGCGGCGCGCTGCCCCCGGGCAGCCAGGTCTCGGCGGAGGCCGGCCAGTGCTCGACGAAGTGCGGCGCCATCGTCGCGAGCACGGCCGCGAGCTGCGGCCCGGCGACGTGGCCGCGCTCCAGGTAGTGGATCGCGGGCGCGAGGACGTCGGCGAGCTCCCAGGTGCCGTGGGTCTCGAGGAGGAGCAGCAGCGCGTCGACGCCGAGGGGTACGGCCGCGGCCAGCGCACCGCTGCCGGGCACGACGTCGAGCCCCTCCGCGGCGAACCGCTCGATGGTCGCCGCGCGCGGCGCCGGGCCCTGGCCGCACAGCACGACCGGCTGCCCGCCCGCCGGGGCGACGATGCCGACGAGGTCCCCGCCCGGTCCGTTCAGGTGCGGCTCGACCGCGTGCAGGACGAAGCCGGCGCACACGGCGGCGTCGAAGGCGTTGCCGCCCCGCTCGAGCACCGACTGCGCGCTCGCCGAGGCGAGCCAGTGGGTCGAGGCGGCCATCCCGAACGAGCCCGTAAGGGTCGGACGGGTCAGGTCGGCGGGCGGGGGCGTGAAGTCGGCAGGGGCGGACGAGGGCGTCGAGGTCACCTCGCGAGCATGCCACCGCCGCGCACCGCGTCGGCGACCGCCGTGGCGGCCGCGTCCACCGCGGCGGCCACGACCGCGGCGTCGGCGGACTCGGAGTCGTGCACGAAGGCGGTCGCGCCGGACCGCATGCCGCAGTAGCCCACGACGCCGTGCTCGACCTGGGTGCGGAAGGAACGGGCGTACCCGTGCCGCTCGAACGATCCCGCCGGCGTGCCCGAGACCGGCACGAGGTGCGCCGTGAGCCGGTCGAGGCGCGGCACCACGCGGTCGTCGTCGCCGATGTCGAAGGCCCAGCCGGCCACGAAGACCCGGTCGACCCAGCCCTTGAGCAGCGCCGGCATCGACCACCAGTAGACCGGGAAGACGAGCACGACATGGTCGGCCCGGTCGAGGCGCCGCTGCTCGGCGATGACGTCGGGCGCGGCGGTGGCGCCAGTGAGGTACGCCTCCCGGTCGGCGGCCGTGAAGCGCGGGTCGAAGCCCTCCTGCGCGAGGTGGGCCTCCTCCGCAGCGCCCCCGAGCAGCTCCTGGATGCGACGGGCGGTGCGGTGGGTGACGGAGCGGGGCTGCTCGCCCGGGGCGGGCGCGGGGTCGGCGTGGGCGGTGACGATCAGCGTGCGCATGGCCCCATTCCTAGAGGCCGCCCCGAAATGGGCGGCGCGAGCGGTACCGTCCGGGCGACGGTCTCGGCGAGCTCGATCGGACGGAGCACCACGTGGACTTCGAGGAGTACCGCACCTACGACGCGACCGGCCTGGCCCGGCTCGTGGCCGACAAGGAGGTCTCGGCCGGCGAGCTGCTGGCGCTGGCCCGGGCCCGGGCGGACGCGGTCAACCCGCGGATCAACGCCGTCGTGCGCGACGTCCCCTGCGCGCCGGACGCGGAGCGCACGGGTCCGTTCGCCGGGGTGCCGTTCCTGGTCAAGGACCTGGCCCAGGACATCGCTGGCCTGCCCAGCTCCCAGGGCTCGCGCGCCCTGCGCTCCACGCCCGTCGCCGAGACGTCGACGGTCGTGCAGCGCTGGCAGGACGCCGGGCTCGCGATCTTCGGCAAGACCAACCTGCCGGAGTTCGGCGCCAAGGCGATCAGCGAGTCCGAGGTCTGGGGGCCGGCGCGCAACCCGTGGGACCTGACCCGCACCCCCGGCGGCTCCTCGGGCGGCTCGGCCGCCGCGGTGGCGGCCGGGATCGTGCCGGCCGCGGGCGCCAACGACGGCGGCGGCTCGACCCGGATCCCCGCCGCCTGCTGCGGCCTGGTCGGGCTCAAGCCCGGCCGCGGCCTCACCCCGTTCGGGCCGGCCTCCTCGGAGTTCATGCACGGTGCCGCCGTGCAGGGCGTCGTCACCCGCACGGTGCGCGACACCGCCGCCCTGCTCGACGTCATGGCCGGCGGGGAGCCGTGGGGCCCCTTCGAGACGGGTACGCCCGGCAGGCCGTTCGCCGCAGCCGTCGGTCGCGACCCCGGCCGGCTGCGGATCGGCGTCCGCGTGCCCTCCGCCATCACGCCCGACCCGCACCCCGAGGCGTACGCGGCCGTCGCGTCGGCGGTCCGCACCCTCACCGACCTGGGCCACCACGTCGAGGAGCTGCCCGAGGCCCCCTTCGACGACGCGGCGCTGGCGCGGGAGTTCCTGCTCGCGTGGTTCGTCTACATCGCCTGGGAGGTGGCGGAGGCGAAGCGCACCAGCGGCGCCGGCGACGACGCCTTCGAGCGCGACACCCGGATCATGGCGGCGCTCGGCAACGCGACGAGCGGCCCGGCCTACGTCGACGCCGTCCAGCGCCGCCACGAGCACGCCCGGCGGCTGACCACGTTCTTCGAGTCCTACGACCTGCTGCTCACCCCGACCCTGGCCACCCCGCCGCCGAAGGTCGGCGAGTTCGACCTGCCGGGCCCGCTCAAGGTCGCGGCCGACGCGCTGCTGCGCACCCGCACCGCACGGCTGCTCAGCCTCACCCCGATCGTCGACGACATGGTCGACAAGAACCTCGGCTGGGTGCCCTACACGCAGCTCGCCAACGTGACGGGACGTCCGGCGATCTCGCTGCCGCTGCACTGGACCGCCGACGGCCTGCCGCTCGGGGTCCAGCTCGTCGCGCCGCTCGGCGGCGAGGGGCTCCTGATCAGCCTCGCCGCGCAGGTCGAGGAGGCCGCGCCGTGGGCGCACCGGGTCGCGCCGTTGTGAGCCCGGCCCCTCACCCGGCGGCCGTGCGGCGCATCACGAGCAGGGCGATGTCGTCGTCGGTGGTCTCGTCGCCGACCGCCTCGGTGAGGATCCGCGAGCAGGCCAGCTCGGGGTGGTCGGCGGCGGAGAACCCCCGCTCGATGCGCTCCAGCTGCTCCCAGTAGGGGTCCACCCCGCCGGTGCGCCGCATCTCGACCAGACCGTCGGTGAACATCGCCAGCGACTCCCCGGGGGCCAGCGCGAGGGTGCTGGAGGAGCGCGGTGCGGTCGGGTCCATCCCGAGCAGGACGTCCGGCTCGAGGTCGACCCGACGGACGTGGCCGTCCGTGCGCGCCCGCACCGGCGCCAGGTGGCCGGCGCAGCTGAACCGGAGCTCCGTGAACGGTGGGCGCGCCACGACGTAGAGCACCGTCGCGGTGGTGCCCGCCTCGAAGTGGCAGAGCATGCGGTCGAGCCGGTGCAGCACGACCGCGGGGTCCTCGTCGTCGAGCGCGTACGCCCGCAGCGCGCTGCGCAGCCGGCCCATCACCACGGCCGCGTGCAGCCCGTGACCCATCACGTCGCCCATCACGATGCCGACCCGGTCGTCGGGGAGCTCCATCACGTCGTACCAGTCGCCGCCCAGCTCCCCGTCCGCCGGCAGGTAGCGCGCCGCGAGCTCGAGCCCGTCGACGTCGTGCAGCGTCGGCAGCAGGCTGCGCTGCAGCGCCAGCGCCGCGGCCTGCGCCTCGTGGAACGCACCGGCCGCCAGGGCGCGCACCAGCTCGGCCCCGGCCTCCTCCAGCTGAGCCACCTCGCCGGCGTCGAAGGCGCGACGGTCGTGGAAGCCGACGTGCAGCACGCCGACCACCCGGTCGCCGTCGAGCAGCGGCACACCCAGGAGCGAGACGACGGGGCTCGCGCGCAGGACGGGGTTGACGACCGGGTCGCCGCCGGTGCGGTCGACGCTGAGCGGGCGCCGGGTCGACGCCACCCGGCCCGCGAACCCCTGGCCGATGGAGACCAGCGACGCCGTGCGCCACCGGCGCCCGAACCCGACGGCCGCGACGGGGTGCAGCTTGCCCGACGTCTCGTCGAGCAGCAGGACGGTCGCAGTCTGCGAGCCCAGCTGGGCACGGGTGCGCTCGAGGACGGCCCGCAGCGCCGGATCGCCGTCCGCGACGGGGCGCAGGCGGCTCGAGAAGCGGGAGCCCGATGGCTGCGCACCGGGAGGGCCGAGGGGCGAGGTCACGTCGACCACCTGTCCGAGCACGGGACGGCCCCTGCTCGACCGCGGTGGAACCCTAGCCGAGCCCGACCCCCGCTCACTCCCGGGGTGCGCGCCGTGGAAGCTCTCGAGCACGGGTCCGGGCTGGTAGAACGACCACCACAGATCGCGATCCGGTCGCCACCGTCGAGCGGGTCGCATGCGGCGTTCGACACCTGCGGAGGCACACGTGGCGCAGCGGAAGGCGATCATCTTCCACGGGACCGGGGCGAACCCCGACGTCGTCTGGCTCCCGTGGCTGCGCAGGCGGCTGGCCGAACGCGGCTACGCGGTCGAGGCACCCCACCACCCGGGGCTGAACGTCGAACCCGTCGCCACGTTCCTGCCGAGGGTCCTGGCCGACCACACCTTCGACGAGGACACCGTCCTGGTCGGACACTCCGGGGGCGCCGCCCTGCTGCTCGCTCTCCTGCAGCACATCGAGGCGAGGGTCGACCAGGCGTTCCTGGTCGCCGGCTACTGCACGCCGCCCAACGCCGCGGACGAACCCGTCCTGCAGGACGCCTACGACTGGTCGGCGATCCGCGCCCACGTCCGCGACCTGTACTTCATCAACTCCCGCGACGACCCCTACGGCTGCGACGACCAGCAGGGGCGCGCGATGTTCGACCGGCTCGGCGGCACCCAGATCGTGCGCGACGACGGCCACTTCGGCGACGTCGACCAGCCGTTCGAGACCTTCGAGCTGCTCGACCGGCTGATCGACTGAGACCCGTCGGCGCGACCCGCCCTCACTCCCGGGGTGCGCGCTCCTGGGCGACCTGCGCGTCCAGGAGCCGGCGCGGGTGCGCACCGGCCTCGCCCTCGGCGTCGAGCGCGCCGTGGAAGCTGTCGAGCATCGCCTCGGCGGCCGGGAACGGCGGCAGCAGGGGCACGTCCGGGTCGACGACCGCCTCGATCACGCACGGACGGTCCGCCGACAGCGCCGTGGCCCACGCCTCGTCGAGGTCGCCGGGGTCGTCGACGCGCAGGCCGCGCAGCCCGAGCAGCTCGGCCCAGCCCGCGTAGGGCACGTGCGGCAGGGACTGGCTGACGTCGAAGCGCGGCTCGCCCTCCGTCTCGCGCTGCTCCCACGTCACCTCGGCCAGGTCGCCGTTGGCCAGCACGAGCAGCACGAACCGCGGGTCGGCCCAGTCGCGCCAGCGGGAGGCGACCGTGACCAGCTCGGCCAGGCCGTTCATCTGCACGGCGCCGTCGCCGGCCAGCGCCACGACCGGACGGTGCGGCGCGTCGAGCTTCGCCGCGAGACCGTACGGCAGCGCCGAGCCCATGCTGGCCAGCGTCGAGGACAGGTGCGCCGGCACGCCGGTCGGCAGCCGCAGGTGGCGGGCGTACCAGTAGGTCACCGACCCCACGTCCACGGCGACGCGCGCGTCGACGGGCAGGTGCTCGGAGAGGCGGCGCACCACCAGCTCGGGGTTGAGCGGGCGGGCCTCCAGCCGCGAGCGCTCCTCGCCGATGCGGTGCCAGCGCTCGACCTGCTCCACGACCTCCTGCTCCCAGGCGCGGTCCTGCCGCTCGTCGAGCAGCGGCAGGAGCCGCCGCAGCGTCTCCGCCGCGTCGCCGACGAGTCCGACCTCGATCGCGTGCCGGTTGCCGAGGTGGCGGCCGTCGATGTCGACCTGCACCGAGCGGGCCTGCCCCGGCGCCGGGTAGTACTCCGTCCAGGGATCGTTGCTGCCGACGACCAGCAGCGTGTCGCAGCCGTCCATCAGCCATCCCGACGCGGTCGTGCCGAGGTGGCCCATCACCCCGCAGCTGCGCGGCAGGGTCTCGTCGGTCCACGGCTTGCCCAGCAGGCTCGTCGTCACCCCGGCCCCCAGCCGCTCGGCGACCTCCTGCACCTCCGCGTGCGCTCCTCGCGCGCCCTGCCCGACCAGCAGGGCGACCCGGCGACCGGCGTTGAGCACCGCGGCGGCCTCGCGCAGGTCGTCGTCGTGGGGCACGACGACCGGCTCGCGCCACTGCACGGCCGTGGGGACGACGCCGTGCTGGTGGGGCTCCTCGCTCGGCGCCTCGCTCGCCTGCACGTCGTGCGGCAGCACGACCACGCAGGGGCTGCGGGTGGCGATCGCGGTGCGGAACGCACGGTCCACGATCATCGCCGCCGCCTCCGGCGCCTGGACGGACTGCACGAACTGCGCGGCCACGTCCTTGAACAGCGCGGTCAGGTCGATCTCCTGCTGGTACTCCGAGCCCAGGGCCGTCGTCGGCTGCTGCCCGACGATCGCCACCACCGGCTGGTGGTCGAGCTTGGCGTCGTAGAGGCCGTTGAGCAGGTGCACCGCGCCCGGGCCCTGGGTGCTCATCGTGACGCCGACGCCGCCGGTGTACTTGGCGTGCCCGACCGCCATCAGCGCGGCGTTCTCCTCGTGCCGGGCCTGCACCAGCTCGACGGCCCCCTCGGCCCGGCGCAGCGCCCCCATCACGGGGTTGATGCCGTCGCCGGAGTAGCCGAAGACGCGGCCCACGCCCCACGCCTGCAGCCGCTCGACCACGAGGTCGGCGACGAGGCGTACGCCCTGCGGCGCGGCGCTCCCACCGGCCACCCCGGAGTCGCCCGCCTCGCGTCCGTCGTCGACGTCCGTGCCCTCGGCCCGCTGCTGCTGCGTCATCCGGTCCTCCTCCGCTGGGTGCGTCGCCGGTGGGGCGACCGGTCCCGGTAACCCCGCGTGACCACCGCGACACCACTCGGGGCGACCAGTTGTTTGCACTGAGTGCAACGACCTGCCTACCGTCGAGGCCGTGCCCGCCCCGACCCGCGACGGCCGCACCGCCGTGCGCCACCAGCACCGCCGCGCGATCGTCGACGCCGCGCACCGGCTGGTCGCCCAGCACGGGCCCGCCGGCTTCACGGTCGAGCAGGTCGCCGCCACCGCCGGCGTGGCGCGACGCACCGTCTTCAACCACTTCGCGACCCTCGCCGCCCTGCGGCTCGCGGTCGGCGAGGACGTGCTCGGCCACGTGGTCGAGGACTTCCTCGCCACGGTCGAGCGCACCGCCCCCGGCGCGGGAGCCACCCCCGACGCGCTCGACGCGGTCGCCTCCGCCGCGCGCGAGGTCGACCTGGCGCCGGCCGTCGCGACCCTCGCGGGGCTCTTCGGCGTCGAGCCCCCGCACGCCGGTCCCGACCGCCCCGTCGTGCCGAGCCCCGTGCCCCAGGAGACCTTCGAGCGCGTCGGCGCGCAGGTGCTCGAGCGCGTGCTGGCCGTGGCGCCCGCGACCGACCCGCTGGCCGCGGAGCTGTTCGTGACCACCCTCACCAACGGGCTGGCCGTCGTCGCACGGCACTGGTTGCAGGACACCGACGGGGCGCTCGACGTCGCCGGCCGGCAGGCCTGGGACGACCTGCTCGAACGCCTCCTGACCCAGGCCCGGGAGGGGTACCGAGCACCTCGGACCCCGCCGGAGACGCTCCCCGACGCCCACCCCGAGACCCCGCACCGCTCCCCCGAGAAGAGGAACCCCCGCTGATGGCCGAGCTCCTGTACCGCCTCGGACGCTTCTCCGCGCGTCGCCACTGGTGGGTGATCGGGACGTGGGTCGTCCTGCTCGCCGCGACCGGAGGGGCGTACGCGCTGTTCGCCGGCACGCCGAGCACCGCGATCTCCATCCCCGGCACGGCGACCAGCCAGGTCACCGAGCAGCTGCAGGAGGACTTCGAGGCCGCGAGCGGCGGCAGCGGCAGCCTCGTGCTGGAGACGAGCGACGGGTCGGCGTTCGACGAGGAGCAGCAGGCTGCGATCACGGCGCTGATGGAGGAGGTCGGTGCCGTCGACGGCGTGCAGGCCGCCACCGACCCGTTCGCGACGCAGGCGCAGCTCGACGGGGCGGCCGCCGAGCTGGAGGGCGGGCAGGCCGAGATCGACCAGGGCACCGCAGCTCTCGAGGCCGGCCAGACCGAGCTCGACGCCGCCCAGGCGCAGCTCGACGCCCAGCGTGCGCAGGCCGAGGCGGCCGGCACCCTGGCCGCGCTCGAGCCCCAGCTGCAGGGCACCCAGGCCCAGCTGGACGAGAGCCAGGAGCAGCTGGACGACCAGCGCGCCGAGCTCGAGGCCGGCGCGGCGGTGCTGGAGGCGAACCGCGAGGTCGCCGAGCTCTCGTCCGGCTTCCGCTTCGTCTCCGACGGCCGCAACGCGGCGATCGGCGCGGTCTCGTTCGCCGAGCCGACCAACGAGGTGCCCAACGAGGTCAAGGACGCGATCGTCGACGTCGTGGAGTCGGCCGACGTGCCCGGCGTCGAGGTCCACGTCTCGCAGGAGATCTCCGAGGGCGTGCCCTCGATCCTCGGCCCGGCCGAGATCGTCGGCGTCGCGATCGCCGCGCTGGTGCTCGTCGTCATGCTCGGCACCCTGATCGGCGCCGCCCTCCCCCTGGTCAGCGCGCTCGTCGGCGTCGGTGTGGCGACCCTGGCGGCGATGGCGTTCTCCGACGTCGTCGAGTTCGTCTCCGTGACCCCGGTGCTCGGCGTGATGCTGGGCCTGGCGGTCGGCATCGACTACTCGCTGTTCATCCTCAACCGCCACCGCCGCCAGCTGAAGCAGGGCGTCGGGCTGCACGAGTCCATCGGGCTGGCCAACGGGACCTCCGGCAACGCGGTGGTCTTCGCCGGCGCGACCGTGATGGTCGCGCTGCTCGCCCTCAACATCACCGGCATCGGCTTCCTCGGGCTGATGGGCACGGTGGGAGCCGGCGCGGTCGCGGTCGCGATCCTGCTCGCGGTCACCTTCACGCCGGCCCTGCTCGCGGTCGTCGGGATGCGGATCCTGCGCAAGAAGGAGCGGGCCGCGGTCGGGATCGGGCGGCACGCGGCCGACGCGGCGCACGCCACCCACGCCGACCGGCCCGAGATCGACCGCTCCCCCGAGACCGACCCCCGCGCCTCGAAGCCCATGAGCACGGTGCGGGCGGTGGCGACCCTGGTCGTCGGCATCGTGGCGCTCGGCGTCGTCGCCCTGCCCGCCCTGCAGATGCGGCTGGGCCTGCCCGACGGGTCGTCCGCGGCGCCCGACACCGACGCGTACGCCGCGTTCACCACCCAGTCCGACGAGTTCGGCGCCGGCACGACCGGTCCCCTGGTCGTCGTGGCCGACCTGGCCTCACCCGTCGACGAGGACGCGCTGGCCCTGCAGCAGGCCGCGATCGGCGGCGCGATCGCCGACACCGGCGACGTCAGCGCCGTGGTGCCGATCGGCGCCTCGAGCGACGGGACGGCCCTGGCCTTCCAGGTGATCCCCGACGGCGGCCCCAACAGCGAGTCGACCAGCGCGCTCGTCACCGAGCTGCGCGAGCTGACGCCCACCGACGCGAACGGCGACGAGGCGACGCTCGGCGTGGCGGGCAACGCGAGCGCAAACATCGACATCTCCGAGCAGCTCTCGGACGTGCTGCCGCTCTACCTCGGCGTGGTCGTCGGCCTGTCGCTGCTGATCCTGGTGATCGTCTTCCGCTCGATCCTCGTGCCGCTGACCGCGACGGCCGGCTTCGTGCTGTCGCTGCTCGCCTCGTTCGGCGGCATCACCGCGATCTACCAGCTCGGCTGGCTGGGCGGCGTCTTCGGCGTGCACGAGCCCGGCCCGATCCTCAGCTTCCTGCCGATCATCGAGATCGGCATCCTGTTCGGGCTCGCGATGGACTACCAGCTGTTCCTGGTCTCCGGGATGCGGGAGGCGTACGCCCACGGCGCGCCCGCCCGGGTCGCGGTGCAACGGGGGCTGCTCGCCGGCCGGGCGGTGGTCACGGCCGCCGCGATCATCATGATCTCCGTCTTCGCCGGGTTCATCTTCTCGCACTCGGCGAACATCAAGCCGATCGGCTTCGGGCTCGCCTTCGGCGTGCTCATCGACGCCTTCGTGGTGCGGATGCTGCTGATCCCGGCCGCGATGCACCTGCTCGGGCGCTCCGCCTGGTGGCTGCCGCGCTGGCTCGACCGGCTGCTGCCCGACGTCGACGTCGAGGGCGCCCTGCTCGAGCGCTCCCACGCGCAGGGGCACTGACCTCCGGAGCACCACGCAGGTCGCGGTACCTCCGGTAGTTCTCGACTACCGGAGGTACCGCGACCCGTCTGGTTCCGGGGGGGGTGGCGGGTGCTCAGCCGGCCGGCGGGACCGTCGCGACCTGGCCGGCGCGCTCGAGGCTCTCAGCGATCGACCCGTCGGCCTTGAGCCGCTCGACGAAGGCGGTGAGCTCGACGACCGCGGTGTCGGAGTACGCCCGGGGCACGGCCACGGCCTGGCGGATCGCCTGGAAGGCCGGCTCGAGCACGCGCAGGCCGTGGGCCTCGGCGTACGCGGTCGTCGGCTGCCGCACGCCGGAGAGCACGTCGAGGCCCTCGGCCTCGAACACCTCGTCGGCCTCGTCGCCGCGCACGATCGTGGCGTGCTCGATGGTACGGGTGAGGTAGAGGTCGTACGCCGACCCGCGACGCGCCGCGATGGTCGTCCCCTCCGCGTCCACCTCGTCGGCCGAGCCGAGCTCGGAGCCGGGGCGCACGGCGTACACCCCCTCGATCTGGACGTAGGGCGTCGTGAAGCGGGCGCCCTCCTCGCGGGCCGGCTCGATGGCCAGGAAGCCGAGGTCGGCACGGCCCTCGACGAGCGCGGCGTAGGAGTCCCGGGCGGCCGTGACGGTCGTCAGCTCGGCCTCGACACCCAGCTCGGCGGCGACGGCGTGCGCGATGTCGACGGTGACGCCGGTCGGCGCCTCGGCGGTGCCCTGGACCAGGACCGGGTTGCCGAGGTTGATGACGACGCGCAGCGCGCCGGTGGCGGTCAGCTCGTCGCGGACGGACGTGGAGAAGGCGGGGGTGTCGGGCATGGACCCAGCCTAGGAGCCGGGCTCACGCCGCGAGCACGGCCTCGTCGGCCTCGAGCGGGCGCTCCTCGGCGCTCGTCGCGGCCCACGGCGCGCGCCGCTCGCGCAGCGCCACCACGAGCGACCGGCCCGCGACGACGGCCCACACCGTGTTGGAGAACGCGGCGGGCAGCGCGCCGTACATCGCGCAGGCGACGCAGCCCACGATGCCGCCGACGAAGTTGAGCGTGGCGTAGCGCAGCGACATCGAGGACATCCGCCCCGACGAGTGGAGGGTGAACGCGACGAGCACCGCGATCGTGCCCGTCCACCCCAGAACCGCCGCCAGCATGCCTCTGCCCTCACCCACGTCTCGCGGCGCGACGCACCACGTCGGTGGTCGCTGCCGGCGACGAGTCTCGGGCAGCGCGACCGCCCCGCGACAGCCTCGACTTCGCGCACCCGGGGTGAAGCAGAACTGAAGAGGGACAACGGCGCGGCGGCGGAGGACCGGCCGGGCCGACGACGTGATCGAGACCACGTCGCGGGGAGGTTTCAGACGGTCCCGGCCCACCCGTGGGACTGCTCGCCGACCTCGTCGTGGACCCCGTGCAGCTGGTGCGACTGCGCCGTCACCGCGTCGCGCAGCAGCGTGACGATGCTGGCCGCGGCCTGGCGCCGACGGGTGCCGCGCTCGTAGTGGCGCGCGACGACACGGCGGGTGCCGAGCCCGTCGGCGTCGACGGTGACCACCCCGGACGGGAGCATCCCGCGCAGCGCCAGGGCGGGGGCGAGCGCGACGCCCTCCCCCGCCGCCACGAGCGCGAGCGCGGTCTGGAGGCCGTAGTAGGCGTGCTTGGTCTCGCCGGTGACGCCGAGCCCCCGGCGTACCCGCGCGATGGCCCGCTCGCTGGCCGGGGAGTCCGAGACGCCCAGCCACGGCACCTCGAGGCTCTGCAGGCCCGCGGCGTCGGTGGTCATGAGGGCGCCGACGGGCGCGACGATCACCCACGGGTCGTCGAGCAGGTGCTCCTCGCCCATCCCCGCGGGCAGGCTGCCCGTGCCCTCGTCGACGTCGGACTCGATGATGGCGACGTCGAGGCGCCCGGCCCGCAGCTGCCGGACCAGGTCGTCGCGGTCCGCCTCGATGACCACGACGTCCAGCCCGGGGTGGCGCACCTTCCAGTAGGGCAGGGCGGGGATCACCACCGAGCGCAGGAAGCTCTCGAAGCCGCCGATCCGCACGGTGCCGCTGAGCTCGGCGTCGGGGCTCTCCAACCGGCTGACCACCACGTTGAGGGCGCGCTCGACCTCCTCCGCGGCCTCGGCCAGCATCAGGCCGGCGGGGGTGAGCTGGGTGCCGCGCGTCGTGCGGCGGATGAGCTGACGGCCGGTCTCTCGCTCGAGCCGCGCGACCTGCTGCGAGACCGCGGACGGGCTGACGCCCAGGGCCTCGGCGGCGGCCAGGATGCCGCCGCGCCGCAGGACGGCGAGCAGGTAGCGGAGCCGTCGGGGGTCGATCTCCACGCGCAGATTGTGCACGTCCCGCGACGCGACGCATAAGCCGCACCGATCGGTGCCGATCCCCCATTGCTCTTGGACCCCCGCGGCCCCCGCGACCTAGCGTCGAACGCGACGCGGCCACCCCGCCCGGCGGCGTCACGGCCCCGGCCGACGCCACGACCAAGGAGCACCGGTGAGCACCCCTTCGCCCTTCGACCCGACGATCCCCGAGACGGCCGCCCGCGAGGTCGAGTTCATCAGCCTCTCGCACCTGAACCCGTCGACGGAGCTGGCGCCCGTGCCCTCGCGCGGCATCGACCTGCCCTACTTCCGCCGCTACGTCCGGGCGCTCGAGGACGGCGGCTACGACTACACGCTGCTGCCCTACGGCTCGAGCAGCGCCGACTCGTTCGTCGTCGCCTCGGCCGTCGGCCAGCTGACGGAGCGGATCAAGCCGATCGTGGCGCTGCGGCCGAACACCACGTTCCCGCTCGTCGCCGCCCAGAAGCTCGCGACGCTCGACCAGCTCACCGAGGGCCGCGCGGTGGTGCACCTCATCTCGGGCGGCAGCGACGCCGAGCAGGCGCGGCAGGGCGACTACCTGCCGAAGGACGAGCGGTACGCCCGCACCAGCGAGTACATCGACCTGCTGCGCCGCGCGTGGACCGAGCCCGCGGCCTTCAGCCACGACGGCACCTACTACCGCTTCGACGACTTCGGCCCCGGGTTCGCGCCCTACGACGCACCCATCCCGATCTCCATCGGCGGCCAGTCGGACGCCGCGTTCGAGGTGGGCGGCCGCCAGGCCGACGTGTTCAGCTTCTGGGGCGAGCCGCTCGACGACCTGCGCGGCGAGATCGAGCGCGTGCACCGGATCGCCCGCGAGGCCGGGCGCACGACGCTGCCACGGATCTGGGTGACGTTCCGTCCGATCGTCGCGGCGACCGACGAGCTGGCGTGGAAGAAGGCGCACGAGTACGTCGAGCGCATCGGCGCGACCTTCGAGCGCGCCGCCTTCGGCAAGCAGCTCCACCAGCAGGGCGCCCCGCAGAACGTCGGCTCGCAGCGCGCCCTCGGGTTCGCCGAGCGGTCCGAGCTCTACGACCGCGCGCTGTGGACGCGCACCGCGGCCGTCACCAACGGCGCGGGCGCCGCGACCGCGCTCGTCGGCAGCCCCGAGACGGTGGCCGCGGCGATCCTCGACTACGTCGACCGCGGCGCCGACCTGGTCTCCATCCGCGGTTACGACACCCTCAACGACGCGGTCGACTACGGCCGCCACGTGCTGCCCCTGATCCGCCAGGAGCTGGCGCACCGCACGGCCACCGGGCGGCGCGGGACCCTGCAGGCCGAGCACCTCGGCGGCTACGGCGAGGCCTACCGCGAGCTCGCCACGGCGGGCGCCCGATGACCAGCACGGCCGAGCGGACCGACCGGGGCGAGGTCGTCGCGTACCCGTTCCCCGTCCCCGACCTCTCCCCCGCCGCGCTGGCGGCCGTCACCGCCGAGGTGGCGGCGACGGCGACGGAGCACGACCGCAGCGGGGCCGTCCCCCTGGCGGGCCTGGCGGCCGCGCACCGCGCCGGGCTGCTCACCGCGACCGTGGCGCAGCGCCACGGCGGGCCGGGCCTCGGCCCCCTCGACGTCGCGCGGATCCTCGTCGCGCTCGGCGAGGGCGACGCCTCGGTGGCGCTGATCGTGGCGAACACGCTGTCCGCGCACGCGGCGCAGGCCGAGCACGCGCACTGGCCGGTCGCGTTGTACGACGATCTGCTGCGCCGCTCGCTGGAGGCCGCGACGCCGGTCAACGCGATCCGCGCCGAGCCCGAGCTGGGGGCGCCCGCCCGCGGGGGCCTGCCCGCCACGACCGCGCGCCGCACCGCCGACGGCTGGGTGCTCGACGGCCACAAGGCGTACGCCACGGGCGGCACCGGCCTCGGCTACCACCTCGTGTGGGCCGTCGCCGACGAGCCCGACGGCGACCCGGAGCGGCCGCGGGTGGGACACGTGGTCGTGCCGGCCGACCTGCCCGGCATCACGTGGGTCGAGACCTGGGACCACCTCGGGCTGCGGGCGTCCAACACCCACGACGTCGTCTACGAGGGCGTGCGCCTGCCGCACGACGCGTTCGTCGAGATCCCGCGCGGACCCGACGGCGTCTACCGCGACCCCGCCGCGAGCGCCGGGCCCGGCAGCTTCGGCCACCCGGCGCTGTACGTCGGCGTCGCCCGCGCCGCCCGCGCCGCATTCGTCGACTTCGCGCGCACGCGGGTGCCCGCCGCGCTCGGGCGCCCGATCGCCACCACGGAGCGCATCCAGGCCGTGGCCGGGGAGATCGACCTGCAGGTCGCCCAGGCGGAGACGCTGCTGTACGGCGTCGTGCGGCGCCTCGAGGCCGGTGACACCTCCGTGCTGCCCGAGCTGTCGGTCGTGAAGGTCGCGATCGCCCGCTCGGTCGTCTCCGCGGTGCAGACCGCGGTCGCGGCGCTCGGCAACCCGGCGCTCTCGCGGCACGGCGTGCTCGAGCGACACCTGCGCGACGTGCTGTGCGTGCGGGTCCACCCGCCCCAGGAGGACACCGCGCTGCTCGCGGCCGGGCGGCGGATCCTGGCGGACTGAGGGCCGGCCGCGGGCTCCGACCCGCGCCTCCCCCGAGGCCCGGGCCCTCAGGCCCGGGCCTCGAACGTCGGCGGCTCGTGGGCGCGCACGGGCGGCACGGGGCCGTCGTGGCGCTCGATCGCGACCCGCACGTGCGCACCGCTGGTGGCCTGCGTCAGCGTCGAGGTGGGCACGTCGCGCGTCAGCACGTTGACGTTGCCGTGCACGCAGTCGGCGACGTCCGGCGCGCTGGGGTCGAACCAGGCGCCGGTGTGCATCTGGGCCACGCCCGGCAGCAGCGCGTCGGTGACGACGACGCCCGCCAGCAGGCTCCCCCGCTCGCTGCGCACCCGCACGACGTCCCCGTCGACCAGGCCCCGCGCCGTGGCGTCGTCGGGGTGCAGCCGCACCGGCTCACGCCCGGCCACCTTGGTCGCCCGGCTGGCGGCGCCCATGTCCTGCTGGCTGTGCAGCCGGCTGCTCGGCTGGTTGCACAGCAGGTGCAGGTCGTAGGTCGCGGCCGACGCCGCGCCCCACCACTGCTCGGGCTCGCGCCACGTCGCGTGCGCGTCCACGTCGGGCAGGTCGAAGCCCTCGATGGTGCTCGAGACCAGCTCGATCCGACCGCTCGGCGTCGCCAGCGGGTGGGCGACCGGATCGGCACGGAACGCCGCGAACGCGGGGCCGTCACCGGGGCCGTCACCGGTGGTGCCGGGGCCGGCGGTGTACGGCTCGTGCGGCAGGTCCACCCCGCCCTCGGCCCAGAAGGTGTCGAAGTCCGGCGCCGGCGGGCTGCTCGGGGCGGCACGCCACTCCTCGTACATCCGGCGCAGCCACCCGCTCGCGTCGAGCCCCTCGTCGTGGTCGGCGCCGAGCCGCTCGGCCAGGCGGCCGAGGATCCACAGCTCCTCGCGCGCCTCGGCGTACGGCCGGCTGGCCCGCTTCGAGGCCCGCAGCCGGGTGTCGCCGGCGCCCGCCGCGACGTCGTCGCGCTCCAGCGTGCTCGCGACCGGCAGCACGACGTCGGCGTGCCGCGCCGTGGCGGTCCAGTGCGTCTCGTGGACGACGAACGTCTCGAGACGACGGAAGGCGGTGCGCAGCCGCCGCAGGTCCTGGTGGTGGTGGAAGGGGTTGCCGCCGGCCCAGTACGCCAGCCGCACGTCGGGCATCCGCAGCACCCGTCCGTCGTAGGGCAGGTCGGCGCCGGGGTGCAGCAGGAGGTCGGCGATGCGTGCGCACGGGATCAGGTCGGGCACGGGGTTCGTGCCCTGGTCGAGCACCGGCAGCCGCGTGCCGGCGACCCCGACGCCGTAGTCGCCCATCGACCCGAACCCGTGGGCGAAGCCGCCGCCGGGCAGGCCGACCTGGCCGAGGAAGGCCGCGAGGATGAGGCCCGCCCAGACCGGTTGCTCGCCACGCTCGCCGCGCTGCAGGGCGTACACGACGTTGACGAGCGTGCGGCCCGCCGCCATCCGGTGGGCCAGCGCACGGATGCTCGCCGCCGGCGTCCGCGTGATCGCCTCCGCCCACTCCGGGTCGCGCACCACGCCGTCGCTGTGGCCGAGGACGTACGCCCGCACGCGCTCGGCACCGACGCAGTGCGTGCGGAGGAACTCCTCGTCGGCGAGGCCGTCGACGACCAGCACGTGGACCAGCGCGAGCATCAGGGCGACGTCGGTGCCCGGCATCACCCCGACCCACTCGGCCCCCAGCTCCTCCCAGGCGTCGTCGCGCTGGGCGGAGAGGTGCACGAAGGCGGTCGTGGCCGCGGCGCGGCGGGCCAGGTCGGAGCCCCGGTGGCGGGCGTGCCCGCCGGGCACCACCCAGGTGTTCGAGCGGCGCAGGCCCCCGAAGGAGACCACGAGGTCGGTGTGCTCGGCGACGTGCTGCCAGGAGGCGGGGCGCGAGCGGAGGTCGAGGGCAGCGGGCGCGCCCACGAGGTGCGGCAGCAGCACCGCGCTGGCGCCGCGGCTGTAGTCGTTGACGGAGCGCGTGTAGCCGCCGGTGCGGTTGAGGAAGCGGTGCAGCTGGCTCTGCGCGTGGTGCAGGCGCCCGGCGCTGCCCCAGCCGTAGGAGCCGCCGAAGACGGCGGCGTCGCCGTGCTCGGCGCGCACCCGGCGCAGCTCCGCGGCGACGAGGTCGAGGGCGGTGTCCCAGTCGACCTCGACGTAGGGCTCGTCGACGTCGCCCCGCCGGTCGTCGGCCCCGGGGCCCTCGTCGAGCCAGCCGCGGCGCACCGCGGGGCGGGCGACCCGCGAGCGGTGGCGGTGGGCGTCGACGGCGTTGCCGATGGCGGGCGCGGCGTCCGGGTCGTCGTCGTGCGCCCAGGCGCGCAGCAGCGTCTCCCCGTCACCGGCGACCTCGACCCGGAAGGTGCCCCAGTGCGCGCTCGTCTCGGTGGTCGTCTCGGGACTCGTCACGTCGCCCGACGCTAGGCGACGGCGCCCGCGGCGCGCGCGCCCCGGCGTACCAGACCCCATCGGAACTCTGGATCGGATCTCATCCCTGGTTGCTCTTGGAGGTCGGAGGCCTCCCGCTCCTACCCTCATGCCCTAAGTCGAGTAGTTCACTCGGCATTTGGCAGATCCTTCGCACCAGCTCCCGTCCACCCCGGACGCCGATCCCCAAGGACCACGATGAAGAACCCCCGTCCGGCCCGCCGCCCCCACCGGGCCGGCCGCGCCGTCACCGCCGCCGTCGGAGTGCTGAGCGCCGTCCTGGTCGCCAGCGGCTGCACCGCGGGCGGCGCGACGGGCGCCGGCGGGGGCGAGCCGCAGGAGGGTGGCGACCTCACCTTCCTCATCGACTCCCTCGGCGACACCTGGGTGCCCAACAACAGCTCGATCTCGAGCTTCCAGGGCCACGTCTGGGGCCACGTCACCGACAAGCTGGTCTACGTCGACGCCGAGGGCGAGGTCTCGCCCTGGGTCGCGGAGAGCTGGGAGCAGAACGACGACGTCACCGAGTTCACCCTGCACCTCCGCGACGACGTCACCTTCTCCGACGGCAGCCCGCTCGACGCCGCGGCGGTGGTCGCGAACCTCGACATCTGGGCCCGCGGCGACATCGAGGCCGGGATCAACCCGATCGGCCTCTTCCCGAAGACCTACGACCGCGCCGAGGCCGTCGACGCCACCACCGTGAAGGTGTACTTCTCCGCCCCGACGCTGGGCTTCATCCCCACCCTGGGCTACCACGGCTCGATCCTGCTCTCCCCCGAGACGCTGGCCCTGCCCGCCGAGGAGCAGGCCGACCTGGCCAACGACATCGGCAGCGGGCCGTTCGTGGTGGAGTCGTGGGCCGACGGCGACCAGGTCGTGCTGACCAAGCGCGAGGACTACGACTGGGCCCCGGAGGCGCTGGACCACGAGGGTCCGGCCTACCTCGACTCGATCACCTACAAGGTGCTGGCCGAGCCCTCGCTGCGCACGTCGGCGGTGCAGTCGAACCAGGCGCAGGTCGCCTACAACCCCTCGCCCCAGGAGCTGTCGTTCTACGAGGAGCAGGGGTTCACCGTGGCGGCGCCGCGCTACCTGGGCTTCGTCAACGGCTTCGCGGTCAACACGCAGGTGGCGCCGTTCGACGACGTGCGGGTGCGTCAGGCACTGCAGCAGGGCATCGACCGCGACGAGATCCTCTCCACCGTCTACACCGACGCCTGGCTGCCGGCCGAGTCGTTCATCCAGAGCAACGTCCCGGGCGCGAGCGACCACGCCGACGAGTTCGCGTTCGACCCCGACGCCGCGGCGGCGCTGCTCGACGAGGCCGGCTGGGTCGAGGGCCCCGACGGCGTGCGCGAGAAGGACGGCGAGACGCTCTCCCTGACGCTCTACCCGAACCCCTACCTCGCCACCTCGCAGGCCGTCGACGAGCTCGTGGCCCAGCAGCTCGGCGCGATCGGGTTCGACGTCGACCTGCAGGCGTACGACGTCGTCACCTACACCGAGCGGATCGCGATCGGCAGCGACGCCGTGCCCGCCTACGAGATCACCCGCAGCTTCATCGACGCCGGCACCGTCGCCGGGATCCTCACCGACGCCGACAACGGCGAGGACTGGTTCAACGTGGGCCAGGGCGACGAGCGGCTCAACGAGCTGCGCGCCGGCATCTCCACGGCCACCTCGGTCGACGAGCGCGACGTCGTCCTCGACGAGCTGCAGAGCCACGTGCTCGAGCAGGGCTACTTCGTGCCGCTGACCCAGATCGTGCAGCGCCTCTACCTGCAGTCGCCGTCCCTGCAGGGCGTCTCCTACAACGGCGTCGCCTACGCGAACTACTACACGGCCTGGCTGGACCGGTGACGCGGGCGTACGCGGCGTACGCGGCCCGCCGCCTCGGCCAGGCGGTCGTGGTGGTCCTGCTCGCCTACGTGTTCACCTTCCTGGTGATCAGCGTGCTGCCCGGCGACCCGGTGACCACCACGCTGCGCAACCCGCAGAACAACTTCAGCGAGGAGGAGATCGCGCGGATCGTCGCCTACTACGGCCTCGACCAGCCGGTGTGGGTGCAGCTGTGGGAGTCGCTGTCGCGGTTCGTCGTCGGCGACCTCGGCCTGTCGCTGCGCTCGAACCTGCCGGTGGCCGACCTGATCGGGGACGTGCTCGGCTCGACGCTGCGCCTGGCCACGGGCGCGCTGGCGGTGGCACTCGTGCTGGCCTTCGCGATCGCGTTCGGCGTGCGCCACCTGCCGGGGCCGCTGAGCCGGGCGCTGCGGTCCTTCCCCTCGCTGTTCCTCTCGATCCCAAACTTCCTGATCGGGCTCCTGCTGCTGCAGTGGTTCTCCTTCCAGCTCGGCCTGTTCCTCGTGGTCGACGCGGAGGGCGGGTGGGCCACGTTCTTCGCGGCGGTCGCGCTCGGCGTGCCGGTCTCCGCGCAGATCGCGGAGGTGCTGATCGCGAACCTCGACCACGCGGCGCGCCAGGAGTACGCGAACCTCGCGCGCTCCCGGGGCCTCGGCGGCGTACGCCTGTTCACGCTGCACCTGCTCAAGCCCTCGGCGCTGCCGGTGGTCACGGTCGTCGCGCTCACCGTCGGCGAGCTGCTCGGCGGCTCGCTGATCACCGAGTCGATCTTCGGCCGCAACGGCGTCGGCAGCCTCGTGCAGCGCTCGGTCGGCACCCAGGACCTCCCGGTGATCCAGGCGGTCGTCGCCCTGGCCGCCGTGGTCTTCGTGGTGGTCAACCTCGTCGCCGACCTCGTCTACCCGCTGCTCGACCCGCGCGTGCGCCTCGGGGCCACCGGGCGCGCGACCCGCCGGCGTACCCGCCCCGTCCAGGAGGTCGACGCATGACCGTCACCGACGCCGTGCCCGACGCGGTGCCCGACGCCGGGTCGGGGACAGCCGGCCCCGGGACGAGGCGCCGCGGCCGCCTCCGCTCGCTGCGCGAGCGCACGCCCGCCACGGTGCTCCTCGCCTTCGCGGTGGTCGCGCTGGTGGTGGCGTGGTCGCTGCTGCCCGGGGTCTTCACCCACCACGACCCCGCCGCCGGGGTGCCCGCCGACATGTTCCAGCCGCCGAGCGCGGCGCACTGGTTCGGCACCGACCACCTGGGCCGCGACGTGTACGCCCGGGTCGTGCACGGCACCGCCTCGTCGGTGACGAGCGCCCTCGTCGCCGTCGCCATCGGCGTCCTGGTCGGCGGTCTCGTCGGGCTGCTCGCCGGCTTCCTCGGCGGGCTGGTCGACACGGTGCTGGCACGGTTCGTCGACGTGCTGCTGGCGATCCCGAGCTTCCTGCTCGCCGTCGTCGTGGTCAGCGCGCTGGGCTTCGACACCGTCAACGCGGCGATCGCGACGGGCGTCTCGGCGGTCGCCGTGTTCGCCCGCGTGATGCGCTCGGAGGTGCTGACGACCCGCAGCGCGGTGTTCGTCGAGGCCGCTCAGCTGCTGGGGGCGAGCCGCTGGCAGGTGCTCGTCCAGCACGTGCTGCCGAACGCCTCGCGGTCCGTGCTCCAGCTGGCGGTGCTGCAGTTCGGGCTCTCCATCCTGGTGATCGCGGGCCTGGCGTTCCTCGGCTACGGCGACCCGCCGCCCGCTTCCGACTGGGGCCTGCTGATCTCGATCGGCAAGGACTACCCGCTCGCCCCCTGGCTCGTCTACGCACCGGCGGCCGTCACCGTCGCCACCGTCCTCTCCGTGAACAGGATCAGCCGATGGCTCCGCACGACCGACTGAGCACGCTCCTCGACCAGCGCCCGGGCCAGAAGCCGGCGGTCGTCGCGACGTCCTCCCCCGCCACCGCCCACGCCGCTGCCCCCGCCCCGGACGGCCGGGGCGGGCCGCTGCTGGCCGTCGACGGGCTGTCGGTGGCCTACCGCGGTCACGAGGTCGTGCACGACGTGGCGTTCGAGCTGGGCCGCGGCGAGAGCCTGGCGCTGATCGGCGAGTCCGGCTCCGGCAAGTCGACGGTGGCGCGCTCCGTGCTGCGGCTGCTGCCCGAGGAGGGGCGGGCGACCGGCCGGGTCCGCTTCGCGGGCCAGGAGGTCCTGGGCGTGCCCGAGCGGCAGTTCCGCCGGCTGCGCGGCCGCGAGATCGGCTTCGTGCCGCAGGATCCGGCCAGCTCCCTCAACCCGGTGCGCACCATCGGCGCGCAGGCCAAGGAGGCCACGCGGCTCCTGGACCTCGACTCGACCCGGGCGCGGCGCGACGCCGTGCTCGAGGTCCTGGCGCAGGTCGGGCTCGACGACCCCGAGCGCGTCCACGCCTCCTACCCCCACCAGCTCTCGGGCGGGATGCTCCAGCGGGTGCTGATCGGGCTGGCCGTCCTGCCGCGCCCCGCCCTGCTGGTCGCCGACGAGCCGACCTCCGCGCTCGACGTGACGATCCAGAAGCGGATCCTCGACCTCCTGACCCGGCTGCGCAGCGAGCTCGACATCAGCCTGCTGCTGATCACCCACGACCTGGCCGTCGCCGCTGAGCGCGCCGACCGGCTGCTCGTGCTCAAGGACGGGCGGGTGCAGGAGTCGGGTCCGACGGCCGAGGTGTTCGCCGCACCGTCCTCGGCGTACACCCGCCGGCTGCACGCGGACGTGCCCGCGCTGCACCCCGAGCGCTACGCCGACCTGCGCGCGGTCGGCGAGCAGCGGCGCACGGCGGCCGCCGACGAGCCGGGGCGCATCGAGGTCGCCGGCGTGAGCCGCACCTTCGGCTCCGGCGACGGCGCGGTCCACGCGGTCGACGACGTGTCGTTCTCCGTGCCGGCGGGCACCACCCACGCCCTGGTCGGCGAGTCCGGCTCGGGCAAGACCACGACCATCCGACTGCTGCTCGGGCTCGAGCGCCCCGACGCCGGCACGATCCGCGTCGCCGGCCGCGACCTCGACGCCAGCACGCCTGCGGAGCTGCGCGAGGCTCGGCGCCACCTGCAGCTCGTCTACCAGAACCCCTTCACCTCCCTCGACCCGCGCTGGAAGGTCGAGCGGCTGGTCCGCGAGCCCCTGGACCGGTACGCGGTGGGCTCGCGCACCGAGCGCCGCGAGCGGGCCCGGGAGGCCCTGGCCTCGGTCGGGCTGGCCGAGCACCTCGTCGAGCGGCGCCCGGCCGCCCTCTCGGGCGGCCAGCGCCAGCGCGTCGCGATCGCGCGGGCGCTCGTGCTGCACCCCGAGGTGATCGTGCTGGACGAGCCGACCTCGGCCCTCGACGTCAGCGTCCAGGCCGACATCGTCGAGCTGCTGCTGCGGCTGCAGGCCGACCGGGGCCTGACCTACGTGTTCGTCTCCCACGACCTGGCCCTGGTCCGGCAGCTGGCCCACACCGTGTCGGTGATGCGCCGCGGGCGGGTGGTCGAGTCGGGCACCGTGGCCGACGTGTTCGAGCGCCCGGAGCAGGACTACACCCGCGCGCTGCTGGCCTCGATCCCGGTGCCGCGCGGCACCGCCGAGCGGCGCGAGACCCCGTGAGCCCCGCGCTCGGCTTCAACACGCGCGTCTCCTTCACCGACGACGCGGGGCCCCGGGCGGGCCTGCAGGACGGGATCCGCCTCTACGCGGCCGCCGAGGAGCTCGGTTACCAGTCCGGGTGGGCCTACCAGCGCCACTTCGACCACTACCTGTCCTCGCCGCTGCCGTTCTTCGCCGCCGTCGGCCAGCGCACCGACCGGATCCGTCTCGGCAGCGCCGTGCTGCCGATGCGCTACCAGGACCCGGTGCTGCTCGCCGAGGCCGCCGGCACCACCGACCTGCTCGTCGACGGCCGCCTCGAGCTGGCGCTGGCCGCCGGGGCGACGGGCACCTGGGACGGCGTTTTCGGCGGCGTGGAGGTCGACGCCCGCACCGAGGCGCGCAGCCGGCTGCGCCGGTTCCTCGCCGCGGTCGACGGCGAGGCGCTGCACGTCGTCGACGGGCCCGGCCAGGGAGCGCCCGTCGGCACCCCGATCCGGGTGACGCCGCACAGTCCGGGCCTGCGGGCGCGGCTGCGCCAGGGGGTCACCAGCATCGACTCCGCCGAGCATGCCGCCCGCCTGGGCCTCGGCCTGATCACCGGCACCGTCCTGAACGGGGTGGCGGAAGGCGAGACGTTCGGGGCGTACCAGGCGCGCGTCGTCGAGGCGTACCGCCGCACCTGGCGCGAGGCGCAGGGCGGCGACCCGCCGCCGGTCGCCGTCGCGACGTCGGTGCTGCCGGGCACGAGCGCCGCACTGCGGGAGACGTACGCGGCATACGACCTCCAGCGCCGCACCGAGGGCATGGCCGCCTCCCGGCCGCGGGGCGCGCTGGCGCCCGTGGTGGGCGCGGACCTCCCGGCCGGGACGCGGATCAGCCCGGTCCACCACGGCGACCCCGACACCGTCGTCGCGGCCGTGCTCGCCGACCCGGGGATCGCGGCCGCCGACGAGGTCGTACTGTTCCTCCCTCCCGCCTTCGACCTGACCGCCAACCAGCGACTGCTCGCCGACGTGGCGCGCACCGTCGCCCCTGCCATCGGATGGGAGCCCACCTCGTGAGCCACCGCTACATCGTCGTCGGAGCCGGAGCGGTCGGAGCCGCCCTCGCCGCCGGGCTCGACGACGCCGGCACCGACGTCGTCCTCGTCTCGCGCGGAGCCACCCTCGAGGCGATCCGCCGCGACGGCCTGCGCTACACCCACGACGGCCGCAGCCGCGTGCTCGACGTCGCCGTCGCCGGCGGTCCCGAGGAGGTCGGCCTGCGGGCCGGCGACGTGCTCGTGCTCGCCACGAAGTCGCAGGACCTGGCCGCCACCCTGCCGACCTGGGCGTGGACGCCGCTGGCCGACGGCAGCGGGGTCGGCGCGGACCTGCCGGTCGTGCTGCTGCAGAACGGCCTCGACGCCGAGCGTGCCGCCCTGCGCTACTTCCCCACCGTCGTCGGAGCCGTCGCGCTGATCGGCGCCCGGCACGTGGTGGCCGGCGAGGTCGAGATCTCCAACCGTCCGAAGATCGGTCAGCTGATCGTCGGGGCGTACCCGTCGGCGGCCGCGGCGCCGCACGCCGTCGAGGTCGCGGCACGGCTGGCCGCCGATCTGCGCGCGGCGCAGTGGCTCTCGCAGGACGTCGAGCAGGTGCAGCGCTGGCTGGCGTGGAAGGTGCTGGCGAACGTCACCTTCGCCGTCTCCGTGCTCGACGGCACCCCGGAGGAGACCGCCGACCTCTCGGCCCGCGTCTCGGCCGAGGCCCGCGCCGTGCTGGCCGCGGCCGGGCACGCGTTCGCCGACCCGCGCGCGGAGCTGACCTACGACCCCGCCGAGGCCGCCAACCAGCCGAGCGGCCCGGAGCCGTGGCGCCCCTCGACGTGGCAGAGCTTCGCCCGCGGCTCCGGCAGCGAGGTCGACTTCCTCAACGGCGAGGTCGCCCTGCTCGCCCGCCTCCACGGCGTGCCGGCCCCGCTCAACGCCGCGATCCAGCAGGTGCTCGGCGGCGCCGCCGCCCGCCACGAGGGCCCCGGCGTGCACTCCGTCGCCTCCGTGCTCGCGCTCGCCGGCGTGGGTGCACCGGCCTGAGGATTACCCGGTGAACCGGGTAACGCTCGACCTGGACCCTGTTCGAACGGGGCCTAGGTCGAGCGATCCGGCACACAGTCACCGGTGCTGCGCCGGCCCGTCGGAGTTCCCGGTCAACCGGGAACACCTGCACCTGGCGCACGTTTCGACGGGCGCCAAGTGCAGGAGTTGGTCACACAGGTACGCCCGGGAAGCCTGACGCCCGCGGGCGTACCGGCCTCAGGATCACCCGGTGAACCGGGTAACGCTCGACTTAGACCCTGTTCGAACGGGGCCTAGGTCGAGCGTTCCGGCACACAGTCACCGGTGCTGCGCCGGCTCGTCGGACTTCCCGGTCAACCGGGAACTCCGATACTTGGCGCACGTCTCGACGGGCGCCAAGTGCAGGAGTTGGTCGCACAGGTACGCCCGGCAGGCCCGACGCCCGCAGACAGCAGGACGGCCCCGCTCCGAGGAGGAACGGGTCCGGCCGAGCAGAGGCGGCGAGCGGTCAGGCGCCCGTCGCGACGGGCAGGTCGTGGTTGCTCCACTGCGACCACGAGCCCGCGAAGAGGCGGGCGTCGACCCCGGCGACGGCGAGGGCCGCGACCTGGTGCGCCGCGGTGACGCCGGAGCCGCAGTAGACGCCCACGGGACGCGAGCCGTCCGCGCCGAGGGCGGCGAAGCGGGCGCGCAGCGCGGCCGCGTCCAGGAAGCGGCCGTCCGGAGCCAGGTTGGCGCCGGTCGGGGCGCTGACGGCGCCGGGCACGTGCCCGGCCTTCGGGTCGACGGGCTCGGTCTCGCCCCGGAAGCGTTCGGGAGCACGGGCGTCGAGCAGCACCGACCGCTCGGCGAACTCCGCCACGTCGTCCAGGTCGAGGGTCCCGAGCGCGCCCGCCGTCAGCTCGACGTCACCCGGTGCCGGCACGACGTCGTCCGTGGCCAGCGCCCCGCCCGCGGCCTGCCAGGCGGGCAGCGCACCGTCGAGCAGCCGCACGTCGGCGTGCCCGGCCCAGCGCAGCAGCCACCACGCCCGGGCGGCGGCGAGGTTGCCCTCGCCGTCGTAGACCACCACGGTCGAGCCGCGGCGCACACCCCAGCGGCGCGCCGAGGCCTGCAGCGCGTCGACGTCGGGCAGCGGGTGCCGCCCGTCGGTCGGCTCGCCGTGCGCCGCCAGCTCGGTGTCGAGGTCGACGTAGACGGCCCCCGGCACGTGGCCCTCGAGGTACGCCTCGTGGCCGGGCGGGCCGCCGAGCCTCCACCGCACGTCGAGCACGACGACGTCGGAACGGTCGGCCACCAGCAGCGCGCCGAGGTCGGCGGCGGAGATCAGGACGTCACCCACGGCGCTCACCCTGCCACCTGCAGCACCGGCGCGCCGGCGGACGTCGCCGACGTGGCCAGGAACGCCTCGCCCGCCTCGATGGCGGTCATCTCGATGTCCGGGTCGAGCCCGCGCCGGGCCATGAGGTTCAGCCCGGCCGAGCCGACCTCGGGCAGGTCGCCGCGGCGTACCACCCCGCTCGGCACCCGGCCGGCCACGCTCGGCAGCAGCGCGACGCCCAGACCGGCCCGCACCCCGGCGAGCACGCCCTCGAGCGTGGTGGACTGCGCCGCCACGTTGACGCGGTAGCCCTCGGCGCTCAGCGCCGCCATCGCCCGCTCGCGCAGGGCGCAGGGCTCCTCGAACGCGACGAGGTTGATGGTCTCGCCGCCGGTCGCGTCCCACGTCGGCGACGCGAACCACGACAGCGGCAGCCGGCCGATCTCGCGGCCCCCCTCGTTCCCGCGGGAGGCCAGCACGAAGGCGAGGTCGATGGCACCACGGCCCACCGAGTCCTCCAGCACCGTGGAGCGCCCGATCTCGAACCGGGTGGTCACGTCCGGGAACGCGTCGGCGAGCGCGCGGATCATCTGGGGCAGCACGTGCTCCGCCGAGTGCTCGGTCGAGCCGACCACGACGACCTGCTCCTGGCGCACCTGCAGGCGCGCGAGCGCCTGGTCGTGCACGGAGAGGATCTGGCGCGCCTCCGAGAGCAGCGCCTCCCCCTCGGCGGTGAACCGCATCCCGCGGCCCTCCTTCTCGAACAGCTTGCGCTTGAGCCCGCGCTCCAGGATCCGCACGTGCTGGCTCAGGGCCGGCTGGCTGATGTGGCGCGCGGCCGCGGCGCGGCTGAAGCCGCCGCACTCCGCGATGGCGACGATGGTGCGCAGGTGCTCGAGGTCGAGGGTGAAGCTCATGGGGACGACATTAAGAGACTTTCTCGACCTATTTAGTAGATCTTGGGATGCGGACAGATTGTCCAGGATGTGACGCGCTTCGCCCGGGCTCACCGCAGGCCCCCGGCAGCGGCGAGGGAGAAGGCCGGCTCGAAGTGCTGCCGGGCGATCTCCGGCGTCAGCGTCCACCGCTCGACCAGGCGCTCCGGCAGCAGGTTGCGGCCCTCGACCCCGAGCAGCGCGAGGTTCGCCGCGGCCGCCCGCTCGGCGGCCTCGAGGTAGAACGCCGCCTCCCCCACCGTCCGCCCCAGGGTCACGAACCCGTGGCCCTGCTGCAGGAGGACGCGCGCGCCCGCGGCCGCGAGCTCGACGTTCGTCGGGCCGCCCTCGACGCCGAACAGGTGACGGGTCAGGCCCTGGAGCCGCACCACCAGCGCGGCGTCCGTGGTGACGGCCTCGAGCGGCCGCCCCAGGTTGGACCACACGAACCCCGACGGCGTGTGCAGGTGCACCGCCGCGGCGGCGTCCGGCACCTGCTGGTGCAGCGCCAGGTTGCCGGCGAAGCCGTTGATCGCGTGCGACCCGCGGGACTCCACGATCGTGCCGGTGTCGTCCACCAGGACCAGGTCGGACGGCGTCACCGTCGAGACGGAGACACCGAACGGGTTGACCCAGTAGTGGCCCGGCGCCTCGGGCGCACGCGCCGAGACGTGGCCGTTGAACCCGAACTCGAAGCCCAGACGGCCGAGGTGGCGCAGGGCCGCCGCGAGCTCCCAGCGGACGTCGCGCTGCGGCGGGGCCGGCGCGGTCGGGGCGAGCGGGTTCGCCGGTCGGTGGGTGCCGGTCGCTGCGGCGGTCTCGGCGGTGCTGGTCATGCGATGGCCTCCTCGGCGTCGTGCGGCGCGAGCCCGAGGTTCGCGCGCAGGGTCTCGTGCTCGTAGTCGGTGTGGAACAGGCCGCGGCGCTGCAGCTCGGGCACGAGCCCCTCCGTCAGCGCCTCGAGCCCGCCCGGGTAGTTGAGGTAGAAGGGCAGGAAGTTGAAGCCGTCGGCGGCGCCCGCCTCCCAGCGCTGCTGCAGCTGGTCGGCGACCCGCTCCACGGAACCGATCGGGAACCAGTGGCCGGCCGCGCTGGCGTGGTAGAGCACCAGGTCCCGCACGGTGCGCAGCTCCCCCGACGTGACCAGCCGGAGCATCACGCCGTAGCGCGAGCGGCGGCCCTGCACCTCGTCCTCGGCGGGCAGCCGCTCGAGCGGCACCGGGTCGTCGAGGTCGACGTCGGACAGGTCGACCCCGGCGAACTGCCCGGCGAGCGACGCGCGGGCGGCGTCGAGGTCGAGCAGCTCGTGCGAGTCCTCCCAGATCCGGCGCGCCTCGGCGTCGGAGGCCGCGACGACCGGCGCGACCCCGGGCAGCACCTTGACGGCGTCCGGCGCGCGACCGGCCGCGACCGCCCGCCGGCGCAGGTCGGCGCGCAGGCGCACCGACTCGGCGACGTCCGTGAGGCCGGTGGTGAAGACCAGGTCGGCGTGCCGCGCCCCGAGGTCCCGCCCGGCCTCCGACGACCCGGCCTGCGCGATGATCGGTCGGCCCTGCGGCGTGCGCGGCACGTTGAGCGGCCCGGCGACCTTGAAGTGCTCGGACTCCCAGTCGACGCGCCGCACCCGGGCGGGGTCGACGAGCAGGCGCCGACCGACGTCGCGGACGACCGCGTCGGCGTCCCAGCTGTCCCAGAGCCGCTCGACCAGCGTCGTGAACTCCTCGGCGACGGCGTAGCGGTCGTCGTGGTCCGGCAGCTCGCGCCCGAAGTTCTGCTCGCCCCACGCCGAGGTCACCACGTTCCACCCGGCCCGGCCGCCGGAGAGGTGGTCGAGGGAGGCGATCTGGCGGGCCACGTTGAACGGCTCGGTGAACGAGGTCGAGACCGACCCGATCAGCCCGATCCGGTCCGTCAGGCCCGCCAGCGCCGAGAGCAGGGTGATCGGCTCGAGACCGGGCTCGGGCGCCTTCTCGTTCACCGTGACGGTGTCGGCCAGGAAGATCGTGTCGATCTTGGCGGCCTCCGCCTTGCGGGTGAGGTCGGCGTACAGGCTCAGCCGCGTCGCCTCGTCCGCGCGACCCCAGGGCTGGTGCCAGCTGCGGCTGACCCCGCCGAGCAGCAGCCCGAGCAGCAGTCCCCGGCGCCCGCTCACGAGGCCACCTTCGCGAGCTCCGGCGCGACCTGCGGCGCGGTCTGCGGTGCGGCCTGTGGGACGACCGCGCGCGTCGTCCGGTCGGGCTTGACCTGCGGGTGCACCTCGGTGAACCCGTCGTAGACCGACAGGTCGACGCCGACGCCGTAGACGTCGCGCACCAGGTCGGCGCCGTAGACCTCCCCCGGCTCCCCCGCCGCCAGCACCCGCCCGCCGGAGAGGAACGCGACCTCGTCGCAGAAGCGCGCCGCGTGGTTGAGGTCGTGGATGGAGACGACCGTCGCGACCCCCTGCTCGGCGGCGATCGTGTGCGCCAGGTGCAGGGTCTGGAGCTGGTAGCGCAGGTCGAGCGCACTGGTGGGCTCGTCGAGCAGCAGCACCTGCGGCTCCTGCGCGAGCGCCCGCGCGACCAGGACGCGCTGTGCCTGACCGCCCGAGAGCTCGGAGACGGGCCGGTCGGCCAGCTCGACGAGGCCGAGCTGCTCGAGCGCCAGGTCGACCTTCGCCCAGTCCCGTCGTCGCGGTCGCGCACCGAAGTGCGGGGTGCGACCCAGCACGACGGCCTCGCGCACCGACAGGGAGAAGGACTGGTCGATGGCCTGGGGCACGTACGCCACGACGCGTGCGAGGTCGCGGCGCGACAGGCGGTCCAGGGGCAGGCCGTCCCACTCGAGGGTGCCGGAGCGCGGCTTCACGATCCGGGCGACGGTCTTGATGAGGGTCGACTTGCCCGACCCGTTGGGCCCGAGCAGGCCGAGCAGGCGGCCGCGCTCGACGACCAGGTCGACGCCGTCGAGGATGGTCCGGCGGCCGTAGGCGACCGAGAGGTCGCGGATCTCCAGGGACATCAGAACGCCTTCTTCCGCACGAGGATGAGGTAGAGGAACACCGGGGCGCCGATGAGGGCGTCGACGATCCCGGCGGGCACCAGCGCGGGCGCGAGCACGACGCGTCCGACCGCGTCGGCGAGCACCAGCAGCAGCCCGCCGACGACCGCCGAGAACGGCAGCAGGAACCGGTGGTTGGGGCCGATCAGCAGGCGTGCGATGTGCGGGCCGACGAGCCCCACGAAGCCGATGATCCCGGTGAAGCTGATGGTCACCGCGGTCAGCAGCACCGCGACGAAGATGAGCTCGAGCCGCACCCGCGTGACGGGTACGCCCAGGCTACGCGCGGCGTCGTCGCCCGCGAACGCGATCGCGTTGACCGAGCTGCTGCGCCACTGGATGAACGGCAGGGCCACCGCGAGCATCGCCGCGACGGTCACGACCTGGTACCAGACCGCCCCGTTCACCGTCCCCCAGGTCCAGCGCACGATGGCGGCCAGCGCCTCCTCGTTCGCGATGTACTGCAGCCCCGCCGTGAGGGCGGTGAACAGCTGGGTGAGCGCGATGCCCAGCAGGATCAGGGTGGTCGGCTGCATCTGCTTGGTCGCGGCGAGACCGACGACGACCGCGGCGCAGAGGATGCCCGAGATCAGCGCCCCGCCGACGAGGGAGGCGCTGGAGGTGCCTCCCCCGGCGAACAGGATCGCCATCGACGCCCCGAACGCCGCCGCGGGGGCGATGCCCAGGGTGAACGGGCTGACCAGGGGGTTGCGCAGCAGGCCCTGGAACAGGGTGCCGGCGATCGCCAGCGCGGCGCCGCCGAGCAGCGCGAGTCCGGCGCGCGGCACCCGCAGCTCCCACACCGTGGTCTGGATCCGCAGCTCCTCCGGCGTGGCCGGCAGGCCGCCGGTGAGCTTGTCCCACAGGGTCTGGGCGGCGTCGGCCGTCGTGATCCCGCCCGCGCCGATCCGCAGCGTCCACACCGTGATCAGCAGCGTGAGGACGGTGCCGCCGGCGAGCAGGAGCGTGCGCAGCAGGTCCTGGCGCTGCCCGAGCCTGCGGCCCCCGGTGTCGGAGGCCTCCTCCGGACCCGCCGAGTGCGCCTCGGCGGCGTCCGGGGCCACCGTCGTGCTCATGCGGTCTCACCCCCGCCGAGACGGTGGACGTAGTCCTCCTCGGGCAGGTACGGCGTCTCCTGGAAGTCCTCCACCCACTGGCGGAAGTACTCCTCGGTGTCGACGTCGGCGAACAGGTCCGGGTGCAGGCGCTTGGCCAGGCCGAGCGCCCCGATCCCCTTGGCCAGAGCCGAGGTCCAGAAGTTGTTGGCGACGTACACGTCGCCGTTGCGCACCGCCGTCAGATCGGACCAGCCGGGACGGGCGGCCAGCTCGTCGGCGAGCGCGGCGACGTCGGCGGCCGGCCACGGCTCGTACCCCGCCGCCGTGCCGTCGAGGCCGTTGCGGATCACCAGGTCGGGGTCGCGGGCCAGGACGTCCGCGGGGTCGACCGGCGTCTGGTGCACGGTGCCCTCGAAGTTGCCCGAGGAGAAGTCGATGTCGGCGAAGATGTTCTCGCCGCCGGCCAGCTCGATGATGTCGTGCCACCCGGACCCGGGGACGCCGGTGACGTTCGGCTCGCCGTTCTCGAAGTAGACCGACCGCGGCTCGACGCCCTCGAGGCGCTCGCTGAGCAGGTCGTTGATCTCGGTGTAGAGCCCGGAGAAGTCGGCGGCGCGCTCCTCGGTGCCGAAGACCTCGCCGAGCAGCTCGACGTTCTGCTCGAACAGCGCGGGCTCCCAGGCGGTCACGACGAGCACCGGGATGCCGAAGGGCTCGAGCTTCTCGACGGCCTCCTCGTACGGGCTGTTGCTCAGCGTGATGAACAGCTCCGGGTCCGCGGCGACGACGGCGTCGTAGTTGAACTCGGCCGCGCGCCCGACGATGGTGTCGGCGCCGGGCACCGAGCTCCAGTACTCCTCGTTGCCGGGCGTGTCGTCGACGCCGTCGCCGGCCACGCCGACGATCCGGTCGCCGGCGCCGACGCCGCGGACCAGCTCGATGTTGTAGTGGTTGTAGCCGATCGCGACGGACTGCACGGGGTCCGGCACGCGGACCTCGCGGCCGAGCTCGTCGACGACGGTCTGGAAGGAGCGGCCGTCGTCGGTGCGGTCGAACTCGACGGGCTCGTCGTTGCCGAAGGCGCTGCAGCCGGACACGGCCAGGACGGCGGCCAGCAGGGCGGCGAGTGCGACGGCCGGCAGGGCGCGACGGGGCGGGCGGGTGGTACGGGTCACCGGGGTCTCCAGGGGGTGCGGCCGCGCGCCCGTCGGGGCGCGGCGGAGCGACCTGCGGCGGCGTGCGCCGGGCAGGTCGGGGCGGGTCGGGCAGGTCGGTTCGAGGGGCGGGTCAGGGGCGGACGTGGCCGGGCCGCGAGGGGCTCAGCGGTGCACGCAGCGACATCGACGCCACGACGTGCACCGGCCGTCGGGCGACGATGTCGCCGGGCGGACGGGGTGCGCGTTCATGGTGGTGAACCTAGGAACGCTCCCGCCGCGTGGTCCAAGAGCGATCGCGGAAGCCGACCGATCCGTCGCGGTGATGGGTGCTCCCATCACCACCGCGCATCGGTGGGCATCACCGATCGCTCTTGGACGCCCGCCGGCGTCCGGCGGCAGGGTGGTCCACCATGAGCGCCCCCACCCCGACCCGCGAGCACGTCGCCACGTCCCTGCCGGGAGCGCTCGTCGACACGGCCTCGCTCGCCGCGGCTGCGAGCGACCGCTCGGGCGCCCTGGGGGCGGACCCGGTCGCGGTGGTGCGGGCCGGCTCGGTCGACGACGTGCGCCGCACCCTGGCGTGGGCCCACGAGCACCGCGTGCCGGTGGTCCCGCGGGGCGCCGGCACGGGCCTGGCGGGCGGCGCGCTCGCCGACGGCGCCCTGGTCCTCGATCTCTCCGGCCTCGACCGGATCCTGACGATCGACCCCGTCGAGGAGCTCGCCGAGGTCGAGCCCGGCGTGCTGACGGCCGACCTCGACGCCGCGGCCGCCGCGTACGGCCTCATGTACGCCCCCGACCCCGCCAGCGCCGCGATCTCCACGATCGGCGGCAACATCGCCACGAACGCGGGCGGCATGCGCTGCGTGAAGTACGGCGTCACCCGCGACGCGGTCCTGGGCCTGGAGGCGGTGCTGGCCGACGGCCGGGTGGTACGCACGGGCCGCGCGACCGCGAAGGGCGTCGTCGGCTACGACCTCACCGGCCTCCTGGTCGGCTCCGAGGGGACGCTCGGGGTGGTCACCCGCGCCACGCTGCGCCTGCGCCCGCGGCCCGCGGCCACGGCGACCGCGCTGGCCACCTACCCCGACGTCGAGTCGGCCGCGGCCGCCTGCGCCGCCGTCGGCGCGGCCCGCCTGCGCCCCTCGCTGCTCGAGCTGCTCGACGCCGCCACGCTCGGCGCCGTCGCCGAGCACACCGCGTCGCCGGGCCTCGCCGACGTGGGCGCCGCGGTCGTCGCGCAGACCGACGGCGACGACGCGGCCGAGGCGACCGAGGCCATCGAGCGGGTCGCGGCGGTGCTGGCCGCCGGTGCGACCACCGTGGAACGCACGGCGGACGCCGCCCGGGCCGACGAGCTGCTCGCCGCGCGCCGCCTTGCGCTGCCGGCGATCGAGGCGCGCGCCCACGCGCTGATCGAGGACATCTGCGTGCCCCGCTCCCGGCTCGCCGAGGCCGTGCGCGGCGTCGAGCGGATCAGCGCCGAGACCGGCGTCGCCGTCTTCACCTTCGCCCACGCGGGCGACGGCAACCTGCACCCCATCGTCACGTGGGACCGGTCCGTACCCCGCGACAGCGGGGTGCCCGCGGCCGTCGAGGAGGCTGCCGGGCGGATCTTCGCGCTGGCCGTCGAGCTGGGCGGCACCCTGTCGGGCGAGCACGGGATCGGCACGCTCAAGCGCGCCTACCTGGGTCTCGAGCTCTCCGCCGAGGTGCGCGACGTGCAGCGCGCGGTGAAGGCCGCCCTGGACCCGCGCGGCGTCCTGAACCCGGGCAAGGCGGTCTGAGTGAGCGTCGCGCCGAGAACCCACCCGCCCGTGAGCAGCCCGCCCGAGAGCCCCGAGAACGCCGAGAGCATCAGGAGCACCGTGTCCGCCGAGCAGGTCGTCCCCTTCCGTCCGTTCACCACCAACCAGGACCTGGACCCGGTCCGGCTGCGACAGGCGTTCGGGGTCTTCCCGACGGGGGTGGTGGCGGTGGCGGCCGAGGTCGACGGCGAGCTCGTGGGCCTGGCGGCCAGCTCGTTCACCTCGGTCAGCCTCGACCCGCCGCTGGTGTCGATCTCGGTCGCGTCGACGTCACGGACGTGGCCGGCGCTGAGGCGCGCCGAGCACCTGGGCGTGACGATCCTGGCCGAGCACCAGGGCGCGGTCTGCCGTCAGCTCGCGGGGCCGGTCGCGCGCCGCTTCGCGGACGTCGACCTGACGGTCACCGACGACGGTGCGGTCGTGCTGCACGACGGGCTGGCGAGCTTCGACACGACGATCTACGACGAGGTCCAGGCCGGCGACCACACCATCGTGCTGCTGCGGCTGCACGCGGTGGAGCAGGCCGAGCCCGACGCCACCACGGACCCGGCGGGCCTGCCGGGCCCGCTGGTGTTCCACCGCAGCGCGTTCGGCTCGCTGGCCTGACGCCGGGCGAGCGGGCGTCGGGCGGCTCAGCGGTCGCGCAGGGCCTCGACCAGCTCGTCCTTGTTCATCGAGGACCGGCCCTCGACGTTGAGCTCGGCGGCCCGCTTGCGCAGCTCGTCGACGGTCCAGTCCTCGTAGGAGCCGGCCTTGCCCCCGCGGCGGCCGACCTCCTTCGCCCCGTCGCGCGCCGAGGCGTTCGCGATCCGGGCGGCCTTCTCCTTGCTGGCGCCGTCGCGGCGCAGCGCCTCGTACTTCTCGTCGTCCTTGACGCTGGGTCCGGGATCCTCGCGTGCGGGCATGACGTGCTCCTCTCGACGGTGCGGTCCGGTTCCCCGCCATCGTCCGCGCATGCGCAAGAGCAGCTCAGGACGAGGGCCACCGGCGGGCCCCGGCTCCGTCGCCGCCCATCCGGTCGGCCGGGTTCGCGAGCCGGCACGCCCGCAGCGACAGGCAGCCGCAGCCGATGCAGGTCTCGAGCTGGTCGCGCAGCGCCTCGAGCTCGGCGATGCGGCGGTCGAGGTCGGCGCGCCAGCGTCGCGACAGCCTCGCCCAGTCGGCGGCGGTCGGAGCGCGATCGACCGGCAGGTGGTCGAGGGCGTCGCGGATCTCGGCGAGCGGGATGCCCACGCGCGAGGAGGCCTGCACGAACGCGATGCGGCGCAGCACCTCCCGGTCGTAGCGGCGCTGGTTGCCGGGTGTGCGCTCGGCGGTGATCAGCCCCTGCTTCTCGTAGAAGTGGAGCGTCGAGACCGGCACGCCGCTGCGGCGGGCGACCTCGGCGGGCGCGAGCCGCGTCCGCCGCACCCGCTCGTGCTCGCCCACCTGCCGCCTCCTGTGCCGCGGCCGCCGCACGGCGGCCGCGCCGTCCAGCGTACGCCCGGTGCGCCCCTCAGGCGCCGAGGGCCAAGGGCGCACCGGCGCGGATCCGGCGGATCACCCGCTCCACGTCGAGCGGGTGCTCCGCGCGCCACTCCTGCACGCGGGCACGGTGCCGGCGGCGGGCGAACCACCCGGCGTCGGTGCGGTCCAGCCACCACTCGAGGGCGTCCTCGGCGTAGGCGATCCCGGCGACCGGGCGGGCGGCCCGGATGGCGGCGAGGGCGTCGACCGGGTCCCAGCCGAGGGTGAGCAGCACCGCGTACCCCGCGCTCGGTCCCCGGTTGACGCCCATGTGGCAGTGCGTCAGCAGGCGCGCGCCAGGGGTGGCCAGCGCGTCGAGCGCCCAGGCGGCGACGCGGTCGAACCAGGCGCCGGGCACGGGCTGGCCGGCGTCGTCGATGCCGTCCCAGCGGTAGCGGACCTCTCCGCGCTCCGCCCACAGCGCGGCGTCGTCGGCCTCGAGCCGCACGTCGAGCACGTGGCTGACACCGGACTCGACGAGCTCGGTGGCCTGCACCCAGGCGGTGAGGTCGTCGGGGGCGAGGTCGCCACCGACGGCGAGGAAGTCCGTCACGAGGTCGACGTCCGCGGCCGCCGGGCCGGTGGTGCGCGCTGCCTGGGACATGTTCCCCCTCGTTCCGTCTCCCGCCGGGCGGTGCCGACCTGCGGTCGGCGAGGGTGGGACGCGCCCGGACGACCGACGGTTCCCACCCGGCGCCCGGATCACTCCTCGGTTCCGGCATCCGCCCGCCTCGGCCGTCTGGAAGAGTGCGCGCATGCCCACCTCGGACCCCGACGGCAGCGCGACGGACCTGCTCGAGGCCCTCGCCGCAGCGGTCGCGGGCCGCGTGCTGACCGACCCGGCCAGCACGGAGGCGTACCGCCGCGACCAGTGCCTGGTCGCCGACGCCGGCCGCCCGCTCGCGGTGGTGCGGGCCGCGGGGGTGGACGACGTGGTCGCCGTCCTGCGCCTGGCCGACGAGCACCGCGTGCCGGTCGTGACCCGCGGCGCGGGCAGCGGGCTCGCGGGCGCCGCCAACGCGGTCGACGACGGCCTCGTCCTCGACGTCAGCGGCCTGGACGCCCTGAGCGTGGACCCCGTCGCTCGCACCGCGACCGTGGGGCCGGGGGTCGTCAACCTCGACCTCGACACGGCCGCCCGCGCCCACGGGCTTTTCTACGCCCCCGACCCGGGCAGCCGCGCGTACTCCTCGATCGGCGGCAACCTCGCCACCAACGCGGGCGGCATGTGCTGCGCGAAGTACGGCGTCACCGCCGACCACGCCCTGGCGCTGACGGTGGTCCTGCCCGGCGGCGAGGTGGTACGCACGGGGCGCACGACCCGCAAGGACGTCGTGGGGCTCGACCTGACCCGCCTCCTCGTCGGGTCCGAGGGCACCCTCGGCGTCGTCGTCGAGGCGACGGTGCGGCTGCTCCCGGTCCCGGCCCGCACGGCGACCGCCGTGCTGACCTTCCGCGACGCCGCGGCCGCGGTCGACGCCGTCCTGGCGATCGGCACGGTGACCACCCCCTCGGCGGTCGAGCTGATGGACGCCACCACCGTGCGTGCCGTCAACGCCATGACCCGGATGGGCCTCGACGAGACGCCGACGCTGCTCGTGCAGTGCGACGGCTCCGACGCCGCGGCGGAGATCGCCGCCGTCGCCGCGCTGGCGCAGCGCCACGGCGCCCTGGAGGTGCTGCACTCCGACGACGAGGAGGAGGGCCGGGCGCTGATGGAGGCCCGCCGCGTGGCCCTGACGGCCCTCGAGCGCCAGGGCACCGTGCTGCTCGACGACGTGTGCGTCCCGGTGCACCGCCTGCCCGAGCTGCTGGGCGCGATCGAGACGGCGGCCCGGGCGCACGGGGTGCTGGTCGGCACGTTCGGCCACGCCGCCGACGGCAACCTGCACCCGACGATCGTCTTCGACCCGGCGTCGCCGGGCGCCGCCGAGGCCGCCCGCGCCTGCTTCGACGCGATCGTCGACGCGGCCCTGGCCCTCGACGGCACGGTCAGCGGGGAGCACGGCGTCGGGGTGCTCAAGGCGCCGTACGTGGCCCGCCAGGTCGGCGCGGCCGAGCAGGCGCTGATGCGCCGCGTCCGCGCCGCGTTCGACCCGCACGGGATCATGAATCCCGGCCGCGGGTACTGAACGGGCCGCCGCCGACGCGGCTCCCGGACGTCCTAGGGTGGGTCCCCGTGCTCATCCTGCTGCCGCCGAGCGAGGGCAAGGCGGCGCCGTCGCGCGGCAAGGCCCTCGACCTCGCCTCCCTCTCCTCCCCCGCCCTCACCGACGCCCGCAGCGCGGTGCTCGACGCCCTCGTCGCGCTCAGCGCCGCCGACGTCGACGCGGCGGCCGCGACGCTGGGCCTCGGCGCCACGCAGACCGACCTCGCCGCGCGCAACGCCACGCTGCGCACCGCACCGACCGCCCGCGCCGAGGCCATCTACACCGGCGTGCTCTACGACGCGCTCGACCTCGCCTCGCTCGACGCCGCCGCCCGGCGTCGCCTGGGTCGGGTCGCGGTCACCTCCTCGGTGTTCGGCATCGTTCGTCCCGCCGACCGGATCCCCTCCTACCGGCTCTCGGGCGACGTCACGCTTCCCGGGCTGGGCTCCGTGGCGGGCCACTGGCGCACCCACCTGGGTCCCGCCGTCGTCGAGGCCGTCGGCACGGGCCTGCTGGTGGACCTGCGCTCGGGCACGTACGCCGCGTTCTGGCGCCCGTCGGGACCCGTCGCGGCCCGCACGGTGACCGTGCGGGTCCTGCACGAGCACCAGGGTCGCCGCAAGGTGGTCAGCCACTTCAACAAGGCGACCAAGGGCCGCATCGTGCGGGCCGTGCTCGCCGACGGCGGGACGCCCCGCACGCCGGGTGCCTTCGCGACGCAGCTGCGCGACCTCGGCTGGGACGTCGAGGAGGGCGCCGCGGGTGCCCGCGGCACGGAGCTCGACGTCGTCGTCCGCGACCTGTGACGGACGCGGACGTACGGTGACGACGTGAGGAGCATCCACGTCAGCGTCGTCGTCGCCCGCTCGCCCGAGGACGCGTACGCCTTCGCCCGCGCGCCCGAGAACCTCCCGCGCTGGGCCGCCGGCCTGGCCAGCGGAGCGCTGACCCACGAGGACGACGACATCGTCGTCGACTCCCCGATGGGGCGGGTGCGGGTGCGGTTCGCGCCGCCCAACGCCTACGGCGTGCTCGACCACGACGTGACCCTGCCCTCCGGCGAGGTGGTCGCCAACCCGCTGCGGGTGCTGGCCCACCCCGACGGCGCGGAGGTGCTGTTCACGGTGCGGCAGCGCGACCTCACCGACGACGAGCTCGACCGCGACGTGGCCGCGGTCCGCGGCGACCTCGAGCGGCTGCGCACGCTGCTGGAGGGCGGCCCGGAGCAGCCCTGACGGCCCGGCTCAGCCCAGCGGACCGTCGCCGGGACGGGCGTTGAACAGCCGCAGGCTCGCACGGCCAGCGCCGTCGGCGTCCGGCTGCTCACCGGGAGCCGGCGGGTAGTGCGCGACGACGCTGACCGACGCGGGCGCCAGCTCCATCCGGAAGACCGCGTCGAGCGGCGCGTCCAGCGCCTGCGCGACGAGCACCTTGATCGGCGTGACGTGGGAGACGACCACGACGGTGCGCCCGGCGTACTCCTCCAGCACGCGCCCCAGGCCGGCGCGCACCCGTGCCTCGACCTCGCGGAACGACTCCCCCGTGCCGCCGGCACGGGCGTCCAGGGACCCCAGCCAGTCGTCGAGGCCGGAGCGGTCGCGCTCCCGGGCCTCGGCGAACGTCAGCCCGTCCCAGGCGCCGAACTCCATCTCCGCCAGGCCGGGCTCCGTGCGCAGCGGCACGCCGAGCACGGCGGCGAGGATCTCGGCCGACTCGTGCGCGCGCCGCACCGGCGACGTGACGACGGCGGCGACCTGCTCGCCGAGCGGTCGCAGCCACTCGGCCGTGGCCCGCACCTGGGCGCGGCCCTCCGCGACGAGACCGGGGTTCGCCGCGGCCAGGCCGCCGGAGAACCGCTTGTCGCGGGTGTGCTCGGTGACGCCGTGGCGCACGAGCACCAGCGTCGTGGCCGGCGCGAGGGCCGGGGCCGCAGGGGCCGCGGTGGCCGGCTGCGACCGGGCGTCCTGCTCCGCGAGGTCGAGCTCGCCCTGGACCTCGCCCTGGACCTCGCCCTGGACCTCGCCCGTGCGCGCCTCCGGCGCGGGGTCGCCCAGCAGCAGCTCGACGCCCTCCCGCTCGCCGTCGAGCGCCTGGTTGGCGAGCCGGTCGGCGGCGGCGTTCTCGGCCCGCGGGACCCAGGTGTACCGGACGTCCGACGGGGCCAGCTCGCCCGCCCGGAGCGCGAGGGGGCGCATGTCGGGGTGCTTGATCCGCCAGCGTCCCGCCATCTGCTCGACGACGAGCTTGGAGTCCATGCGCACCTCGACGGCCGCGTCGGGCGCGAACTCCCGCGCCAGCTCCAGGCCGGCGATGAGGCCGCGGTACTCCGCGACGTTGTTCGTGGCGCGACCGATCGTCGCGCCGTCGTGGGCGATCACCTCGCCCGTCGCGGGGTCGCGCAGGAGTGCGCCGTACGCCGCCGGGCCGGGGTTGCCGCGCGACCCGCCGTCCGCCTCGACGACGACGGCGGACCAGCGTCGGGTCACAGGCCGGACTCGCCCGTCCGCACGAGGATCCGCGAGCACTCCTCGCACCGCACGACGTCCTCGACGCCGGCGCGCTTGATCACGGCCAGCTCGGCGTTGTCGAGCGTGAGGCGGCAGCCTCCGCACTCGCGGCGGCGCAGCTCGGCGGCGCCGATGCCGCCCTTCTGGGCGCGCAGCTTGTCGTAGAGGGCCAGCAGGTCGGCCGGCAGGTCGGCCACCAGCGGGGCGCGCTCGGCGGTGCCGGCGGCGAGCTGCTCGTCGATGTCGGCCCACGTGCGGTCGCGCGTGGTCTCGAGCTCGCCCGTGCGGGCGTCGAACCCCGCGAGGCGCTCCTCCGCGCTGCGCAGGCGGGCCTGCGCCTCCTCGAGACGCTCCATCACCTCGAGCTCCGCGTCCTCCAGGACGCCGATGCGGCGCTCGAGGGAGACGAGCTCGCTCTGGATCCGCTCGAGGTCCTTGGGGTTGGTGACCAGGCCGGCGTCGAGCCGCTGCTGGTCGCGGGCACGGCGGGCGCGCACCTGCTCGGCGTCGGCCTCGGCCTTGGCCTGCTCGCGGCTGAGGTCGTCGACGGCGATCCGGGCGTCCCGGGCCTCGTCGTCGACGCCCCGCCGCTCGGCGGCCAGGGACGCGAGCTCTGTGAGCTCGGGCAGGTGGGAGCGCTGGTGGCGCAGCTGGTCCAGACGCGAGTCCAGCGCCTGGACGTCGAGCAGCTTCAGCTGGGCGAACGGATCGGCTTTGATCACTCGCTCCTCTCGGAGTGGTCGGTGGGGTCGACGCGGAACTGCCACGGGTCGGTGCGCAGCTCGCTCACGCGGGTCTCCACCCTATCGCCGAGCGCGGCCACCAGCCGCTCCGCGACCACCGGGAGCCACGTCGACTCCGCGGCCCAGTGCGCGACGTCGACCAGCGCGGGGCCGCCCTCGGCGACGAACTCCGCCGCGCGGTGGTGGCGCAGGTCGCTGGTGACGTAGACGTCGACGTCGCTGCCGGCGAGCCGGTCGAGCAGGAAGTCGCCGGCCCCGCCGCACACGGCGATCCGGCGCACGGAGCGCGCGGGGTCGCCCGCGACACGGACGCCGCCGGCCGTCGCGGGCAGGGCGTCGGCGACCGTGCGGGCGAAGTCGCCCAGCGTCGTGCGCTCGACGACCCCCACCCGGCCCGTGCCGCTGCTCAGCGCCTGGGGGTCGGCCAGCTCGACGACGTCGTAGGCCGGCTCCTCGTAGGGGTGGGCGGCGACGAGGGCCGCCACCACGCGTCGGCGCAGCCGCCGCGGCAGCACGGCCTCGACGCGCTCCTCGTCGACGATCGCGATGTCGCCGACGGTCCCCACCGTCGGCTCGGCGCCCTCGAGGGGGCGGAAGCGACCCCGGCCGGGGGTGGAGAAGGTGCAGTGGTCGTAGTGGCCGATGGCGCCCGCGCCCGCCTCCGCGATCGCCGCGCGCACCGGCGCGGCCGCGTCGGTGGGCACCATCACGGTGACCTTGTCGTAGGGCTCGCCCGACCCCGGGACGATCGGCTCCTGCTCGGTCAGTCCCAGCGCGGTGGCCAGCGCCTCGGAGACCCCGCCGACCGCCTGGTCGGCGTTGGTGTGGGCGACCAGCAGCGCGCACCCGGCCTCGGCGAGGCGCGCGAGCGTACGGCCCTTCGGCGTCGTCGCCGCGAACCCGTGGACCGGCGTCAGGAAGAGCGGGTGGTGCACGAGCAGGAGGTCGGCGCCCCAGTCGGCGGCCTCGGCCGCGACGGCCTCGTCGACGTCCACCGCGAACATCACCTTGCGCACGGTGCGCGTCGGGTCGCCGTAGACCAGCCCCACCGCGTCCCAGTCCTCCGCCGTCGCCGGAGGGAACCATCCGTGCACCAGGTCGACCACATCGCCCAACGTCGTCATGCCCGCCACCGTATCGGCAGCCGCGGGGCCGGTCGGACCGGGCGCAGCAGCGCCCGTCGACCGCTAGTTGACCTGGCGGTCGCGGCCCTCCCAGTACGGCGCGCGCAGCTTGAACTTCTGCAGCTTGCCGGTCGCGGTGCGGGCCAGCTCGTCTCGGATCTCGACCGAGGTGGGCGACTTGTAGCCGGCGAGGCGCTCCTTGCACCACGCGATGAGCGTGGCCTCGTCGGCCTGCTCCCCCGGCGCCAGCACGACGAGGGCCTTGATCGTCTCGCCCCACTTCTCGCTGGGCACGCCGATCACCGCCACCTCGGCGACCGCCGGGTGCGAGAAGAGCGCGTCCTCGACCTCGATCGAGGAGACGTTCTCGCCGCCGGTGATGATGACGTCCTTCTTGCGGTCGCTGATCGTCAGGTAGCCGTCCTCGCCCACCACGCCGCCGTCACCGGTGCGGAACCAGCCGCCCTCGAGCGAGCGCGCCGACTCCTCGGGCTGCTCCCAGTAGCCCTCCAGCACGTGGTTGGAGCGGGTGAGCACCTCGCCGTTCTCGTCGGTGCGCACGCGCACGCCCAGCGCCGGGGCACCCGCGCGCACGAGCCTCGCGGCCCGCTCCTCGGCGTCCAGGTGGTCCCACTCGGCCCGGCTGCGGTTCACGGTGATGAGCGGGGAGGTCTCGGTGAGGCCGTAGATCTGGATGAACTCCCAGCCCAGCTCCTCCTCGACCCGCGCGACCGTGCGGGTGGGCGGCGGCGCGCCCGCCACGATGATCCGCACGCGGTCGCGGCCCGGCACCTCGCCGTCCCACTGCTGCGCCGCCTCGAGCACCGCGGCGATCACCGCCGGGGCCGCGCACAGGTAGGTCACCCCGTGCTCCTCGACCCGGCGCAGGATCTCGGCGCCGTCCACCTTCCGCAGGACGACCTGCGTGACGCCCAGGCCGGCCGCCGCGAACGGCATGCCCCAGCCGTTGGCGTGGAACATCGGCAGCGTGTGCAGGTAGACGTCGCGGTCGGTGACGCCGGCGTGCAGCGCGAACGTGGTGGCGTTGAGCCAGATGTTGCGATGGGTGATCTGCACGCCCTTCGGCCGCGCCGTCGTGCCGGACGTGTAGTTGATGCACGCCGTCGCGTTCTCGTCGGGCTCCCACTCGCGGGGCTCGGTGCCCTCCGGCGCGTAGAGGTGCTCGTCGCGGCCCAGCACGAAGCGGTGCTCGCAGGGCACGTCGGCCAGCGCCTCGTCGAGCTCCGGGTCGACGTAGAGCACCCGCGCCCCCGAGTGCTCGACGATGTAGCGGACCTCGTCGGGGCGCAGGCGGAAGTTCACCGGCACCAGCACCCGGCCGTGGCCCGCGACCCCGAAGAACGAGGTGAGCAGCCGAGCGCTGTTGTGCGACACGACGGCCACGCGCTCCCCGACCCCGATGCCCAGCGTGTCGAGGTGCGCGGCCTGGCGCCGGGCCAGCGCGTGCATGTCGGCGTACGTCACCTCGCCCAGGGAGGCGGCGGGCTGCTGCGGCTCGTCCACGACGCCGGTGCGGTCGCCGTAGACGACGGCCGCGCGGTCGATGAAGTCGCGCACGCTCAACGGGACGATCACGGGTGCCTCCTCGCAGGGATCGATGTGTGACGGCGGCCACTCTAGGCACGCCCCCGTTGCGGCAGCGTTGCCCGGTCTCCTGCCCGAGCCCCGGATGAGGGTCCTCTCATGAACCTGGTGGCTCCGATGGCGGTGCGGCAGGATCGTCCCCGCCATGTCGAACGTGTTGAAGGTCCTGCTCGGAGTCGTCGTCGGAGTCGTCGTCGGCGGCTTCGGCATCCACGCCCTCGCCTCGGAGTCGCGCACCCCCGACGTCGGTCCGGCGGTCACCCCGACCTCGGAGCCGACCACGCCCGCTCCCACCTCGTCCGAGCCCACGAGCGGCCCGACCACCGACCCGACGACGCAGCCCGGCGGGTCCGGCGGCTCCGGCGGCTCCGGCGGCTCCGGCGGGTCGGGCGGTTCCGGGTCCGGCGGTTCCGGCTCGGCGCCCCGCACGGTGACGCCGGCGCCGCCCCCGGTGACCGGCGACGATGACGACGACGATGACGACGACCACGAGGTCGACGACGACTCGGACGACTCCGACGACGGGGACGACGACTGAGCGCCCCGCTCCCCGCCTCGACCGACGCGCCCGCCGTTCCCGACCGCGCGCGCCGCCCCCGTCGCCCCCGGCCCGCCGGCCCGCGGACGGGGGCCTCGGTGCGCCTGCGGATCACGACGACGGTGGCGGTGCTCGTCGCGCTGGCCCTCGCCGGCGCCGGGACGAGCTTCTACCTCATCGAGGAGCGGCGCATCGAGGTCGCCCGCATCGCCAACATCGACCAGGAGCTGGCCGAGTTCCGCCAGTTGGCCAGGTCCCCCGGCCCCTACAGCACGGCTCCCGACCCCGAGACCGGGGAGGCGTTCACCGGGGTGGCGGACCTGCTGTTCGGCTACGTGCAGAGCAACGTGCCGACGGAGGACGAGCTCCTGGTCGGCTGGTGGGACGACGGCGTGGAGGTGCGCCAGGACCTCGACGGCGACCGGGACGAGGTGGCCGCGGCCGACGAGTTCGCCGACGCCGTCCGACCGCTCGTCGAGGGCGGTGGCTACGTCGAGGTCACCGTGGACGGTCTCGACCTCTTCCTCACGGTGCAACCCGCCTCGGCCGCAGCTCCCGACGGGAGCATCCAGTCCGGCGCCCTCGTCGTCGTCTCCTACGTCGACGTCGCCGACCGGCAGCTCGTCGAGACCATCCGGACCTACGCGGTCGTCGCCGCGGTCGCCCTGCTGCTCGTGGTCGGGGTCGCCGCCGTCCAGTCGGGCCGCCTCCTGCGGCCGCTGCGGGTGCTGCGCCGCAGCGCCGAGGAGATCAGCGAGACGGACCTGACGCGCCGCGTGCCCGAGACCGGCAACGACGACATCACGGCGCTGACCCGGACGGTCAACGGCATGCTCGACCGGATCGAGAACGCGTTCGTCGGCCAGCGGCAGTTCCTCGACGACGCCGGGCACGAGCTGCGCACGCCCCTCACGATCCTCGGCGGGCACCTGGAGCTGCTGGAGGTCGACGGGCCGGAGGCCGCCGAGACCCGCGACCTGCTGCTCGACGAGGTCGACCGCATGTCGCGCCTGGTCGAGGACCTGCTGCTGCTGGCCAAGAGCGACCGGCCGGACTTCCTCTCGCTGCGTCCCGTCGAGGTCGCCGACCTGCTGCCCGGCGTGCTGGCCAAGGCGCGGGCGCTGGGCGAGCGGCGCTGGACGCTCGAGGTGCCGCCCGAGCGCCCGCGCCGGCTCCTCACGGCCGACGAGCAGCGCCTCACCCAGGCGCTGCTGCAGCTGTGCGGCAACGCCGTGAAGCACACGCGCGAGGGCGACGTGGTCGCGATCGGCTACGACGCCCCGGCGCCGGGGCGGGTACGCCTGTGGGTCCGCGACACCGGCCCCGGCGTGCCCGAGGCCGACCGCGAGCGGATCTTCGAACGGTTCGGTCGCAGCGAGGTGGCGCCCGACGACGACGGCTTCGGGCTCGGCCTGTCGATCGTGTCGGCCATCGTCGCCGCCCACGACGGCACCATCCACGTCGAGCAGGCCGACCCGCCGGGCGCTCGCTTCGTGATCGGCCTGCCCGCCCTGCCCCCGACGACCGGCACCCCCAGCGCGCCGGCCGATCATCACGTCCAGCCCGACCAGCCCGACCAGCCCGGAGAGGACCCCACACGCCCGTGGCCAGCATCCTGATCGTCGAGGACGAGGAGCGCATCGCCTCCTTCGTCGCCAAGGGCCTGCGGGCCGACGGCCACTCCGTGACCGTGGTGGCGGACGGGCTCGACGGGCTCGACCACGCCCTCAGCGGCTCGTTCGACCTGATGGTCCTCGACATCGGCCTGCCGCGCCTCGACGGCTACGGCGTCCTGGACCAGCTCCGGTCGCAGGGCTCGAGGATGCCCGTGATCGTGCTGACGGCCCGCGACTCGGCCGCCGACACCGTCTCGGCCTTCGACGGCGGTGCCGACGACTACATGCCGAAGCCGTTCCGCTTCGCCGAGCTGCAGGCCCGGGTCCGCGCGCGGCTGCGCACCGCCCAGGGCGGCGGCGACCCGACCGCGGCCACCGTCCTCGACGTGGGTGCCGTCCGGCTCGACCTGCGCAGCCGCAGGGCCACGGTGTCGGGGCGCACGCACGAGCTCTCGGCCCGCGAGTTCACGCTCGCGGAGATGTTCCTGCGCAACTCCGGGCAGGTGCTCTCGCGCGAGCAGCTGCTCGACAAGGTGTGGGGTCTCGACTTCGACCCCTCCTCGAACGTCGTCGACGTCTACGTCGGCTACCTGCGCAAGAAGTTCGGCGCCTCGACCATCCAGACGGTGCGTGGCATGGGCTACCGCTACAACGGCTGACGCCCCGCCCGACCCCGAGGGGTCGGACAGGGCGTCCGGAGCGGGCCGGGCCGGGCGGGCCGGCCGCGGGCTCAGTCGTCGTCGCCGTCGTCGTCGTCCGAGTCGTCGTCCCGGTCGTCGTCATCGTCGTCCCGGTCGTCGTGGTCGTCGTCCCAGCGGTCGTCATCGTCGTCGCGGGACGGCGCCGGAGCGGGCGCAGGCGCCGGCGCCGGTGCGGGTCGTGTCGCCGGGGTGCTCGGGGGCCGCGGCGCGGTCGCGCGGTCGTCGCCCCGGTCGTCGTCCTGGCCGTCGTCCTGGCCGCCGCCACGCGGCGCCGCAGGAGCGGCAGGAGCGGGCGTGCTGGGCGCCGTGCTGGGAGCGGCCGTCGGGGCGGAGGTCGCGGGGCTGGTCGGCTCCGTCGTGGGTTCCGGGGTCGGCTCCGGGGTCGACCCGTCGTCGGTGTCGTCGGTGTCGTCGGTCGCCTGGCTCGAGGAGGCGGCCGGCCGCGCGTCGGCCGGGCTGACGTCGGGGCCGCCGACGGAGGGCAGGGCCAGCAGCGCGGCGCCCACCACGCCGAGCAGGGCGACGATGCCCGGCAGGATCACCTTCATCAACATGGTCGAGCTCCTTCACGCGTCGTTCGGATGTGATCCGAACGGTGCGTCCCCGCGGTGAGGCACGGGTGAGCGGACGATGAGAGCCCTCTCACGCGCCGGCGGCCCGCGCTGCCACGGGACGGGGTCGGCTCGGGGTCGGCGGGGAGGGTGGGCGAAGAGGGGCTCGAACCCCCGACCTTCCGGGTGTAAACCGGACGCTCTGACCAGCTGAGCTATTCGCCCTCGGCGGCGCTCACCCTACGACAGCGCGGCTCGGCGGCCGGCGTCGAGGCCGGAAATGCAGAAGTCGCGCCGCTGGCGTCTCGGGTCACCAGCGGCGCGACATGAAGATTCTGCAACAGGCGGGTGACGACCTGCCACGACCCGCGTCCCATGTCTCACATCCCGGACCCTGGTCTGGACCAGGGGGGCCGGCTGTGGATCGGGCCGACGGTCAGTCGCTGAGCGCGGCGCGCAGCGCCATCAGGTGCGCGTCGAGGTCGCGACCCGCCGCCATCTCGTTGTGCACCGACCAGCTGACCCGGCCCGCGCGGTCGACGACGTAGGACGAGCGGCTCGGGCACCCCCGCTCCGCGTCGAACACCCCGTAGGCCCTCGCGACCTCGCCGTGCGGCCAGAAGTCCGACAGCAGCGGCACCGTCAGGCCGTCGCGGTCGGCGAAGGCACGCAGGGCGTACACCGGGTCGCAGGAGACGACCAGCAGCTCGGTGTCGAACGTCAGGAACTCCGCGACCCGCGCCTGGACGGCGCCGAGCTCGCCGGTGCACACGCCCGAGAACGCGAACGGCAGGAACATCAGGGCGACCGCCTTGCGGTCGCGGAAGTCGGAGAGCCGCACCGTCTGGCCGAACTGGTCCCGCAGCGCGAGGTCGGGCGCGGGGACTCCGACCGGTACGCCGGGCGGGGTCACGGTCGCCAGGGATTCGGACATGGACGCATCCTCGCACCCCGGCCCACGGCGTACCGCCTCCGCCCGTCGTCCCCGGCGCCCCCCGCCCGCCACGCTCAGTCGCGGTCCAGCTCGCGCTTGAGGACCTTGCCGGTGGCGTTGCGGGGCAGCTCGTCGAGGAAGACGATGTCGCGGGGCACCTTGTAGCGCGCGAGGTTCTGCTTGACCCACGAGCGCAGGTCCTCCTCGTCGACGTCGCCGCCGTCGACCCGCACGACGTACGCCCGCAGCCGCCGGCCGAAGTCGTCGTCGTCCACGCCCACCGCGGCGACGTCGGCCACGCCGGCGTGCCGGGCGAGGCAGTCCTCGACCTCCCGGGGGAAGACGTTCTCGCCGCCCGACACGATCATCTCGTCGTCGCGGCCCTCGACGTAGAGCCGGCCGTCGCTGCCGAAGCGGCCGACGTCGCCGGACGACATCAGCCCGTCGACGACCTCCTTGGCGCCGCCGCCGGTGTAGCCCTCGATCTGCAGGTCGTTGCCCACGAAGATGCGCCCCGGGTCGCCGTCGGCCACGGGCCGGCCCTGCTCGTCGAGGATCTTGACGACGGTCGCGTGCGGCAGCCGGCCCGCGGAGCCCGGTGCCTCCCGCAGGTCGGCCGGGTCGGCGATGCTGGCCCACGCCACCTCGGTCGAGCCGTAGGTGCTCCACAGGTTGTCGCCGAACCGGTCCATCCAGGTGAGGGCCAGGTCGCCCGGCAGCGCCGAGCCGGACGACGCGACCACCTCGAGGTCGTCGAGGCGTACGCCCTCCAGCCTCGCGTCACCGAGGGCCAGGATGCGCTGGAGCATCACGGGGATGACGACGAACGACTGGCAGCGCTCCTGCCGCAGCACCTCGAGCGCCTCGGCCGGGTCGAAGCGTCGGCGCAGCACCAGGGTCGTGCCCAGCAGCATCGCGAGCTGGTAGTGGGCGAACCCCCAGGTGTGGAAGAGGGGCGCGGCGACGTAGCAGCGCCACCCGGTGCGCAGCGGCATGCGCGAGAGGAGGCTGACGGCGGCGGGGATGCCGCCCTGCGGGCGCGGTGCACCCTTCGGCGTCCCCGTGGTGCCGGAGGTGAGGATGATGGTGCGCCCCTCCCGGGAGGGGGCCTGCAGCTCCTCGGTGGAGCCGGAGGCGATCAGCCGCTCCAGCGTCGCCGGGGCGTCCTCGCCGTGCGGCTCGGAGTCGGTCCAGGCGAGGACGCGCTCCGCCACGCCGGCCTCGGCGAGCAGGTCGGTGAACTCCTCGTCGTGCACCACGAGCCGCGGGGCCTCGCGCTCCAGCACGTCGACGAGCTGCGGTCCCGCGAAGGCGGTGTTGAGGTAGAGCACGTCCGCGCCGAGCTTGCTGACGGCGATGGATGCCTCGACGAAGCCGCGGTGGTTGCGGCACATCACGGCCACGCCGTCGCCCTCGCCGACCCCGCGCTCGCGCAGCGAGGCGGCCAGGGCGTTGGTGCGACGGTGCAGCTCGGACCAGGTCAGCTCACCCCGCTCGTCGACGATGCCGACGTCGTCGGGGGCGCGCAGCGCGAGCGTCCGGAAGCCGCCGGCGGGGCTGGTGCCCCACGCCCGCAGGGTGCCGAGCATCCGCGCCAGCACCTGCGGCGGGTAGGGCCGGACGATCCCGGACCCCACGAGGACCCGCAGGCTCACGCCCGCCTCGGACACCTTCGTCTTCCACGCAGCCATCGACGACTCTCCTCCTCGGGGGCGGGGTTCCGCGCCCACAGTAGCGAGGAGGGAGCCGTCAGTGAACACTTGGTGTCACATCGAGTTACAACTCACGCCCGAGGTGCCCGAGCCGGGGGTCGGGGCTCGCGACCCGCTCAGGGGTGCTTCGGCGCCACGAGGCGGGTGGCCGACCAGTCCTTGCTCACCGGGGCGCTCGTCGTCTGCTGCAGACCTGCCACAGGCGCCGCCTCCGCGACGTCGGCCGGGTCCACGGCGCCCGGACGACCCACCTTCGGGGTGAGGAGCCAGATGGCGCCGCCGCCCACGAGGTCCGTCAGGGCGTCGACCAGGCCGTCCACCAGGTCGCCGTCGTCGGCGCGCCACCACAGCAGCACCGCGTCCACCACGTTGCCGTGGTCACCGTCCACGAGGTCGGCGTCGAGGGCCTCCTCGACGGCGGCACGCAGCTCGTCGTCGGTGTCCTCGTCCCAGCCGAGCTCCTGGACGACCATTCCCTTGGTCAGTCCGAGCCGGTCGGCCGCTCCGGCCGCACCGACGGTCTGGGTGGAACCGCCACCCGAGGTCGCGCTCAACGTGCCCCTCCAACTCTGTCCGGTCGTGCTCTGGTCCCGCTGGTCCGCGGGGTGCGTCGTAGTCCAGCGGGTTTCCCCACGGTCCGCAACCCGTTCGCCCTCAAAGTCCGGGCCCGGTTCCCCCGGGCACGGCGCCCGACCGCGTACTGACGGGTAGATTTCGTGACGCTCCGGCACGTGCGACGATGGCCGATGTGACCGCTGACCCGACACCCCGATCCAGCCAGTCGCGAGCCTCATCCCCGTCCGTGATCCACGAGGGCCTGCCGACCCAGTTGCCCGACATCGACCCGGACGAGACCAGCGAGTGGCTCGACTCCTTCGACTCCCTGATCGACGACCGTGGGCGTGACCGAGCCCGCTACCTGATGCTGCGCCTGCTGGAGCGGGCCCGCGAGAAGCAGGTCGGCGTGCCCGGCCTGCGCTCGACGGACTACATCAACACGATCCCGCCGGAGCGCGAGCCCTGGTTCCCCGGCGACGAGGAGATCGAGCGCCGGATCCGGGCCTACATCCGCTGGAACGCGGCGGTCATGGTCTCGAGCGCCAACCGCAAGGGCCTCGAGGTCGGTGGCCACATCGCGACCTACCAGTCGTCCGCGAGCCTCTACGAGGTCGGCTTCAACCACTTCTTCCGCGGCAAGGACGCGGAGGGCATGGGCGACCAGATCTACATCCAGGGCCACGCCTCCCCCGGCGTGTACGCCCGCGCGTTCCTCGAGGGCCGCCTGGACGAGGACCAGCTCTACCGCTTCCGCCAGGAGGTGCAGCACGGCGTCGGGGCCGGCCTGTCGTCCTACCCGCACCCCCGCCTCATGCCGGAGTTCTGGGAGTTCCCCACGGTCTCCATGGGCCTCACGGCCATCGGGTCCATCTACCAGGCCCGCTTCAACCGCTACCTGCACAACCGCGGCGTCAAGGACACCAGCGCGCAGCGCGTGTGGGCGTTCCTCGGCGACGGCGAGATGGCCGAGCCCGAGTCGCTGGGCGCGATCCGCGTCGCCGCCCGCGAGGAGCTCGACAACCTGACCTGGGTCATCAACTGCAACCTGCAGCAGCTCGACGGCCCCGTCACGGGCAACGGCAAGATCATCCAGGAGCTGGAGTCCAACTTCCGCGGCGCCGGCTGGAACGTCATCAAGGTCGTCTGGGGCCGCGAGTGGGACCAGCTCCTCGCCCGCGACGTCGACGGCGTGCTGGTCAACAAGATGAACAGCACCCCCGACGGTGCGTTCCAGACGTACTCCGTCGAGACCGGTGACTACATCCGCAACAGCTTCTTCGGCGGCGACCAGCGCCTGCGCGCGATGGTCGAGCACATGTCGGACGAGCAGATCCGCAAGCTGCCCCGCGGCGGCCACGACTACCGCAAGGTGTACGCGGCGTTCGACGCGGCCACGAAGCACACGGGCCAGCCGACCGTGATCCTGGCGCAGACCATCAAGGGCTGGACGATCGACGCCCTCGAGGGCAAGAACGCCACGCACCAGATGAAGAAGCTGACGCAGGAGGACGTGAAGCGCTTCCGCGACCGCCTCTACCTGCCGATCTCGGACCGCGACCTTGACCTGTCCTACGAGCAGACCGGTGCCGCGCCGTTCTTCCGCCCGGCCGCCGACTCGCCCGAGATGGAGTACATGATGGAGCGGCGCAAGCAGCTCGGCGGTTCGCTGCCGAAGCGCGTCAACCGCTCCACGATGCTGAAGCTGCCCGGCGACAAGGTCTACGCGGACCTGAAGAAGGGCGCCGGCAAGAACAAGGTCGCCACGACCATGGCCGCCGTCCGCCTGCTGCGCGACTGGATGCGCGACCCGGAGATCGGTCAGCGCATCGTCCCGATCGCGCCGGACGAGTACCGCACCTTCGGCATGGACTCGATGTTCCCGAGCGCCAAGGTCTACAACCCGATGGGCCAGACCTACGAGTCCGTCGACCGCAACATGCTGCTGGCCTACAAGGAGTCGACCTCGGGGCAGCTGCTCCACGAGGGCATCTCCGAGGCGGGCGCCATGGCCTCCGCGACGGCCGCGGGCTCGGCGTACAGCACCCACGGCGAGCACATGATCCCGTTCTACATCTTCTACTCGATGTTCGGGTTCCAGCGCACCGGCGACTCGATCTGGGCGATGGCCGACCAGCTCTCGCGCGGCTTCCTCGTCGGCGCGACCGCGGGTCGCACCACGCTGACCGGCGAGGGCCTGCAGCACGCCGACGGGCACTCTCCGCTGCTGGCCGCCACCAACCCCGCGGTCGTGCACTACGACCCGGCGTTCGCCTACGAGGTCGGGCACATCATGCGCTCGGGCCTGGAGCGCATGTACGGCTCGAGCGAGGCGCACCCCGAGGGCGAGAACGTCATCTTCTACATGACGGTCTACAACGAGCCGGTGGCGCAGCCCGCCGAGCCCGAGGACGTCGACGTCGAGGGTCTGCTCAAGGGCATCCACAGGGTCTCCGTGTCGGACAAGGAGGGCCCGCGCGTGCGGCTGCTCGCCTCCGGCGTCGGCTTCCCGTGGATCGCCGAGGCGCAGCGCCTGCTCGCCGAGGAGTGGGGCGTGGCCGCCGACACCTGGTCGGTCACCTCGTGGAACGAGCTGGCCCGCGACGGCGTCGCCGCCGAGGAGTGGAACCTGCTCAACCCGGGCGAGAAGCCGCGCACGGCCTACGTGGCCGACAAGCTCGCCGGGTCCAGCGGTCCCGTGCTGGCGGTGTCCGACTACATGGCCGCGGTGCCGCTGCAGATCGCGCGCTGGGTGCCCGAGGACTACCGCGTCCTCGGCGCGGACGGCTTCGGCTTCGCCGACACCCGTCCGTCGGCCCGCCGGTTCTTCCACATCGACGCCCAGTCGGTCGTGGTCGCGGCGCTGCAGTCCCTCGCCGACGCCGGCGAGATCGACCCGGCGCTGGTGCAGAAGGCGTTCGACCAGTACAAGATCGACGACCCGACGTCCATGAAGGACGTCAAGCAGGAGGGTGGCGACGCCTGAGGCGTCGACACCGACCCACGTCACGGGGCCGCGGAGGCTCCCGCCGGCGGCCGACGAGAAATTCGTCGGCCGTCGCGGGAACATCCGCGGCCCTGCGTGCATCTGACCTTCCGTGAGCACCGTGCCGACCACCAAGACGCCCGCGACCGGCGGCGCGTCCACGCGCGAGTTCCCCATCCGCGTGCGGATGACGCCGTCGCAGAAGCAGGCCCTCGGTGGCGCCGTCGGCCTGCTGCAGAAGCTGGGCATGCACGACGACGTCGCCGTCGCGATGACACCGGTCAGCGCCGTGCCGCCGCCGCCCTCGGTCGTCGTCGTGGGCGAGGTCAAGCGCGGCAAGAGCACGCTGGTCAACGCCCTCACGGGCACCGACGTCTCCCCCACCGCGGCCGAGGTCATCACCACCGGGGTGATCGCCGTCGTCCCGCCCAGCGACGACCTCCCGGCGGGCACGGCCCGCGTGGAGCTCGCCGACGGCTCGCACCGTGACGCCCCCCGCGAGGAGGCCCTGGCCAGCCTCGCGGTCGAGGCGGACCCCCGCGACGCCGGGCACGCGGGCGTACCCGTCACGGAGCCGGCGACCACCGGAGACGGCGCGCCGCCCGTCGGCGTGCGGATCGCGGTCGAGTCGCGCTGGCTGCCCGGCGTCACGGTCTTCGACACCCCCGGGGTCGGCGGACTGCGAGCGGTGCACGGGCGGCGCGCCCGCGCCGCCGTGCAGCACGCCTCGCTGATGCTGTTCGTCTCGGACGGCGGGCAGGTCCTCACGGCGCCGGAGCTCGACTTCGTGCGCGAGGTGGCCGCGGGCTCCGCCTCCGTCGTGTTCGTGCTCAGCCGCACCGACCGCAACCCCACGACGTGGGAGGCCGTGCTGGCGGAGAACCGGCAGCTGCTGCAGACCCACGCTCCCCGGCTCGCCGACGCCCCGATCGTGCCGGTCGCCGCCACGTTCGCCGTCCAGGCGGCCGCCCACCCGGAGGCCGTCGCCGCGAAGCTGCTGGAGGCCTCGGGGATGGCGCGGCTCGCCGAGGTCGTCACCGAGCGGGTCGGCGACGCGTCGCGGGCCCGCATCGTGCACGCCCTCGAGGGCTGCGCGGACGGCCTGGGCGCCGCGCTCGAGGTGGCGGAGCGCGACGTGGCGCTGCTCGAGGGCGCCGACCCCGACGTCGTGGACGCCATGGTCACCGAGCGGGAGCGGCTCGCCGAGCTGCGCCACGACCTGCGCACCTCCCGGCTCGAGCTCGAGCGCGACCTCGGCCGGGTGCGGCACGCAACCCTCGACGTCCTCAACAAGGGCGCCGACGACGTGGTCACACGGATCAGCGCGACCATCTCGAAGCGCCGCGGCGCGGGGTCCAAGGGCGCGCAGCAGCAGTTCGCCGCGAACCTCGAGGCCGAGCTGGCCGTGCTCGTCGAGCACGTCCGGCGCGTCCTGGACGCCGGGGTCAAGCGCGTGGTCGCCGACGCCTTCGGCAGCCTGGACGCCCGCCCCCAGGGCCGCTTCGCGGCGCCGATCCGGCTGGGCGGGGGCCTGAGCCGCGTCCGCACCCGCACGGCCGCCACGACCAGCTCCAAGTTCGACCCGTCGGTCGCCACCACCGCGTTCCTCGGGGCCAACGTCGCCGCGCTCGTCGGGCTCGGCGGGCCGATCGGCATCCTCATCGCCGGCGGCTGGCTGACGCTCAACATCGGCTTCCGCGGCATGCGCGAGGGCCAGCAACAGCTGAACGCGATCCTCAACGACAACGTCAACACGCTGCGCCGCGAGCTCACCACCAGCGTCGACGCGGTGATCCGCGAGGTACGCCCGGAGTTGTACGTCGCCATGGAGGACCACCTGAAGTCCTGCATCGGCGAGCTGGACGGGATGATCAAGGCCAGCGAGGCGCAGTCGGCGCGCTCGCAGGCCGAGCAGGAGCAGGCCAGGGCGGAGGCGCGGCGCCGCCGCGACACCGTGGCCGCTCGACGAGCAACGGTGCTGGAGGAGCTCGAGGCCCTCCGGCGGGAGAGAGCGGAGCTGACATGAGCGAGAACGAGACCGACCCCGGCGCCGTCACCGGCCTCGTCGACGCCCTGCTCGACGAGGCCCCGGCCGAGGTGTGGGACGCGGCGCTGTCCGAGGCGTTCGCGGCCGACCTCGACGCCGAGGCGCTGACGGACCTGCTGCCCACCGACGTCGCCGACGTGACCGACGTGACCGGCGAGGACGGCGTGGTCGACGTGCTCGAGGTGACCGAGCCCGATCTGGACGGGGCGGACGGGGCGGACGGGGCGGCCGGGGCGGCCGGGGCGGACGGGACCGACGGGACTGGCGGCACCACGGCCGACGACGTGCTGACGTTCGTGGAGGACGAGCTCGACCTCGACGACCTCGACGCCGCCGTGGCGGACGCCGCGGGCGCGGGGGCCGAGGGAGCCGACGGGACGGACACGGCGTACGACGACGCGCACGACCACCACGACGCGTACGACGGCGCCCACGACGGCTACGACGGCTACGACGGCTACGACGGCTACGACGCGTGAGCGTCGCCGACCGCCGCCGGGTCCTCGAGGTCGTCGACCGGCTCTGCGAGGACCTCGCCCGCCCCCTGCCCGCGGCCGAGCGCGCGCCGTTCGAGGCGGTGCGCGAGACGCTGCACGCCCCGTTGCGCGTCGCGGTCGTCGGCCGGGTGAAGGCGGGCAAGTCGACGCTCGTCAACGCGTTGGTGGGCCGCCGGGTGGCGCCCACCGCCGCGGGCGAGTGCACGCAGGTCGTCACCTGGTACACCTACGGCTCCCCCGACCGCGCGGAGGTGCACCTGCGTGACGGGTCGACGCGCCCGCTGTTCCTCGAGAACGGCGCCGTGCCGGCGGGGCTCGACGTGCCGGTGGCCGAGGTCCGGCGCATCGTCGTGCACCTGCAGGCCGGTGCGCTGCGCGACCTGACGCTCATCGACACGCCCGGCCTGGCCACGTTGACCTCCGAGAACGAGGACGCCACGCGCCGGGCGCTGCTGGGCGACGGGTCCTCGACGGCCGCCGCGGGCGACGCCGACGCGCTGCTGTTCGCGATCCGCGAGGCCGAGCGCCAGGACGACTTCGAGTTCCTGCGCGACTTCCACCGCGCCTCGGGGTCGCTGGCCGCGACGGCCGTCAACGCCCTGTGCGTGCTGACCCAGGCGGACCTGTTCGGCAGCGGCGACCTGTCCGGCGGCGACCCGTTCGCCATCGCGGCCGAGGTCGCCCAGCGCATCGCCGTCGAGCACCCCACCGACTTCTCCGCGGTCGTGCCCGTCTCCGGCCTGATGGCGCAGACGGCGCGGACCGGCCTGGTCAGCGAGTCGCTCACCCGCTCGTTGCGCCAGCTCGCGGAGGCGGACCCGGTCCTGCTCCAGCTGTGGCGTCAGGTCGGCCCGCCCGAGGGCGTGAGCGAGGCCGAGATGACGACCCTGTGGGAGGCGGTCGGCCCCTACGGCGTCGTCGCCGGCCGCGAGCACGCCGGCTCCGGCGCGGCGGCGCTGCGGACGTGGCTGGGCGAGCGGTCCGGCGTCGACGCGGTCGACGACGCGGTGCGCCGCCAGCTGCTGCCCCGGGCCCACCTCATCAAGGCCATCCGGGCGCTGTCGGTGCTCAGCACGCTCGCCTCGCGGCTGCCCGACCCCGACGACGCGCGCTCGCGTCTCGAGGCCGCCCAGCTGGATCCCGACCTGCACCCGCTCGCCGAGCTGCGCGCGCTGCGCCTGCTGTCGGCGCACGCACCCACCTCGCCGCTGCTGCGTCGGCTCGAGACCGTGGTCGACGACCCCGCGCGCGTCAGCGAGGAGGCGGGCCGAGGGGACCGGGGGGACGCGGCTACCGCGCTGCGGCGGGCGTCGGCGTACGCCGTCGGCGAGGCCTCGCGCACCGTGGTGCCCGCGGAGATCGAGGCCGCCCGTGTGCTCGCGAGGTCCTACCAGCTGCTTGCGCGGCGCGTGGCAGGATCACGGGTGTGACCCGCACGGCCGCGGGCTCCGACGACCGCGGTTGAGCGAGGGGGTGCACGCCAGGTGGGGTGGACGCTGTCGGTCGACTACGGCACGACCAACACCACCGCCGCGATCCGCCACGACGGTCGGCCCCCTGCCGCCGTCACGCTCGGCGAGGAGCAGACGATGCCCTCGGCGGCGCTGCTGACCAGCGGTGGCATCCAGGTCGGGGAGGCGGCGCTGCGCGGCCGCCGCTCCGCCCCGGAGTTCTTCGTCGCCTCGCCCAAGCTGCTGCTCGGGCAGGACTCCGTGCTCCTCGGCGACGACGAGACCGAGGTGACGGCGCTCGTGGCCCGCACGCTGTCGGTCGTGCTCGAGCGGGCGGTCGCGGAGGCGGGCGGCACGCAGCCCGACGCGGTGGTGCTGACCCACCCGCAGACCTGGGCGCGGCCGCGGCGCCAGGCGCTCGAGGCCGCGTGGCGGCGCACCGGGTCCCGGGCCCCCGTGCGGCTGGTCTCCGAGCCGATCGCCGCCGTCTCGTGGTTCGCCGAGGAGGCGACGCTGCCGGACGACGCTCGGGTCGCGGTGCTCGACTTCGGCGGTGGCACCTGCGACGTCGCGGTGCTGCACCACCGCGCGCGGGCCGCCGCTCCCCTGGAGATCACCGCGCACGCCGGGCTCGACGACCTGGGTGGTGCGACCGTCGACCACGTCTTCGCGCTGTGGGTGCGAGCGCAGGTCCGCACGCAGGGCGAGGTGGAGCTCGACGACGCCCTCGACGAGCGCGAGCACCTCGCCGACCTGCACGCGCTCTACGACGCGGTGCGCGAGGCGAAGCACCGCCTCGCGGACTGGGAGTACGCCGACGTCCCGGTCTCCGCCGCCGGCCGCTCGACCTCGGTGACGGTCACGATCGACGAGTTCAACCAGATCATCGCCGCGGAGACCGAGCGCGCCCGCGCCCTGCTCGAGCGCAGCGTGGCCGCCGCGGGCGTCGCGTCCGTGGACCTCCACGGCCTCTACCTCACCGGCGGCTCGTCCCGTCTGCGCTGGGTGCACCAGATGGCGGCGGAGCTGCTCGGCGGGCGCCCGGCCCACCTGGCCGAGCCCCACCTCGTGGTCGCCCTGGGCGCCCACAGCGCGACGCGGCTGCGGGTGGTCGAGCGCGCCGACGTGGAGGCCAGCCGCTTCGTCACGCTGCGCGGGCTGCAGGCCTCGCCGGCGACCGGCCGCGGGTCGACGCTGGCGCCACCCTCGGGCCAGCCGGTCTCGCTGACCCCTCCCCGCCCCTCCGCACCCCCGCGCGGGCCGCGTCTTCCCGCACCGGCGGGACCTCCTGCGGGACCCCCTGCCGGGCGCCCGGTCGCCGCTCCCCCGCCGGCTGCGCGCGGCGCGGCGCCGCGACCTACCGCGGGCCCCACCGCTCCACCCGGCGGCCCTCCGGTCGGTCCCCCCAGCGGCCCCCCTGCCGGCCCTCCGGTCGGTCCTCCCCTGGGCCACCCGGGCGGCCGGCCGTCGGGGCCGGCGCTCGCGCCCGTGGTCGCGGCCGGCCAGGACCTCGCCGACGTGCTCCTCGCCGCCCACCCGTCCCTCGCGGCGGCGACCGGCGTCGCGCCGGAGCTGCGCGCGCTGCTCGACCAGCCGGCCACCCTGGTCGCGCTGCTGGCCGTGCCCGGTCTGCTGGAGCAGGTGGCCCGGCACCCGGCGCTGCTCACGACGCCCCCGACCGACGGCCGGCCCCGGACCTTCTCGGCGCCGGACGACGACGACTCCGCGGTGCTGCCGGCGCGTCAGCTGTTCGGTCGCTCGGCCGCCTGGCGCGCCGCCGTCGACGCACCCGCCTGGCGCCGCTCCTTCCTGGCGGCGCAGGGCGGTGGGCCGGCGTGGGCGTACGCGGTGGTCCAGCGCTGGTCGCGACTGCCCGCGGCCGAGCGTCGTCGCGCGCTCGAGGACCCGACCTGGACGGTGCCGCCCGTGCCCGTGCCGCCCTGGATCGAGCGCAGCCCCGGGCGCGTGTCCGTGACCGTGCCCGCGCCACGGCCCGGCCCCGCGTCCGGCGCGGGCTTCCTGCGGGCCCGCACCGCGAGCCGCGAGCAGGCCGGGGTGCTGGCGGCGCTGGAGGCCCGGGGCTGCTTCGGCGAGGGCGAGGCGTTCCGCGAGCGGCTCAACGCGGCGCGCGACCCGCGCCTGCCGGCGCGGCGGGCGGGCGTCTCGGCCCGCGTGGGCACGCGGGACGCCGAGCTGGACGTGTACCTGTTCGGCGGCGGCCGGCACCGCGCCCGCAGCGGCGGCGCCGACACGGAGCTGCCGGCGTACGTGCTGCTCCTGCCGACCCGGCACCTGCGCACGAGCGTCCCGCTGCTCGTGCTGACCCGCGACCTCGTCGACCACCTCGCCCCGGCCGCGCACGGCGACGTCGCGGCCCGCTCCGTCGTGGTGGCCCTGACCCAGGAGGTCGGCGGCGAGGTCGCACCCACCGGCCGCTCGCTGACCCTCACCAGCCGCGACGCGGGTCTGGGAGTCGAGCTCGCGCGCACCCTCGACCGGCCGTGGGTGCCCGGCCGAGGATTGTGACGCAGCCCTCACGGGTAGCAGGTGTCGCGTGGCACACTGCGGTGGCATCTCACCGCAGCAGCACCACACCCACCGACGAACGCTGCGAAGGGCTGGAATGACCGAGACCGTCGCCGAGAGCCTCGACGAGGCGCAGCTGCTGGAGCGTGCGCGCGGCGGGGACGAGACAGCCTTCGCCGCCCTCGTCACCCCGCGCCGCAACCGGCTCTGGTCGGTGTGCCTGCGCGTGACCGGCGACCGCCACGACGCCGAGGACGCCCTGCAGGACGCGCTGACGGCCGCCTGGCAGCACCTCGCGACGTTCCGGGGCGACGCCCGTCTCGACACCTGGCTCTACCGGATCGCCTCGAACGCCGCGCTCGCGGTCGCCCGGCGCCGGCGGGAGCGGGCGTACGCCCCCGACGAGCTGCCCGAGGACGGCGACGCGCGGCGCGACCACGCCGACCAGATCGCCGACACCGACCGCGTGCGGCGGGCGCTGGCCGCCCTGCCCGAGCAGTTCCGCGAGGCGGTCGTGCTGCGCGAGCTGGCCGACCTGACGTACGAGGAGATCGCGGCGCACCAGGGGGTCGGCGTGCAGACGGTCAAGAGCCGGCTGAACCGTGCGCGGGCCCAGCTCGTGGCCGCGCTCGCGGACTGATCCGACCCCCGCTGCCCCCACCGACCCGCCGACCCCCTGACGCGTTGCACGACGAGGCGCCGGAACGGTGAGACCCCCGCACTCACCGTCCCGGCGCCCGCCGGCTCCGCGCCCTCGTCAGGCGTCGGCGCTGTCCGAGGCGTACCCGTCGCCCGAGTCCTCGGGCGAGGACACGACCGTGTCGGTGTAGCCGTCGCCGTCGGAGTCGTACTCGACGGTGTCGATGACGCCGTCGCCGTCCGAGTCGTACTCGACGGTGTCGATGACGCCGTCGCCGTCGGCGTCGTACTCCCGGACGTCGGTCACGCCGTCGCCGTCGGTGTCGTAGGTCGCGTAGTCCGCGACTCCGTCGCCGTCGGTGTCGTAGGTGACGGTGTCGACGTAGCCGTCGCCGTCCGTGTCGGTGGCGACCGTGTCGACGTAGCCGTCGCCGTCGGTGTCCATCTCGATCGTGTCGACGACGCCGTCGCCGTCGGTGTCGATCTCGCGGGTGTCCGTGTAGCCGTCGCCGTCGGAGTCGTACTCGGTCGACTCGTACGCGCCGGGGGTGGCCGGAGCGGCAGCGGGGTCGGCCGGCTCGGCCGGGGCCGCCGCCTCGGGGGCGGCGTAGGAGTAGGTGCCCTCCCCGGTGATGCTGACGGTGTCGACGATGCCGTCGCCGTCGGCGTCGTAGGCGGTGGTGTCGACGACGCCGTCGCCGTCGGTGTCCATCTCGACGTAGTCGACGACGTTGTCGCCGTCGGTGTCGTAGGCCGCGGCGTCGGTGTAGCCGTCGCCGTCCAGGTCGGCGTAGACCGTCTCGACCGAACCGTCGCCGTCGTTGTCCACCGTGACCGCGTCCGTGTAGCCGTCACCGTTCATGTCGAACTGCTCCTGCGTCATCTCGAACTCCTCTGGGTAGCTGCCCGGTCGGGCGTCGGTGGTGTGCTGCTGTGCTCCGCAACCGCACCGGAGCGACGCACTCACAGACTCAGAGGGAGCCCGGCGCCCGAATGTTCCGGGCCCGTCGGAAAAAGTTCTGCGCGCCCCGTCAGGCGCCGCGCACCAGCCGCAGCACGCGGGCGACGGGGACCGGCTGGACGGGCGCTCGGCCCGCCTCGGCCTGGACGGGTGGCGCCACCGGCCCGTCGACGAGGTAGCGCCGCCAGCGGGCGCGGCTGTAGGTCGCCGGTCGGGTCGAGGCGACGAAGTCGGTGAGGATCTCGGCGAAGCGCTCGGGGTGGTCCTTGTGCGGGAAGTGGCCCGCGTCGTCGAGCACCTCGACGCGCGCCGCCGGGGCCAGGCGGGCCGCGTTCTCGGCGTGGCGCACGGGGATCACGCGGTCGTCGCGACCCCACACGACGCACATGGGCATGGCCGCGGTCAGGTACGCCCGGTCCGCCATCGTCACCACCTGCCCGCGCCAGTCGACGACGCCGCGCACCACGTGCCGGATCGCCGCGCGGGCCCGCGGGTCGCGGAACGACTCGAGGATGTCCGCCACCTCGCCGAGGTCCCGGGTCGCCGAGAGCGGCAGGCGCTCCAGGGCGCCGAGCCCCCCGCGTACGGCGTGCCGCAGGCCCGGCAGGCTCAGGACCCCCATCGCCTGGTGGTAGCCGGGCGTGGTGACGGCGCGGATGAGCGGGGTGACCTCGGGGCCGAGGCCGCCGGAGGCGACGAGCGCGAGCCGCTCGGTGCGCTCGGGGAACTGGTAGGCGAACTGCATCGCCACTCCCCCGCCGAAGCTGTGCCCGACGACGGTGACCTTGTCGATGCCCAGCACCGTGAGCAGGTCGCGCATGCCGTTGGCGTACCCGCCGACGCTGTAGTCGGCCCGGGGCTTGTCGGAGAGACCGTGGCCCAGGAGGTCGGGCGCGATCACCGTGTGGCGCTCGGCGAGCCGTTCCACGACGGGCTCCCAGGTGGTCCGGTCGCAGCCGAGACCGTGCAGCAGGAGCAGCACGGGGCCGCTGCCGGCCCGCACGTAGGCGCGACGGTGCCCGTGGACCTCGACGACCTGCACGGTCGTGGCACCCACGGCGTCCTCCCACCCTCTCGTCGGTCCTGCTGGCCTCAGGTACCCGCGGAGCGCGCGGGCACGGCCGGATTCAACCATCCCGCCGACCCCTATGCTGCCCGGATGGCCGACCCCGACTCTGCCACCGACCCCGTCACCGACCCCGTCACCGACGCCGACGCCGACCTGCGGGTACGCACGGCGGACGTCCTGCTGCGCAGCCTCGGCACGCTCAGCACGGCCGCGACGGGACGGATGGAGTCGGACGTCTCGTGGTTCCGGGACCTGGCCGCGGAGGACCGGTCGTGGGTGGGCGTCATCATCCAGGCCGGTATCCGCAGCTTCGTCGACTGGTGGCGCACCGGCGGCGAGACGGAGCCGGCCGACACCACCCTGGCCACGGCCGTGTTCGGGGCGGCGCCCCGGGCCCTGGCCGGCGTCATCACGCTGCAGCAGACCGTCGACCTGGTCCGCCTGGCCATCGACGTCGTCGAGGAGCACCTCGACCTGCTCCTGGGCGGCACCGACAGCGGCGCGGTGCACGCGGCGCTGCTGCACTACGGCCGCGAGCTCGCCTTCGCGACCGCCCGCGTGTACGCCCGCGCCGCCGAGCTCCGCGGCGCGTGGGACGCGCGGCTCGAGGCCCTCGTCGTCGACAGCGTGGTGCGCGGGGACGCCGACGCGGAGGTGCTCTCCCGCGCCAGCGCCCTCGGCTGGGGCGCCACCCGCCGTGGGCGCGGCGGCGCGGGCGGCCCGACCGGACGTGCGGCCGGCGACGTGTGCGTGGTGGTCGGCGACGTGCCGGGCGACGGGTCCGCCCCCGAGCTGGTCGCCCACCTGCGCCGGCAGGCCGGGGACGTCGCGACCGACGTGCTGGGCGCCATCCAGGGCCACCGCCTGGTCGTCGTGCTCGGCGGGGTCACCTCGCCGCTGGCGGCTGCCGCCGCGCTGGCCGACCACCTCGGCCCGGGGCCCGTCGTCGTGGGCCCCGTGGTCGGCGACCTGAGCTCGGCGTACCAGTCCGCGCGCGAGGCGGTGGCGGGGTACGCCGTCGCGGCGGCGTGGCCGGAGGCCCCCCGGCCGGTGCACGCCCTGGACCTGCTGCCGGAGCGGCTGCTCGCGGGCGACCGGTCGGCGGCCGACCACCTGGTGCGCCGCGTGCACGACCCGCTGACCGAGCACCGCTCGGCGCTCGTGGCGACGCTGACGGCGTACTTCGCCGAGGGCGCCTCCGTCGAGGCCACCGCGCGACGCCTCTTCGTGCACCCCAACACGGTGCGCTACCGCCTCGCGCAGGTCGCCGACGTGACCGGTTGCACACCCACGGACCCCCGTGACGCCTTCACGCTGCAGATCGCGCTCACCGTCGGGCGCCAGCGGACAGCGGGTCTGACCAGCGAGTAACTGGTTCTTGGAGGAACCCCACAAAGGATCGGCCCCGAACTTCGTTCACGCCGCCGCCAGGTGTGGGTTCGTCACAAGGCACAGTGGTGACGTGCTCGTCGTACTCGCTCCCGGCCAGGGCGCCCAGACGCCCGGCTTCCTGCAGCCGTGGCTGGCCGACCCCACCTTCGCCAGCCGCTTCGCCTACCTCTCGGCGGTCGCCGACCTCGACCTCGCGCACTACGGCACCGAGGCCGACGCGGAGACGATCCGCGACACCCGGATCGCCCAGCCGCTGCTCGTGGCCGCCGGCCTCGTCGCGGCGCTCGAGCTGTTCCCGCACCCGGCCGACGCGTTCGACCGGATCGGCGCGGTCGCCGGCCACAGCGTCGGCGAGCTCGCGGCCGCCGCGGGTGCCCGCGCCATCACCGCCGAGCAGGCGATGGTCCTGGTCCGCGAGCGGGGCCGGGCCATGGCCGACGCCGCGGCGGCGACGCCCACCGGCATGACCGCCGTCCTCGGCGGGGACCGCGAGGAGGTCCTGGCCGCCATCGAGAAGCACGGCCTGGTGCCCGCCAACGACAACGGCCCCGGCCAGATCGTCGCGGCCGGGACGCTGGAGCAGCTGGCCGCGTTCGCCGACGAGCCGCCCGCGCGGGCCCGCCTGCGCCCGCTCAGCGTGGCCGGCGCCTTCCACACCCACCACATGGCCCCCGCGGTCGACCGCCTGGCGGGTCTCGCGCAGGCCGTCTCGACCCACGACGCGCGCATCCCGGTGATCTCCAACCGCGACGGCCGGGTCGTCCACGACGGGCGCGACGTGCTCGGGCGGATGGTCACGCAGATCTCCAACCCGGTGCGCTGGGACCTCTGCATGGAGACGATGCTCGACCTCGGGGTCACCGGCGTGCTCGAGATGCCCCCCGCCGGCACGCTCGCGGGCATCGCGAAGCGGGCCCTCAAGGGCGTCGAGACGTTCGCGCTCAACACCCCCGACCAGCTCGACGACGCCCGCGCCTTCGTGCGCAAGCACGGCGAGCGCTCGCTGCTCTCGACGACGCCGACGTGGCGCGTCGTCGTCTCCCCCGCCAAGGGCACCTTCGAGCGCGACGCCGCCGCCGGCGACGCCGAGGTCCTCGGGCCCGCGGCCCGGATCGGGGCCGTGGCGAGCCTGCGCGACCGCACCGAGGTGCTCGCCCAGCACGGCGGCCACGTCGTCGAGTGGCTCGTCGAGGACGGCGACCTCGTCTCCCCCGGTCAGCCGCTCGTGCGCCTGCACCCGGCAGGGGCCGCCTGATGCCCGGTGCCGTGCTCGACGCGGGCACCGGCTCCGCGTACTCGCGCATCCTCGGGGTGGGGGCGTACCGCCCGTCGCGCGTCGTGCCCAACAGCGAGGTCGTCGACGCGATCGACTCCAGCGACGAGTGGATCCAGCAGCGCTCCGGCATCCGCAGCCGCCGCTGGGCCACGCCGGAGGAGACCATCGAGATGATGTCGGTGGCCGCCTCGCGCGACGCGCTCGCGCAGGCCGGCCTCGACGTCCGCCAGGTCGACTGCGTCGTCGTCGCCACGGTCAGCCACATGCTGAACCTGCCGTCGGCGGCGACCGCGATCGCGCACCAGCTCGGCACGGACCAGGCCGCGGCCTTCGACGTCTCGGCCGCCTGCGCGGGCTTCTGCCACGGCGTGGCGCTGGCCTCCGACATGGTGCGGGCCGGCTCCGCCCGTCACGTGCTGGTCATCGGCGTGGAGCGCCTCAGCGACATGACCGACCCCACCGACCGCGGCACGGCGTTCATCTTCGCCGACGGCGCCGGCGCCGTCGTGGTCGGACCGTCGGACACCCCCGCCATCGGCCCCGTCGTGTGGGGCTCCGACGGCGAGCAGTACGACCTGATCCGCCAGAAGGACGACTGGCGCGACGTCGTCGCTGCCGGCTCCTCGGCGTACCCGTTCATGACGATGCAGGGCGCCGCGGTCTTCCGCTGGGCCTCCTTCGCCATGGCCAAGACCGCCCAGCAGGCGCTCGACCGCGCCGGCGTCAGCGTCGACGACCTCGACCTGTTCGTGCCGCACCAGGCGAACATGAGGATCACCGACGCCATGGCGCGGGCGATGAAGCTGCCCGACCACGTGCGCATCGCGCGTGACATCGCGGAGCAGGGCAACACGTCGGCGGCCTCCGTGCCGATGGCGCTGGAGCGCATGATCGCCGAGGGCGAGGCGAAGTCCGGAGACCTCGCCCTGCTCGTGGCGTTCGGCGCCGGCCTGGCGTACGCCGCCCAGGTCGTCGTCGTCCCGTAGGTCGGCGCCCGCCCCGGGCGGGCGCCGTCCTGCAGCACCACCACGGTTCCACCCCTCGCAGCACCCCCACCCAGGAAGGAAACCACCAGCATGGCCACCACCGAAGAGATCCGCTCCGACCTCGCCGTCATCGTCAACGAGGTCGCCGGGATCCCGGTCGAGGACGTCCAGCTCGACAAGTCGTTCGTCGACGACCTCGACGTGGACTCGCTCTCGATGGTCGAGGTCGTCGTCGCGGCCGAGGAGAAGTTCGGCGTGACCATCCCGGACGACGAGGTCAAGAACCTCAAGACCGTCGGCGACGCCGTCTCCTTCATCGAGTCGCGTCAGTGACGCGTCCCTGATCACCTGATCACCCGCCCCACCCGCCGTACCCGAGCGAAGGAAGCACATTGACCAGCACCCGCGTCGTCGTGACCGGCCTCGGCGCCACCTCCCCCGTGGGTGGTGACGTCGCCAGCACCTGGGACGCCCTCGTCGAGGGGCGCTCCGGGGTCCGTGTCCTCACCGAGGACTGGGCCGAGAGCCTCGGCGCACGGATCGCCGCGCGCGTCGCGGTCGAGCCGACCGAGGTGCTGGAGCGCGTCAAGGCCCGCCGTCTCGACCGCTCCGGCCAGCTCGCGCTGGTCGCCGCGCTCGAGGCCTGGGCCGACGCCGGCTTCTCGGGTCCGGCGGGTGAGGTCGACGTCGACCCCGAGCGGCTCGCGGTCGCGGTCGCCTCGGGGATCGGCGGCGTCACCACCCTGCTGTCCAACTACGACAGCCTCCAGGCCTCGGGCCCGCGCCGCGTCTCCCCGCTGGCGATCCCGATGCTGATGCCGAACGGCCCCGCCGCGGCGGTGGGCCTGCGCGTCAACGCGAAGGCCGGCGTGCACACGCCCGTCTCGGCGTGCGCGTCGGGCAACGAGTCGATCGCCCTCGGCATCGACCTGATCCGCCTGGGCCGCGCGGACGTCGTCGTGGTCGGCGGCACGGAGGCGGCGGTGCACCCGCTGCCGATGGCCGCCTTCGGCCAGATGATGGCGCTGTCCAAGCGCAACGACGACCCCGCGGCTGCCTCCCGCCCCTGGGACAAGGGCCGCGACGGCTTCGTCATGGGCGAGGGCGCGGCCGTCCTCGTCCTCGAGTCGGCCGCGCACGCCGAGGCGCGCGGGGCGCGGGTGTACGCGGAGGCCGCGGGCGCCGCGGTGACCGCCGACTCCCACGACATCGCACAGCCGGACCCCTCCGGCCTCGGCGCGACCCGCGCGATGAAGCGCGCGCTCGTCGAGGGCGACCTCTCGCCCCGCGACGTCGTCCACATCAACGCCCACGCGACCTCGACCCCCCAGGGCGACGTCGCGGAGGCCCTCGCCATCCGCAACGCGCTCGGCGACGCCTCCTCCACCCCGGTCGTGACCTCCACGAAGTCGATGACCGGCCACCTCCTGGGTGCCGCCGGCGCGCTGGAGTCCGTGGCCACCGTCCTGGCGCTGCACCACCGCCGGGTGCCCGGCACGATCAACCTCACCGACCCCGAGGACGTCGGCCTCGACCTGGCCGACAAGACCCGCGACCTGCCCCAGGGCGACGTCGCGGCCCTCAACAACTCGTTCGGCTTCGGCGGTCACAACGTCGCCATCGCCTTCCGGAGCGTGTGATGACCCAGACCGCCGCCCCCGCCGCCCCGGCGCCGCGGGGCAAGCCCGCCAAGCTCCCCCGCGAGCAGGACCCGCGCAACCCGCTCACGCGGCTCACCGCCCTGCTCGACGAGGGCTCGCTCGAGCTCCTCACCCCCGACGACCTCTCCGGCATGCTCGCCGTGACCGGCACCGTCGAGGGCGCCCCGGTCGTGGCGTTCTGCTCGGACGCCACCGTCATGGGCGGCGCGATGGGCGTCGAGGGCTGCCAGGCGGTCGTCACCGCCTACCAGCGCGCGCTGACCGACGGCGTGCCGATCATCGGCCTGTGGCACTCCGGCGGCGCCCGGCTCGCCGAGGGCGTCTCGTCGCTGCACGCGGTCGGTCGGATCTTCGCGATCATGACCCAGGCCTCGGGCCGGATCCCCCAGATCTCGGTGGTGCTCGGCCCCGCCGCCGGCGGCGCGGCGTACGGTCCCGCGCTCACCGACGTCGTCGTGCTCGGACCCGAGGGCCGCATCTTCGTCACCGGCCCCGACGTGGTGCGCTCGGTGACCGGCGAGGACGTCGACATGCTGCGCCTGGGCGGCCCGGAGCCGCACGGGCGGCGTTCGGGCGTCGTCCACCTGCTGGCCGACACCGAGGCCGACGCGCTCCAGCACGCCCGCGACACCGCGTCGCTGCTCGGCGCCCAGGGCACCCTGCGCACCGAGACGGTCGAGGACGTCGACCTGGCGGACCTGCTGCCCGAGTCGCGCAAGCGCGCCTACGACGTGCACCCGCTCATCGACGGCGTGCTCGACGAGGGCACCGCCCTTGAGCTGCACCCGCGCTGGGCCCCGAACGTCGTGACCTCGCTGGGTCGTCTCGGCGGACGCACGGTCGGCGTGATCGCCAACAACCCCCTGCGGCTGGGTGGCTGCCTCGACTCGCTGTCGGCGGAGAAGGCCTCGCGGTTCGTGCGCCTGTGCGACGCGTTCGGCGTCCCGCTCGTCGTGCTCGTCGACGTCCCGGGCTACCTCCCCGGCGTGGGCCAGGAGTGGGACGGCGTCGTGCGCCGCGGCGCCAAGCTGCTGCACGCGTTCGCCGAGTGCGTGGTCCCCCGGGTCACGCTGGTCACCCGCAAGACGTACGGCGGGGCGTACATCGCGATGAACTCCCGCTCCCTCGGTGCGACCAAGGTGCTGGCCTGGCCGGGCGCCGAGGTCGCCGTGATGGGTGCGGTGGCCGCGATCCGGATCCTGCACCGCCGCAAGCTGGCCGAGGTGCCGCCGGACATGCGCGAGACCGTCGAGGCGGAGCTGGCGGCCGAGCACGAGCGGATCGCGGGCGGCGTGGAGAAGGCCGTCGAGATCGGCGTGGTCGACGAGATCGTCGAGCCGTCGCGCACCCGGCGGGCGATCGCCGAGGCGATCGACGCCGAGGTCCAGGAGGCCGGCGTGCGCCGCGGGGCGCACGGCAACATCCCGCTCTGAGCACCACCTGCTGACGCGCCGAAGGGCGCGGCCGGCGGACCCGGGGGTCCGTCGGCCGCGCCCTTCGGCGTCGCTCGAGCGGTGGGGAGGCGGGTACGCCCGCGACCGGGCGTACCGCGCAGGTCAGACGACCTGGTGCAGCCAGCGCACGGGTGCGCCGTCCCCCGCGTGCCGGAAGGTCTCCAGCTCGTCGTCCCAGGGGCGACCGAGCAGGCGGTCGATCTCGGTCTCGAGGTCGACGTCGCCCAGCGCCGCCTTGAGCACGGCGGCCTTGAGCCGGTCCTCGGGGATGAGGATGTCGCCGTGCACGCCGGTGACGGCGTGGTAGATGCCGAGCTCGGGGGTCGAGGAGAACCGCCCGCCCTCGGTGCTCGCCGTGGGCTCCTCGGTGATCTCGAAGCGCAGGTGCTCCCAGCCGCGCAGCGCGGAGACGACCCGCGCCGCGGCACCGACGGCCCCGGTCCAGGACAGCTCGGCGCGATAGGTCCCGCCCTGCGCCGGTTGCGGCGTCCAGTCCAGGCTCACGGGCACGCCGAGGACACCAGCGACGGCCCACTCCACGTGCGGGCACAGCGCCGAGGGCGCCGAGTGCACGTAGAGGACGCCCCTCGTGGTGGCAGTGGTGTTCGTGGTCATCGGATCTCCTTCATCCCCGGCGTCGAGCTACGCCTTCCCCAGCGGTCTCGTGGTCGGGTCCGAGTTCGTTCGGATGACATCCATGAAGTTCTGCCGGCCATTGTGGCCCACGGACCCTGAGCTCGGCTAGTGGGATGCCTCACCCGAATGTCACCCCGGGTGGTAGGACGTGTTAGGCAAGGCTTACCTCATCCCCCATCCCGGAGGTTCGTGTGATCTCGGCACACCGCCGCCTCGCGTCCCCGCGCGCGACCGGCTCCCCCACCCGCCGCCCCGTGGCGGCCCTGCTCGACCGCTCCTCGGTCGACGACCTCGTCGAGCAGCTGGACGCTGCTCGTGACGTCCTCGCCGGCGCGTTCGCGCGCACCACCCAGCCGCTCTCGGGCATCTCGCCCGAGGCCGCGGCCGCCGGCGTCGCCGCCGTCGACCTCGACCGACCGCTCGACGGCGTGGGCGACGTCCTCGACGAGGTGCGTCGGGTCTACCTCGACCACGCCGTGTGGTTCCACCACCCCCGCTACCAGGCACACCTCAACTGCCCCGTCGCGCTCCCGGCCGTGCTCGGCGACGTCATCGCGGTCGCGGTGAACTCCTCGCTCGACACCTGGGACCAGAGCGGGCCGGCCACCCACATGGAGCGCCACCTCCTCGCGTGGACGGCCGGGCGCCTCGGCCTGCCCGCCTCGGCCGACGGGATCTTCACGACCGGCGGCACGCAGTCCAACCTGCACGCCCTGCTCCTGGCCCGCGGCGAGGCGCTCGCGGCGGGCGCGGATCCCGCGCGCCTGAGGATCGTCACCTCCTCCGACGCGCACTTCTCCAGCCGCAAGGCGGCCATGGTGCTCGGTCTGGGCGAGGACGCCGTCGTCGAGACCGCGGTCGACGCCGCCGGCCGGATGGACGTCGAGGACCTCGACGCCGTGCTCGCCCGGCTGCGCACCGAGGGCCTCGTGCCGATGGCCGTCGTCGCCACCGCGGGCACCACCGACCGCGGGTGCATCGACCCGCTGTCGTCGGTCGCGCGGGCCTGCCGGCGCCACGAGGTGTGGCTGCACGTCGACGCGGCCTACGGCGGCGGGCTGGTCACCTCCCGTCGCCGGCGGCACCTGCTCACCGGCGTCGAGCGGGCCGACTCGGTCACCGTCGACTTCCACAAGACGTTCTTCCAGCCGGTCGCCTGCAGCGCCGTGCTGGTGGCCGACCGAGCGACCCTGCGTCACGTCACGCACCACGCGGCGTACCTCAACCCCTCCTCCGACGTCGCCGAGGACATCCCGAACCAGGTCGACAAGAGCCTGCAGACCACCCGGCGCTTCGACGCGCTCAAGCTGTGGACCACGCTGCGCACGCTCGGGCCCGACCGGGTCGGCGAGCTGCTCGACACCGTGATCGACCTGGCGGCCGAGGTGCGCGGCGACCTGGTCGGCGACCCGGACTTCCGGGTGGTCACCGAGGGCGACCTGTCGACCGTGCTGTTCCGGTTCGTGGAGTCCGACGTGGACGACGAGCGGCTGGACGCGGTCAACGAGCAGGCCCGCCGGCGGCTGTACGCGACGGGCCTGGGCGCCGTGGCCCGCACCCGGCTCGGGGGACGCACGTGGCTGAAGCTCACGCTGCTGAACCCGGCCACCACCCTCGCCGACGTGCAGCAGGTGCTCGACCTGGTGCGCGGGCACGCCCGCGCGGCGCTCGCCCACCCCGACGAGGAGGTGGCCTGATGCGCGTGCACGACCTCCTCGGCGTCGGCCTCGGGCCGTTCAACCTCGGCCTCGCGTGCCTCGCCGAGCCCCTCGTGGACCTCGACGCGGTCTTCCTCGAGGCCCGCGGCGAGTTCCGCTGGCACCCCGGGATGATGCTCGACGACGCCACCCTCCAGGTGCCGTTCCTGGCCGACCTGGTCTCGCTGGCCGACCCCACGTCGCCGTTCTCGTTCCTCGCCTGGCTGAAGGAGACGGGGCGGCTCTACCCGTTCTACGTGCGCGAGTCGTTCTACCCGATGCGCAGCGAGTACGACGCGTACTGCCGTTGGGCCGCGCAGCGGCTCACCTCGATCACCTACGACCGCGAGGTCACGGAGGTGGAGTGGGACGCGGGGGCGGACGCGTACGCGGTGCACAGCCGCGACCCGCACACGGGCGCGCGGCACACCCACCTCGCCCGGCGGCTGGTGCTCGGCGTCGGCACGACGCCGCACCAGCCCGAGGCCCTGCGCGACCTCGACGGGCCGGCCTGGCACAGCGCGCGCTACCTCGAGGTGCGCGACGAGCTGCTCACCCATGACGACGTCACCGTGGTCGGGTCCGGGCAGAGCGCCGCGGAGGTCTTCAGCGACCTGCTCGACGCCGTGCGGCCCGAGGTGCGGCTGCGCTGGGTGACGCGCTCGCCGCGGTTCTTCCCGCTGGAGTACACGAAGCTGACCCTCGAGCTGACCTCGCCGGAGTACTCCCGCCACTTCCGCTCGCTGCCCGACGAGCGACGCGAGGCGCTGCTCGCGACGCAGGCCGGCCTCTACAAGGGCATCAGCGGCGACCTGGTGGACGCGATCCACGAGCAGCTCTACCGCCGCAGCCTGCGCGACGCCGTGGCGCCGCAGCTGCTCACCGCCTCCGAGGTCACCGCCTGCGAGCGCGACGCCGACGGCTTCACGCTGCGGCTGCGCCACCGCGAGAGCGACGAGGAGTACGCCCTGTCCACCGGTGCGCTGGTCACCGCGACGGGCTACCGCGCGGAGGTGCCCGGGTTCCTGGCCCCGGTCGCCGACCGGATCCGCTGGGACGAGCGCGGCCGACCGGTGGCCGACGAGCACTTCGCGATCGACCACGCGGGCGGGCGGGTCTTCGTGCAGAACGCCGAGCTGCACACGCACGGGTTCGTCGCTCCCGACCTCGGCATGGGGGCGTGGCGCAACTCCGCGATCCTGGCCGCGGTGCTGGGCCACGAGCCGTACCCCCTCGAGCAGCGGGTGGCGTTCCAGACCTTCGGGGTGCCCGACGGCGCCCGGACGGGGGCGCTGCTGTGACCGCGCCCGACCCGACCACTCCCACGCTGACCACGCGGCCGTTCGACGTCGACGCCGACGTGGCGCTGCTGCACCGCTGGGTCACGAACCCGCGGGCCCGCTTCTGGGGCCTCGAGCACGCGAGCCTCGAGCAGGTGCGCGAGGAGTACGCCCGCCTCGACGCCGACCCGCACCACGACGTCCGGCTCGGCCTGGCCGACGGCGTCCCGGCGTTCCTGGTGGAGACCTACGACCCGCACCACCACGAGCTCGCCGCCCACACCACGCTGCGGCCCGGTGACCTCGGCATGCACTTCCTGGTCGCGCCCACCGACCGCCCCGTGCACGGCTTCACCCGCGCCGTGATCACGGCCGTGCTGACCGAGTGCTTCGCCGACCCGACCGTGGAGCGCGTCGTGGTCGAGCCCGACGCCGCCAACACGCGCGTGCACGACCTCAACGCGGCGATGGGCTTCGTGGTCGAGGGCGAGGTAGCCCTCTCCGACAAGACCGCCCTGCTCAGCACCTGCACCCGCGCCGCCTTCGACGGGAGGACCCGATGAGCCCGATGAGCCCGATGAACACCCACCACCTGACCCCCGACCGGATGGCCCTCGCGCAGCGCGCGCAGGCCGCCAAGACCCTCGGCGAGCTCGCCCACGAGTGCCTCCTGCGGCCGGTGCCCGACGGCGACCGGTGGGTCGTCGCCGGGGACGACCCCACGGTCGCGTGGACGTTCGCGGCCCGGCGCCTGCCGCTCGACCACTGGCAGGTCGACCCCGGCTCGATCCGGCGCACGGTGGGCGGGGCCCCGTCGGTGGTCGACGCCCAGCAGCTCGTCCTCGACCTGCGCGAGCAGCTGGGCCTGTCCGACACCGTGCTGCCGACCTACCTCGAGGAGGTCGCGGCCACGCTGGCCGGGCGCGCCTGGAAGCTGCGTCCTGACGCGCCGACCTCCGCCGAGCTGGCGGACGCCGACCTGCAGACGGTCGAGGCGGCCATGACCGAGGGGCACCCGTGCTTCGTCGCCAACAACGGCCGGATCGGCTTCGGCGTCGACGACTACCTGGCGTACGCCCCGGAGGTCGGGCCGCGGGTCCACCTCGAGTGGCTGGCCGTCCGCGCCGAGCACGCGGTGTACGCCGGGGTCGCGGGCCTCGAGGACCAGCGCGCGCTCCTGTCCACGCAGCTCGACGACGACGAGCGCGACGGCTTCGAGAAGGTGCTGCGCGACCGGGGCCTCGACCCGCGGGCGTACCTGCTGGTGCCCTGCCACCCGTGGCAGTGGCGCAACAAGATCGCCGTGACGTTCGCGCCGCAGGTGGCCTCCGACGACGTGGTGCACGTCGGGACCGGTCGCGACGCGATGCAGCCGCAGCAGTCGCTGCGCACCTTCTTCGACCTCGACCGGCCCGAGCGGCACTACGTGAAGACGGCGCTCTCCGTGCTGAACATGGGGTTCATGCGAGGGCTCTCCGCCGCGTACATGGCGGTGACGCCGGCGATCAACGCCTGGGTCGACGAGCTGGTGCGCACCGACCCGGTGCTGGAGGGGCTCGGCTTCGAGGTCCTGCGCGAGGTGGCGGCGGTCGGCTACCGCCACCCGCTGCACGAGCAGCACGGCCCGTCGCCCTACCAGAAGATGCTGGCGGCGCTGTGGCGCGAGAGCCCGACCTCGCGGCTCGGTGAGGGCGAGCGGGCGGCGACGATGGCGAGCCTGCTGCACGTCGACGCCGCGGGGTGCTCGTTCGCCGCCGAGCTCGTCGCGCGCTCGGGGCTGGAGCCTCGAGCGTGGGTGGCGCGCTACCTGCGGGCCTACCTCGAGCCGGTGCTGCACTGCTTCCACGCGCACCGCTTCGTGTTCATGCCGCACGGGGAGAACGTGATCCTGGTGCTGCGCGACCACGTGCCCGTGCGGGTGCTGATGAAGGACATCGGCGAGGAGGTCGGCCTGTTCGACACCGCGCGCGAGGTCCCCGAGGAGGTCCGCCGCATCCAGGCCGACCTGCCCGAGCACCAGCAGGTGCTGGCGATCGCCTCCGACGTCGTCGACTGCTTCCTGCGCTTCCTCGCCGCCGCGCTCGACGAGGCCGGCACCCTGGCGGCGGACGACTTCTGGGCCGAGGTCGCCGCGTGCGTCGAGGCGTACCAGTCGGCGCACCCCGAGCTCGCCGCGTCGTTCGCCACCCACGACCTGTTCGCGCCGACGTTCGAGCGGATGTGCATGAACCGGCTGCAGCTGCGCGACAACCAGCAGATGGTCGACCTGGGCGACCCCTCGAGCGCGCTGCAGCTCGCCGATCCGCTGCCCAACCCGTTGAGCGCCCACCGAGGCTCGACCAGGTAGCCGTACTCAGGTGCGCACCCGCGCGGCGCGGGGAGGGTGGTCGTCATGTCCACGACACCGCACTCCCCCGCCGCGCCGTCCGTCTCCGCGCTGGCCGACGCGACGCCAGCGTCGCGCAACCGCGTCGTCGACCTGCTGCGCGGCGCCGCGATCCTCGTCGTGTGTCTCGGTCACTGGCTGATGGCCGCTCTCTACGTCGACGACGAGGGCGCCCTGCGGCGCGGCGACCTGCTGGAGACCGCGACCTGGATCCACCCGCTGACCTGGGTGCTGCAGGTGATGCCGGTGTTCTTCCTCGTCGGCGGATACGCCAACGCGATCTCGTGGCGCGGCGCCCGCGAGCGGGGCACGACCTACGGCGGGTGGCTGCGGGCGCGGCTGCGCCGACTGACCCTGCCGCTGCTGCCCCTGATGCTGTTCTGGGCGGTCGTCGCCCCGGTGGCCGCCGCGTTCGGCGTCAGCGGCGCCACGCTGCGCATCGCGAGCATGGCCTCGCTCGTGCCGACGTGGTTCCTCGCCGTCTACGTGCTCGTCGTGGCGCTCACGCCGCTCACCCTGGCCCTGTGGGAGGGCCTGGGGTGGTGGTCCGTGCTCGCCGGCGCCGCGCTGGCGGGCGTCGTGGACGCCGTCTCCCTCACCCAGGACCTGCTGCTCGTCGGCTTCCTCAACTACCTGCTGGTCTGGGGCACCGTGCACCAGCTGGGGTACGCCTGGCGCGACGGCGTCCTGGCCGGCACACCGCGGCGGCTCCTGCTCGCCGCGACGGGCCTGGTCGGGCTCCTGCTGCTGGTCGGTCTGGGGCCCTACGGGGTCAGCATGGTGGGCGTCGACGGCCACGGCGTGGACAACTCGTACCCCGCCCGGGTGACGCTGCTGTTCCTCGGCTTCTTCCAGGCGGGACTGGTGATGGCCCTCGAGCCGGCGCTCGAGCGCCTCGCCTCCCGGCGCCACGTGTGGATGGCGACCATCTTCGTCAACGCGCGGATCATGACGATCTACCTGTGGCACCTGACCGCCCTGACCTTCGTGGTCGCGCTGGGCGTCGCCACCGGCGGCCTGGGGCTGCGGATCGCGCCCGACACGGGCCTGTGGTGGGCGACGCGCCCGGTCTGGTTCGCACTTCTGGCGCTCGTGACGGCCGGGCTCGTGCTGCTGCTGGGTCGCTTCGAGCAGCCCCCGGCCGACCCGCGGCCCGCCCCGCCGGCCGTCCTGCCGGTGCTGGCGATGGTGCTCACCTGCGGCGCGCTGGCCGTGATGGCCGACCTCGGGATCGCGGAGCGCAGCGGCGAGGTCAACTGGTGGCTGCCGTGGGTGCCGGTCCTCGCCGCGGTCGTCTGCGGGACGGTGCGGCTGCCGCTGCGGGCCGGATCGCGCGTCGACGCCGGGCCCCGGGACCACTGATCGTCGAATCCGTGTCGCCCTCCCTCCCCCACCACTAGGCTGTGCGGGGAGGGAGGCCGCATGCGCCACGATGATCTGCACCGACAGGTCGTGCAGTCGCTCAGCGACGGCATCCTCGTGATCGACCTCGACGGACGGATCACGTTGGCGAACGACGCCGCCGCGGCGCTGTTCCGCACCGACAGCGCGACCCTGCAGGGCCGCTCCCTCGACGACTTCCACGACGAGACCGGCCGCGGGCAGTTCCGCGAGTTCCTCGATCGCGCCGCCCGCGGCGAGCTGGTCGGCCACGAGGTCGACTCGATGTACGTCGCCGAGGACGGCTCGAGGGTGTGGGTGCGGCTCATGCAGACGGGCCTGGTGCAGGACGGCTCGGTCGACGGGATCATCCTGCGGATCACCGACAACCACGAGACCAAGGAGCTCCTCGACCGTCTCTCCGAGAGCGGCGCCGAGCTCGAGCGGGCCGAGCGGATCGCCCGGCTCGGCAGCTGGACGTGGGACCTGGTCGACGGAGAGGTCCGGCACTCCCAGGGGCTGGACGAGCTGTTCGGCCAGTTCGTGGACGACCTGCTGAGCCGCGACTACGACGTGGTCCTCGGCATCACCCACCCCGAGGACCACGACCGGCTGCGCGCCGCGCTGGCGACGCTGCAGAGCGGCGAGAAGCCGCGCATCGACGTCGAGCTGCGCCAGCGCGGCGAGGACGGGTGGATGTGGCTGCGGATGCGCGCGCTGGCCACCTACGACACCGAGGGCGAGCTGATCCGCATCTCGGGCACGCACCAGGACGTGACCCGCGCGCGGGCGACCTCCGACCAGCTGCAGGACCAGGTCACGCAGAACTCGCTGATGCAGGCGATCGCGAGCGCGGCGAACGAGGCGGCCACGCTGGACGACGTCCTCGTGCACGCGCAGGCGATGGTGGTCCTGCACGACGACTGGGAGCGCGGCCGCGCCTTCCTGCCGACGCCCGACGGCGACCTCGCCCCGCGCTACTACGCCGAGGAGGACAGGCTCGAGGACGAGCGCCGCGCCGACGTCGCGGCCCGCGAGCTGGCCACGGCCCGCCGCGCCCTCGCGGAGCGCGCAGCCGTCTGGGACGACTCGGCGCGCCTCACCATCGCCTTCCCGATCGTGCTGGGCGAGGAGGTCGTCGCGGTCGTGACGATCACCTCCAGCCCGCCGCTGTACCGCCACGACATGATCCGGTCGATGGTCGAGCAGGCCGGGCTGCAGCTGGCGCGCGTCGCCGAGCGCGAGCAGGCCGCCCGCGAGGTCGCAGCGGCACGTGACCGGGCCGTGGAGGCCTCACGCCACAAGTCGGAGTTCCTCGCGACCATGTCGCACGAGATCCGCACCCCGCTGAACGGGATCATCGGTCTCACCGAGCTGCTCGGGCGTACGCCCCTGGACCCGCAGCAGCGGCACCTGGCCTCCGGCATCGCGGTCTCCGGCCGCAGCCTGCTCGGGATCATCAACGACATCCTCGACTTCTCGAAGATCGAGGCGGGGCACCTGGAGGTCGAGACCATCGACTTCGAGGTCCGCGACGTGCTCGACCAGGTCACGAGCGTGCTGGCCGAGAGCGCCCGGGCGAAGGGGCTCGACCTGCAGGTCTCCTGCCACCCCGACGTCCCGCAGGTGCTGGCCGGCGACCCGATGCGGCTCGCCCAGGTGATCACCAACCTCGGCTCGAACGCCGTGAAGTTCACCTCCCGCGGCTCGGTGACCATCCGCGCGACCTCGGAGCCGCTGGAGGGCGGCGACGCGATGCTGCGCATCGAGGTGGGCGACACGGGCGTGGGCATCTCCGACGAGCAGCGCCGCGACATCTTCCACCCGTTCACGCAGGCCGACACCTCGACCACCCGCCGCTTCGGCGGCACGGGCCTCGGCCTGGCCATCTCGGCGGAGCTCGTGGAGGCCTTCGGCGGCGAGCTGGGCGTCGAGAGCGTCGTCGGCGAGGGCAGCACCTTCTGGTTCACCGCCTGCCTCGGCGCGCCGACCGGCTCGCAGCACGACGCGCGGCTGCGACGCACCCGCGAGAAGCTGGGCCGTCACCGTCTGCTCGTCGTCGACGACAACGTGCAGAACCGGTTGATCCTGCGCGAGCAGCTGTCGTGGTGGCACGTCACGAGCACGGGCGTGGCCTCGGTCGAGGAGGCGCGCAGCGCGCTGACCGCCGCGCTCGACGCCGGCGACCCGTTCGACGCCGTGCTGCTGGACCTCGCGATGCCCGACGAGGACGGTCTGGCCCTGGCCCGCCACGTGCGCGACGACCCGCGCCTCGGCGGACTGCCGGTCGTCATGCTGAGCTCGATGACCCCGCCGACGCCGGCGCAGATGGCCGAGCTCGGCATCGCCGAGGGGCTGACGAAGCCCGTGCAGGCCAACGCCCTGCGCGACGTGCTGCTGCGGCTGCTGACGGGGGCCGAGCCGCCGCCGCCCGACGACGGGCCCGCCGCCGGGCAGCGCGAGGGCCGGATCCTGGTCGTCGAGGACAACCCGGTGAACCAGGTCGTGGCCCGCGGCCTGCTCTCGGCGATGGGCTACCAGGTCGACACCGCCGACGACGGTATCGATGCGCTGACGCTGATCGAGGCCGGCGACTACGACGTCGTGCTGATGGACCTGCAGATGCCGCGCCTGGACGGCTACGAGACCACGCGGCGCCTCCGGGCCCGCGAGGCGGCCGAGGGTTCCGGGCGTACGCCGGTGCTCGCGATGACCGCGGCCGCCATCACGGGCGAGCGGGACAAGTGCCTGGCAGCCGGCATGGACGACTTCATCACCAAGCCGGTCGCGCCGGCCACCCTGGCCGCGGCGCTCGACCGCTGGGCGCCGTGGACCGGTTCGGGCGACGGCTCCGAGATCGCGAGCCGGCCGGACGCGCCGGCGCCGGGGCCGGAGAGCACCCACCTGGACCTCGAGCGCCTGGAGATGCTGCGGGAGGTCTCCCCCGACGACCATTCGTATCTCGACCGCGTCATCGGCGGGTTCTCGACGCGCATCCCGGAGATCGTCACCGAGCTGCGGGCCGCGGTCGAGTCCGACGACGCCGCCGGCACGGCGCGGACGGCGCACAGCATCAAGGGCTCCGCCCTCAACATCGGGTTGCCGCCGATCGCCGAGCTCGGCTCCGAGCTCGAGGCCCGCGGCCGCGCCGGCGACCTCGCCGGCGCCGACGACCTCGTGCTGCGGCTCGAGGCGGCGGTCATCGACGCGCAGGAGGCGCTGGCGGCGTACCAGGAGTGGTACCGCTCCCTGCCGCCGGAGGACCCGGCCGGCTGAGCCACGCGATGCCCTAGGCTTCGGCGGTCGGGGCCGCGGCCCCGCGGGGCGGTAGCTCAGTCGGTCAGAGCAGAGGACTCATAATCCTTGGGTCGTGGGTTCGAGCCCCACCCGCCCTACGGCGTCCTCGCCCGGGACGAGGTCTGCGCCCCGGGACCCGAATTGATGTGGTTGGAACTCAGCCATTGGGGGCAGTGTCCCGTCCGGATCGGCGACTCGGGTTCGTCGACCGGACGGAAGGAACGAACACATGCGCACCTCCAGCGCCCGCCTCGCCGCCGCAGCCGTCGGCCTCGGTCTTGCCGTGACGCTCGCACCCACTCCCTCCGCCTCGGCGGCGGGGAGCAGCGTCGCGGCGGTCCAAGCAGCATCCTCGTGCTCCACCTGGCAGTACCGGACGAACAAGGTCCTGACGGTCTCGGGCTCTAACGTCCGCATCCCCAAGAACGCCGTGCTCAACGCGCGCGACATCTACCAGGACCGGCGCATCGGGAGCCTCTACTCCCCGGACAAGTCCCACCGCTACACCATCGACGCGCAGATCCTGGTGGTCGACCTGCGCTACGTCACCTGCTGGTGACGACGTCGCGGCGGGGCGGGGCCGGGACGTGCCCTTGCGGCCCCTTCCCGTCGCGCCGGGCCGCCACCCGCGGCAGGATGACGACGTGAGCGCCGCCGGCTTGACCTGCCCCGACCCACCTCGCCGTGACGGGCGGGAGTGGCCGGTGCCGGGCCCGCTGCGCACCGGCGCGTGGACCGCGCCCGACGGCATCACATGGCGACGGCGCGGAACGGAGCCCATGAGCAGGACACGGCTGCGTCGACTGGCGCGGGCGGGCGCTCGGGTCGCGCACGTGTACCTCTCCGAGCCGCACGAGCACGAGGGCGGCGAGCGCATCGTGCTGCTCGATGCCGTCGACGGCCACCTCGCCGACGGGGGCGCGCACGACCGGTTCGCCGTCGGCGAGCTCCGGAGCCCGGACGGCCGAGCCCTCGTCATGGTCGAGGAATCCTGCTGACCCCCCGTCGTCCTGCCGACGCCCGAAGTGGTTACCGGGCGCGGGTCTGACGAACGGAGGACGACACGTGGCGGAGCTGCCGGTGACGCTGGCATTGGGGGCGCCCGAGCACGGGGTGACCCGGTACGCCCTCGAGGTGGCCGACTGGGTCGGCGGGCTGGTCGCCCTCGACCCCGCCGACCTCGCCCCAAGGTCGCGGGTGCACCTGCACGTCACCGACCGCGTGCTCGCCGACTCCCCCGAGGCCGCGGCCGAGGTGGTGCGGGCGCTCGGCGATCGGCACCGCCTCAGCGTCACCCTGCACGACGTCCCCCAGCCGACCGACGGCACCGCGTTCGAGCGCCGGGCCGCCTGCTACCGCGCCGCGGTCGCGGCGGCCGAGGGCTGGGCCGTCAGCTCGCAGCACGAGCGCGCGGGCGTCGAGCGCTGGTGCGACCCGGGCACGCCCGGCACCGTCGTACCGCTCCCCGTCATCCCGTTCGAGCAGGTCGGCGACCCCGCGCCCGGCGGCGCACCGAGCGTCGGCGTCTTCGGCTTCGTCTACCCCGGCAAGGGCCACGCCGAGGCCGTGGACGCCCTGGCCGCGCTGGCCGCCCCGGCCGCGCTGCACGTCCTCGGCGCGGCGGCGCCCGGCCACGAGGCGGACCTCGACGCGCTGGTCCGCGACGGCCGGGCCCGTAGCGTACCCGTCCACGTCTCCGGCCGCGTCCCCGAGGCCGAGGTGCCCGCGGCCCTGCGCCGCGTCACCGTGCCCGTGGTCGGCCACCGCAACGTCTCGGCGTCGGGCAGCCTCAACTCCTGGCTCGCCGCGGGCCGGCGTCCGCTCGTGCGCGACGGGGCGTACGCCCGCGAGATGGCCGCCCTGCGCCCCGGCACCCTGGCGCTCTACACCGACGACGAGCTCGTCGACGCCCTCGCCGAGGCGCTCGCCGACCCCGCCTCGACCTGGCTCGCCCCGGGCACCTCCGTGCGCCCCGGCCCCGCCGACGTGGCGTCGGCCTACCGCGCCTGGTGGGACGGCCTCGAGGAGCGCGGCGCGTGAGCACTCCCCCGTGGGGCACGACGGTGCCCGGGAACCGCTGGGACCTGGTCCCCGACGTCGCTTCCGACGCCCCGACCGACGCCGCCCCCCGGCGCTCGGTCAGCGTCGTCGTCACCCACTTCGAGCAGCCCGAGCAGCTGGCGCGCACCCTGCACGCCCTGGGGCGCCAGACCCTGACGCCCCACGAGGTCGTCGTCGCCGACGACGGTTCGGCGACCGCGCCGCAGGTGCCCGAGGGCGTACGCCTGGTGCGTCAGGCCGACCGCGGCTTCCGTGCCGCCGCGGCCCGCAACCTCGGTGCGGCGGCGGCCACCGGTGACCTCCTGGTCTTCCTCGACGCCGACACCTCCCCCGAGCCGCGGTTCCTGGAGCGACTGACCCGCCTGCCCGCCCACCTGCCCGAGCTCCTCGCGGTCGGTCGCCGCCGCCACGCCGACCTGGCCGACCTCCCGCCCGACGCCCCCCTGCCGGACGCGACGGCCGGGCGGGTGCTCGAGGAGCCCGCCTGGCTGGCGGAGGCGTACCGGCGCAGCGCCGACCTGCTCGACACCGACGCCGGCAGCTTCCGCTTCGTGATCTCGGCCGTGCTCGCGTGCTCGCGCTGGTGGTTCGAGGAGGTCGGCGGGTTCGACGAGTCGTTCGTCGGTTACGGCGGGGAGGACTGGGAGCTCGCGCACCGCTCGTGGCTGGCGGGCGGCCTGGTGGCCCACGTGCCCCGGGCGGTGGCCTGGCACGACGGCCCGGACGCCGGCGCCCGGCCCCGCACCGCCGACGCCGGCACCAGCGAGGCCAGCGCCGTGGCCGACCGGGTCGGCGCGCCGGGGGTCGCCTGGCGCGGACTGCTGCGGGGCCCGACCGACGTCGTCGTCGAACCGGCGGCCGACCTCGGCGCGACCGAGCTGCTCGTGACCGTCGACGCCCTCCTGGCCGCCTGCCCGCGCGCCCGGGTCGTGGTGGACCCCGACCAGCACCTCCTGCTCGGCGACGACCCGCGGCTGGTCCCGGTGGCCGCGGCGGGCGAGGTGCTCGCCCGCGCGCGGCTGCGCGTGCTGCTGCACCGGGGCGTCGTCGGCGACCACGGGGCGTACGCCTCCCTGCTCGCCGCCGCGGACGGCGCCGTCCCGTGCGCCACCTGGCTGGTCGGCGACGGTCTCGCGACGGTCGAGGACCTGCGGCTGCACCGACGAGCGGCGCGCTGGGGGCGCGACGACCTGCTCACGGTCGGCCACGTCGAGGTGCCGCTGCTGCGGCCCGTGCCGCGCGACGCGCGGCTCGACGCGCACCTCGGTCAGTGGCTGTGACCCCGCCCTCGAGCCCGCTCGGCGGCCCGGGTGAGCGCCCGGGCGTACGCCTCGTCGTGCGCGGCCGCGACCGTGTCCCGCTGACGACGACGCTCGTCGACGTCCACCGGCGGACGCGAACCCCGCTCCCGCACGCGCTGCAGCGCGGCGACGAGCGAGTCCACGTCCACCCCGCCCTCGTCGCGGCGGTAGACGTCGACCGGCCCCTGCTCCGCGTAGTGGCCGAGGTCGGGCGCCAGCACGTCGGTGCCGAGGTCGCGGCACATCTCCAGCCAGCCCGAGTGGGTCCCGAAGCGGTAGGGCAGCACCGAGACGTCCAGCGCCGCCACCAGCTCCCACAGCGCGGGGTCGTCGAGGTGGTCGTGCACCCGCACGCTCACCCCGTCGGCGGCCTCCGCGCGCTCGAGCTGGGCCAGCACGTCCGGGTCGTGGCGCGGGTGGTCGGGCGCGAGCACGTCGCGGTGCACGGCGACCTCGAGCGAGGTGCCGGGCACGGCCGACGCGGCGGCGAGCAGCGCGGGGAGCACGTCGTCGGCCACGTTGGCGCGCAGGCTCTTCAGGCTGACCCCGACCCGCACCGGGTCGCCGGGACGCCTCGTCCGTCGCCGGTGCTGCCAGGAGGCCATCTGCTCGAGCGGCACCACGTGGGGGTGCGGCACCACGTCGGCGCTGCGGCCCCAGCGGCGCTCGACCTCGGCCGCCGCGCCCGGGGTCAGGGTGATCAGCCCGTCGGCGGCCGGGACCAGGACGTCGAGTCGCTCGAGGTGGCCCGAGCGGTCGAGCAGGTGGGGGTTGTGCAGGTCGTGCACGGTCAGCACGAGGGCACGGCCGCGCGAGCGCAGGGTCTCGACCAGCGTGGCGAGCTGGGCCGGCGTGCGACCCTCGAAACCGAAGTGGACGTGGAGCAGGTCCGCCTCCACCTCCGCCGTGCGCGTCGCGTCGAGCAGCACGGGCGGCCACCAGTGGCCGGTCGGCACGCCGTGCTCGTCCACCCCGGGCGGGTCGTCGAGCCGCACCGGCCCGGGCCGGCCCAGCGGCGCGAGGTGGTGGACGTACGGGTGGTCCGCGGGCACAGAAGCCACCACGACGGGGCGGCCGGGGGTGCCGGGGGCGCCGGGGCTGCTCGGGGTCTGCGTCACGCCGGCCAGCCTAGGAACCGTGCCCAGACAGGAGAGCGATGAGCCGCAGCGAGGCCGAGCAGCGTCACTACGCCGTGTTCCACGAGCTGTCGCTGCCGCCCGCGGCCGCGGCGGCCGAGGACGCGGTGGAGCCGATCGACCCCGCGCTTCCCCTGCTCGTCGTGATGGGCAACTGCCAGGCCGAGTCGCTGCGCCTGCTGCTGCGTGGCGCCGACCTGCGCAGCGTCCGCGTGCCGCCCGTCCACGAGCTCGACGCCGAGGACGTTCCGCGCCTGCAGCGGCTGCTGGCCCGCACGGACCTGTTCGTGAGCCAGCCGGTCGGTGCGGGCTACCGCGGCCTGCCGTTGGGCACCGACGAGCTGCGTGCCCACCTGCCCCGCAGCGCGCGCACGGCGCTCGTGACGCCGATCCGCTACCACGGCCTGCACCCCTGGCACGTCGTCGCGCACCCGCCCGGTCTGGTCGATCCCGACCCGCCGCTCGTCGCCTACCACGACCTGCGCACCCTCACCGGCCGCCGCGAGCCGCCGCCGGACGGCGCCGTCGCCGAGGTCGGACGACGCTCGGTCGCCGAGCTGCAGCGCCGCGAGGCGTTGCACGGCTCGGTGGTCGTCTCCGACCTGTTCGCGGCTCCGCGCCCCGCGCTGATGCGTACCGTCAACCACCCCGGCAACACCGTTCTGGCCCCGGTCGCCGCGCGGCTGCGCGAGGCCCTCGGGCTCGACCCCGCGCCGCCCGGGGTCGAGCGTCCCCTGCTCGACGCGGTGCACGCACCGGTGGAGGAGCCGGTCGTGCGGGCCTGGGGCCTCGACGACGCGCCGTCCACCGACTGGCGGGTGCGGGGCGAGGCGGTCCCGGACGCCCGGGTGGTCGAGACGCACCACGAGTTCTACCGACGGCGGCCGGACGTCGCCGACCTGCTGAGGACGCGGTACGCCGAGCTCGCCGACCTGCTCGGGCTCGGCTCGTGAGCCGCGCACGCATCGTGGAGACGACACCGGAGGGCACCGTGGACCTGTTCGACGTGGTGATCGTGGGCGGCGGCAACGCCGGCATCTCGCTGGCGGCCCGGCTGCGGCGCGACGGCGTGCGCGACGTCGCGCTCGTCGAGCCGCGGGCCGTTCACCACTACCGGCCGCTGCTCAACTACGTCGGCGCCGGCCTGGCGTCCATGGGCGCGCTCGAGCGGCCCACCCGACGGCTCGTCCCTGACGGCGTGACGCTGGTCGAGGACCGCGTCGTCGCGGTCGACCCCGGCGGGGATGCCGGGGCCGGCGGCCCTGCGGTGACCACGGCAGGAGGGCGTACGCTCCGCGGCCGCGACCTGGTCCTGTGCCCCGGCCTCGAGGAGGACTGGGACGCCACCCCCGGCCTCGCGTCCGCCTGTGCCGCCGGGTGGGCGGCCTCCACCTTCGTCGGTGAGCACGCCCCCCGGGTGTGGCCCGCACTGCGGGACCTCACGTCGGGGCGGGTGCTCTTCACGGTGCCACCCGAGCCGGCCCCGTGCGGCCCGACGGCGCTCAAGCCCCTGCTGATGGCGTGCGACCACTGGCGCCGTCGCGGTGTCCTGGGCCGCCTCGAGGTCACGCTGGTGCTGCCGTACGCCGACGCGCTCGGCGTGACCGGCCCGGACCGGCGGGTCGAGGAGGCGCTGCGGTCCGCCGGCGTGCGCGTGCTGCGCGGGAGCCAGGTGAGGGCCCTGGGTGGGGACGCTGGCGGCGGGGAGGCGCGGCGCGTCGAGGTGGGTACGCCCGACGGTCCCGCGGCCCTGGACGACCTGGCGTTCGCGCACGTCGTTCCCCACTACCGGGCGCCCCGCTGGATCGGCGCGGCCGGCCTGGCCGGCGCGACCGCGGCCGGTCTCGTCGACGTCGACCCCCACACCCTGCGCCACCCCCGCCACCCGGCGGTGTGGGCCATCGGCGACGTCGCCGACCTGCGCACGCGGCCCTCGGGCGGGGCGCTGCGCCGCCAGGTCGCGGTGCTGGCGGCCAACCTCGCCGCCGTGCGGGCCACCGACGGGTCAGCGGCGTCGCCGCGGCTCGAGGAGTACGACGGCTACACCGTCATGCCGATCACCCTGGACCGGCGCCGGCTGATGCTGGTCGAGATCGACCGGGAGGGCCGACCGGCGCCCACCGTCCCCTTCCCCGACCTGTTCCGTCCCCGCCGCTCGACCTGGCTGGCCGACCGCTACGGCCTGCCCGTGACGTACTTCCGGCGGATCCTGCGCGGGCGGGTCTGAGCGGCCCTCCCTAGGGTGGGACGCATGGCGGACCGGACCGAGAAGAAGCGCTCCTCCTGGTGGTTCTGGGCGGTGCTCGTCGGGGCGTTCGCCCTCAACGTGGTACTGGACCTGGTCGCCGGGCTCTCGCTGGTCGCCCGCTGGGGCATCGTGCTGGCGGTCGTGGTCGTCGCCGGCCTGGCGCTGACGGCGTACGAGCGGCGGCGCGCGGAGCGCGGCTGACCCCGGCTGGGCCGGCCCGGTCCGTTCAGCCGGCCGCGAGGCGCCGCAGCACGACCTCGGCGGGCTCGTCGGTGCCGTGCGCGTGCCCCGTCCCTGCCCAGATGTTGATCGCCTCCGGGTCGCCCGCGGCGGCCGCCGCTCTGCGGATCGGGCTGGTGAGGTGGTGCAGTGCGGGGTAGCCCGCCGGCGCGTCCGCGTCGAACCGCTCGACGAAGCCGTTGACGAGCGCGCGGGCCGGGCGGCCGGAGAACGCCCTCGTGACGACCGTCGTGGTGCGCGCCGGGTCGGCGAGCGCGGCCTTGTAGGTCGCGTTGGCCCCGCTCTCCGGTGCGCGCAGGAGCACCGTGCCGACCACGGCCGCCTCGGCCCCGGCCTCGAGGACGGCACGGACCGCGCCGGGGGTCGCCAGTCCACCCGCTGCCCACACGGGGAGGTCGGTCACCGCGCGCACCGCGGCGACGAGGTCGGTCAGGCCCGTCGACGCGGGCGGCCGCGCCGGGTCGAGCGTCCCGGAGTGGCCGCCCGCCTCGGACGACTGCACCACGAGCACGTCGGGACCCGCCTCGCGCTCGGCCCGCGCCGCCTCGTCGGGCGAGGTGACGGTCTGGACGACCGTCGTGCCGACCGCGCGCAGGGCCTCGACGTCGGCGGCCGACGGCAGACCGAAGGTGAAGCTCACCAGCGGCACGGCCAGGTCGACCAGCAGGTCGATCTTGGCGCGCCAGTGGTCGTCGTCCTCCCGGGGCTCGGCGCCGTCGAGGTCGACGCCGAACGACGCCGCGAGGTCGGCGAGCTGGGAGGCGTACGCCCGGAACGCGGCCGGGTCGACCGGCACCGCCGGCGGCGCGAAGAGGTTGACGCCGAACCGCTCGGTGCTGCGGCGGGTCTCGGCGACCTGGGCCGCCAGGGCGTCGGGAGTGAGGTAGCCGCCGGCGAGGAAGCCGGTCGCCCCGGCGCGTGCGGCCGCTGCGACCAGCGGCGGGCCGCTCGGTCCGCCGGCCATCGGGGCCGCCACCAGCGGCGCGTCCGCCCCCAGCGTCGCGAGGACGCCGTGCGCAGCCAGCGAGCCGGGCCCCGCCGTCCCGCTCATCCGAGCTGTGGCCGCATGGATGCCGCCATCGTGTCGACGTTGTCGGGCGTGACGTCCCAACGCGTGGCGTCGGTGTCCTCGAAGGTCACCTCGTACCGGCCGCTCGTGCGGTCGAACTGCACGAGCAGGCACGCGGGCAGCGCCTCGCCGGGAGCGAAGTGGCTGGCGGTGTAGGCCGCGACGGCGTCGTTGATCCCGCTCGGCCGCGCGGACGCGCCCGAGAACGCGCCGTCCGCGTCGTAGGTGTACCCGTGCACGCCGCGCACGCCGCGCGGGTGCAGCTTGACCACCAGGGCGAGCGACGCCCAGTCGTCGGAGCTGCTCCGCAGGTGCTGCAGCAGCGAGCGGACGAGACCGACGGCGGGGTCCTCGGACATGTGGCTCCTCGAGAAGGGGCGGCCCCGCCCGTCGGGGCCCGCCCGCATCATGACACCCGGGCACCCCGGACGGCTCGAGGCGGACGGGGGAAGCCGAGGCACGCCTGCACGACCGCGACGAGGACCACCTCGACGTCCCGCAGGTCGTGGGTGCGCACGTCACCGAAGAGCGACAGCGACCACTGCTGGGCGCCGGGGTCGAAGCCTCCGGCAGCGGCCACCGTGACCACCCCGCCCCACGCCTGCATCACCTCCCCGATGACGGGGTCGTCGCCGGCCCACAGGGACATCGACGAGCCCTGCACCGAGAAGGGGTCGCGCGGGTCGCTCCAGGTGAGCTCGTCCTGGCGCAGCACCTCGGTGAGGCGCGACGCCTCCGCGCGGCCGCGCGGGGACGCGCTGGAGAAACGCCGGTGCCGACCGGTGCGGTCGACGTTCCCCACCCACCAGGCCTGGGCGTCGAAGGCCACCGCGAGCCCGTGGGCAGCGCCGACCAGGCGCTCGCCGATCGAGGCCTCCGTCAGCTCGTCGAGAGCCTCGAGCTCGTCGCCCAGCGCGGCCGCCAGGTGGCCGGGCGCGAAGCGCGGCGGCGGCAGCCGCAGCGGGACCGAGCCGTCCCGCACCATCGCCAGACCGTTGAAACCGTTCGTCGCCCTCATGGCGCCCCTCCTGCGACCGGGCCGTCCGTGCGGCTGACGCTGCACGGACCGACCATCATCCCCCCGGGAGCGCCCGGTCGCACCCCGCTGCGGCCGACGGCGGCAGCGGGGCGTACAACGACCGATGTGCCGGGAGGTGACGGTTCGATCCGTGCTCGTCCCCGACCAGCGTCACCGCCCCGCGCGGATCCGCAGCCTTGACCTCGACCTCGCTCGAGGTTCTAGCCTCGGCCCCTCGTGCCTCGCCCCGAGGCCGCCCACCGAGAGGAATGCCGTGCCCCTGCGCCTGTTCGCCCCGTCCGTCGACGTCGAGGCCCACTGCGACCTGCCCTGCGGTGTCTACGACCCCGCCCAGGCCC
>NZ_JAVYII010000010.1:0-182579 GCF_032378595.1 Nocardioides imazamoxiresistens
GGGCCTGGGCGGGGTCGTAGACACCGCAGGGCAGGTCGCAGTGGGCCTCGACGTCGACGGACGGGGCGAACAGGCGCGCAAGCATCCTTCGATCCTCTCGTTCGGTTCGTGTGGCGGCGCGGGGGTCCCCCACGCCTCGTTGCGACACTACTCCTCGTGGACCAGCGACCGGGTGGCGGACCGAGACGTGAGCGGGGCCTGCTGCCGTGGGGGCCGGCGCGGGTGCGGGGCGGTTCGATGGAGCCCACGCTCGCTCCCGGCGACCTGCTCTGGGTGCGCTGGGGCGCGCCCGTGCGCCCCGGACAGGTGGTCGTCGCCCGCTTCGTCGACGGGACGCTGGCGGTCAAGCGTGCGGTGGAGCCACGCCCGACCCGCACCGGCGACCCGGGCTGGTGGCTGCTGAGCGACGCGCCGGAGGTGGGCGTCGACTCCCGCCACCGCGGGCCGGTGGCCGCTCCGGACGTGCTGGGCGTCGCCCGTGCGCGGCTGTGGCCGCGGCCCCGGCGGCTGCGTACCGCCCCTCGGTCGCCCGACGGCCCCACGACGAGGTGATGTGGAACACTCGGCGCGTCCCGGACCCCGGTCGGGACGCCCCGCCCCCGACCCCCGAGGAAGCAGGCCATGGCTGCACCCGTCGCGCCCCAGCCCATCACCGAGCACCCGTTCGCCGGTGACCCCGTCTTCGACGCCCACGTCGGCGGCAAGATGGCGGTAGCGGCGACGGCCGCGGTCGACAGCCGCGAGGAGCTCTCCAAGGCGTACACGCCGGGCGTGGCGCGGGTGTGCGAGGCGATCGCCGCCGACCCGAGCCTGACGCAGACCTACACCTGGGTGCCGAACACCGTCGCCGTCGTCACCGACGGCACCGCCGTGCTCGGGCTGGGCGACATCGGCCCCGCCGCCGCGATGCCCGTGATGGAGGGCAAGGCGGTGCTCTTCAAGGAGTTCGGCGGCGTCGACGGCGTGCCGATCTGCCTGGACACCACGGACGCCGACGAGATCGTCGAGACCGTCGTGCGGCTCGCGCCGAGCTTCGGCGGCATCAACCTCGAGGACATCGCCGCCCCGCGCTGCTTCGAGATCGAGGACCGGCTCAAGGAGCTCCTCGACATCCCGGTCTTCCACGACGACCAGCACGGCACCGCCGTCGTGGTGCTCGCGGCGCTCGAGAACGCGCTGCGCCTGACGGGCCGGACGTACGCGGGCACCCGCGTGGTGATCTCCGGCGCAGGCGCCGCGGGGGTCGCGGTCACGCGCATCCTCCTCGAGGCCGGCATCACCGACCTCGTCGTCACCGACCGCACGGGCATCCTGTCGACCGACCGCGACGACCTCACGGCCGTCAAGCGCACGGTCGCGGAGCTGACCGACGGCCGCACCGTCCGGTCGGGCTCGCTCGCGGACGCGCTGGCGGGCGCGGACGTGTACGTCGGCGTCTCCGGCGGCACGGTCCCCGAGGAGGTCGTCGCGACCATGGCCGACGACGCGATCGTCTTCGCGCTGGCCAACCCGCACCCGGAGGTGCACCCCGAGGTGGCCCACCGGCACGCCCGGGTCGTCGCGACGGGTCGCTCCGACTTCCCCAACCAGATCAACAACGTGCTGGCCTTCCCGGGCATCTTCCGGGGTGCGTTCGACGCGCGGGCCACGGCGATCACCGAGGGCATGAAGCTCGCCGCCGCGCACGCGCTCGCCGCGCTGGTGACCGAGGAGCTGCGCGAGGACCTCATCGTGCCGTCGCCGTTCGACCCGCGCGTGGGGCCGGCCGTCGCCTCGGCCGTGGCGGCCGCGGCCCGTGCCGACGGGGTCGCCCGGGCCTGAGCCCGTCGTGGGCCCCTCGCCGACCTCCGGGAGACCTCCGGGCGCGGCGCTGGGGGCCACGGCCTAGGTTGGCGGACATGCTCGCCGCCTACGCCACGTCGTTCTCGACCGACGACCCGCTCTCCGGGCTGGTCGTGGGGGAGCGGCCGGACCCGGTCGCGCCCGAGGGCTGGACCACCGTGACGGTCCGCGCCGCCGCCCTCAACCACCACGACCTGTGGTCGTTGAAGGGAGTCGGCCTGCGGGCCGAGGCGCTGCCCATGATCCTCGGCTGCGACGCGGCGGGCCACGACGAGGACGGCAACGAGGTCGTCGTCCACGCGGTGGTCTCCTCCGACGACTGGCGCGGCGACGAGACCCTCGACCCGCAGCGCACCCTGCTCTCGGAGGTCCACCAGGGCACCCTCGCGGAGAAGGTCGTCGTGCCGCGCCGCAACGTGGTCCCGAAGCCGGCCTCCCTCAGCTTCGAGCAGGCCGCGTGCCTGCCCTCGGCGTGGCTGACGGCCTACCGCATGCTCTTCACCCGCGGCGAGCTGCGGCCCGGCGACACGGTGCTGGTCCAGGGGGCCGGCGGCGGGGTGGCGACGGCGCTGATCATCCTGGCGCGTGCCGCCGGCCTGCGGGTGCTGGCGACGAGCCGCGACGAGGCGAAGCGCTCCCGCGCGGTCGAGATCGGTGCCCACGAGGCGTACGCGTCGGGGGAGCGGCTGCCGGTCAAGGTCGACGCCGTCATGGAGACGGTGGGCCGCGCCACCTGGTCGCACTCGATCCGCTCGCTGCGGCCCGGCGGGCGCCTGGTCACCTCGGGCGCGACGTCGGGGCCCCGGCTCGACGACGCCGAGCTGACCCGGATCTTCTACCTGCAGCTGCACGTGGTGGGCTCGACGATGGGCACCCGCGACGAGCTGGCCGGCCTCGTCGGGCTGCTCGACGCGACGGGCACCGTCCCGCTCGTGGACCGGGTGCTGGGACTGGGTGAGGCGCGCGAGGGACTCGCGGCGCTCGCCGAGGGCGACGTCTTCGGCAAGATCGTGCTGGTCCCGTGAGCGGGCCGCGCACGCACGTCGTCACCGGCGCCGCCTCGGGCATCGGGGCCGCGCTCGCGCAGCGGCTGCACGCCCGCGGCGACCGGCTGGTGCTCCTCGCCCGCTCCGAGGAGCGGGCGGACGAGCTGGCCGAGCGCCACCCCGGCGCGCAGGTCGAGGTGCTCGACCTCGCGGACACGGCGGCCGTCGCCGCGTGGCGGGCCCCCGAGGGCCCGGTGGACTCGGTGCTGCACGTCGCCGGCGTGGTCGACCTCGGTCCCGTCGCGGACCTCGACGCCGCCGTGTGGCAGCAGGCGCTCGCGGTGAACCTGACGGCGCCCGCGCTGCTGACCCGGACCCTGCTGCCCGCTCTGCGCTCCGCGCGCGGCACGGTCGTGATGGTCAGCTCGAGCGCCGGGATCACCGCCCACGCCGACTGGTCGGCGTACGCCGCCTCGAAGTTCGGGCTGCGGGCCCTCGCTGACGCGCTGCGGCTGGAGGAGGCGCAGCACGGTGTACGCGTGTCCACCGTCTTCCCGGGCCGCACGGCGACCCCGATGCAGGAGCGGGTGCACGCGCAGGAGGGTGCTGACTACGACCCCGCGCGCTGGATCGACCCGGGCACGGTGGCCGACGCCGTGCTGACCTGCGTCGACCTGCCGCGCGACGCGACGGTCCCCGAGCTCGTGGTGCGCCCCGGTCCGCGCTAGGCCTACCCGCCCGGGGCGGCGGTCCTCAGGACGAGCGCCAGTTCAGCGCGCCGATCAGCATCATCCGCAGCTGCGTGCGCGAGCGCGCCGCCACGGCGTCCTCGCCCGCGCGGCGCCCCTCCGCGACGAGGAGGTCCTCTGCCGTCGACACGACCGCGCCGACGATGAGGTTGGCCAGCACCTGCAGGTCCTCGCGCGACCAGCTCTCGGTGCCCGGGAACCGGGCCAGGTCGGCGGCCAGCTCGCGCTCGCACAGCTCGATCTCGTGACGGATGGCGGTGCGCACCTCCGCCGGGCCGGCGAAGCGCTCGCGGGCGATGAACGCGAAGTGCTCGCGCTGGGCCCGCACGTGCTCGGTCAGCACCCGCACCGAGGAGTCGATCACGTCGGCGAAGGTCGGGTCGGCGGTCCGCACGTCGCGCAGCATCGCGCGCAGCGACACGAACGCGTCGTCGACCAGCGCCAGCCCGAGGTCCTCGATGGAGTCGAAGTGGCGGTAGAAGGCGGTCGGGACGACCCCCACGTGGCGGGCGACCTGACGCAGCGACAGGGCCGACAGACCGCCCTCGGAGGACAGCGCGAGCGCCGCGGCGAGGATCGCCTGACGGGTCTGCTCCTTGCGCTCGACGCGGGTCAGCGTCGGGGGGTCGTCCGGGGTGGGCACGCGGATCATCGTCCCACGGACGGGTGTGTGGGTTCCGCCACGCGTGCTTGACCGACCGGTAGCTTCGCGGCACCGTGGTGCTCAGTGCACAGCCGTGCACTGAAAATGACCACCGATCTGTCGAGGAGCACCCATGGGCCTGGCCACCACCCTCCTGCGCTCACGCACCCTCGCCGCCCTGACCCAGCCGCACGGTGTCGACCGCTACCTGGAGCTCGTCAACCCGATGTGGGCCGCGACCGAGGTCCGCGCCCGCGTGGTCGACGTGCGCCGCGAGACCACCGGCGAGCACCCCGTCGCGACCGTCACCCTGCAGCCCACCGCCACCTGGCGCGGCCACCGCGCCGGGAAGTACGTCCAGGTGGGCATCGAGGTCCCCGGTGCGCGGCGCACCACCCGCTGCTTCACCGTCTCCTCGCCGGCCTCGCAGCCGGGGGAGGCGTTCACCATCACCGTGCGCGCCCACGCCGAGGGCCTGGTCTCCCGCTTCCTGGTGGAGCAGGCCGAGCCGGGCCTGCTGGTCCACCTCTCGCAGGCCCAGGGCGAGTTCTGCCTGACGGAGTCGCCCGCGACGCCGACCAACAACCACCTGCTGCTCCTCACGGGCGGGTCCGGGATCACCCCGGCGATGTCGATGCTGCGCACGCTGCTGCGCGACGGGTACGACGGCCACGTCGGGCGCCGGGTGACCTTCCTGCACTACGCCCGCGGGCCCGAGGACCAGATCTTCGCCGACGAGCTCGCCGCGATCGCGGCGGCCGACAACGGCGTCCGCGTCGTCCTGCGGCACGAGAGCGCCGGCGACCCGCTGTTCAGCGCGATCGACCTCGCCCGGCTCGTGCCGGACTTCCGCGACGTCGACACCTGGGTGTGCGGGCCGCCCGCCCTGATGGAGCTCGTGGAGCTGGCCTACGACGGCTCGCCGCGCCTGCGCACCGAGCGCTTCAAGCCCCCGGTCCTGCGGGCCGGCAACGCCGAGGGCGACGTCGTCTTCGAGCGCTCCGGACGCCAGGCGGCCAACACCGGCGCCTCCCTGCTCGAGCAGGCGGAGGCCGCCGGCCTCACGCCGGAGTTCGGCTGCCGGATGGGCATCTGCTTCTCCTGCACCGCCCGCAAGAGCGACGGCACCGTCCGCAACCTGCTCACCGGCGAGGAGTCGTCGCTCCCGGACGAGGACGTGCGCATCTGCGTCTCGGCCCCCGTCGGCGACTGCTCCGTCGACCTCTGAGCGCCACCACCCGTCCCGACCCACCCTGACGAAGGGAACACCCCATGTCCGCCCTCACCACCGAGCGCGTCGCCCCCGCCCCGCAGCCGGGCGAGGAGCCGATCAGCGAGAACCTGCCGCTGACGCCGAGCCAGCTCGAGGCTTTCGGCGCCGAGATGGACGCGATCCGCCAGCGGATCATCACGGACCTCGGCGAGGCCGACGCCGCCTACATCCGCAAGGTCGTCAAGGCCCAGCGCGGCTTCGAGGTCGCCGGTCGCGCGCTCTTCTACCTGCCGCCCGCGTGGCCGCTCGCCGTCGCCTCGCTCAGCGTGTCCAAGATCCTCGACAACATGGAGATCGGGCACAACGTCATGCACGGCCAGTACGACTGGATGGGCGACCCCGGGCTCAACTCGCGGATGTTCGACTGGGACACGGTGTGCCCCGGCGAGCAGTGGAAGTACTCGCACAACTACATCCACCACACGTTCACCAACATCGTCGGCAAGGACCGCGACGTGGGCTACGGGATCCTGCGGATGGACCCCGACCAGAAGTGGCACCCGTACTACCTGGGCAACCCGCTCTACGCGTTCCTGCTAATGACCTTCTTCGAGTGGGGCGTGGCGCTGCACGACCTCGAGGTGGAGAACCTCGTCAACGGCACGCGCACCCTCGAGGACAACAAGCCCCTCTACCCGGGCCTGATCCGCAAGATCCGCCGCCAGGCGCTGAAGGACTACGTGCTGTTCCCGGCGCTGACCGGTCCGCTGTTCGTCCCGACGCTGGTCGGGAACACCGTGGCCAACCTGGTGCGCAACGTGTGGGCCTTCAACATCATCTTCTGCGGCCACTTCCCGGCCGGCGTGGCGTCCTTCAGCGTCGAGGAGACCGAGGACGAGACCCGTGGGCAGTGGTACCTGCGCCAGCTGCTGGGCTCCGCCAACATCTCGGGCAGCCCGCTGTTCCACCTGCTCAGCGGCAACCTCTCGCACCAGATCGAGCACCACCTCTTCCCGGACCTCCCGGCGCGCCGCTACCCCGAGGTCGCCGACGAGGTGCGGGAGATCTGCGAGCGCTACGGCCTGCAGTACAACACCGGCCCGCTCCACGGGCAGCTGCTGAGCGTCGCGCGGAAGATCTGCCGGTACGCCCTGCCGGACGACCTCGCGGAGCTCCCCGGCGCGGGGCTGGTCGGACGGCTGCGCCGCGCGGCCGGCCTGGGTCGGCGCCGTCCCACGGTTGCCGTGGTGCCGGACGCTGCCGGAGACTGACCGCATGGGTGACGCGCGCGCCGGCGACGACCGGCTGAGCAGGGCGGAGATCGCGAAGGACGTCGTGCAGTCGTCCGTCGAGATCGCCGCCACGACGGTCGGCCGCGTCGCGGGCATCGTGTCCGGCGCCGTGCGCGACGTCGCCCGTGCGGTCGGCGACGGCGCCACCGAGGCGTTCGAGCTGCGCGACGCGGCCCGTCGCGCCGCGCTCGACGAGAGGGGCGACGCAGGGTCGCGGGTGGTTTCGGGGACCCCGCCCGAGGGGGATGACGGTCCGGTCCGCCCGTGACCTACCTCGGAGAGTGAGCGCGTGCTACCGGAGCCCGGCCAGTCCTTCGGCCCCTACGACGTCGTGGACCGCATCGGCAACGGCGCGATGGGCGTGGTCTACCGGGCCGTGCACCGCGACCTCGAACGCGAGGTGGCGCTGAAGGTCCTGGCCCCGCAGCTGTCGTCGGACCCCGACTACCGGGTCCGGTTCCTCAGCGAGGCCCGGACGCTGGCCCGGCTCGAGTCGCACCACATCGTCGGCATCTACGACGCGGGGGAGCGGGACGGCTGGCTCTACCTGGCGATGCAGCTCGTCACCGACGGCGACCTGGCGGACTGGATGCGGGCGCACGGCCCGGTCCCGCCGGCCCTCGCCCTCGACCTGCTGCGCCAGCTCGCCGACGGCCTCGGCACCGCCCACGCCGCGGGCGTGCTGCACCGCGACGTCAAGACCTCCAACGTGCTCGTGCGACGGCTGCCCGACGGTGGGCTGCGGGCGTACCTGTGCGACTTCGGCATCGCCCAGGCCGACGGGGTCTCCCACACCCGCACCGGCGGGCTCATCGGCACGTGGACCTACCTGGCGCCCGAGCGCCACCACGGGGCGCCGGCCTCCGAGGCCTCGGACATGTACGCCATGGGCTGCCTGCTGTGGGTGATGCTGACCGGGCGTCCGCCCTACGAGGGCTCGACCGAGATGGCGGTGGCACTCGCCCACGTCAACGCCCCGGTCCCGCAGCTCTCCGAGGCCTCGCCCCTCGACGCGCGGATCAACGCGCTGCTGCGCGGTCTGCTCGAGAAGGACCCCGGGCGTCGCATCCGCACGGCCGGCGGTCTCGTCGCCGCGATCGACGCGATCGGCGTCGGCGGCGGTGGGACCGTCGCGGCCGGCACGCGGTACGCGACCGGAGCGGCCCCCGGCGGGGTCGCCGGTGGCGGGGGCACCCGCACCGGGGGTGCCGGGACCGGGAGCCGTGAGCACCACGCGTACGCCTCGCCGGCGCCGCAGCGGGCAGGCCGCGGGCGCTGGTGGCTGGCGGCCGTGCTCGCCCTGGTCGTGGTCGTCGGCGGATCGACGGCCGTCGTGCTGACGCTCGGCCGCGACGGCGGCGGGACCCCGGGCGGGGACCCGACGGAGGTGCCGTACGCCGACGACACCGAGGCCGGCGTCGTGGACGCCCCGCTGACGGTGAGCGCGTGCGAGGAGGGCACCGAGCCGAGCGACGGCCAGCTGCGCATCGGCGCGCTGGCGCCGGAGACCAGCGTGTTCGCCACGCAGAGCCCGGCCGTCTCCGCCGGTGTCGGCCTGGCGATCAGCGACATCAACGACGCGGGTGGCGTCGACGGCGTCGAGGTCTGCTCGGTGACGGCGGAGGCGCTCGGCGAGGAGGCCACCGACGACCTCGTGGACGCCGGGGTGTCCGCCGTCGTGGGCGGGTTCGAGACCCTGGAGACCGGGGCCGTGGCGAACCGGCTGGCCGGTGACGACGTCACGTACTTCATCCCCGGCGCCTACAACACGCCGCTCGAGGGCGGGCAGGACTTCGTGTACCGACTGATCGCCGACTCCGCCTCGCTCGGCTGGGCCATGGCGGACCAGCTGGCCGGGGGGCTCTCGGTGGGCGTGGTGAGCACGGCCGAGGAGCCCTACGGCGCGGATCGTCAGGGCGTCGTCGACGCGTTCGAGCGCCAGTCGATGGACTGCGCCTACGGCTGCACCGCCGACGAGGTCCTGCCCTCGGGCTTCACGGACTGGGCGGGCCTGGTCGCGACCCTGCAGAACCGCGAGGTCACGCACCTCGCGGTGCCCGACCTCTCGGTGACCCTGCCGCTGCTGACCGCCCTGGACGAGGCGGGTTGGACCGGCGAGGTCGTCCTCGGCATGAACGCGGTCAGCGAGGACCTGTCGAGCCTCTCGCCCGAGCTGCGCGCCGGCATCACCGGCCTGTTCCCGACCCGGACCCCGGACGACGCGTTCCGCCAGCGGCTCGTCGAGTGGGCGGCCGCGTCGGGCGCCCCCACGCTGACGAGCATCGGCGGGTCCTCGGAGTCCTACGACGGCGCCGTGCTCGCCGCCCTCGCCGCGGTGCGGGGAGGGGCGGTCGACGGCACCACGATCGACGAGAACGTCCGGGCCGTCTCGGGCAGCGAGGGCGGCACGCAGTGCGTGACCTTCCGACGCTGCGCCGCGCTGCTCGAGGCCGGCGAGGAGGTCGTCTACCGCGGCCTCGCGGTCGCCGGCCCTCTCGACGAGGACCACGAGCTCAGCGCGGCCGGGTTCGACGTCTTCTCCTTCGCCGAGGTCGGCACCGGCGAGCGGACGGGGGAGTCGGTGATCGGCCGCCGCGAGTGAGCGCCCGGGCGCCCGGTCGGGGGAGCCGTCAGTCCTCGGGGTCGTCGAGGCGCGCCAGCCACGTGGCGAACCGCTCGACGGCCGTCTCGAACTCGGGGTGGGTGTCCACGAACGCCTGGAGCTGCTCGGCGACCCACGCGAGGGTGACCTCGTCGTCGCCCCGGCGCTTCTCCAGCTCCTCGATGCCACGGTCGGTGAAGTACATGCCGGCATTCTCCCCGACGCCGTGGCCCAGGACGCCGGACGGGCCGGTCACCCGAGGGTGACCGGCCCGTCCGTCGCCCGTCGCGCAGGCGCGGGGTTCAGGCGAACGCGCGCGAGATGAGCTCCTTCTGCTCCTCGGCGTGACGCTTGGCGGTGCCCACCGACGGCGAGGACGACGCGGGGCGCGTGACCTGCTCGACCGTGAACTTCTCCACCAGCGGCCAGGAGTTGAGCTGCAGGTGCGGCCACGGGCCCATGTTCGCCGGCTCGTCCTGCACCCACCGCACGTGCTTGAGGTTCGGGTACTTCGCGATCTCCTCGGCGATGGCCGTGTCGGGCGTCGGGTAGAGCTGCTCGATGCGCCCGATGGCGAACTTCGAGCCGTTCTCCCGCTTGGCCCGCTCGACCACGAGGTCCCAGGTCACGCGACCCGAGCACAGGAGCAGCGTCTCCACCGCGTCCCGGTCCGCCTCGGCGTCGCCGACGAACGGCTGGAACGTGCCGGTGGTGAAGTCCTCCGGCTGCGAGGCGGCCTCCTTGCGGCGCAGCATCGACTTCGGCGTGAACACCACCAGGGGACGGTGGCGCTGGCCGAGCGAGTGCTGACGCAGCAGGTGGAAGTAGGAGGCCGGCGTCGAGGGCTGCGCCACGACGAACGCGCTCTCGGCGCACATCTGCAAGAAGCGCTCGATGCGGGCCGACGAGTGGTCCGGACCCTGGCCCTCGTAGCCGTGGGGCAGCAGCAGCACGACGCCGGAGCGCTGCTGCCACTTGGCCTCGCTCGCCGAGATGAACTCGTCGATGACGGTCTGTGCGCCGTTGACGAAGTCGCCGAACTGCGCCTCCCACAGCACGAGCGCCTCGGGACGCGCCACGGAGTAGCCGTACTCGAAGCCCAGCGCCGCGTACTCGCTCAGCAGCGAGTCGTAGACGAAGAACTTCGCCTGGTCGTCCGTGAGGTTGGCCAGCGGCGTCCACTCGTTCGCGTTGGTGCGGTCGATGATCGTCGCGAAGCGCTGCGCGAACGTGCCGCGCCGCGAGTCCTGACCGGCCAGGCGCACCGGGCGGCCGTCCATGAGCAGCGAGCCGAACGCCAGGATCTCGCCGGTCGCCCAGTCGATGGGACCGTTCGTGATCGCCGCGGCGCGTCGCTGCAGCTGCGGCAGCACCTTCGGGTGCACCGTGAAGCCCTCGGGCGGCGTCGTGTACGAGTCGGCCACCCGCTTGAGGACCTCGGTCGTGATCGACGTGTCCGTCTCGCCGGACGGCTTGTCCGGGTAGTCCGGCACGGTCGTCCACTCCGACGGCTGGCTGGTCGCCTCGCGCACCTCGGTGAAGACGCGCTCCAGCTGCTGCTGGTAGTCGCGCAGGACCTGCTCGGCCTCCTCGATCGTGATGTCGCCACGACCGATGAGGGACTCGGTGTAGAGCTTGCGCACCGAGCGCTTCTGCTCGATCAGGTCGTACATCAGCGGCTGCGTGAAGCTCGGGTCGTCGCCCTCGTTGTGACCGCGGCGGCGGTAGCAGACGAGGTCGATCACGACGTCCTTGTTGAAGGCCTGGCGGTACTCGAAGGCCAGGCGCGCGACGCGGATGCACGCCTCCGGGTCGTCGCCGTTCACGTGGAAGATCGGCGCCTGCACCATGCGCGCCACGTCGGTGGCGTACAGCGTCGAGCGCGAGGAGCCCGGCGAGGTCGTGAAGCCGACCTGGTTGTTGACGATCACGTGGATCGTGCCACCGGTGCGGTAGCCGCGCAGCTGGGAGAGGTTGAGCGTCTCGGCGACCACGCCCTGGCCGGCGAACGCGGCGTCGCCGTGCACGAGCAGCGGCAGCACCGGGAACTCCTGGCCGCGGTCCAGCACGTCCTGCTTGGCGCGGGCGATGCCGGTCAGCACCGGGTCGACGGCCTCGAGGTGCGACGGGTTGGCCGCCACCGACACCTTGATCGTGTCGCGGTTGTCGGCGACGAACTCGCCCTCGGCGCCCAGGTGGTACTTCACGTCGCCCGAGCCCTGGACCGTGCGCGGGTCGATGTTGCCCTCGAACTCGCGGAAGATCTGGCTGTACTTCTTGCCCACGATGTTGGCGAGCACGTTGAGACGACCGCGGTGCGCCATGCCGATCGCGACCTCGTCGAGACGCGCCTCGGCGGCGGCCTCGCAGATCTCGTCGAGCACGGGGACGGTCGTCTCGCCGCCCTCGAGGCTGAAGCGCTTCTGGCCGACGAACTTCGTCTGCAGGAAGGTCTCGAACGCCTCGGCCTGGTTGAGCTTCTGCAGGATCCGCAGCTGCTCCTCGCGGGGCTCCTTGTCGTACGGCTTCTCGATGCGCTCCTGGAGCCAGCGGCGCTGCTCCGGGTCCATGATGTGCATGTACTCGATGCCCGTCGTGCGGCAGTACGAGTCGCGCAGGATCCCCAGGATCTGGCGCAGCTTCATGAACCGGCGGCCCTCGCCGCCGAACGAGCCGGTCGCGAACTCGCGGTCGAGGTCCCACAGGGTGAGGCCGTGCGACTCGATCTCGAGGTCCGGGTGGCTGCGCTGGCGGTACTCCAGCGGGTCGGTGTCGGCCATCAGGTGGCCGCGCACGCGGTACGCGTGGATCAGCTCGAGGATCCGCGCCTGCTTGCTGATCTCGTCGTCGTGGCTCGTGGCGATGTCGACGGACCAGCGGATCGGCTGGTAGGGGATCCGCAGCGAGCGGAAGATCTCGTCGTAGAAGTCGTTCTCGCCGAGCAGCAGCTGGTGCACGCGCTTGAGGAACTCGCCCGACTGCGCACCCTGGATGACGCGGTGGTCGTAGGTCGAGGTGAGCGTCATGACCTTGCTGATGGCGCTGCGCGCGATCGCGTCGGCCGACGCGCCCTGCCACTCCGCCGGGTACTCCATGGCGCCGACGCCGATGATGGCGCCCTGGCCCTTCATCAGGCGCGGCACGGAGTGCACGGTGCCGATGCCGCCGGGGTTGGTCAGCGAGATCGAGGTGCCCTGGAAGTCCTCGATCGTGAGCTTGCCCTTGCGGGCCTTGGACACGATCTCCTCGTACGCGGTCCAGAAGCCGGCGAAGTCCATCGTCTCGGCGCCCTTGATGGACGGCACGAGCAGCTGGCGCTGGTCGCCCTTCTGCACGTCGATGGCCAGGCCCAGGTTCACGTGGGCCGGCGTGACGAGGTTCGGCTTGCCGTCGACGACCTCGAAGCCCACGTTCATCTCGGGCATCGACTTCAGCGCCTGGACCAGCGCGTAGCCGATCAGGTGCGTGAAGGAGACCTTGCCGCCGCGCGCGCGGGCGAGGTGGTTGTTGATGACGGTGCGGTTGTCCCACAGCAGCTTCACCGGGACGGCGCGCACGGACGTGGCCGTGGGCACCTCCAGCGAGGCGTCCATGTTCTGCGCCGTGCGCGCCGGGGCGCCGCGCAGGACGGTGTAGGTCGGCTTGTCGGCGGACGCCGACTTCGCGGGCGCGGCGCTCTCCTTGGCGACCGGCTTCGAGCCGCCCTGGCCGGGCTCGGACGCGGCGGAGGCGGGGCGCGGCTTGGCCTGCGGGGTGGGGGCGCTCGCAGCCTTGGCGGAAGCCTTGTCAGCGGTCGTGTCGGCGGCCTTCTCGGGAGCCTTCTCGGGCGTCTTGCCGGGGGTCTTCTCCGGAGCCTTCTCGGGGGCCTTGGAGGCCGCCTTCGCCGGTGCCTTCGCGGGGGCCTTCGCCGGCGCCGCGGTGGGGGCCGACTTCGCAGCACCGTTGCCGGACGCGCCGGCTCCCTGGGTGAAGTACGCCTTCCACTCCGGCGTCACGCTGTCCGGGTCACGGTCGAACTGCTCGCGCATCTCGTCGACGAGCCACTCGTTGGCTCCGAAGTCGACGGATGATGCTGGGGATGGGCTGCCAGGGGACTGCGGCACGGCTTGTTTCGCCTCTTCCAGGGAGTACGCAACGGGGTGGGTCTGACGGCCACCCAGGCTAGTGCCTGGCGGCAACAAATGCAGGTGCGGGGGTCAGATGCCGGGTACGCCCGGAGCCCGCGCGTTCTCGCAGGTCACGGCTACCTGCGGGTAGTGCCCGCGGGCGGCAGGATCATCTGCGGTGCAGGCGCCCGAGCAGGGGAGGAACGAGGGCGACGGACGCCGCTCGCCGACGGTGCGGCGTGACGGACGCCACAGGTGCGGGCCCGGGAGGGGCGGCGGGTCAGTCCGCGACGGTGAGGTGGGCGGCGGCGCGTCGGGCCCGGGCGCGGGCGTCGTCCACGTCGTCGCCGAGCGCCAGGGTGACGGCCATCCGGCGCCGCCCCTCGACCGCCGGCTTGCCGAACAGGCGCAGCGTCGTGTCGGGCTCGCGCAGGGCGGCGTCGACCCCCGCGTACCGCGGACCGGTCAGGTCGCCCTCGACCAGCACGGCGCACGAGGCGGCCGGGCCGCGGTCGCGGACGTTCGGGATCGGCAGCCCCAGGACGGCCCGCGCGTGCAGCGCGAACTCGGAGAGGTCCTGCGAGACGAGCGTGACCAGCCCGGTGTCGTGGGGGCGGGGGGAGAGCTCGGAGAAGATCACCTCGTCGCCGGCGACGAACAGCTCGACGCCGAACAGGCCGCGCCCGTGTTCCCCGCACAGCTCGCGGACGACGGCCTCGGCGACCTCCTGGGCCCGGGCCAGGACGGTGTCGGACAGGCGCTGGGGCTGCCACGACTCGCGGTAGTCGCCGTCGACCTGCACGTGCCCGATCGGGGCGCAGAACGAGACGACGTCGGGGGCCCCGGGCTCGCTGGCCGCGTGCTTGACGGTCAGCAGGGTGATCTCGACGTCGAAGTCGACGAACCCCTCGACGATGACCCGTCCGGCGCCGGCGCGGCCGCCGGCCTGGGCGTACTCCCACGCGTGGTCGAGGTCGCCGGTGTCGCGCACGACGGACTGGCCCTTGCCGGACGACGACATCACGGGCTTGACGACGCAGGGCGTCCCGACGGCCTCGACCGCCGCGACGAGCTCGTCGTGGGTGTCGGCGAAGCGGTAGGGCGAGGTCGGGACGCCGAGGTCCTCGGCGGCCAGCCGCCGGATGCCCTCGCGGTCCATGGTCAGCCGGGTGGCGCGGGCGGTGGGCACGACGCGTACGCCCTCGGCCTCCAGCTCCAGCAGCGTCGGGGTGTGGATGGCCTCGATCTCCGGCACGACCCAGTCGGGCCGCTCGAGCTCGACCACCCGGCGCACCTCGGCGCCGTCGAGCATGTCGACCACGTGGCTGCGGTGCGCGACCTGCATCGCGGGGGCGTCGGCGTAGCGGTCGACGGCGATCGTCTCGACACCGAGCCGCTGCAGCTCGATGGCGACCTCCTTGCCGAGCTCGCCGGAGCCGAGCAGCAGGACGCGGGTCGCGGTGGGGGACAGCGGGGTTCCGAGGGTCGTCACGGGCGACAGCGTAGGACCCGCCGGCCTCAGCGGTCCCAGCGGAACGTCCACGTCGCGGCGCCGGCGGCGACGACGGCGGTGACGGCGAGCCCGACCATCGGCGCCACCGGGAGCGCCGTCTCGCCCGACGCGGCCGCCAGGGCGGCGACGGTGGCGCCGAACGGGAGCACCTCGCCGATCCGGGCGAGCACGTCGGGCAGCACGTCGGTGCTGCCGAACATCCCGCCGAGCGTGCCGAGCGCGAAGAACAGGACCAGGCCGCCCGCGACGGCGGAGCTCGGCGTCGGCGCCACCGCGGCGACGAGCGCCCCGAGGGCGTACGTGGCGGCGATCGACAGCGCCAGGACCCCGAGCAGGGCCCCGACCCGCGACGGCGGCGAGGCGCCGAACGCGGCGACCGCGACGGCGTACGCCACCGCGATCCCCAGCAGGGCCTGCACGACACCGACCACGACCTGCGCGGCCAGCACCAGCGACGGCGCCACGGGGGTGACGGCCAGGCGCCGCAGGATGCCCGTGCGGCGGTAGGTGACCAGGAAGCTCGGCATGTTGACGACGCCCACCATCGTCACGACGACGGCGACGACGACGGGGAGGACGTGGACGTCGACGACGGTGCGCCCGCCGCCGACCTCCTGGTCGCCGAACGCCGCGGCGTTCATGACCAGCAGCAGGGTCGGCAGCGCGAACGGCACCACGAGACCGGCGGTGTCGCGCACGACCATCCGGGTCTCGGCGCGGACGAGGGCCCCGAAGGCGGTCGTGGTGCTCATGCGGCGTCCTCGTCCTCGCCCGGGGCGCGGCCGGTGAGGCGGAGGAAGGCCTCGTCGAGGCTCGCGGCCCCGACCCGGTCGACGACCTCGGCGGGGGAGCCCTCCGCGACCACGCGGCCGGCGTCCAGGAGCACGACGCGGTCGCACAGGCGCTCCACCTCGTCCATGGCGTGGCTGACCAGCAGCACCGTCTCGGAGGTCAGCGACTCGACCGTGGCCCACAGCCGACGCCGGGCCCGCGGGTCGAGCCCGGTGGTCAGCTCGTCGAGCACGACCACCCGCGGACGACCGACCAGCGCCAGCGCGACCGACAGCCGCTGCTGCTGGCCGCCGGAGAGCCGCTCGAACCGGACGTCGCGCCGCTCGGTGAGCTCGACCATCGCGAGGGCCTCGTCGGCGGGGCGGGGGTCGGCGTGGAAGGCGCGGTGCAGGTCGACGAGCTCCCCGACCGTCAGCGCGTCGTGGAGCCTCGCCTCCTGCAGCTGCACGCCGAGCACGCGGCGCACCGCGCGTCGCTGCGCCACGGGGTCGAGACCGAGGACGCGGACGGTGCCGGCGTCGGGACGCCGCAGCCCGGCGATCGTCTCGACGAGCGTCGTCTTGCCGGCGCCGTTGACGCCCAGGACGCCGAGCACCTCGCCCGGCCGGACCCGCAGGCTGACGTCGTCGAGCGCGACGGCGTCGCGGTAGGTGACGCGGACGGCGTCGACGACGACGGCTGGTTCGGTCATGGCGCCGACGCTAGGACGGCCGGGCCCCGCCGCGCCGGTGCCGGAGGTCACGACCCCGACCCCTGACTTCCGGCACCCTCCCGAGCGCCGACCGCGCCCTAGGATCGGCGCATGCGCAGGATCGCGGCGGAGGAGTGGTCGGCGCTCGCGATGCTCGTGATCTGCCTGGCGGCGCCCCTGCCGGTGCTGCTGGGGGACTTCCCGACCACGGTGCCGCGCGGGGTCTGGGCACTCGCCTTCGCGGTGGGTCTGTGCGCCCTGGTGGTGGCCGCGGTCGCGGGGGTGCCGCGGCGCCGGCGCCGGGCGTACGCCCTCGCGACCGTGCTCGCCGCAGCCCTCGTGCTGACCGCGCCGGGCGCGGGGTGGCTGCCCATCCTGCTGGTGCTGGTCGCGGCGGTGGGTCCCTACACCGTCCCGCGCGGGTGGAACGCCGCCGTGGTCGCGGTCAACACCGGCGTCGTGGTGGCGGCGACGCTGCAGGTCTCGGACTCGGTCGTCAACGTCGCCGCGAACGGCGCCTTCTACCTGATGATCCAGGTGGCCTCGGTGCTCAGCGTCGCGGCGATCCTGCGTGAGCAGCAGCTGCGCGCGGCCCTGTCGGAGGCCCACGTGGGCCTGCAGGCGCAGAGCGTCCTGCTGGCCGAGACCTCCCGGGCGGGGGAGCGTCTGCGGATCTCCCGCGACCTGCACGACCTGATCGGGCACCAGCTCACGGTGCTGGTCCTCGAGCTCGAGGCGGCGCGGCACCGCGGGCCGGGAGCGGCGGGCCAGCACGTCGAGCGCGCCGACGCCGTGGCGCGGGCCCTCCTGGCGGACGTGCGCTCGACGGTGGGCGAGCTGCGCGAGGCGCCGGTGGACCTCGTCGCCGCGCTGTCCGAGGTCGGGCGGGCGGCTCCGGGCCTGCTTGTGGGTGTCGAGGTGGAGCCGGCGGTCGCGGTCGACGCCGAGCAGGCGGCGGCCATGGTGCGCGCGATGCAGGAGATCGTGACCAACTGCCTGCGGCACGCCCGGGCCGACCGGCTGGACGTCGTCGTGCGCCGCGTGGACGGGCAGGTGCTCCTGACCGCGGGCGACGACGGCTGGGGCGGCGAGGCCGTGGCGGGCAACGGGTTGCGCGGCCTCGCGGAGCGGTTCGCGGACCTGGGCGGCGGGGCGCGGTTCGACGGCGCGGACGGGTTCCGCGTCGAGGCCTGGGTGCCCGCCCGGTGAGCGTGCGCGTGGTCGTCGTCGACGACCAGACGCTGGTGCGCCAGGGGGTGCGGACACTGCTCGAGCTGGCCGGTCTGGACGTGGTGGGCGAGGCGGACGACGGTGCGGCCGCGCTCGAGGTGGTCCGCGCGGATCCGCCCGACGTCGTGCTGCTGGACCTGCGGATGCCGCGCTTCGACGGCATCTGGACCCTGCGCCGGCTCGCGGAGGAGGGCGTCGACGTCCCGGTGCTCGTGCTGACGACCTTCGACGACGACGAGCTGCTGCTCGAGGCGCTGCGGGCGGGGGCCCGGGGCTACCTGCTCAAGGACGTGACCGTCGAGCGGCTGGCGGCGGCCGTGCGCACCCTCGCGGACGGCGGCACGCTGGTCGCGCCGTCCGTCACCGACCGGTTGCTGCGCGCCATCCGGTCCGGACCGTCGCCGGCCGGGCCCGCGCCGGCCGCGGTCCAGGACCTGACCGAGCGCGAGCTCGAGGTGCTGCGGCTGGTCGCGTCCGGGTGCAGCAACCGCGAGGTCGCCGGCCTGCTGCACCTCGCGGAGGGCACCGTGAAGAACCACGTCTCGACGATCCTGCTCAAGCTCGGGGCGCGCGACCGGACGAACGCGGTGCTGCGCGCGCTGCACGAGGGGATCCTGGGATGACGACGGGGGCCCGGACCGCGGCGTGCGGTCCGGGCCCCCGTCCGAGCCAGGTGCTCGGAGGTGACGCGTCGAGGGTCGGGCTCAGCCCTGCAGGGCCTCGAGGACGTCGGGGTTCTGCTCGAACCACGCGTCGACGGCCTCGGCCTCGCGGCCCTCGCCGTACTCGTTGACGACCATGTCCTCGAGCGAGCCGTACTGCTCGTCGTCGAGGTCGAGACGCGCCATCATCTCGGCGATCTCGGAGTGGTCCTCGGAGAAGCCGTCGCGGCCCAGGAGGTGCAGGCCCTCCGAGTCGCCGAGGGCGCCCTCGGGGTCCTCGAGGTCCTTCACCGGGAACGCGCTGTTGGCCCAGAACGGCTTCCACAGGGTGACGACGATCGGCTCCTCGGCGTCGGTCGCGCTCTGGAGCTCGGCGAGCATCGCGGCCGTCGACGACTCGACGAGGGTGAAGTCCTCGAGCCCGTAGGTGGGGATCACCGACTCCTTGGTGGTGCGGGTCAGGCCCGCGCCCGGCTCGATGCCGTAGATCTGGCCGCCGAGCTCGTCGACGTAGTCGGGCAGCTCGGCGATCGAGGTGATGTCGGAGTACGTCGGCACCGCGAACGTCAGCTTGGCGTTGCCGTAGTAGGTGCCGATGTCCTCGAGGTCGTCCTCGTACTGGTCCATGTAGTCGGCGTGCGTGACCTCGGGCCAGGCGGACGGGAACACGTCGACGTCACCGTTGGCGAGGCCGGCGTAGAGCGGGGCGGCGTCGGCGAGCTCCTGAATCTCGACGTCGTAGCCCTCCTCCTCCAGCACGTGCTGCCACAGGTAGGCGGTGCTGAGGCCGTCGGTCCACGACGGGATGATCCCGAGCGTGATCGAGTTGTCGTCGGCCGCGTCGTCGCCGCTGCCGCAACCGGCGGCGAGCAGGCTGATGCTCAGCGCGCCGGCGAGGGCGGCTCCGACCCGGGTCCGCGTCTTCTTCGTCGTCATTCGTCGTCTCTCTCTCATTCGTTCGCTCACCTGCAGGTCCGAGTGGGTCGGGTCGTCCGGTCGTCGGGGGTGGTCCACGGGTCCGAGTGGAGTGCGAGACGTCAGACGCCCTTCGTCGTGGCGGCGGGCTCGGAGGTTCCCGCGCCCGTCGGCGCCTTCTCCAGCGACGCGGCGGGCGCGTCCTGCGCCGCACCGGTCGGCGCCGCACCGGTCTGCGCCGCACCGGTCGGCGTCGCGGGGACGGCCGGGCCGCGACCGGAGCCACGGGCGAGGGTGCGGCGTCGCAGCCGCGCGAGGGGCCCGGATCCGGCGCCGCCGCCCAGCGCGCCCGTGAGTCGGTCGAGGTACACGGCGAGCACGACGACCGACAGGCCGGCCTCGAACCCGAGACCGACGTCGAGCCGGGAGATCGAGGTCGTGACCTGGCTGCCGAGGCCCCCACCGCCGACGAACCCGGCGATCACGGCCATCGAGAGCGCCAGCATGATCACCTGGTTCACGCCGGCCATGACGGTCGGCAGCGCGAGCGGGAGCTGGGTCTCGCGGAGGATCTGGCGCGGGGTCGCGCCGAACGCGTGCCCGGCCTCCACCACCTCGGCGTCGACCTGCCTGATCCCGAGCTCGGTGAGCCGCACGCCGGGCGGGAGGGCGAAGATCACCGTCGCGACCAGACCGGCGGGGACGCCGATGCTGAACAGGGTCACGACGGGGACGAGCCAGACGAACGCGGGCATGGTCTGCATCAGGTCCATGACCGGACGCACGACCCGGCTGACCGCGTTCCACCGGGCGGCGCAGATCCCCAGGGGGATCCCGATCAGCAGCGCGAGGACGGTTGCGAAGAACACCGAGGCGAGGGTGGTCATCGTCGCCTCCCACTGGTCCATCCCCACGACCACGGTGAGGGCGGCCAGCGACCCGATGCCGAGCTTCCAGGTCCCGAGGAGTCCCGCGAGCAGCGAGAGGATGGCGACCATCAGCAGGGGAGAGGGGGCGTTGAGGACGTCGGCGAGCCCGCCGACCGTCGAGGCGATCGCGTCCGAGACGCTGTCGAGGACGGCCCCGAAGGTGTCGTCGACCCAGTCGAACGCCGTGTCGATCCACTCGCCGACCGGGATGCGCGGCACCCCGTCGACGGTCTCCGCCATGTCGATGCGGCTCATGCCGGGACCTCCGTGGCGTTGCGAGCGGTGTCGTCGGGACCCGACGGGAGCATGGTGACCTCGGCCGACGCGCCCGCGCCGAGCGCGTTGAGCAGGGTGACCCGGGGGATCACGCCGAGCAGCCGGTGGTCCTCGGCGACGACGGCGAGCGGGACCGGACTGTCGGCGGCCGCGGTGAACAGCTCGGCCACGGCGGTGCCGGGGCCCGTGGTCACGGCGGGGGTGATCAGGCCGTCGAGGGTGTCGACGCCGCGGGTGACGGCGGCCGCCGTGGCGTCGTCGGTCACGACGCCGTGGAGCCGCCGGTTGCGGTCGACGACCATCAGCGACGCGACCTGGTGCTCGCGCATCAGGCGGTGGGCGGCGCGGGGGCCCTGCTCGAGCCCCAGGGTCGCGACGGGGGGCTCCATGACGGAGGACGCCGTCAGGATGCGGGTGCGGTCGACGTCCTGCACGAACTGGGCGACGTAGTCGTTGGCGGGGTCGTTGAGGATCTGCTCGGCGGTCCCGACCTGCACGATCCGGCCGTCGCGCATCATCGCGATCTGGTCGCCCAGGCGCATCGCCTCGTTGAGGTCGTGGGTGATGAAGAGGATGGTCTTGTCGAGCCGGTGCTGCAGCTCGACGAGCTGGTCCTGCATCTCGCGCCGGATCAGCGGGTCGAGGGCGCTGAACGCCTCGTCCATGAGGAGGACCTCGGTGTCGGCGGCCAGCGCGCGGGCGAGGCCGACGCGCTGGCGCATGCCGCCGGACAGCTCGCCGGGCAGCGACGCTCCCCACCCGCCGAGGCCGACGAGCTCGAGGGCGGACTCCGCGCGCTTCTCGCGCTCCGCGCGGTTGACGCCCTGGACCTTCAGTCCGTACGCGGCGTTCTCCCCGACGGTGCGGTGCGGCAGCAGCGCGAAGTGCTGGAACACCATGCTGACCTTGTCGCGACGCAGGGCGCGCAGGCCGGCGGAGTCGAGGTCGGACACGGAGCGACCGGCGACCTCGAGCGACCCGGCCGTGGGGGACAGGAGCCCGTTGACCATGCGGATGAGGGTCGACTTGCCGGACCCGGACAGGCCCATGACGACGAAGATGCCGCCCTGCTCGACCTCGAACGACGCGTCGATGACCGCGGCGGTGTACCCGTCCTCGCGGAGCTGCTCGCGGCTCGCGCCCCCTCGTAGTCGTTCGACCGCTCGCTGCGGCTTGCGGCCGAACACCTTGTAGACGTCATGAGCCTCGATCAACGGCACTCGCTAGAACTCCCTCGGCGGCACTGAGGACGTCGACCGGTTGCCGACGTCGCTGGCAGGTCCGACTGGCCGTTGAAGCTGAGCAGGAACCCGAGGCGCTTCCGCTCGTACCTGGGGCCGAGGTTCACCGCGACCAAGCGGCGTCCCCGTCGGACCGAGGGGTGACTCTAACGGTTGCTTCGCTTGGTGTCGGCGACACCCATTGATTTCACCGCTCGCCCGTACGGGTGGGAGGGGGTCGCGCGACCGGGTCCGGGAGGGCTGCGCAAAGACGACCCCGGGTGGCGCCGATACCTCGACTCCGTGCCGGAACGCTCGACTTGTGACCCGTTCGAACAGGGCCCAGGTCGAGCGTTACCCGGTGAACCGGGTAATCCAGAGGGGCCGGTGCCCGGGCTCCCGAAATGACGGACGCCCACCGCGCGGACGGCGCGGCGGGCGGTGGAGAAGGGTGCCCCCGGCAGGATTCGAACCTGCGACTCCTGGTACCGGAAACCAGTGCTCTATCCCCTGAGCTACGGAGGCAACGTCCGTGGCGGGAGACCCGGCAGCGAACTGCGGGAACTGTACAACGGCCCCGCGACGCCGCCGAATCAGGTCCACGCGTCACCGCTGCACGGCCGGGGGCCGAGCGCCGATACCCTGAGCCGGTGACCCCCGAGCAGCTCTCCTCCACCGTTCTCGACGCCCTCCAGGGGCTCGTCGCCGACGGCGCCGTCGCGCTGGCGGACGCCGACCTCCCCACGAGCGTGACGGTCGAGCGACCCCGGCAGAAGGGTCACGGCGACTACGCGACGAACGTCGCGCTCCAGCTGGCGAAGAAGGCCGGCACCAACCCGCGCGCGCTCGCCGGCCTCCTCTCCGAGCGGCTCGAGCAGGACCCGGGCGTGGCGGGTGTCGAGATCGCGGGCCCGGGCTTCCTCAACATCACGGTCGAGGCGGGGGCGCAGGGTCGCGTGGCGGCCGACGTCCTGGCCGCGGGCGCCGCGTACGGGCGCTCGCAGACGCTCGCCGGCCAGAAGATCGACGTCGAGTTCATCTCGGCGAACCCCACCGGTCCGCTGCACCTCGGCCACACCCGCTGGGCGGTGCTCGGCGACGCGATCGGCCGGGTCCTCGCCGCGGCCGGCGCCGACGTGACGCGCGAGTTCTACATCAACGACCGCGGCGTGCAGATGAACCACTTCGCGGACTCGATCATCGCGGCCGCGCTCGGCGAGCCGACCCCCGAGAACGGCTACGCGGGGGCGTACGTCCAGGACCTCGCGCGGGCCGTGGGTGCCTCGCGCCCCGGGATCTTCGAGCTCCCCGCCGACGAGCGCCGCGCGGCGGTGCGGGCCGAGGGGTACGCCCTGCAGCTCGCGCAGCAGCAGGAGCAGCTGGCCAGCTTCCAGACGCACTTCGACGTCTGGTTCTCCGAGCTGTCCCTGCACGAGTCGGGCTCGGTGCCCGAGACCCTGGCCCGGCTGAAGGACCTCGGCCACGTCTACGAGTCCGAGGGCGCCCTGTGGATGCGCACCACGGACTTCGGCGACGACAAGGACCGGGTGCTGATCAAGTCGGACGGCGAGCTGACCTACTTCGCCTCGGACACGGCGTACTACCTCGACAAGCGGGCCCGCGGCTTCGACCGCTGCCTCTACCTGCTGGGCGCCGACCACCACGGCTACGTGGGTCGGCTCAAGGCGATGGCAGCGTGCGTCGGCGACGACCCGGCGCAGACCCTCGACGTGCTGATCGGCCAGATGGTCAAGATCATGCGCGACGGCGCCGAGGTGCGGCTCTCCAAGCGCGCCGGCACGATCGTCACGCTCAACGAGCTGGCCGACGAGATCGGCGTCGACGCGCTGCGCTACTCCCTGGCGCGCTACCCGGCCGACTCGCCGCTGACCCTCGACATCGCGGAGATCACGCGGGCGAGCAGCGACAACCCGGTCTACTACGTGCAGTACGCGCACGCCCGCGTCTCCTCCATCCTGCGCAACGCCGCCGACCTGGGGATCGCCCCGGCGACCGGCGAGGCCTTCGACGCGGGCCTGCTGGCCCACGCGAAGGAGGGTGAGCTCCTGCGGGCGCTGGCCGCCTTCCCGGGCGTCGTGGCGACGGCCGCCGAGCTGCGCGAGCCGCACCGGGTCGCGCGCTACCTGGAGGACACGGCCGCGACCTACCACCGCTTCAACGACGCCTGCCGGGTGCTGCCCCAGGGCGACGAGGAGCCCGGTCCGCTGCACGGCGCGCGCCTCGCGCTCGTCGCCGCGACGCGCCAGGTCCTCGCCAACGGTCTCGACCTGCTGGGCGTCAGCGCCCCCGAGAGGATGTGACGTGGTCCGCGCGCACGAGGCCGGCTGGGCCCACGCCGAAGGGGCCCTGAAGGGTCCCGCCTGGCTGCGGGAGCCCGCCGACGCCAACCAGCTGGTCGCCCACCTGTGGTCGGGCAGCGCCCGCAAGGACGACGCCGGCGTCCTGCACGTCGGTGGCCTGCCGGTCACGGAGATCGCGGCCACCCACGGCACGCCGGCCTACGTCCTCGACGAGGACGACTTCCGCGACCGCGCCCGCGCCTTCCGCGACGGGTTCGCCGGCTGGGACGTCTACTACGCGGGCAAGGCCTTCCTCTGCACGGCGGTCGCCGGCTGGGTCGCGGAGGAGGGGCTGTGCCTCGACGTCTGCTCCCCGGGCGAGCTCGCTGTCGCGCTCCGGGCCGGCGTGGACCCGGCGCGGATCGGCTACCACGGCAACAACAAGACGGTGCCGGCCCTGCGGCACGCGCTCGAGGTCGGCGTGGGGCGGATCATCCTCGACTCGTTCGCCGAGATCGAGCGGGTCGCGGCCCTCGCCGCCGAGACCGGCCTGCCGGCACGGGTGATGATCCGGGTCACCGCGGGCGTCGAGGCCCACACGCACGAGTACATCGCCACCGCGCACGAGGACCAGAAGTTCGGCTTCTCGATCACCTCCGGCGACGCCTTCGAGGCGGTACGCCGGGTGCTCGCGGCCGACGGGGTGGAGCTGCGCGGCCTGCACTCCCACATCGGCAGCCAGATCTTCGACTCGGCCGGCTTCGAGGTCGCGGCCCGCCGCGTGCTCGCGCTGCACGCCCGGGCGGCGGCCGAGCTCGGGGCGGTGCTGCCGGAGATGGACCTCGGCGGCGGCTTCGGGATCGCGTACACGACCCAGGACGACCCGTCGACGCCCGAGGTGCTGGCCGCCGAGATGCGCGCGATCGTCGATCACGAGTGCCGCGGCCTGCAGATCGAGGTGCCCCACCTGTCGATCGAGCCGGGCCGGGCCATCGTGGGTCCGTCGACCTGCACGCTCTACGAGGTCGGCACGGTCAAGGAGGTCGCGCTCGACGGCGGCGCGCGCCGCACCTACGTCTCCGTCGACGGCGGCATGAGCGACAACATCCGCACCGCGCTCTACGACGCCGACTACTCGTGCACCATCGCCTCGCGCGCCTCGGCGGCCGACCCGGTGCTGGCCCGCGTGGTCGGCCACCACTGCGAGGCCGGCGACATCGTCGTCAAGGACGAGTTCCTCCCCGGCGACGTCGCCCCCGGCGACCTGCTCGCGGTGCCGGCCACGGGCGCGTACTGCCGCTCGATGGCCTCGAACTACAACCACGCGCTGCGTCCGCCGGTCATCGCCGTCAAGGACGGCGTCGCCCGCGTGGTCGTGCGGCGCGAGACGCTCGACGACCTGCTCGCCACCGACGTGGGGCCGCAGGCGTGAACCGCGACGGGGCCCATCCGGATTCGGTGGTCGATCCGACGACCGACGCCGGTTCGGGCTACCGTTCGCTCGACCCACGTGCCGTCCGTCCCCGTCGCCCGTGGTGACGGCGACGCTGGAAAGGTTGAGATCGATGCAGTCCAAGGACGCCCTGCGCGTCGCCGTGCTCGGCTGCGGCTCCGTCGGGTCGCAGGTGGTGCGGCTCCTGACCGAGCAGGCCGACGACCTCGCGATGCGGGCCGGAGCCCCGCTGGAGCTCGCCGGGGTGGCCGTGCGCCGCCTCGACGCCGCCCGCGAGGTCGACGTCCCCGCCCACCTGCTGACCACCGACGCCCACGCGCTGGTCACCAGCGGCGTGGACCTCGTCGTCGAGGTGATCGGCGGGATCGAGCCCGCGCGCGGCCTGATCCTCGCGGCCCTCGAGAGCGGCGCCTCGGTCGTGACGGCCAACAAGGCCCTGCTGGCCGAGGACGGCGCCACGCTCTTCGACGCCGCCGAGAAGGCCGGTCGCGACCTCTACTACGAGGCCGCCGTCGCGGGCGCCATCCCGATCATCCGGCCGCTGCGCGAGTCCCTCGTCGGCGACCGCGTCACCCGGGTCCTCGGCATCGTCAACGGCACGACGAACTACATCCTGGACAAGATGGACAGCTCGGGAGCCGGGTTCGCCGACGCGCTCACCGAGGCGCAGGACCTGGGCTACGCCGAGGCCGACCCGACCGCCGACGTCGAGGGCTTCGACGCCGCCGCGAAAGCCGCCATCCTGGCGTCCCTGGCGTTCCACACCCGGGTGGTCGCCGCCGACGTGCACCGCGAGGGCATCAGCGACGTGACCGCCGCGGACGTCCGCTCGGCCGCCGACATGGACGCGGTCGTCAAGCTGCTGGCCATCTGCGAGCTGCGCGAGGACGCCGACGGCGAGTCCGTCTCGGCGCGCGTGCACCCGGCGATGATCCCGCGCAGCCACCCGCTGGCCTCCGTGCGCGGCGCGTACAACGCGGTGTTCGTCGAGTCCGAGGCCGCCGGCCGCCTGATGTTCTACGGCCCCGGCGCGGGCGGCTCGCCCACGGCCTCGGCCGTGATGGGCGACCTGGTCACCGTGGCGCGCCACCACCGCGCCGGCACGCGCGGGGCGGGGGAGTCGGCGTACGCGGCGCGCCCGGTGCTGCCGATGGGCGAGACCGTGACCCGCTACCACGTCGCGATCGACGTCCAGGACCGCGCCGGCGTGCTCGCCACGATCGCGACCGCGTTCGCCGAGCACGGCGTGTCGATCCAGACGGTGCGGCAGGAGGGCCGCGGCGAGGACGCCCAGCTGGTGGTCGTCTCGCACCGCGCGACCGACGCCCAGCTGGCGGCGACGGTGGCGCACCTGCAGCAGATGGAGATCGTCCGCGAGGTCACCTCGGTGATGCGCGTCGAGGGAGAGAGCGAATGAGCACGGTCGATGTGTCGGCGCGTCCGCAGTGGCGGGGCGTCATCGAGGAGTACCGCGAGCTGCTGGACCTGCCGGCCGGCGTCGAGGCGGTCACGCTGCGCGAGGGCGGCACGGGTCTCGTGCACTCGGGCTGGCTGTCCGGCCTGACCGGAGGCACGGTGTGGCTGAAGGTCGAGGGCGACAACCCGACCGGTTCGTTCAAGGACCGCGGCATGACCGCGGCGATCTCGCTGGCCAAGCACGAGGGCGCCCGCGCCGTGGTGTGCGCCTCGACCGGCAACACGTCGGCGTCGATGGCCGCGTACGCCGCGAAGTCGGGCCTCGTGCCCCTCGTCCTCGTCCCCGAGGGCAAGATCGCCGCCGGCAAGATGGCCCAGGCCATCGTGCACGGCGCGCAGGTCCTGATGGTGCGCGGCAACTTCGACGACTGCCTGATGCTCGCGCGCCAGCTCGCCGACTCCTACCCGGTCGCGCTGGTCAACTCCGTGAACCCGGCGCGCCTCGAGGGCCAGAAGACCGCCGCCTTCGAGATCGTCGACTTCCTCGGCGACGCCCCCGACGTGCACGTGCTGCCCGTCGGCAACGCCGGCAACATCGCGGCCTACTGGCTCGGCTACACGCAGTACGCCGGCCTCGGCCGGGCGAGCCGCCGCCCCGTGATGCGCGGCTTCCAGGCCGCCGGCGCCGCCCCGCTCGTCGAGGGCGCACCGGTCGCCCACCCCGAGACCAAGGCGACGGCGATCCGCATCGGCAACCCGGCCTCCTGGAAGCTCGCGGTCACCGCGGCGGAGGAGTCGGGCGGTCGGTTCCGCGCCGTCACCGACGAGCAGATCCTCGCCGCGCAGCACGAGCTGGCCCGCAGGGACGGCGTCTTCGTCGAGCCGGCGTCGGCCACGGGCGTGGCCGGTCTGCTCGCCGACCTGGCGGCGGGGGAGTCGTACGCCGACCTCGTCACCGTCGTGACCGTCACCGGTCACGGGCTCAAGGACACGGTCACGGCGCTGGAGGGCCTCGGCGACGTCGTCGACTCCGTCGTGGACGCCGACGTGGCCGCGGTCGCGCAGGCCGCCGGGCTCGCCTGACGTGGCCGCGGGGGAGACCTCGACCGTGACGCACGAGGCCTTCGTGCGCGGCACGGTCACCGTGAGCGTGCCGGCGACGTCGGCCAACCTCGGGCCGGGCTACGACACGCTCGGGCTCGCGCTGGACCTGCGTGACGAGCTGACCGGCGAGGTGCTCGCGGCCGGCGACACCACCGGTACGCCGCACCTCGAGGTGGTCGTCGAGGGCGAGGGCGCCGACGGGGTGCCGCTCGACGAGTCGCACCTCGTGGTGCGGGCGATGCGGACCGCTTTCGAGCAGATGGGCCTGGCGCAGCCGAGCCTGCGGCTGCACTGCCGCAACGTGCTGCCCCACAGCCGGGGACTCGGCTCCTCGTCGGCGGCGATCGTCGGGGGCCTCGCGCTCGCTCGCGCGCTCGTGCTCGACGGCACGGCCCGCATCGACGACACGGACCTGTTCGCGCTGGCGGCCAAGCTCGAGGGCCACCCGGACAACGTGGCCCCCGCGACCTTCGGCGGCTTCACCGTCTCGGGTGCCGAGGCGGGCAACTTCTTCGCGGTGCCGGCGCCGGTGGTGCAGGGCACCTCGGTGGTGGTGTTCGTCCCGCCGGACCCGGTCTCGACCGAGGTCGCCCGCGGGCTCCTGCCGCGCGAGGTGCCGCACGCCGACGCCGCGGCCAACGCCGCGCGTGCCGCGCTGCTGGTCGTCGCGCTCGGCCAGCGCCCCGACCTGCTGCCGGCCGCGACCCGCGACTACCTCCACCAGGACTACCGCGCCTCGGCCATGCCCGACAGCGCCGCCCTGGTGCGGGGCCTGCGGGCCGACGGCGTGGCGGCCGTGATCTCGGGGGCCGGGCCGACCGTCCTGGCGTTCGTCGGCGACGGCGAGCACTCCGACGAGATCGACCCGGTGGCGGTGGACAGCGCGGGCGCGCTGCTCGACCGCTGCCCCGCGGGCTGGGCCGCGCACCACCTTGCCGTCGATCTGCAGGGCGTGGTGGTACGGTAGCGACGCGCCGCGTCAGGCCGGTCCTCCGCGACCTGCCGAACGGCACGACGCAGCACCCGGACTGACCGGGTCGCACCCCTCCTCCCCGTCCCGCACGCGGATCCTTCTCGTCCCGCTCCGTCCGAGCACGCTCGGAGCCCGACGGACGCGCGTCCTGACGGAGAGACCATGACCAAGAGCTGGGGACACGCGCAACCCGTGCGCACGACCAGCACTGATACGTGGGAAGGACCTCACGTGACGGAAACGATCGACTCCGCCGATGCCGCCAAGGCACCCCGCAAGCGGGGCGGTGGACTCAACTCCCTGCTGCTCGCCGACCTGAAGTCGATGGCGTCGGGCATGGGGATCGCCGGCTCGGGCGCCATGAAGAAGGCGCAGCTGGTGGACGCCATCAAGGCGGCCCAGTCGGGTGGCCAGTCCGGTGGCCAGTCCGGTGGCCAGTCCGGTGGTGGCCAGTCCGGCGGCGGCTCGGCCCGCGCCGCGAAGGCGCCGTCGACCGAGGAGGCGGCCGCCCCCACGGTGACCGAGCGTCCCGCCCGCGCCCGCCGGGCCCGTGGCGGTGACGCCGCGGCCGCTCAGCAGGTCGAGGCATCCGCTCCCGCGCCGACCGACGACGCGTCGGCGCGCGACGGCGACGGCGGCCGACGCCGCCGCGAGCGCAAGGACGACCAGGGTGGCCAGGACCGCCAGGACCGCCAGGACCGCCAGGACCGCCAGGGAGACCAGGCGAACCAGGGCGGCCAGGGCGGCCAGGACCGTCAGGGCGACCAGTCCGACGCGCCCGAGGGCCGACAGGGCCGCCGCGAGCGCGGCGACCGGGGCGACCAGGGTGGCGGCAACAACCAGGACCGCCAGAACAACCAGGACCGCCAGAACAACCAGGACCGCCAGAACAACCAGGACCGCCAGAACAACAACCAGGGCGGCAACCAGAACCGCCAGCGCGGCCAGGGTGGCGGCAACAGCCAGGGCGGCCAGAACAACCAGGGCGGCAACCGCGGCGACCAGGGTCCGCAGTCCAACCGCGACGACGAGGGTGGTCGCCGCAGCCGGCGGCGCCGGGGGCGGGACCGCAACGAGCGGGGCGACCGCAACGAGCGCGGCGGCCGCGGCGGGCGCAACGAGCCCGACACCACGATCCTCGAGGACGACGTCCTCGTCCCGGCGGCGGGCATCCTCGACGTGCTGGACAGCTACGCGTTCGTGCGCACCAGCGGCTACCTCCCGGGCCCGGACGACGTCTACCTGTCGCTCTCGATGGTCCGCAAGATGGGTCTGCGACGCGGGGACGCGATCGTCGGCCAGGTGCGCCAGCCCCGCGAGGGCGAGCGCAAGGAGAAGTTCAACCCGATGGTCCGGGTGGACTCGGTCAACGGTGCCGACCTCGAGCAGGCCAAGGGCCGTGCGGAGTTCTCCAAGCTGACCCCGCTCTACGCCTCGGAGCGCCTGCGTCTCGAGACCGACGCGAGCAACCTGATCGGGCGCGTCATCGACATCGCCGCCCCGATCGGCAAGGGCCAGCGCGGCCTCATCGTCTCCCCGGCGAAGGCCGGAAAGACGATGGTCATGCAGTCCATCGCCAACTCGATCACGCGCAACAACCCCGAGTGCCACCTGATGGTCGTGCTCGTGGACGAGCGCCCCGAGGAGGTCACGGACTTCGAGCGCTCGGTCAAGGGCGAGGTCATCTCCTCGACCTTCGACCGCCCGGCGAGCGACCACACCATCGTCGCGGAGCTCGCCATCGAGCGCGCCAAGCGTCTCGTCGAGCTCGGCCACGACGTCGTCGTGCTGCTCGACGGCATCACGCGGCTGGGCCGGGCGTACAACCTCGCGGCCCCGGCCAGCGGCCGGATCCTCTCCGGTGGTGTCGACTCCGCGGCGCTCTACCCGCCCAAGCGGTTCTTCGGCGCGGCCCGCAACATCGAGAACGGCGGCTCGCTGACGATCCTCGCCACGGCCCTCATCGAGTCCGGCTCGAAGATGGACGAGGTGATCTTCGAGGAGTTCAAGGGCACCGGCAACATGGAGATCCGGCTGCGCCGCGAGTTCGCGGACAAGCGGATCTTCCCGGCCATCGACGCCGTCCAGTCGGGCACCCGGCGCGAGGAGCTCCTCATCAGCAAGGAGGAGCTGGCGATCATCTGGAAGGTGCGTCGACTGCTCTCGGGCCTCGACGGCCAGCAGGCGCTGGAGCTCCTGCTCGAGCGGCTCAAGAAGTCGCAGAGCAACATCGAGTTCCTCATGCAGGTCCAGAAGACGATGCCGGACCAGCAGAACGGTCACTGAGCACGCGCCGCGGCGGCCTCCCACCCTCGTGGGGGAGGCCGTCCGGCCCCGCCGGCCGTCGGGAATGCCGCGATTCGACCGCGTGTTCTGGACGGTGGCACAATCACCCGCTGGTCCCGGTTCACGTCGTTCATGGGGAGCGACGACCCGGGCGCCGAGGAAGAGGACACCATGCAGAAGGACATCCACCCGGACTACGTCGTGACCCAGGTGACCTGCACCTGTGGCGCGTCGTTCACGACCCGCAGCACCGCGACCTCCGGCTCGCTCCACGCCGACGTCTGCTCGCAGTGCCACCCGTTCTACACGGGCAAGCAGAAGATCCTCGACACCGGCGGCCGCGTGGCCCGCTTCGAGGCCCGCTACAAGAAGAACGCCGCGAAGAAGTAGTCGCGCGCAGCAGCGCCGGCCCGCACCTCGGCCTCCGGGTCGAGGTCCGCGGGTCGGCGCTCTGTCATTTCGCGACCCGCGTCCGCGGCGTCGTGACCGTCGCAGGAGGCAGGGAGTCGCGTGTTCGAGGCAGTCGAGGCCCTCGCGGCCGAGCAGGCCGAGCTCGAGCTGCGCCTGGCCGACCCCGCGCTGCATGCCGACCAGCAGGCGGCCAAGCGGGTCAACCAGCGCTACGCCGAGGTCGGGTCGATCGTCCGCGTGTGGCGTTCCTGGCAGCAGCTGGGTGACGACCTGGAGGCCGCGCGCGAGCTGGCCGCCGACGACCCCGGTTTCGCCGAGGAGGCCGACGAGCTGGCCGGGCGCCGCGAGGAGACCGCGGAGCGGCTGCGTCGGCTGCTGGTGCCGCGCGACCCGGCCGACGGCAAGGACGCGCTGCTCGAGGTGAAGTCGGGGGAGGGAGGAGAGGAGTCCGCCCTGTTCGCCGGCGACCTGCTGCGGATGTACTCGCGCTTCGCCGAGCGGCAGGGCTGGTCGGTCGAGGTCCTCGACGCCACGGCCTCGGACCTCGGCGGCTACAAGTCGGTCACCGTCGCGGTGAAGGCGCGCGGGTCGGCGGAGCCGGGCACCGCGCCGTACGCCCTGCTGAAGTTCGAGGGCGGCGTGCACCGGGTCCAGCGCGTGCCCGTCACCGAGTCCCAGGGCCGCGTGCACACCTCGGCCGCCGGCGTCCTCGTGCTGCCCGAGGCGGAGCAGGTCGACGTCCGCATCGACGACAACGACCTGCGCATCGACGTCTTCCGCAGCTCCGGGCCGGGCGGGCAGAGCGTCAACACGACCGACTCGGCGGTGCGGATCACCCACCTGCCGACCGGCATCGTGGTGTCCTGCCAGAACGAGAAGTCGCAGCTGCAGAACAAGGACCAGGCCATGCGCATCCTGCGCTCGCGGCTGCTGGCGGCCGCCGAGGAGGCCGCGGCGGCCGAGGCGAGCGACGCCCGCCGCTCGCAGGTGCGCACGGTCGACCGCTCGGAGCGCATCCGCACCTACAACTTCCCCGAGAACCGGATCTCCGACCACCGCACGGGCTACAAGGCGTACAACCTCGACGGCGTGCTCGACGGCGACCTGGGCCCGGTGCTCGAGTCCTGCATCGAGACCGACCTCCAGGCGCGGCTCGCGGCCGTCGAGACGGGCGCGCGGTCGTGACGCGCGAGGTGCGCCGGGTACGCCGCGTGGTCGCCGAGCACCTGGCGGGCGCCGGGGTGGCGAGCCCGCAGCGCGACGTCGACGAGCTGCTCGCGCACGTGCTGGGGGTGCCGCTCGGGCAGGTGGCCCTGGTCGACGAGCTGACCCCCGAGCAGGCGGACGCGTTCCACGCGCTGGCCACGCGGCGCGCCGCCCGGGAGCCGCTGCAGCACCTGACGGGCACCGCGACCTTCCGCTACGTCGACCTCGAGGTCGGCCCGGGCGTCTTCGTCCCCCGACCCGAGACCGAGCTGCTGGCGGGGTGGGCGGTCGAGCGGGCGCAGGAGGTGCGCGACCGCACGGGGGAGGGCGCCGTCGTCCTCGACCTGTGCACCGGCTCGGGAGCCATCGCGGCGTCGGTCGCCCACGAGGTGCCCTCCGCGCGGGTGCACGCCGTGGAGCTCGACCCCGCGGCGTACGACTTCGCCCGCCGCAACCTCGCGGGCACCGGCGTCGACCTGCGCGAGGGCGACCTGGCCAGCGCGGCCGACGACCTGCTGGGCGGTGTCGACGTGGTGGTCTGCAACCCGCCGTACGTGCCCCTCGAGGCCTGGGAGTCCGTTACGCAGGAGGCGCGCGACCACGACCCGCACCTGGCCCTGTTCTCCGGCGACGACGGCCTCGACGCGATCCGCGTCCTGGTCGCCCGGGCGGCCGTGCTGCTGCGGCCGGGCGGGCACCTGGGCTTCGAGCACGCCGACGTGCAGGGCGAGGCCGCGCCCGCGGTGGTGGTGGCCGACGGTCGCTGGAGCGACGTCGCCGACCACCGCGACCTGGCAGGTCGAGCGCGCTACACGACGGCGCGGCTGGCACGATGAGCCCCGTGAGCGACGACGGACCGGACTTCCGCAAGGCGGGCGACGCGGGCGACCAGGACGAGCGCGTCCTGGCGACGGGCACCGACGAGGAGCGCGAGACCGCGCTGCAGGCGGCGACGCTGGCGGTCCGCACCGGACGCCTCGTGGTCCTGCCCACCGACACCGTGTACGGCGTGGGCGCCGACGCCTTCGACGCCTCGGCCGTGCAGGCCCTGCTCGACGCCAAGGGACGTGGGCGCAGCATGCCCCCGCCGGTCCTCATCTCGGCCGCGGTGACCGCCGACGCGCTCGCGCGCTCGATCCCGCAGTACGCCCGGGCGCTGATGGAGGCGTTCTGGCCCGGCCCCCTGACGCTCGTCCTCCCGCAGCAGGTCTCCCTGCAGTGGGACCTGGGGGAGACCCGGGGCACGGTGGCGCTGCGGATGCCGGACCACGCGCTCGCCCGCGACCTGCTCGAGCGCACGGGCCCCCTGGCCGTCAGCTCGGCGAACCTGACCGGGCGCCCCGCCGCCCTCAGCGCCGCCGAGGCGGACGCGATGCTGGGTGGTGCGGTCGAGGTGATCCTGGACGGCGGCCCCGCGCAGCCGGACGCCGCGGCCAGCACCATCGTCGACGCGACCGGCGCCCAGGGCCGGGTGCTGCGCACCGGCGCGCTGAGCCTCGAAGAGATCAACGCGGTGCTCGAGCCGCAGGGCGCGACCGTCGTCGACGAGGGCTGAGGCGGCGGATGCGCGAGTACCTCCTCGTCTTCCTCGTCGGCGCCGCCGCCACCTACCTGGCGACGGTGCTGGCGCGCGAGGTGGCGATCCGCACCGGCGCCGTGGCGCGGGTGCGCGACCGTGACGTCCACGCCGTGCCGATCCCGTACTTCGGGGGAGTGGCGATGCTCGTCGGCATCGTCGCCGCCTACCTGGTGGCCCGGCAGCTGCCGTTCCTGTCGTACCGCGGCTCGGAGCAGATGTTCGACAGCGCCAGGACGGTGATCATCGCCGGCGCGATGATCTGCGTGGTCGGCGTCCTCGACGACCTGTTCGAGATCGATCCCCTGATGAAGCTGGGCGGACAGGTCCTGGTCGCCGGCTACCTCGTGCTGCAGAACGTGCAGTTCTTCTTCTTCCCCGGGCCCGGCGGCACGGTGTTCGCGATGGACGGCACGCAGGGCGCGGTGCTGACGGTCATCATCGTGGTGCTCACCGTCAACGCCGTGAACTTCGTCGACGGACTCGACGGCCTCGCCGCCGGCGTGATCGGCATCGGCGCGCTGGCCTTCTTCTGGTTCTGCTACCAGCTCACCCGGGTCAACGGGGAGACGCTCGCGACCACGGGCGCCCTGCTGAGCGTGATGCTCGCGGGCGCGTGCCTCGGCTTCCTGGGACACAACTTCCACCCCGCCCGCCTGTTCATGGGGGACTCCGGCTCGATGCTGCTGGGCCTCATGCTGGCCGCCAGCGCGATCACCCTGACGGGCCAGTTCTCCAGCGCGCAGATCGCCTCCGGCGCGGACGGCGGGCCGGCGAGCCTCGTACCGACGCTCCTGCCGCTGCTGCTGCCCGTCGGGATCATGATCGTGCCGCTCAGCGACTTCGCGCTCGCCGTGGTGCGACGGCTCTGGCGCGGCCAGTCCCCGCTGAAGGCCGACAAGCAGCACCTGCACCACCGCCTGCTCGAGCTGGGCCACTCCCACCGGCGCGCGGTCGGCGTGATGTGGATGTGGGCCGCCCTGATCGGGTTCGGGGTCGTCGTGATGAGCCTGTACTCCGGACGGGCCGTGGCGGTGGGCATCGTGGTGGCCGCCGTGGCCACGGTCGCCGTCACCTTCGTGGTGCGCCAGACCAAGGAGGGCATCGACGCCCCCGAGGACGACCCCGAGGACGCCCCCGGGAGCGGTGCCGCGGAGACCTTGTGATAACTTTCACGAGCAGTTTCCGCAGCAGCGATCCCCCAGAGAACGGCCGCCGAGCATGACGACCGCGACCTCCACCCCTCGCGTCCTGGGGCCCAGTCGGGCCTCCGGCGTCGTGGTGCGCACGGTGGGACCCGTGGCCCTCGCGGGCGCCGGTCTGGCTGTCGTCGGTGGGCTCGTGTCCGGTGCACCGGCCGCCTGGGGCGCCGTCGTCGGTGCCGCGCTCCTCGTCGTGATCCTCGCGACCAGTGCGCTGCTGATGGACCTCGTCGCCTCCGTGGCCTCGGCCCCCGTCGTCCTCGTGGGGCTGGTGACGTACGCCGCGCACCTGGCCTTCCTGCTGCTCGCCCTGGTGGCCCTGGAGCGGTCCGGGCTGACGACCTCGACGCTGGACCGCCAGTGGGTCGGGGGAGCGGTCGTGCTCGGCGCGGTGGTGTGGAGCGTGGCGCAGGTGGCGATCACCGTGCGCACCCGGATCCCCGTCTACGACCTGCCCGATCGGCCGGCGGACGAGCCGGGGAGGCCAGGTGCGTGATGGCGCAGACCTCCTGCTATCGTCCGGTGCGCGATGACACCGCAGCAGCCCTCCGAGCAGCGGAGGACCACCGACGTGCCGATGGCCGACCCCTGGAGGTCGTTCAGCTATCTGATGTCGGGCGTCCTCGTCTACGGACTGATCGGCTGGCTCGCGGACCGGTGGCTGGGCACGTCCTTCCTGGTTGCCATCGGCATCCTGGTCGGGGCCGGACTGGGCATCTACATGACCTTCGCGCGGTACAACCGTGCATCCCCCGGCCAGGCCGGGGACAAACCGAAGACCTGAACGCCTGCGGTCCCCGGCGGACCGCTGCGATCGACCACCCTCACCTGATGGCCGACCTCACGAAGGAGCACGCGCGTTGAGCGTCAACGTTCTCGCTGCCGAAGACCCGTACATCCCTGGTCCTTCGAGCTTCGACCTCCCGCCGATCTTCGGTGAGGGCACCGTCGTCACGAAGCCGATGGTGCAGATCGTCGTCTTCGGTCTGCTCGCCGTCGGTTTCCTCTACCTCGCCGCCCGCAAGCGTGCGATGGTCCCGGGCCGGCTGCAGTTCGCCGGCGAGACGGCGTACGGCTTCGTCCGCAACTCGCTCGGCCGCGACATCATCGGCAGCCACGACTTCCAGAAGTTCGTGCCCTACCTGGTGACGATGTTCTTCTTCCTGCTGTTCAACAACTGGGCGGCAGCGATCCCGGGCATCCAGTTCCCGACGTTCTCGCGCGCCGGTCTGGTCTACGGCTTGGCCGCCATCAGCTGGCTGGTCTACAACGGCGTCGGCATCCGCAAGCACGGCTTCCTCGGCTACCTCAAGCTGCAGACGCTGCCGTCCGGCGTGACCGGCCCGGTCCTCCTCCTGATCGTGCCGCTGGAGTTCTTCTCCAACCTCGTGGTCCGCCCGGTCACGCTCGCGCTGCGACTCTTCTGCAACCTGTTCGCCGGCCACCTGCTGCTCATCCTCTTCTCGATGGGTGGGTACTGGCTGATCTTCCAGAGCGAAGAGCTGCTGTACGCGCCGGTCGGCGTGGTCGCCTGGCTGCTCTTCGCCGCCATCTACTTCCTGGAGCTCCTGATCCTCTTCCTCCAGGCGTACGTCTTCACCCTGCTGAACGCGATGTACATCGCCGGCGCACTCGCCGACGAGCACTGAGCCTCAGCACTCCAGCCCCACCCCGTCCCTCGCGACACCGCGGGGGAACCAACCGAAAGGAAATCGCCGTGGACGGCAACCTCAACATGATCGGTTACGGCCTGGCCGCCATCGGCCCGGGTATCGGCGTCGGTCTGATCTTCGCCGCCTACATCAACGGCGTCGCGCGTCAGCCGGAGGCCCAGGGCCGCCTGCAGACCATCGCCATCCTGGGCTTCGCGCTCGCCGAGGCGCTGGCGATCATCGGTATCGCCCTCGCGTTCGTCCTCTGACGTAACCCGAACGGCACTCCAGCGAAGGACAGCCCATGAACTACCTCCTCGCGGCAGAGGGCGAAGAGCCGAACCCGCTCATCCCGCACATCCCCGAGCTCGTGCTCGGTGTGGTCGTGTTCCTCGTGCTCCTCTGGCTCGTCAACAAGTTCGTCGTGCCGAACTTCGAGAAGACCTTCGCGGAGCGCACCTCGGCGATCGAGGGCGGCCTCGCGGCGGCCGAGACGAAGCAGGCCGAGGCCGACGCCAAGCTCGCCGAGCTCGAGAAGCAGCTCGCCGACGCCCGGCACGAGGCCGCGCGCATCCGTGAGGAGGCGCGTGAGCAGGGCGCGACGATCGTGTCCGAGATGCGGGAGCAGGCCCAGGCCGAGTCCACCCGCATCGTCGAGGCCGGCAAGGCCCAGATCGAGGCCGAGCGCCAGCAGGCGGTCACCTCGCTCCGTGCCGAGGTCGGCGCGCTCGCGACCGGCCTGGCCGGTCGCATCGTCGGGGAGAGCCTCGAGGACGAGGCTCGCCAGAGCCGCGTCGTCGACCGCTTCCTGGCGGACCTCGAGTCCTCGGGCGGAGTCAACTGATGGCCGACTTCCGGGGTGCCTCGGCCGACGCCCTCGCGGCGCGGACCGACGAGCTGCGCTCGGTCCCGTCCGGCGAGCTCGCTCGCGTCGGCGGCGACCTGTTCGCGGTGGCCGGCATCCTCCGCGATGAGCCGGCGCTGCGCCGGGTCGTGACGGACGTGTCGGTCGCCCCGGAGGCCAAGCAGGGTCTGGTCCGCCAGATCCTGGGCGGCAAGGTCAGCGACGCCGCGTTGTCGCTGGTCGCGAACGCCGTCGCCCAGCGGTGGACGGTCGCGCGCGACCTGGCGGACGCCGTCGAGCGCCTCGGCGAGATCGCCGTCGTCCGCTCGGCCGGTGACGACACGGCGCGGCTCGAGGACGAGCTCTTCGCGGTCGGTCAGGTCGTGAAGGGTGCGCCCGAGCTGCGCGACGCCCTCTCCGACCCTGCCCGCTCCCCGGAGGACAAGGCCCGTCTGGTCGACGACCTCCTGGCTCAGAAGGCGCTGCCGGCCACGGTCGCGCTGGTGCGGCAGGCACTCGCCGGCACGTACCGCACGGTCGGCGTCGCGCTGGCCACGTACGAGCGGGTGGCCGCGGACGTCAACGGCGAGCGGGTCGCGACGGTCACCGTCGCCAAGCCCCTCGCCGACGCCGACCGCGCTCGCCTGGTCGACGTACTCTCGCGGCAGTACTCCCGTCCGGTGCACCTCAACGTCGTGGTCGACCCGAGCGTCGTCGGAGGTGTCCTCGTCGAGATCGGCGACGACGTCATCGACGGCACCGTCTCCGGTCGCCTCGACACCGCACGCCGCCGCCTCGCCGGCTGACCCCGGCCCCGATCCCCGTTCCCGCGCCCTCCACCACCCGGGCCGAACCAGAAGGAAGAGTGATGACGGAGCTTTCGATCCGTCCGGACGAGATCCGCGACGCGCTGCAGCGTTTCGTGTCGGACTACACGCCCGAGACCGCCAGCCGTGAAGAGGTCGGCCTGGTCGCCGAGGCCGCCGACGGCATCGCCCGTGTCTCGGGCCTGCCGTCCGCGATGGCCAACGAGCTGCTCGAGTTCGAGGACGGCACGCTCGGCCTCGCGCTGAACCTCGACGCCCGCGAGATCGGCGTCGTCATCCTCGGTGACTTCGACAACATCGAGGAGGGCCAGACCGTCAAGCGCACGGGCGAGGTCCTCTCGGTGCCCGTCGGCGACGGCTACCTCGGCCGGGTCGTGGACCCGCTGGGCAAGGCCATCGACGGACTGGGCGACATCGAGACCGTCGGCCGCCGCGCCCTCGAGCTCCAGGCGCCCACCGTGGTGGAGCGCAAGTCGGTGCACGAGCCGCTCGCCACCGGCATCAAGGCCATCGACGCCATGACGCCCATCGGCCGTGGCCAGCGCCAGCTGATCATCGGCGACCGCGCGACGGGCAAGACCACGATCGCGATCGACACGATCATCAACCAGAAGCAGAACTGGGAGTCGGGCGACCCGTCGAAGCAGGTCCGCTGCATCTACGTCGCCATCGGCCAGAAGGGCTCGACCATCGCCTCCGTGCGTGGCGCGCTCGAGGAGGCCGGCGCCCTGGAGTACACGACGATCGTCGCCGCCCCGGCGTCGGACTCGGCGGGCTTCAAGTACCTCGCGCCCTACACCGGCTCGGCCATCGGCCAGCACTGGATGTACGAGGGCAAGCACGTCCTCATCGTGTTCGACGACCTGACCAAGCAGGCCGAGGCGTACCGCGCCGTGTCGCTGCTGCTGCGCCGCCCGCCGGGCCGCGAGGCGTACCCGGGTGACGTCTTCTACCTGCACTCCCGGCTGCTCGAGCGCTGCGCGAAGCTCAGCGACGAGCTCGGCGCGGGCTCGATGACCGGCCTGCCGATCATCGAGACGAAGGCCAACGACGTCTCGGCGTTCATCCCGACCAACGTCATCTCGATCACCGACGGCCAGATCTTCCTGCAGTCCGACCTGTTCGCGGCCAACCAGCGGCCCGCGATCGACGTCGGCGTCTCGGTCTCCCGCGTGGGTGGCGCGGCGATGACGAAGGCGATGAAGGCCGTCACCGGCTCGCTCAAGGTCGACCTGGCGCAGTTCCGCGCCATGGAGGCGTTCGCGATGTTCGCCTCCGACCTCGACGCGGCCTCGCGCCAGCAGCTCGACCGCGGCCAGCGGCTGATGGCCCTGCTCAAGCAGGCGCAGTACTCGCCGTACCCGATCGACGAGATGACCGTGTCGCTGTGGCTGGGCACCTCCGGCCGCCTCGACAAGGTCCCCACCGACGACGTGCTCCGCTTCGAGCAGGAGTTCCTGGACTACCTGCGTCGCTCCCACGACGGCGTCCTGGCCGGCATCCGCGAGTCCCTCAAGTTCGAGGACTCGACCGCGGACTCGCTGGCCAGCGCCTACGACTCGTTCCTCGACCAGTTCGAGACCTCCGACGGCCAGTCGATCAAGGCCGGCAAGGAGTCGCACGAGGCGCTCGAGGACGACGAGCTCGAGCAGGAGCAGATCGTCAAGCAGAAGCGGGGCTGACCCATGGCCGTTTCGCTGCGTGAGTACCGCGCGCGGATCCGATCGACCGAGTCGATGAAGAAGATCACGCGCGCCATGGAGCTCATCGCTGCGTCCCGCATCATCAAGGCGCAGCAGCGGGCGCAGGCCGCCGCGCCGTACGCCCGGGAGCTCACCCGAGCCGTGTCGGCGGTGGCGACGTTCTCGAACGTCGACCACCCGCTGACCACGGAGCCGGAGAACCCGACCCGTGCCGCGGTCCTCGTCGTGACGAGCGACCGCGGCCTGGCCGGGGCGTACTCGGCCAACGTGCTCAAGGAGGCGGAGCGGCTCGTCGAGCGGCTCGGCGCCGAGGGCAAGAAGGTGGACCTGTACGTCAGCGGCCGCAAGGGCGAGGCGTACTTCAAGTTCCGCCAGCGGGACGTGGCCCGGGCGTGGACCGGCTACAGCGACCAGCCGTCGTACGACGACGCGAAGGCGATCGGGCAGACGCTGATCTCGGCGTTCCTCACGGAGACCGGCGAGGTCGTGGACGACATCGCCGGCGCCGACGAGGTGCACGTGGTCTTCACGCGCTTCCGCTCGATGCTGGTGCAGGAGCCGCAGGCGATCCGCCTGCTGCCGCTCGAGGTCGTCGAGGGGGAGGAGGCGCCCGAGCAGGGCGACCTGCTGCCGCTCTACGAGTTCGAGCCGTCGGGCACCGAGGTGCTGGACGCGCTGCTGCCGAAGTACGTGCAGAGCCGGATCTTCTTCGCGCTCCTGCAGGCGGCGGCCTCCGAGCTCGCCGCACGTCAGAAGGCGATGAAGTCGGCCACGGACAACGCGGACGAGCTCATCAAGAAGTACAAGCGGATCGCCAACCAGGCCCGCCAGGCCGGCATCACCCAGGAAATCAGCGAGATCGTCGGTGGCGTCAACGCGCTGGCCGACGCCCAAGCCGGGAGCGAGTGAGAAGTAATGACTGCCACTGTTGAAGAGACCCAGGCTGGCGGGGCCACCGGTTCCGTCGGCCGCATCGCCCGCGTCATCGGCCCGGTCGTGGACATCGAGTTCCCGACCGACGCGATGCCGGCGATCTACAACGCCCTCAAGGTCACGTTCGACCTCGGCGGCGAGTCGACGACGATCACGCTCGAGGTCGCGCAGCACATCGGCGACGGCATGGTGCGTGCCATCTCGATGAAGCCGACCGACGGCCTGGTCCGCGGCCTGCAGGTGCGCGACACCGGCGAGTCGATCACCGTCCCCGTGGGTGACATCACCCTCGGCAAGGTGTTCAACACGACCGGCGACTGCCTGAACCTCCCCGAGGGCGAGACGCTCGAGGTGAACGAGCGGTGGGGCATCCACCGCAAGGCGCCGGCCTTCGACCAGCTCGAGTCGAAGACGCAGATGTTCGAGACCGGCATCAAGGTCATCGACCTCCTCACGCCCTACGTGACCGGTGGAAAGATCGGTCTGTTCGGCGGCGCGGGCGTGGGCAAGACCGTGCTCATCCAGGAGATGATCGCGCGTGTGGCCCGCAACCACGGCGGTGTGTCGGTGTTCGCCGGCGTGGGTGAGCGCACCCGCGAGGGCAACGACCTGATGGTCGAGATGGAGGAGGCGGGCGTCTTCGGGCAGACCGCTCTCGTCTTCGGCCAGATGGACGAGCCGCCGGGCACGCGCCTGCGCGTCGCCCTGTCCGCGCTGACGATGGCGGAGTACTTCCGCGACGTCCAGAAGCAGGACGTGCTGCTGTTCGTCGACAACATCTTCCGGTTCACGCAGGCCGGCTCGGAGGTCTCGACCCTGCTCGGCCGCATGCCGAGCGCGGTGGGCTACCAGCCGAACCTGGCGGACGAGATGGGTCAGCTCCAGGAGCGGATCACCTCGACGCGCGGTCACTCGATCACCTCGATGCAGGCGATCTACGTGCCCGCCGACGACTACACCGACCCGGCGCCGGCCACGACGTTCGCGCACCTCGACGCCACGACGGAGCTCTCGCGCGACATCGCGTCGCTCGGTATCTACCCCGCCGTGGACCCGCTCACGTCGACCTCGCGGATCCTCGACCCGCAGTACATCGGCAAGGAGCACTACGACTGCGCCATCCGCGTGAAGCAGATCCTGCAGCGCAACAAGGAGCTGCAGGACATCATCGCGATCCTCGGTGTGGACGAGCTCTCCGAGGAGGACAAGGTCGTCGTGCACCGCGCGCGTCGCATCCAGCGCTTCCTGTCGCAGAACACCTACGTGGCCAAGCAGTTCACGGGCATCGAGGGCTCGACGGTCTCCATCGCGGACACCATCGAGGCGTTCAACAAGATCGCCGAGGGCGAGTACGACCACGTCGCCGAGCAGGCGTTCTTCATGTGCGGTGGCCTCGACGACGTCGAGGCCAAGTGGGCCGAGATCCAGAAGAGCCTCTGACGATGGCCGGCACCCTGCACGTCGAGCTCGTCAGCGCGGACCGCGTGGTGTGGTCCGGCGAGGCCGTCCGCATCATCGCGCGCACCGTCGCGGGTGACGTGGGCATCCTGCCGGGTCACGCGCCGCTGCTCTCGCTGCTCTCGCACGGCGTGGTCGACATCCAGTCCGACGAGGGTCAGACCTGGGTCGCGGCGGTCTCCGACGGGTTCCTCTCCGTCGCCGACAACCGCGTCTCGGTGCTCGCGGAGTACGCCGAGCTGTCGCACGACATCGACCTCGAGAAGGCCCGGGCGGACGCCGAGCGCGCCGCCGCGGCCGGCGAGGACGACACCGAGGCGCTGGAGACCCTGCGCCTCGCCGAGGCGCGGATCCGCGCCGCGGAGCAGGCCTCCTGAGACCTGCGCCACGCACCACCGGCTGCTGCCCGGCCCTCGCCCTCGTGGCGCGGAGCCGGGCAGTAGTCTTTTCCCATCCTCGGCGTGAAGCGGCTCGCGCGGGAGGGACCGGCGAGGGTCGAGGGAGGTGACGGATGCCCCTGTGGCAGGTGGTGCTCGACGTCGTCGCCGTGCTCGTCGGGCTCGTCCTCCTGTACGGGGTGGGTCTCGTCGTCCGTCGCCGCACGCTCTCGCGCCACGGCGGCACCTTCGAGCTCAGCGTCCGCAGCCCCCAGGCACGCCCCGGTCACGGCTGGGTCCTCGGCCTCGGCCGCTACGCGGGCGGACGGCTCGAGTGGTTCCGCATCTTCTCCCTCTCCCCGCGACCGAAGCGAGCCTGGCAGCGCACGGAGCTGGAGTACGTCTCCCGCCGTGCGCCGCAGGGCCCCGAGGCCGTCTCGCTCTACGACGGCCACCTCGTGGTCGAGTGCACGACGCCCGACGGCGTCGACGAGCTGGCGATGAGCGCCTCGTCGCTGATGGGCCTGCAGGCCTGGCTCGAGGCCAAGCCGCCCGGCACGACCGAGCACGTCTGAGCGCGACCGTGGCGAGCGTCCGCATCACCTACTGCACGCAGTGCAACTGGCTGCTCCGCGCGAGCTGGTACGCCGGTGAGCTGCTGCAGACCTTCGCCGACGAGCTGGACGAGGTCGCGCTCGCGCCCGCGACGGGCGGGGTGTTCCGGATCGACGTGACCGTCGACGGCGAGCGGCACGGCGTGTGGAACCGCAAGACCGACGGCGGGTTCCCCGAGATCACCGAGGCGAAGCGCCGGGTGCGCGACCTCGTCGCGCCGGGGCGCTCGCTCGGCCACGCCGACCGCACGTCGGGCTGAGGACCGGCCCGCCACGTCCACCCGTGGGCGGACGACCCCGCGACCGAAGTCGCACGACGTCCGACCATCGGCGGACGCGCCGTCCGGTCGGCGTCCGCGAGGGTGGAGCCATGACCACCGCACTGCAGCTCGCGATCGGCGTCGCGCTCGTCGCGGCCGGTGCCGTCCTCGCCCTGGGGTTCCCCGACGCCGAGCTGGGGTGGTTCGAGGGCCGTCCGCTCGGGATCGTCCTCGTGGTCGTCGGGGTGATCGACCTCGTCGAGGGCCTGTGGCGACGGGGGAGAGCGGCGTGAGGCGCTCAGCCCCGGTCGCCGCCCGGCACCCACAGCACGTCGCCCTGGGCGCGGTTCGCGTGGCGCGCCAGGATGAACAGCAGGTCGCTGAGCCGGTTGAGGTAGGTGATCGCGACGACGTTCATCGTCTCGGCGTGCACCTCGTGGGCGGCCCAGGCGGCGCGCTCGGCGCGGCGCACGACCGTCCGGGCGACGTGCAGGTGAGCAGCGCCGGCGGTGCCGCCGTTGAGGATGAACGAGCGGAGCTTCGGGAGGTCCTCGTTGTACGCGTCGCACCAGCCCTCGAGCCGGTCGACGTACTCCTGCTCGATGCGCAGCGGCGGGAACTCGGGCTCGGCGACGACGGGGGTGCAGAAGTCGGCGCCGACGTCGAACAGGTCGTTCTGCACGTGGGTGAGCACGCCGACGACGTCCTCGTCGAGCCCGCCGACCGAGAGCGCGACCCCGATGTGGGCGTTCGCCTCGTCGACGTCGGCGTACGCCTCAAGCCGCAGGTCCGTCTTCGTCGTCTCGCTCATGTCGCCGAGACGGGTGCGGCCGGCGTCGCCCGTGCGGGTGTAGATGCGCGTCAGGTTGACCATGCCGCCCAGCATGACAGCCGCGCGACGCGGCGAGGAGCGCCGCCACGGCGCCTCGGCGGCGTACAGTGTGGCCCATCTCACACCGCGGCAGCGGGGCGCGGATCGGATGCAACCCGGTCGGCGCCGGAAGCGTCTGTCAGGTGTGAGAGCGCGACTCGGCGAACTCCGGGAGTGAGGCATTCGCATGGATGAGCTCAGCACGTCAGCAGGTCGCAGCAGCGCCGCGGGCAGCCGCATGGAGATCCTCGGCGACGGTCCGCGGTTGCAGCTGGTCGGGGACCTCGACGGTCGCAGCACCTACTGGGTCCGCGACGCCGTCGACGCCGCCGTGGCCGCGTACGAGCGGGTCGTGGTGGACCTCTCCGAGGTCGACAACGCCGACCTGACCGGGCTCCGCGTGCTCGCCGTCGCGAGCTGGCGGGCCACGCACGCCGGGCGCCACCTCCTCGTGGCCGGGCCCCGGCCCGGGGTGCGGCGTCTCATGCACGTCTCGCACCTCGCGCGCCTGCTCGAGGTCGAGCGCCTCGACGTGCCGGCCTGACCCGGCCCCGGTCGGCGGACGCGCGCGGGGGCGCGCCCGCCGATCGGAGGGGTGACATTCCACCCTGCCGGACGTGGTTACTTACGGGTCACTTTCGCTTACTCTGCCCTCATGAGTGACTCCTCGCCCCGCGCCGTCGACGCCGCGGAAGCCCCCACGCCCGCCGCCGTCCCCCAGCGCCCGGCGAAGGACCGCCCGTGGGTGATGCGGACGTACGCCGGTCACTCCACGGCCGAGGCGTCGAACGCGCTGTACCGCTCCAACCTCGGCAAGGGACAGACCGGGCTCTCGGTCGCCTTCGACCTGCCGACGCAGACGGGCTACGACCCGACCAGCCCGCTCTCGCGGGGCGAGGTGGGCAAGGTCGGGGTGCCGGTGCCGCACCTGGGCGAGATGCGCAAGCTGTTCGCCGACATCCCGCTGACCGCGATGAACACGTCGATGACGATCAACGCCACGGCGATGTGGCTGCTCGCGATGTACCAGGTGACCGCGGAGGAGCAGAACCCCGAACTGGACCCCTCGGAGGTGGCCCAGCAGCTGGCGGGCACGACGCAGAACGACATCATCAAGGAGTACCTGTCCCGGGGCACGTACGTGTTCGGGCCGGAGCACTCGCTGCGCCTGATCAGCGACATGATCGCGTACACGGTCCACCAGATCCCGAAGTGGAACCCGATCAACATCTGCAGCTACCACCTGCAGGAGGCGGGGGCGACGCCGACGCAGGAGCTGGCCTACAGCCTGTGCACCGCGATCGCGGTCCTCGACGCGGTCAAGGCTGCCGGCCAGGTCGGCGAGGAGGACTTCGAGAAGGTCGTCGGGCGGATCTCGTTCTTCGTCAACGCCGGGGTGCGCTTCGTCGAGGAGACCTGCAAGATGCGCGCCTTCGTGCAGCTGTGGGACGAGATCACCGCCGAGCGCTACGGCGTGAAGGACGCCAAGATGCGCCGGTTCCGCTACGGGGTGCAGGTCAACAGCCTCGGCCTGACCGAGTCGCAGCCGGAGAACAACGTGCAGCGCATCGTGCTGGAGATGCTGGCGGTGACGCTGAGCAAGAACGCCCGCGCCCGCGCCGTGCAGCTGCCGGCGTGGAACGAGGCGCTCGGGCTGCCGCGCCCGTGGGACCAGCAGTGGTCGCTGCGCCTGCAGCAGGTGCTGGCGTACGAGTCCGACCTGCTGGAGTACGGCGACATCTTCGACGGCAGCACCGTCATCGAGGCCAAGGTGGCCGAGCTGGTGGAGGGTGCGAAGGCCGAGATCGACCGGGTCCAGGCGATGGGTGGGGCGATCGCGGCCGTCGAGTCGGGCTACATGAAGCAGTCGCTGGTCTCCTCGCACGCCGCGCGCCGCTCGCGCATCGAGTCGGGCGACGAGGTGATCGTCGGGGTGAACAAGTTCGAGACGACCGAGCCCTCGCCGTTGACCGCCGACCTGGACGGCGCGATCCAGACCGCCGACCCGGAGGCCGAGCAGGCGGCGATCGCCTCGGTCGAGGCCTGGAAGGCCCAGCGCGACGAGGCCGCGGTCACCGCCGCGCTCGCGAAGCTCGCCGCGGACGCGAAGACGGACGCCAACCTCATGTACGCCACGCTCGAGGCCGCGCGCGCCGGCGCGACGACGGGGGAGTGGGCCTCGACGCTGCGCGAGGTGTTCGGCGAGTTCCGCGCCCCGACCGGGGTCTCCGGCGCGGTCGGCGTGGCCGAGGCCGGCGCGGAGCTCACCGCGGTGCGCGAGCGGGTCGCGGCGACCGGTGACGAGCTGGGCGGCCGGTTGCGACTGCTCGTCGGCAAGCCCGGTCTCGACGGCCACTCCAACGGCGCCGAGCAGGTGGCGGTGCGGGCGCGCGACGCCGGGTTCGAGGTCGTCTACCAGGGCATCCGACTGACGCCGGAGCAGATCACGTCCGCGGCCGTCGCCGAGGACGTGCACTGCGTCGGGCTCTCGATCCTGTCGGGCTCGCACATGGAGCTGGTGCCGGACGTGCTCGAGGGCCTGCGGGACGCGGGCGCGGGCGACATCCCCGTGATCGTCGGCGGGATCATCCCCGACTCCGACGCCCGGCGGCTGCGCGAGCTCGGGGTGGCCGCGGTCTACACGCCGAAGGACTTCGGGCTCACGGAGATCATGGGTGGCATCGTCGACGTGATCCGCCGCGCCAACGGTCTCGGGTAAGGGTTGGCTTCGCTGATCTGCCCGGTCGTCCCGTAGCATCCGCGACGTGGGCAAGTCGAAGGGGAAGAAGAAGCTTCCCAAGCTGAAGTGCTGCGAGTCGAAGTCGCGGTGCGGTCGCTGCCCCCTGCGCATGCTGAAGGAGGGCACGCTGCCGGACGGGTACACCGTCAAGCACCGCCACCTCGTGCGCGTCGACGGCAAGAAGGTCAGCAAGAAGAAGCTGCAGAAGGCGGCCTGAGCCCCGCGCGACGCCCCGCGGGACGCGAGGTCTGCTTGAATCGTCGTGGGCCGTCCGGCCCGGACCGACGACCGAGGAGATCCCGCATGCCCGCCGCCCGCTTCGCCGAGCAGCTCAACGTCCAGATCGGCAACGAGCTCGCGGCGCACAACCAGTACTTGGCGTGCGCGGTCCACTACGACGCCTTGACGATGCCGCAGATGGCGGCGTTCTTCTACGGCCAGGCGCTCGAGGAGCGCGAGCACGCGATGATGATGGTGCAGTACCTCCTCGACACCGACGCGGACGTGACGATCCCCGGCGTCGAGGCGCCGACGTCCGGCTTCGCCGACGTGGTCGCCCCGGTGGAGCTCGCGCTCGCGCAGGAGAAGAAGGTCACCGAGCAGATCAACGGACTGCTCCGGATCGCCCGCGAGGAGCACGACTACGCCTCCGAGCAGTTCATGCAGTGGTTCATCAAGGAGCAGGTCGAGGAGGTCGCCACCATGAGCGACCTGCTGACCGTCGTCACCCGCAGCCGCGACGACGTGAACGACATCGAGGAGTACGTCGCGCGCGAGCAGGGCGGCGAGGGTGCCGACCCGACCGCCCCTCCGGTCGCCGGGGCCTGAGCATGAGCCGCGTGATCGTCGTCGGCGCCGGCGTCGTCGGTCTCACGGCGGCCGTGCGGCTGCTCGAGGCCGGGCACCGGGTGGACGTGGTCGCGCGCGACCTGCCGCTGGAGACGACCTCCTCGGTCGCGGCGGCGATCTGGTACCCGTACCTGGCGCTGCCACGGGCCCGCGTCGCGGACTGGGCCCGCACCTCCTACGCGGTGCTGGACGCCCTCAGCGACACCGAGCCCGCGGCCGGCGTGACGATGCGCGACGGCACGGAGCTCTCCCGTCGCCCGACGGGCGAGCCGTGGTGGGCGGCCTCGGTCCCCGGGCCGACGCCCGCCCGTGAGACGAGCCTGCCGGACGGGTACGCCAGCGGCTGGTCGTTCCGGCTGCCCGTCGTCGAGATGCCGCTGCACCTGCGGTGGTTGCACTCGCGGGTCGAGCAGCTGGGCGGGACCGTCACCCGCATGAACCTGTCGGCCCTGCCGACGCACGCGGACGTCGTGGTCAACGCGACCGGCATCGGCGCCCGGCTGCTCGCCTCGGACCGCACGGTGGTCCCGGTGCGGGGCCAGGTCCTCTACGTCGAGCAGGTCGGCCTCGAGCGCTGGTGCCTCGCGCCGGGCGACGGCGACGGCGACCACCCGACGTACGTGGTCCCGCGCTCCGACGACGTCGTGGTCGGCGGCACCGAGATCGAGGGGGAGTGGAGCCGCACCCCCTCCCCGGAGACGGCGCAGGAGATCCTCGAGCGGGCCGCGCACCTCGTGCCCGAGCTGCGGGGCGCCCGCGTGCTGCGCCACAAGGTGGGCCTGCGCCCGCTGCGGCCCTCGGTGCGCGTCGAGCGCGTCGACGACGTCGTGCACTGCTACGGCCACGGCGGCTCGGGGGTCACCCTGGCGTGGGGCTGCGCCGAGGAGGTCGTACGCCTCGTCGGCGGCGACGCCGCAGGGGCCCGCCGCGACGCCGGCGTCAGCGGCGCCCGCGCCGACGGCTGAGCAGCACCGCCACGGCGCCGCCCACCACCAGCCCGACGACCCCGCCCAGGAACGGCCCCCAGGCCGTGCCCGTCGCGCGCCCCAGGACGACGCCGAGCGCCGCGAGCAGCATCGCCCCGAGCAGCCAGGCGGCCGCGACGAGCGCCTCGCGCAGGAACAGCTCGGTGAACGAGGCCGCGACCCCGTTGCGGGTCATCGGCGTCACCCGGACCACGGCGGCGGGCGGCAGCGCGCCGTACACGTGCGGGTAGCGGTCGTCGCCGACAGCGTCCTCGCGCCAGGGCACCCCGGCCTCCTCGAGGCGGTCCGTGTCGACCGTCAGCAGCACCAGCGGCTCGGCGAGGTCGGCGTAGTAGCGCTCGAAGACGCCGCGGACCTGCTCGCGCCGCGCGGCGTGCAGGAAACCTTCCTGCTCGAGCGTGCGGCCGCGGGTGGACGTCGTGTACGCGCCGTCCGCCTGCGCACGGGTCCAGTCGGAGACGGTGGAGATGTGGAAGATCAGCACGTCAGCGCTCCGGGTAGGCCAGCAGGTGCTCCGACCACGCCTCGGCGGCGCGTCGCAGGTGCGCCGAGGGTACGACGAGCGCGACCGCGCGGGGCGCCTCCTCGCCGGGGGGCAGCGCCCGGGACGCGAACGTCGCGGTGAGGTGGACGGACCCGCCCGCCTGCCGTCCGATGCGGAGGCCGAGGCAGGGCTCGACGAAGCCGAGGCGGGCGGGCGCGCGGCCCGCTGCAGCCTCGCGGAGCCAGTGCGCCAGAGCGCCGGCCTCGCTGGTCGTCAGGCACGGGGCGCGGAAGGCCCACCGACGCCCGCCGTCGACCACCTCGCCGTCGACGACGAGCCAGTTGGCGTCGTCGTCGTACCCGTCGTGGTGGTCGAGGGGCCCGGTGCGGTCGGGGTGCTCGTAGTGCGCGACGCGCAGCGTCAGCCCGTGCCCGGACGCGTCGTGGAGTCGCAGGGTCACGGCGTACGCCTCAGAACAGCCGGTCCTCGACGTCGTCGATGCCGCGCAGGGCGTCGTAGTCGACGACCGCGCAGGCGATGCCGCGGTCGGTGGCGAGCACGCGGGCCTGCGGCTTGATCTCCTGGGCGGCGAAGATGCCGCGCACCGGGCCCAGCCGGGTGAGGGCGGGGTCGCGGTTGAGCAGCTCGAGGTAGCGCGTCAGCTGCTCGACGCCGTCGATCTCGCCGCGGCGCTTGATCTCGACGGCCACGGAGGCGCCCGCCGCGTCGCGGCACATCAGGTCGACGGGCCCGATGGCGGTGGGGAACTCCCGGCGCACCAGCGTCAGCCCGTCGGCCAGCGTCGCGGGGTGGTCGGCCAGCAGCGCCTGCAGGTGCTTCTCGACCCCGTCCTTCTGCAGGCCGGGGTCGACGCCCAGCTCGTGGCGGGAGTCGGAGTGCACCTCCTCGAGGAGGATCCGCAGGGTGTCCCCGGGGCCCTTGCCGGACGCCGTGCTGGTGACCGTCCACTCGACCTGGCCGTCGTCGGTCGCGCCCTCGCGCAGCGTGCACGGCGGGCTCATCCAGTTCAGGGGCTTGTAGGAGCCCCCGTCCGAGTGGACCAGCACCGAGCCGTCGGCCTTCACCATGATGACGCGCGTGGCCATGGGCAGGTGGGCGGTCAGGCGGCCGGCGTAGTCGACCTGGCAGCGAGCGACGACGATTCTCACGCCGGAGGAATCTACCCGCGCACGACCGCGGCGGGTCCGGCGGTCGGGTTCGACAACAGGCGGGTCACGATCGACCGTCAGCCGTTGACGCTCCCCGTCCGGGACGGGTTGTGTCGGTGCGCATGACCTCAGCGCACCCACTGCTGGCCCCCTCCGGCAGCCAGGACCTGGCCGCCGAACCGACCCAGTCCGGCTGGATCGGGGACCTCGAGACCACGATCAGCGACGCCTTCGAGCCGGTCGCCACCGCTGTCAGCAACGTCATCTTCTACGCCCCGACCATCGGCGGGGTCACCTTTCCGCTCATCGTGCTGTGGCTGGTCGCCGCGGCGGTCATCTTCACCATCTACTTCCGCGGCATCCAGTTCCGCAGCGCGGGCCTCTCGACCAAGCTGGTCCGCGGCACGTACAGCCGGCGATCGGACCCGGGCGAGATCACCCACTTCCAGGCGCTCACCTCGGCCGTGTCCGGCACCGTGGGTCTGGGCAACATCGCCGGCGTCGGCGCGGCCGTCACCCTCGGCGGTCCCGGTGCGACCTTCTGGATGATCCTGGCGGGCCTGTTCGGGATGTGCACGAAGTTCGTCGAGTGCACCCTGGGCGTGAAGTACCGCGAGGTCCACGAGGACGGCACCGTGACCGGCGGACCGTTCCGCTACCTCCCGGTCGCCTTCGAGCGGTTCGGGAAGATCCCGACCAAGGTGCTGACCGGCATCTTCGCCGTCGCCCTGTTCTTCTTCGGCGCCGTCGGCGGCAACATGTTCCAGGCCAACCAGACCTTCGCGCAGGCCAAGGAGGTCACGGGCGGCGACGACGGGATGCTCTCCTCCGCCGGTGCCGCACTGGGCTTCGGGATCGTCCTGGCCGTGATGGTCGGGGCCGTCATCATCGGCGGCATCCGCTCGATCGCCAGTGCCACCGCGCGCCTCGTCCCCGCGATGGGACTGATCTACCTCACGGCCTGCGCGCTCGTCATCGGGTTCAACATCGACCACGCCCCCGGAGCCGTCGGCTCGATCGTCACCGGAGCGTTCCAGCCGGAGGGCGTCGCCGGTGGCGCCATCGGCGTGCTGATCATCGGCTTCCAGCGCGCGGCGTTCTCGAACGAGGCGGGCGTCGGTTCGGCGCCGATCGCCCACTCCGCGGTCAAGACCAAGCACCCCGTCAGCGAGGGTTTCGTCGCGCTGTTCGAGCCGTTCATCGACACGGTGATCGTCTGCACGATGACGGCGCTGACCATCGTCATCGCCGACACGGCGTTCTACTCCGAGCAGCGGCAGATCGTCGCGGACGGGGGACCGGCTCCGGACGGCGTCGTCGTCACCTCGAACGCCTTCGAGACGTTCGTGCCGTGGTTCCCGGTCGTCCTCGCCCTGGCCGTCGCGCTGTTCGCGTTCTCGACGCTGATCACCTGGTCCTACTACACGATGAAGGCGTGGACGGAGCTGTTCGGCCGCTCGCCGCGCAGCGAGCTGGTCTTCAAGGTGGTGTTCTGCTCCTTCACCGTGATCGGCACGGTCATCTCGTTCGGCTCCGTGATCGACTTCGCGGACTCGATGCTCTTCGTGTGCGCGATCGTCAACCTGCTGGCCTGCTACCTGTTGCTGCCGGTCGTGAAGCGCGAGCTGCGCTCGTTCCGCGCCGGTCTGAAGGACGGGTCGATCGCGCCCGTGCCGAAGGAGGAGCGCCGGATGGTCTGACGCCCCCGTCGGGCGGGCGCACGGGCGTGCGCCTGCCCGACCGGACGGGCGAACTTCTCTGCGCCCAGGTACTTACCCACGAGTAGGTTTCGTGCCATCATCCCGGCCATGACCTCTGGAACGAACGAGCAGATCAGCGCCACCCTGGTCTACCCGTACCTGAACCACGCGGTGCGGATGTACGAGCAGGCGTACGCCTCCCGCGGCGACGTCGACGCCGGCATGCGCTTCGGCTGCGGCTACCCCGTCGGCCCGCTCGCGGCGCTGGACGAGATCGGCCTCGACGTCGTGCGCGACGCGCTGGCCGCCCGGTACGCGCAGACGGGTGACCCGCTCCACCGTCCCGCCGAGCTCCTCGAGCGACTGGTGGGCGAGGGACGCACCGGCAAGGCGTCGGGTCGGGGCTTCTACACCTACGCCGACGGCGAGGTCGTCGCCGACGACGAGACGCCCACGGCCGACGACGCCCCGGCCCTGCGTCACGAGATCACCCGGGTCGGCGTCGTCGGGACCGGGACGATGGCCGGCGGCATCGTCGAGGTGTTCGCCAAGGCGGGCTACGACGTCGTCTACGTCGGGCGCAGCCAGGACAAGCTGGACGCCGTGGTCACCCAGATCACCCGCAACCAGGACCGCGCCATCGAGAAGGGGCGCAGCGACGCCGCGACGAAGGACGCGATCCTGGGGCGCCTCACCGGCGCCACCGAGCGCGAGGCGCTGGGCGACGTGGACCTCGTGGTCGAGGCGATCGCCGAGGACCTCGACGTCAAGACGGAGCTCTACCGCGACCTGGACCGGATCACGAAGCCGGGGGCGATCCTGGCGACCACCACGTCCTCCCTGCCGATCACCCAGCTCGGCGCCGCCACGAAGCGGCCCGAGGCCGTGATCGGGATGCACTTCTTCAACCCCGCCCCCGTGATGAAGCTGGTCGAGGTCGTCACCACCGACCAGACCTCCCCCGAAGTGGACGAGACCGTGCGGGCCCTGTGCGCCTCCGTGGGCAAGGTCGCGGTCTCCTGCGGCGACCGCTCGGGCTTCATCGTCAACGCCCTGCTGTTCCCCTACCTCAACGACGCGGTGCTGCTCGCCGAGGCGGGCGAGCACCAGCTGGTCGAGATCGACGCCGCGATCAAGGCGCAGGTCGGGCTGCCGATGGGCCCGTTCGAGCTGCTCGACGTGGTCGGCACCGACGTCTCCCTGGCCATCCAGAAGGAGCTGCACGCCGAGTTCGGCGAGCCGGGCCTGAAGCCCGCGGCGACCCTGGAGAGCCTGGTCGCCCAGGGGCGCCTGGGGCGCAAGACCGGGGCGGGCTTCCACGAGTACGCGTGAGCGCCCGCGGTCGGCGCTGCCCGGGCTTGACGGCGGGTGTTCGATGGGCGCCATGGTCGCCACAGCAGGTCGGGTGCAGGCACGACGGTTCGACCGCGCGCGGCGGGGAGCGGCCGCAGCGGCCCTCCTCGCCATGGGCGGCGCGGCGCTGGCCGCCTGCTCGGGCGGGGACGACGAGGCGGCCCCGACGCCCACGGTGACGGTCACGGAGACCGTGACCCCGGACGCGTCGCCCACGAGCACGGGCACCGGCGGCTCCGACGAGGGCGGCGCGGGCGGAGGGGCGACCTCGACGCCCACCACGGCGCCGACCGACGGCGGGGGAGGTGCGGGGGGTGCCCTGCCGACCGACGCGCAGGCGTACGCCCAGGCGTTCGTCGACGCGTGGCAGGCCGGTGACCGGCCGGCGGCCGAGCAGCTCGTGCGCGACCTCGACGACGCCGACGAGCTCTTCGACGAGGACGACCTGCGCGGTACGCCCGCACTGCAGGGCTGCGAGGGAGCGGCGGGGTCGTCGTACTGCACGTTCGTCGGCGACAACTACCAGGTCGTCGTCCAGGTCGGGAACGAGGCGGCCTCGGCCGGGCAGCCGGGTGCGATCTCCGACGTCGAGGTCGACGACTGATGGTCCGTCGGGGACCGCGGGGCGCCCGGGCCCTGGTCGCGCTGCCGGCCGCGCTCGTCGTCCTCCTCGGCTGCTCGGCCCAGGGCGGGACCGACGACGGCGCGGAGGACGGTGGTGCCGGTGACGACGCGGCCGCGGGCCGGGAGGTCGCGCTGCCGCCCGCCGACGCCCGCTGGGACATCCAGCTCGGCGGACCGCGCGACGTGCCCGAGGACGTCTCGATCGTCGAGCGCGACCGGACGGCGGAGCCGACCGGCGGCTACGACATCTGCTACGTCAACGGCTTCCAGGGCCAGCCCGACGAGGAGGAGCGCTGGGCGGACTCGGAGTTGATCCTGCGCGACGACTCCGGCGAGCCCGTGATCGACGAGGTCTGGCAGGAGTACATCTTCGACATCACCACGCCGGAGAACCGCGAGGCGCTGGTGGACGAGCTGGGCCCCGAGATCGAGGGCTGCGCCGACGACGGGTTCGACGCCGTCGAGCTCGACAACCTCGACTCCTTCTCGCGCAGCGGGGGCCGCATCGCGGAGGCCGACGCCGACGCGTACGCCGAGCTGCTCGTCGACGCGGCCCACGAGGCGGGGCTCGCAGCCGGCCAGAAGAACCGTGCGGGCTGGGACGGCACCAGCGTGGGCTACGACTTCGCGGTCGTCGAGGAGTGCGGCGCGTTCTCCGAGTGCGACGCCTACGTGGAGGCCTTCGGCGACCACGTGCTGATCGTGGAGTACACCGAGGAGGGCTTCGAGGCCGCCTGCGACAGCCTCGGCGGCCAGGTCCCGATCGTGTTCCGCGACGTCGAGCTGGCTCCCGACGGCGAGCGCGAGTGGTGCGACTAGCCTGGCCCGCGTGGGCCAGAAGATCCGAGCGAACTCCGTCCTCCCCGCCGTCCGCGAGGAGCTGACCCTCGAGACCGCGGACGGCCTGAGGCTGGTCGCGAACCTGGCGGTGCCGGAGGACCGCGCGCCGGTCGCGACCATCATCTGCCTGCACCCGCTGCCCACCCACGGCGGCATGATGGACAGCCAGGTCTTCCGCAAGGCCGCCTTCCGGCTGCCGGCACTGGCGGGCGTCGCCGTGCTGCGCTACAACTCGCGCGGGACGTGGAGCGAGCAGGGCACCAGCGAAGGCACCTTCGACAACGGCGTCGGCGAGCGCTTCGACGTCGCAGCCGCGATCGAGTACGCGGAGTTCCACGACCTCCCGGACGTCTGGCTGGTGGGCTGGTCGTTCGGCACGGACGTCACGCTGATGCACGGGCTGGACCCCGTGGTGCGGGGCGCGGTCCTGCTCAGCCCGCCGCTGCGCTACTCGCAGCCGGAGCACCTGGCGGCGTGGGCCGACGACGGCCGCCCGCTCACCGCCCTGGTCCCCGAGCTCGACGACTACCTGCGACCCGACGAGGCGCGCGAGCGCTTCGCGGCCGTGCCGCAGGCCGAGGTCGTGCCGATCGAGGGCGGCAAGCACCTGTGGGTCGGCAACGCGGAGCGCGCGCTCGACGAGATCGTCGCCCGCGTGGCGCCCGACGTCGCCCGGCCGCTGCCGAGGGAGTGGGACGGCCCGATGACGACGGCCGACACGAGTGCCTACAACGCGCACAACCTCGCCGCGTACAAGGACGTCGCGGTGCCCGGACCGGCCCAGCGCTCCGCGGACCAGGGCTGAGGGCCGCCTCCGGCCGCCCGGCGGTCCGGGCGGCCTCGGCGGTTCAGGTCGTCTGACGGGCGCGGTACGCCGCGACGGCGGTGCGGTTGCCACAGGTCGTGGAGCAGAACTTCCGCGACCGGTTCCGCGACAGGTCGAGGACGATGCCGGAGCACTCGTCGGCCGCGCAGGTCCCGAGCCGGCTCATCTCGTCGGAGCGGATCACGTCGACCATCGCCATGGCGGTCTCGACGAGGATCCGGGCCGCCAGCGGCTGGTCGGAGTCGACGGCGTGCAGGTGCCAGTCCCAGCCGTCGTGGCGGGCCAGCTGCGGCAGGGCGCGCGCCTCGGCCAGCATCGCGTTGACGGTCTCCACCGCGTCGTCGCGCTCGCTCGTCAGCAGTGCGCGCAGGCGGGGACGCAGGGCCCGGACCTCGTCGAGCTCGGCCCTCGTGCGGTCGTGACGGCCCGCGTACTCGAACCCGCTGAAGAAGTCGTCCAGGTCCGCGACCGACGTCAGCGTGTCCGGCTCCTCCGCCGTGTTGGCCAGCGTGACCGCCGCGGAGAGGGACATCTCGGTGTCATGCGCGAAAAGCATTTTGACACCTTACCAACCGGGTCGTACTGTCATGAGTCATGACGACTGTGACTCCTGACGCGCCGCCGAGCGGGGCGCGGGCCGGCACCACGGGTGCCGGCCTCCTCCTGGCGCTCGTCTCCGCGTCGGCGTTCGGGCTGTCGGGGTCGTTCGCCCGGGGGCTGCTGGAGACCGGCTGGACCGCGGGTGCGGCGGTGACCGCCCGGATCGGGCTGGCCGCCCTCGTGCTGCTCGTGCCCGCGCTGCTCGCGATGCGGGGGCGCTGGGCCCTGCTGATCGGGCGGCCGCGGGCGCTCGGGACCGTCGCGCTGTACGGCGTCCTGGCGGTGGCCGGGGCGCAGCTGTGCTACTTCTACGCGGTCTCGTACCTGCAGGTCGGCGTGGCGCTGCTGCTGGAGTACACCGCACCCGTGGCGGTCGTGGTCTGGATGTGGCTGCGCCACGGGCAGCGGCCCGGTCCCGTCACGCTGGCCGGCGCCGCGCTCGCTGCGTTCGGCCTGGCGATGGTGCTCGGGGTGCTGAGCGGCGTCTCGCTCAACGTCGTGGGGGTGCTGTGGGGCCTCGGCGCGATGGTCGGGGCGTCCGCGTACTTCATCATCTCCGCCGACGGCGACAACGGCCTGCCGGGCGTGGTGCTCGCCGGAGGAGGGCTGACCGTCGGCGCCGTGGTCCTGGGGGCCGCCGGTCTGCTCGGCCTGCTGCCGATGGCCGCGAGCACCTCCGACGTCGTGTTCGGCGAGCTCGTCGTGGCCTGGTGGGTGCCCGTGCTGGGGCTCGGGCTCGTCTCAGCGGCGCTGGCCTACGTCACGGGCATCGCCGCGTCGCGGCGCCTCGGGTCGCGGCTGGCCTCGTTCGTCGCGCTGTCGGAGGTCGTCATGGCGCTGCTGTTCGCCTGGCTCCTGCTGGACGAGCTGCCCGGCCCCTGGCAGCTGCTCGGCGGCCTGCTGATCCTGGCCGGCGTCGTGGTGGTCAAGCTGGGGGAGGGGCGGGTGCGTGCGGTACGCCTCGGCGAGCCCGAGGCCGCCGAGACCGCCCAGGCGGGCGGGACCGCGTAGGACGGGCCCGGGGCTCTCGGCGGAGAGCCCCGGGAGCCCTCAGGCGTCCTTCGACTTCTCGGCCGTGGCGGTGTCCTCGTCCGCGAACCCGGCCACCACGTCGCGCAGGGCGCCGAGCTGCGCGGTGATCGCGTCGCGACGGCGGGCCAGGCGCTCGGCCTCCGCCTTGAGCGTGGCCACCTCGCGGGCCGCCTCGGCGTGTCCGGAGGCGTTGATCGACTCCGCCTGCGTGCGCGAGGAGGCGACGATCTGCTCCGCCTCGCGGCGCGCCCGCGACAGCAGGGCCTCGGCCTCGCGCTGGGCCTGCTCGCGCTGTGCGGACCCCTGCGAGATCGCCTCGCGGGCCCGCTCCTCGGCGGCGCTCGCGCGCTCCTCGGCCTCCGTCACGATCTGGTTGGTCTGGGCCATCGCGCTCGCGTGGTGGTCGGCCGCCTCGCGGGCGAGGCGCTCCTTCTCGACGGCGAGCGCCCGCCGGGCCTCCTGCACCTCCCGGTCGGCGCCGGCGCGCAGCTTCTCCGCCTCACGGGTCGCGCTGCTGCGCAGATCGTTCGCCTCCTGCTCGGCGGCCAGGCGCAGCTGGGCCGACTCGCGCTTCGCGGAGGCGACCAGGTCGGCGGCCTCCGAGCGCGCCAGGGTCCGCTCCTGCTCGGCGTCGGCGATGATGCGCGTGCGCTGGTCGTCGAGGTCGCGCAGCTGGACCGCCCGCATGTCCTCGGCCTCGCGGGCCGCGTCCGCACGGATGGCCCGGGCGTCGCGGTTGGCCTGCTCGAGGATCTCGGAGGCCTCCTGCTGGGCGGTGGTGCGGACCTCGGCCGCCTCCTCCTCGGCCAGGCGCAGCATCTCGCTGGCGCGCCCGCCCAGGCCGGCGTAGGTCGGGTTCTTCATCTCGGCCAGCTGCTTGCGCAGGCTGTCGAGCTCGGCCTCGAGCTGCTCCGCCCGCTGCTCCGAGGACTGCAGGGCGCCGGACAGTCCCGCCTTCTCGTCCACGATCTGCTGCAGGGCACGGTTGACCGCGGCCTGGTCGTAGCCGCCGCGGCGCACCACCGGCAGGGCCGGGACGACGCCACGCGCCGGGGCGCCCCCTGCGGGTCGCTGCTCCTGGTGCCGCGCGTCCTGCCGTGCGGCCCCCTGCTGCGGCAGTGCCGGGCGCGCCTGGGTCTCGGCGGGCACGGCGGGGAGGCTCTGGGTGGCCTGGTGGTCGGGGTTGCCGCTGCTGCTCGACTCGTCGTCGAAGATCGACAGTCCCTTGTCGCTCATGGTGGAGAACTCCTCTGGCCGCTGGCGGGTGACGCGGGAGGTCGCGCCCGTCGTCGCGCTGTCGCGCGTGGTCCCTAGTGTTGCGGATCCGGGGGGCGGATCACACCCCGGCGCGCTGCCTCACAGCAGATGATCAGCCACGGCCGGCGGGGGCCGCACCCCCGCCGGACGTGGCCGAGCGACCGGTCGTCCGTGCGCCGGCGGCTCAGACGCCGCGGAAGCGGTTGATGGCGTCGAGGTGCTGGTCGCGCAGGTCGTGGTCGAGGACTCCGAGGCCTTCCTCGGGCGCGAGGGCCAGGACGCCGACCTTGCCCTGGTGGGCGTTGTGGTGGACGTCGAGGGCGGCCTGGCCGACGTCCTCGAGCCCGTAGGTGCGCGAGAGGGTGGGGTGGATCTTGGCCTTCGCGACGAGGCGGTTGGCCTCCCACGACTCGCGGTAGTTGGCGAAGTGGGACGACACGATCCGCTTGAGGTTCATCCACAGGTAGCGGTTGTCGTACTCGTGCATGAACCCGGTGGTCGAGGCGCAGGTGGTGATCGTGCCGCCCTTGCGGGTGACGTAGACGCTCGCGCCGAAGGTCTCACGTCCGGGGTGCTCGAAGACGATGTCGATGTCCTCCCCGCCGGTCAGCTCGCGGATCTTCTTGCCCAGGCGCTGCCACTCCTTCGGGTTCTGCTTCGTGCCGGACTCGTCCCAGAACTTCCAGTCCTCCTCGGCGCGGTTGATGATCAGCTCCGCGCCCATGGAGCGGCAGATGTTCGCCTTCTCCTCGTTCGAGACCACACAGATCGGGGTCGCGCCACCGTTGAGGGCGTACTGGGTCGCGAAGCCGCCCAGGCCACCGGAGGCACCCCAGATCAGCACGTTGTCGCCCTGCTTCATGTTGCCGCCGTTCTTCGAGACCAGCTGGCGGTACGCGGTGCAGTTCACCAGCCCCGGGGAGGCGGCCTCCTCCCAGGTGAGGTGCTCGGGCTTGGGCATCAGCTGGTTGGCCTTGACCATCGCGATCTCGGCCAGCCCGCCGAAGTTGGTCTCGAAGCCCCAGATCCGCTGCTCGGGATCCATCATCGTGTCGTCGTGGCCGTCGGAGGCCTCCAGCTCGACCGAGAGGCAGTGCGCGACCACCCGGTCGCCCGGCTTCCACTTCGTCACCCCGGGACCGGTCGCCACGACCACGCCGGACAGGTCCGAACCCACGATGTGGTAGGGCAGGTCGTGCCGCTTCGTCAACGGCGAGAGGCGCCCGTAGCGCTCCAGGAACCCGAACGTGGAGACCGGCTCGAAGATCGAGGTCCACACCGTGTTGTAGTTGATCGCCGAGGCCATCACCGCCACGAACGCCTCACCCGGACCCAGCTCGGGCAACGCCACGTCCTCCACGTGCAACGACTTGCGCGGGTCCTTGTCCTTCGAGGGCACACCCTCGAACATCTCCACCTCGTCCTTGTGCACCGTCACCGCACGGAAGTGCTCCGGCAGGTCGAGGTTCGCGTAGTCACCGGTCTCGGCGTTGCCGGAGAGGATCGCATCGAGGATGTTCTGCACGTCGTGCACTCCTGAATCTTCGGGGGCAGGGCTGGCGGCAACGTACCGGCGAGTAACCGGTCGTGGGTCACAGAGTGGCGTGTGTCTCACTCTGGCCCGCGACGGGTTGCAGCGCCGTTGCAGGCCCGGGCCGTGGCCGGAGGCGTCGGCCGGCCCTCAGGCCGGGGTCGTCCGCGCCCGCTCCGCGATCTCCCCGAAGCCCGCGACGAGCTGCTCCTCGGCCGTCCCGAGGTACGCCGCCAGCCGGGTCGCCGCAGCCTCGCGCCGTCCGGCGCGCAGGTGGCCCGCGATGACGGCGTTCTCGTCGAGGTAGGGGGCGTGGAACGGCTCCGGGTCTCCCATCTGGTGGAAGAACAGGCGCATCTCCGCGAGCAGGAGCTCCATCTGGGCGACGAGGCGCTCGCTGCCGGCGAGCGCGACGACCGCGCGGTGGAAGTGCTGGTTGGCGCTGCCGACGCCGGTCCAGTCCCCGCGACCGCTGGCTGCGGTCCCCTCGCGCACCGCCGCGTCGAGCGCGTCGAGGTGCGCCGCGTCGACCGCCGGGCCGTGCAGCACCGCGGCCGGCTCGATGATGCGTCGCGCGGCGTACACGTCGCGCACGGCGGCGGTGTCGGGCGTGGCGACGAGGACGCCACGGTGCTCCACGCGTACCAGGATCCGCTCGGCCACGAGCTGGCTGAGGGCCTCGCGCAGCGTGTTGCGCGAGACGCCGAGCGCCTCGGCGAGGCGCACCTCGGGCAGTCGGGTGCCCGAGCGCAGGGTCCCCTCGGTCACCTGCTCGCGCAGGGCGTGGGCCGCGCGCTCGGCCGACGTGCTCATCACCGCGCGCCGCTGCAGCCGCGCTGCGCTCAGCGAGGCGAGGAGGGGGTCGAGCTCCGACGCGGCCACGGGTCCGGACTCTAGGTCATCACCGCGACGTCGCCCGGACGCCGGCCGGTCATCGCGCGAGGGACGGGGATTGTGGGATTGTTGAACAATCCGTAGGGTGACGCGGACCACCCCCTGACGAGGAGGACCCGCGATGGGTGAGACCCCGCCGCTCAAGGAGGCCGTGACCTCGGCCAGCCGCCGGTCCGCGCTGCTCGGCGCGATCTTCCTGATGGCCACGAGCGCCATCGGGCCCGGCTTCATCACGCAGACGGCCACGTTCACCGTGCAGCTCGGGGCCGCCTTCGCCTGCGCGATCGTGCTCTCGATCGTCGTGGACGTCGCGGTGCAGCTGAACGTGTGGCGCGTCATCGGCGTCGCGGGCCGCCGCGCCCACGAGCTCGCCGGCGAGGTCGCCCCGGGCGCCGGCTGGCTGCTCGCCGGCCTGGTCGTCATCGGCGGCTTCGTGTTCAACATCGGCAACGTCGCCGGCGCGGGCCTCGGCACGGACGCCCTGCTCGGGCTCGACCCGCGCTGGGGCGGGGCGGTCTCCGCCGTGGTCGCCGCCGGCATCTTCCTCAGCCACCGCGCGGGCATCGCCCTCGACCGCGTCGTCGTGCTGCTCGGCCTCGTGATGATCGTGGCCACCACCGCGATCGCGATCACCTCGAGCCCGCCGGTGGGGGAGTCGCTGCGCAACGTGGTGCTCCCGGAGCAGTTCGACTTCCTGGCGGTCACCACGATCATCGGCGGCACCGTGGGCGGCTACATCACGTACGCCGGCGCCCACCGCCTCCTCGACTCCGGCACGACCGGCCCCGAGGAGGTCGGCGCGATCAGCCGGAGCTCGGTGGTCGGGATCCTCGTCACCGGTGTCATGCGCGTCGTGCTCTTCCTCGCCATCCTCGGCGTGATCGCGGGCGGCAGCGTCCTCGACGAGTCGAACCCGGCGGGCAGCGCCTTCGAGGCCGCCGCCGGCGAGGCCGGGCTGCGCGTCTTCGGTCTGATCCTCTGGGCGGCCGCACTGACCTCGGTGATCGGCGCCGCCTACACCTCCATCTCGTTCGTGACGACGTCGTCGACCCCGGCGCGCACCCGGAACCTGCTGACCGTGGGGTTCATCGCAGCCACCACGGTCGTCTTCGTGGTCATCGAGCAGGCGCCCGTCACGCTGCTCGTCTTCGCCGGCGCGTTCAACGGCATGATCCTGCCGATCGGCTTCGGCCTGCTGCTGTGGATCGCGTGGCGTCGCCGCGACCTGCTGCACGGCTACCGCTACCCGCGCTGGCTGCTGCTGATCGGCGTGCTGGCGTGGCTGCTGACGCTGTACCTGGCGTACCGCTCCTTCATCCCGCTGACGGAGCTGTGAGGGAGGGTGACGCGATGACGACGATGGACCTCAACAGCGACGTCGGCGAGTCCTTCGGCCGCTGGGAGCTGGGCGACGACGCGGCGGTGCTCGCGCTGGTCACCAGCGCCAACGTGGCCTGCGGTTTCCACGCCGGCGACCCGAGCACCCTGCGCGAGACCTGCCGCACCGCCGTGGCGGGGGGCGTCGCGATCGGAGCGCAGGTCGGCTACCGCGACCTGGCGGGCTTCGGGCGCCGCTTCATCGACGTGGAGCCGCAGCACCTGGCCGACGACGTCCTCTACCAGATCGGGGCCCTCGACGCGCTGGCGCGGGCCGAGGGCGGCCGGGTGGCCTACGTGAAGCCGCACGGCGCGCTCTACAACACCGTCGTCCACCACGAGGAGCAGGCGCAGGCCGTCGTCGACGCCGTCCGCGCCCTCGACCCGACGCTGCCGGTCCTGGGGCTGCCGGGCTCGGTCCTGCTGCGCCGGGCGGAGGCGGCCGGCCTGCGCACCGTGCGCGAGGCGTTCGCCGACCGGGCGTACGCCCCCGACGGCACGCTCGTCCCGCGCCGCGAGCCCGGCGCCGTGCTGCACGACCCCGACCAGGTGGCGGCCCGCGTCGTGCGCCTCGCGACCGAGGGCGTCGTCGAGGCGGTCGACTCCTCGAGCGTGCGGGTGGAGGCCGACTCCGTGTGCGTCCACGGCGACTCGCCCGGCGCCGTCGCGATGGCCGGCGCGGTGCGCGCGGGCCTCGAGGCCGCCGGCGTGACGCTGCGGGCGTTCGTGTGAGCGGCGCCCGGCTGCTGCCGTACGGCGACCGCGCCGTGCTGGTGGAGGTCGCGGACGCCCCCGCGGTCGTCCGGCTCGTCGACGCCGTGACGGGCTCGGGGCTCCTCGGGGGCGAGGGGCCGGTCGCCGAGGTCGTGCCCGCCGCCCGCACCGCGCTGCTCGTGGCGCGCGACGGCGTGGCGCTCTCCGACCTGCGCGCTGCGGCCCGACGGATCGCGGACGCCCACGACGTCGACACCCCCGACGGTGCTCCCGGCTCCGCGGACCTCGGGGGCGACGACGCTCCCGGCGGCACGGTCGAGATCGCCGTCGTCTACGACGGCCCGGACCTGGCCGAGGTCGCCCGGCTCACGGGGCTCGCCGAGCGCGAGGTCGTCGCGGCGCACACGGGCCGGGCCTGGCGGGTGGCGTTCGGCGGCTTCGCGCCCGGCTTCGCCTACCTCGTGGGCGGCGACCCGCGGCTGCAGGTCCCGCGCCGCGCCGAGCCGCGCACCAGCGTACCGGCCGGGGCCGTCGGGCTGGCCGGCGAGTTCTCCGGCGTCTACCCCCGCAGCTCGCCGGGCGGCTGGCAGCTGGTCGGGCGCACCGAGCTGAGCCTGTGGGACCTCGATCGCGACCCGCCCGCCCTGCTGCGCCCGGGGGCGACGGTCCGCTTCGTGGAGGCGTCGTGAGCGCCGCTGCCCGGCGTCCGGCCCTGGTCGTGCGGCGGGTGGGCGGCCCGGCGTACGTCCAGGACGCCGGACGTCCCGGACAGGCCGGGATCGGCGTGGGCCGGTCCGGGGCGGCCGACCGCGGCGCGTACGCCCTGGGCAACCGGGTGGTCGGCAACCTGCCGGGCGCCGCGGCGCTCGAGGTGACGCTGGGCGGTCTCGAGCTCGAGGTGACCGGGCCGGACGGCGCCGTGGTGTGGCTGTGCCTCACCGGCGCCCCCGCGGACCTGAGCGTGGGAGGACGCGCGACCGGGCCGTACGCCCTCGCTGCCGCCCGCGTCGGCGAGCGCGTCACGGTCGGTGCGCCCCGGCGCGGGCTGCGCTCCTACCTGGCCGTCCGCGGGGGAGTCGACGTGCCCGCCGTGCTCGGCTCCCGCAGTCACGACGTGCTCGCCGGGGTCGGCCCGGCGCCGCTGGCCGACGGCGACGTCCTCCGCGTGGGCGAGGAGACCGGGTCGCAGCCCGTCGTCGACGGCGTGGCCCCCGCGGCTGCGCAGGGCGCTGCCGGCGACGACGTCGTCGAGCTGCGCGTGGTGCGCGGACCGCGCGACGACTGGGTCGCCGACGCCGAGGTGCTCGTCGCCGGGTCATGGCGCGCCTCGGCCCGCAGCGACCGGGTGGGGATGCGCCTGGAGCGCGGGGGAGCGGGCGGGCTGCTGGAGGCCGCCGACCCCGACGCGTCGCTGCCGAGCGAGGGCGCGGTGCGCGGAGCGCTGCAGGTGCCGCCGTCGGGGGAGCCGGTGCTGTTCCTGGCCGACCACCCGGTGACGGGCGGCTACCCCGTGGTCGGCGTCGTCGTCGACGCCGACGTGGACCGGGCGGCGCAGGTGCGGCCCGGCGAGGAGGTCAGGCTGCGGTGGGTCGCGCCGGGCGACTGAGGACCGGGCGAGCGAGGGCCGGCGAGCGAACGAGGAGGAGCGTGCGATGACGGAGATCGACAGGAGCGAGGTGGCGGGCCTGACGCCCGCGCAGGCGCGGGCGCGGTTCCGCGACGGGCTGGTCACGCCGACGGCGGGCTGGAGCCGGGGCTGGACGCAGGCGAACCTCGTCGTGCTGCCGCGGGAGGAGGCGTACGACTTCCTCGTCTTCGCGCAGCGCAACCCGCGGGCGTGCCCGGTGCTCGAGGTGTTCGAGCCGGGCGCCGTGTCCGGCGCGCTGCTCGACGGGGACGTGCGCACCGACCTGCCCGCCTACCGCGTCTTCCGCGACGGCGAGCTGGTCGAGGAGCCCACCGACGTGCGGTCGTGGTGGCGCGACGACCTCGTCAGCTTCCTCGTCGGCTGCTCGTTCACCTTCGAGGACGCGCTGCTGGTCGCCGGGATCGACGTGCGGCACCAGAGCGAGGGCGTGAACGTGCCGATGTACCGCACCAGCGTGCGGTGCCGGCCCGCGGGCGCGCTGTCCGGCCCGCTGGTCGTCTCGATGCGGCCGGTGCCGGCCGACCGCGTCGCCGACGCGGTGCGGGTGACCAGCCGCTACCCCGGCGTGCACGGCGCGCCCGTGCACGTCGGGGACCCGGGTGCGCTGGGGATCGAGGACCTGGACCGGCCCGACCACGGCGACGCCGTGACCGTCCGGCCCGGCGAGGTGCCCGTGTTCTGGGCGTGCGGCGTCACGCCGCAGGCCGCCGTGGTCGAGTCGCGGCCGACGCTCGCGCTGACCCACGCACCGGGCCACATGCTCGTGACCGACGGCCGCGACACCGACCTGCTCCTGGCCTGACGACGGGCCGGCCGGACCCGACCGGACCGACCGGACCCGGGCCCGCCCGCTCCGCGTCAGTGGTGGGCGCCGGCCGCCGGCTCGACGAGCTCGACCAGGACGCCGCCGGCGTCCTTGGGGTGCACGAAGTTGATGCGGGAGTCCGACGTGCCGCGGCGGGGGGCGTCGTAGAGCAGGCGCACGCCGCGCTCGCGCAGGATGGCGGAGACCTGCTCGACGTCGACGACGCGGTAGGCCAGCTGCTGCAGGCCCGGGCCCGAGCGGTCGAGGAACTTGGCGATGGTCGACTCCGGGGTGAGCGGGGCCAGCAGCTGGATGAACGAGCCGGAGTCGCCGACGGCGACCATGGCCTCGCGCACGCCCTGCTCCTCGTTGGTCTCCTCGTGGGCGACCTTCATCCCGAAGGTCGACGTGTAGAACGCGATCGCCTCGTCGAGGTCGGCCACGGCGATGCCGACGTGGTCGATGGCGGTGAACAGGTGCTCGGGGATCTCCAGCGCAGCAGACATGGGCCGCATGCTACGGGGGTGCTACGTCGGTCCTGCCACCCTGGTGAGAGCGACGTCACAGCCGGGGCCGGGCACCCGTCCCGCAGGATGTGACCCGTCGGTAGCCTTGACCACCGACGCCGCGCGCGGCACGTTCACTCACGCAGCGAACTCGAACCCTGGAGGCATCCCCATGACCACTCCCGCCCCGTCCGCCCGGACGTCCGTGATCGTCGCCGGCGCCCGGACGCCCATCGGCCGCCTCCTCGGCGGCCTGAAGACCCTCTCGGGCGCCGACCTCGGCGGCGTCGCGATCGAGGGCGCGCTCGCGAAGGCCGGCGTGTCCGGCGAGCAGGTCGAGTACGTGATCATGGGCCAGGTGATCGGAGCCGGGACCGGCCAGATCACGGCGCGCCAGGCCGCGGTCAAGGGCGGGATCCCGATGGACGTGCCCGCGGTGACGATCGACAAGGTGTGCCTCTCGGGCATCAACGCGATCGCGCTGGCCGACCAGCTGATCCGCGCCGGTGAGCACGACGTCGTCGTGGCCGGCGGCATGGAGTCGATGACCCAGGCGCCGCACCTGCTGCCGAAGTCGCGGGAGGGCTTCAAGTACGGCGACACCGGGCTCGTGGACTCGATGGCCTACGACGCGCTCTACGACCAGTTCACCCACCAGCCCATGGGAGGCCTGACCGAGACCCGCAACGTCGAGGCCGAGCAGCTCACGCGCGAGGAGCAGGACGCCTTCGCCGCCCGCAGCCACCAGCTCGCCGCGGCCGCGCAGAAGAACGGTCTCTTCGACGACGAGATCGTCCCGGTCTCCATCCCCCAGCGCAAGGGCGACCCGGTCGTCGTCTCCGTCGACGAGGGCGTGCGCGGCGACACCACGGTCGAGAGCCTGGCGAAGCTGCGCCCGGCGTTCAGCAAGGACGGCACGGTCACGGCCGGCTCCGCCTCGCAGATCTCCGACGGCGCCGCCGCGGTCGTGGTGATGAGCCGGGCCAAGGCCGAGGAGCTGGGTCTGTCCTGGATCGCGGAGATCGGTGCGTCGGGCCAGGTCGCGGGCCCGGACTCCACGCTGCAGGAGCAGCCGGCCAACGCCATCCTCAAGGCGGCGCAGAAGGAGGGCATCGAGGTCTCCGACATCGACCTGTTCGAGATGAACGAGGCCTTCGCCGCGGTCGGGATCGCCAGCGCCCGCAAGCTCGGCGTCTCCGAGGACAAGGTGAACGTCAACGGCGGCGCCATCGCCCTGGGCCACCCCGTCGGCATGTCGGGTGCGCGGATCGTGCTCCACCTCGCGCTGGAGCTCAAGCGCCGTGGCGGCGGCACGGGCGCGGCCGCCCTGTGCGGCGGCGGTGGTCAGGGCGACGCGCTGATCATCCGCGTCCCCGCCTGACCCGCCGGATCTCCGTGCCGAGCACCACCAGCACGAGCGGGGACCGACGCCGCACGGCGTCGGTCCCCGACCTCGTCGAGGCCGCGACCGGCGGTGACCTGCGCGCCGTCGGTCGCCTGGTCTCCCTGGTCGAGGACGGTGCGAGCCGTCCCGAGCTCGAGGGCCGGCTGCGCGAGGCGATGGCCCTGCTCGCGCCGCACGGCGGTCGCGCCCACGTCGTCGGGCTGACCGGGGCGCCCGGGGTGGGCAAGTCCACGTCCACCAACGCGCTGGTCGGAGCGCTGCGTGCCCAGGGCCACCGCGTCGGCGTCCTCGCGGTCGACCCGTCCTCGCCCTTCTCGGGGGGCGCCCTGCTGGGCGACCGGATCCGGATGGGCGACCACGCCACCGACGCGGGCGTCTTCATCCGCTCGATGGCCTCGCGCGGGCACCTCGGAGGCCTGTCGTTCAGCACCCCGCAGGCCGTGCGGGTCCTCGACGCCGCCGGCTACGACGTCGTGCTGGTCGAGACCGTCGGTGTGGGCCAGAGCGAGGTCGAGGTGGCGGGCCTCGCGGACACGACCGTCGTGCTGCTCGCGCCCGGCATGGGCGACGGCATCCAGGCCGCCAAGGCGGGCATCCTGGAGGTGGGCGACGTGTACGTCGTGAACAAGGCCGACCGGGACGGCGCCGACCGCGTGCGCAGGGACCTGCGCTCGATGCTCAACCTGGCCGACCGTCCCGCCGACGCGTGGCGCCAGCCCATCCTGCCGACCGTGGCCTCCACCGGCCAGGGCGTCGACGCCGTCGTCGAGCAGCTGCTCGAGCACCGTGCCTGGCTGGGGCGCACGGGCGCCCTCGAGCGCCGGCGCCGGCGCCGGGCGCGGGCGGAGATCGAGGCCGTCGCGACCACCCGCCTGCGGCGCACCTGGGCCGGGCTCACCGGCGCGGCGGAGCTCGACGGCCTGGCCGACGACGTGGCGCGGGGCGAGCGCGACCCCTACGCCGCCGCCGACGCGCTGCTCGCCGCGACGTAGCGCGGTCGGCGCGCCTGCGGGGGCCGCGGGCGTACGCCTGGTAGAAAATGGCCGGTCTGCGCCCGGGCGCAGGCGTCCACGAGCCTGGAAGGAGGAACCCATGAAGAAGCTGGTGCTCCTGGTGCTCGTCGTGTTCGTCGGGTTCTGGATGTTCACCGATCCCGGCGGGCTCGCCTCGACCGCGCGCGAGGGCGGCGGCGAGGGATGGGACATGGTCGTGTCGTTCTTCGAGGCGGTCATCCGCTTCATCGGCGAGCTGTTCTGAGCTCGGCGCTCCGACGGAGGCTGACGTGGGGCTGATCGCGGCGTTCACGGACCCCGACACGGGGCGCCACCTGCTGCGCGACGAGGGCGAGGACGTCGTCGACGAGGTCCGCCACCACTGGGTCGCGTTCATCGTGCCGGTCGCCCTCGTCGTGCTGGCGCTCGCGCTGCTCGTCGCCGTCCCGTTCGTGCCGCTCAGCGTCGGCTGGTTCCCCTTCCTGCTCTCGGGACTGGTGGGGCTCTTCGGCGTCTACCGCGTCCTGACGGTGCACATGGACCGCTTCGTGATCACCAACATGCGCGTCTACCGGGTCAACGGCGTGTTCTCGCAGCAGCTCGCGACCATGCCGCTGACCCGGATCCTGGACATCACCGTGAAGAAGCCGCTGATCGGGCGCGTGCTGGGCTACGGCCACTTCGTCTTCGAGTCCGCCGCCCAGGCGCAGGGCCTGCGTGACATCCGCTTCGTCGCCCGCCCGGACGAGCGCGACCTGGCGATCCAGCGCGTCGTCGCCCGCTCGGGCCTGCGCGGACGGATGTTCGACCAGCAGCAGCACCACCGGTGACCCCTCTCGCCACCGCGGGCGCCGATGGCGGAGACTGCTGACGTGCCCGTCCTGCGACCCCTCCTCGCCCTCGCCCTCCTCGCTGCCGGCGCCGTGACCGGCGTGACCGGTCCTGCGGGCCCCGCAGGAGCCCAGGAGGCGGCGGGCGGCGCACTCGGCCTCCCCACCGACGTCACGCGGGTCGCCGGCACCGACCCCGGCGCGCCGACCACGCTGCCGGCCGGGTGGAGCCGCACCGAGCTGCCCGGCTCGGCCGGCAGCCGCTACTTCTCCTACACCCGTGCGGTCGCGGGCAGCGGTGTCCTCGTCACGGCCGCCGGGCCGGGAGCCGACGCCACGTCGGCCGAGGCGTTCCGCATCGAGATCACCACGACCGACGGCACCACCTGCTCCAGCCAGAGCGCCTCGCGCAGCGAGGGCGACCTGGGCCTCGTGGTCGCCACCACGACCGCCGGCGACGTGGACCCGGAGACCGAGACGGAGACCGACGCGTCGTGCCGCGAGGCCGAGTCGCTGCGGATCACCCTGTCCCGCAGCTCGTCGGTCGAGACGGCCACGGACTCCGACGTCTGGTTCCGGGTCGTCGAGGAGGCCCCGGTCGACGACGTCTCCGATCTCCCGCCGGCCGAGGAGCGCGCCAGCGTCGGGCCCGTCGACGTCGGCGGGGAGGCCCAGGACGAGCAGGGCGGGACCGACGTGTCCACCGCCCCGCTGGTCGACACCGGCATCTGGCGCGGCACCGTGCCGGCCGACGGTCAGACCGCCTACCGCGTGCGGCTCGACTTCGGGCAGACGCTGTACGCGGAGGCCGTCTCGCCCGCGGTCGACGCCGAGCTCGCCGCGGACCTCGGGTACGACACCCGTCTCCGGGCCGAGGTGCTCTCGCCCCAGCTGTCCTCGGCCACGACGTCGAGCTCCGGGGACAACCTCGGGACCGACCCGGCGTCCGCGCGCGCGGCCGCCGGCCCGGTGCAGTACCTCAACCGCTACGAGGTCTCCCCGGCCCCGTCACGACCCGGTGAGTTCGTGGTCGTCGTGTCGCTCGACGCCGGCGAGGACGTCGACCTGGACGAGGTCCCCTACACCCTGCGTCTGCGGGTCGACGGGGACGCGGCCGCGGCCCCGGCGTACGCGTCGACCCCGCCGTTCGTGATCGCCGAGGGGGAGCGCGCCGACGGCATCGAGCTAGGTGTGCCCGGCGCCGAGGACGAGGCCGGTCGCTCGGTGGTGCGCACCGTCGCCGGCGCGGGTCTCGTCGCGGGCGGGCTGGCGGCGCTGCTCGCCGGCGTCGTGCTCCTGCGCCGTCAGACCAGCAGGTAGACCCCGGCCGCGACGGCCAGCACACCGAGCACCATCAGCAGGTACGCCACTAGCGCGCCGCTGCCGCTGCCCGAGCGGGCTCCCGGACCACGGTCCACGACCGTTCCCGAGCCGACGCGCGTCCGCTCCGGCAGGTCCACGCGGGTGGGGCCGGCGCCGGGCGCGCCGCCGGGCGCCACGGCGGTGGGGGCGTCGGGGCCCACGGGGCTCGTCCCACCACCCACGCCCTGGGGCGAGCCCGCGTCGCCCACCCGGTCGCCGACGACGATCGGCGCCCGGTCGACGGGCAGGTCCCGCAGCCGCAGCCGGGCCAGCGCGGCGCGGAGCTCGCCCGCGCTGCGGGGACGCTTCTCCGGGTCGTCCGAGGCCGCGAGCTGCAGCAGGCGTACCAGCTCGGCGGCGACGGGCTGCGGGGCCGGCAGGGGACCGGTGACCTCGTACGCGGTGCTGTCGCGGGGCGGGCGGGCGCCCGTGACCATCTCGAGCCCGACGCGGCCGACGGCGTACAGGTCCTGCTGGGGCGTCGGGTCGCCGCCGTGCCACTGCTCGGGGGCCATGTAGCCGGGCGAGCCGACCGCCATCGCGCCGTGGGTCAGCCGGGCGTCGTCGAGCGGCACCGCGATGCCGAAGTCGGTCAGGCGCAGGTGGGGGACGCCGTCGCCGGTGGGCTCGAGGAGCAGGTTCGCGGGCTTGACGTCGCGGTGCACCACCCCGGCGGCGTGGACGGCCTCGAGCGCGTCGAGGAGCTGGTCGAGCAGGACGCCGACCCACGGCAGGGGCAGCGCCCCGTTGTCCTTGACCAGGTCGGCGACCGAGCCGCCGCGCAGCAGCGGCATCGTGAAGAGCACGCGGTCGTCCATGCCGGCCCACGACTCGGGCGTGACCACGTGGGGGTGGGAGATGCGCACGGACTGCTCGCGCACGAAGCGCAGCAGCGAGGCGGCGTCGGACTGCCGCAGGATCTTCGCGGCCTTGATCCGGCGGTCGACGTGGTCGTGCACGGTCCACACGGACCCCATGCCACCCATGCCGATCGGCTCGAGCAGCTCGTAGCGACCCGCGAACACCTCACCCACGAGACGTCACCCTAGGGCACGGCGGCGCCGGGGCCGGCCGTGCGCGCTCAGCCGACGCGCAGGGTCTGGCCGGTGATCCCGGCGGCGCCGGCGCTGCCGAGGAACTGGACGACGTCGACGACCGCCGCCCGGGTGGCCTCGGCGAGGCTGCCCCGCACGCGCCGCGGACGGGCCATCAGGGTGCCCGAGGTGTGCGGGGCGCTCCGGCCGATCTGCACGTGGTACGCCGGCGCGGCGGGCCGCTCGGTCAGGCAGGCGTTGGCGCGCACGCCGTGCCGGCCGAGCGTCTCGGCGAGGTCGACGACCCCGGCGGTCATCGCCGCGTCGGTGACGGCCGTGGGCGTCGTGCCCACCGACCACCACCGCGACGCGGTCGGGGTCAGCACCACCGCGCCCCCGCCCTGCGCGGCGCTCGCGGAGAGCTGGTGACGCAGGCGGCGGGCGATCTGCACCGGCCCGACCAGGCCGAGGCGGCTGGCCTCGGCCAGGAACTCCCGGTCCGAGGCGGGCAGCTGGCTCGCGACCTCCGGCCCGCCGGCGACGACGAGCACGTCGACCCGGTCCACCCGGCCCGCGAAGTCGACGATCGACTCCTGGTGCTCGAGCGCGACCTGGCGGTAGTGGAAGCGCGAGAGGTCGGCGTCGTAGAAGCCCGTCAGGTGCTGGGCGCCGGTGACGACGACGTCGGCGCCGGCGTCGGCGAACGTGTGCGCGATGGCGAGCCCGGTGCCCTGCGTGCCGCCGATGACGGCGACGCGATGGCCCGAGTAGTCGTAGCGGGGGTAGTTCACTTCTGGAGTCCTTGGTGTCCCGAGATCAACGTTCAAGGCGCGCCCACTATGGCACGGTCCGTGGGGTCCCCGGCAGGTCCGCGACCGGACCGGGTGCCTCCCGTGCGGGCCTCACCGCCGATCGGCCAGAATGTGCGCCATGACGCAGCAGCCGTTCTCCCGTCCCGGTGCGATCGACCTCTCCGCGCTCAAGCGACCGGCCGGTGCGCCGGCAGCCGGCGGCCCGTCCGGCGCGGCGGGGGGCAGCGCCCCGGCGGCGTCCGGAGGCTCGCCCTACGCCACCGTCGTCGACGAGCAGTCCTTCCAGACGCTGCTCGAGGCGTCGCGTCGCGCGCCCGTGCTGCTCGTCTTCTTCTCCCGCACCCGGATGCCCGAGAGCGGCACGCTCGCCGACGACGTCGCGGCGCTCTCCGCGGAGTTCGACGGTCGCTTCGTGGCGGGCCTGGTCGACATCGACGCCACCCCGCAGATCGCGCAGGCCATGCAGATCCCGTCGATCCCGCTCGTCGTCGCGGTGCTCGAGGGCCGGCCGATGCCCCTGTTCCAGGACGTCGTGCCGCTCGAGGAGCTGCGCGCCGCGCTGACCCAGGTCATGCAGCAGCTCGCGGCCCAGGGCGTCACGACGCGCCACCAGCCGCTGTCCGCCGCCCCGGTCGAGGGCGAGGAGGAGGACGCGGACGTGCGCGACCCGCGCTTCGCCGCGGCCGACGACGCCCTGGAGGCGGGCGACATCGAGCGTGCCGTCGCGGAGTACGAGCGGCTCGTCGCGGCCAACCCCGCCGACCACGAGGCGGCGGCGGGCCTCGCCATGGCCCGCGTCCTGCACCGCACGTCCGGCGTCGACCTCAACGCGGCCCGCGCCGCGGCCGCCGCGGCGCCCGACGACGTGGACGCCCAGATCCTCGTCGCCGACCTCGACCTGCTCGGCGGGCACGTCGACGACGCGTTCGCGCGGCTGGTCGACGTCGTGCGGCGCACTACCGGCGACGAGCGCGACCGCGCCCGCGGCCACCTGGTCGAGCTGTTCGGCGCCGTCGGCAACGACGACCCGCGCGTCGCCCGGGGCCGTCAGCTGCTGGCGTCCGCGCTGTTCTGAGGCGCGGCGTCCGGACGCCCGTCCCAGGCCCGCGCCAGCGCGGCCACCACGGCGGCGACGGCCGGTGAGCCGGCCTGGCTGCGGCGGTGGAAGGCCAGCACCGTGCGGGTCGGCACCGGGTCGGTGACCTCGATCGTCGTCAGGCCGGGCTCGAGGGGAGCGCGTCCCAGCCGGGGCACCAGGGCGATGCCCAGCCCGGCCGCGACCATCGCGGTGTGCGAGGCGAACTCGCGCGACTGGTGCACGACGCGCGGCCGGCGGCCGGTGCCGTCGTGCATCCGGTCCAACCACTCGCGGCAGATCGTGCCGGGCGGGGTGGCGACCCACGGCTCGTCCGCCAGGTCGTGGGGCGTGACGCCGTCGCGGCGGGCCAGCGGGTGGTCCTCGCGCAGCACGACCTCCGCGACGTCGTGCCCGACGACGGTCTCGGCCAGGTGGTCCGGCACCGCCAGCGGCACGTCGCCCCAGGCGTGGGCGAGCCCGACGTCGGCCTGCCCGCGGGCGACCAGGTCGACGGTGTCCCACGGCTCCTCCTCGGCCAGGGTCAGGCGCAGCCCCGGGTGCTGGGCCAGCAGGGCGCTCGCGGCGGGCGCTACCAGACCGCGCATGGCGGTCGAGAAGGTCGTCAGCCGCACGTGACCCGCCACCGTCGCCACGCCGGCGTGCAGCGCGGCCTCGATGCGCTCCATCTCCTCCAGCAGGCTGCCGCCGTCGTCGACGAGCTGACGCCCGGCGGCGGTCAGGAGCACGCCGCGACCGACGCGCTCGAGCAGCGGCACCCCGGACTGCCGCTCGAGACGCTTGATCTGCTGCGAGACCGCGCTCGGCGTGTAGCCGAGCACGTCGGCGGCGCCGACGACCGACCCGCGGTGGTCGACGGCGCGGAGGGCGGCGAGCGCGGCGAGGTCGATCATGAAGAAAACGTACATGGAAACCGCCACGACGATTCGCTGGTGCTACCGGGTCGGGGTCGGCCAGCATGGGACGCGTGAGCCGCCGTGACACCCTCCTCGCCCTGCTGGTCGCCCTCCTGTGGGGCCTGAACTTCGTCGTCATCGACGTGGGCATGGTCGGCATCCCGCCGCTGCTGTTCCTGGCGGTGCGCTTCGTCGTCGTGGTCGTGCCGGCCATCCTCTGGGTGCCGCGGCCGGACGCCTCCTGGGGCACGATCGCCCGGGTCGGCGCGCTGATGTCGCTGGGCCAGTTCGGCTTCCTCTACACCTCGATGCACGTCGGGATGCCGCCCGGCCTGGCCGCGCTCGTCCTGCAGGCGCAGGTGCTGCTGACGATCGTGATCGCCGCCGGCGTCCTGCGCGAGATCCCCACGGCGCGCCAGGTGGTCGGGGTGCTGGTCGGCAGCGTCGGCCTCGGCGTGGTGGCGATCGGCCGGGACGCCTCGACGCCGCTGCTGGCGCTCGCGCTGTGCCTGCTGGCGGCGCTGTCCTGGGCGGCCGGCAACGTCGCCGCGCGCGCCTCCGGGGTGCGGGGCGGGCTGTCCCTGACGGTGTGGTCGGCCCTCGTGGTGCCCGTCCCGGCGTTCGGTCTGGCCCTCCTGGTGGACGGTCCGTCGGCGGTGGCCGACGGCATCGCCGCCTTCGGCTGGGAGGCGGCAGCCTCGACGCTCTACACCGCCGTGCTCGCCTCGCTCGTCGGCTACGGCATCTTCAACTCGCTGCTGGGCAGGTACGCCGCCGGCCTGGTCGTGCCGTGGATCCTCGTCGTCCCGGTGGTCGGGATGACCTCGGCGTGGCTGCTGCAGGGCGAGGCGCTGGCGCCGGCCGAGGTGCTCGGGGGAGCGGTGCTGCTCGTCGGCGCGCTCGTGGCGCTGCTGCCGCGCCGTGGGCGGCGACCGCGCGCCGCGGCGGTTCAGCAGGCCCCGACGTCCCCGACGTCCCCGACGTCCCTGCCGGACTCGGTGAACGCCACGCCCTGACCGTCGACGGCGGCCAGCGCGGCGCGCACGCGGCGGGCCGTGAAGTCGGCGCAGCGCTCCTCGACCTGCTCGGGCGTGCAGAACGCGAGGCCCTTGATCTCGCGCTCCTCGCGCACCACGCGGGCGAGCAGGTCGTCGGCCTCGCGCACACCGCCGTCGAAGACCAGGGTCAGCGCGTCGTCCCACCCGCTCCACGGCGGTAGCCAGTCGGTCAGCAGCAGCCGGCCGGCGGGGATCTCGAGGGCGAGCTCCTCCAGCACCTCGCGCGAGGTGGCCAGGCGCGGTGACTCGTTGAGCTCGACCACGCCGCCCGGCAGGTCCCAGTCGCGCTTGTAGGTGAGCTGGCACAGCAGCACCCGACCCGCTGCGTCGCGCACGAGCAGCTGGCCGATGGCGCGCTTGCGCGGCAGGAACGAGTTGAGCAGGGCGCGGAAGCCCTCGGGCTGGTCGGCCGGGACGTCGTCGGCGAGCCGGGCGTACAGGACGTGGTCGGCGGTCTCGCCGGGACGGCCGCCGGTGACGGGCAACCCCCGCAGGACGCCCTCACGTCGCAGGCCCGACCACGTGGCGACCCGCTGCCCGAGCGCGTCGTCGGCCCGCACCCGGGCCTCGACCCGGACGTGGTCGACGAGGGCGGCCTCGACCTGCGGGCGTACGGCGCCGACGGCCGCGGTCCACCCGTCCGCCAGGACGGCCGGGCCCCAGGAGATGCCCGCCACCCCCGGGGCGATGGTGGTCACGGGCACGGCGCTGGGATCGTCGGGCACGGGGGCCACCCTAGGCCGTCCCCTCGGGTCCTAGCCCGCGCGGAACCACACGGCCCCCAGCGGCGGGACGACGATGTCGGCGTGGGCCGGCTGACCCTGGTGCTCGCCCTCGACGGCCTCCACGGATCCCAGGTTGCCGACCCCCGACCCGCCGTAGACCTCGGCGTCGGTGTTGAGCACCTCGTGCCAGGTGCCGGCGGCGGGCAGGCCCAGCCGGTAGCCCTCGTGCGGCACCGCGGCGAAGTTGGCCACGCAGACCAGGTCGGGCGCGCCGGGGGAGCGTCGGACGAACGAGAAGGTGTTGCGCGCCGCGTCGTTGCCGTCGACCCACACGAAGCCCTCGGGGTCGCTGTCGCGCCCGTACAGCGCCGGGGAGCCGGTGTAGACCGTGTTGAGGTCGCGCACGAGCGACTGCACCCCGCGGTGCTCGGGGTGGTCGAGCAACCACCAGTCGAGCTCGCGGGCCTCGGCCCACTCGGACTCCTGGCCGAGCTCGCAGCCCATGAAGAGCAGCTGCTTGCCGGGGTGCGCCCACATGTAGGCCAGGTAGGCGCGCAGGTTCGCGAGCTGCTGCCACCGGTCGCCCGGCATCTTGCGCAGCAGCGATCCCTTGCCGTGCACGACCTCGTCGTGGCTGATCGGGAGCACGTAGTTCTCGGAGTAGGCGTAGACGAGGGAGAAGGTCATCTCCCCGTGGTGGTACGCCCGGTGCACCGGCTCGTGGGCCGCGTAGGACAGCGAGTCGTGCATCCAGCCCATGTTCCACTTGAAGCCGAAGCCGAGGCCGTCCACGTCGGTCGGACGCGTGACGCCGGGCCACGAGGTGGACTCCTCGGCGATCGTGACGGCGCCGGGCACCCGCTTGTAGACGGTCGCGTTGGTCTCCTGGAGGAACTGCACGGCCTCGAGGTTCTCCCGGCCGCCATGCACGTTCGGGGTCCACTCGCCCTCCTCGCGCGAGTAGTCCAGGTAGAGCATCGAGGCCACGCCGTCGACCCGCAGGCCGTCGGCGTGGAACTCCTCGAGCCAGAAGAGGGCGTTGGCGACGAGGAAGTTGCGCACCTCGCGGCGCCCGAAGTTGAAGATGTGGCTGCCCCACTCCTTGTGCCAGCCACGCTGGGGGTTGGGGTCCTCGTAGAGCGGCGTGCCGTCGAAGCGCACCAGCGCCCACTCGTCGGTGGCGAAGTGGCCCGGCACCCAGTCGAGGATGACGCCGATGCCGGCCTGGTGCAGCCGGTCGACGAGGCGGCGGAACCCGTCGGGATCGCCGAAGCGGGCGTCGGTCGCGTAGTAGGAGGTCACGTGGTAGCCCCACGAGCCGCCGAACGGGTGCTGCATGACCGGCATCAGCTCGACGTGGGTGAAGCCGAGGTCGCTCAGGTAGGGCACCAGCTCGTCGGCCAGCTCGTCGTAGGAGCGGCCCCGGCGCCACGAGGCGAGGTGCAGCTCGTAGATCGACATGGCCTCCTCGACGGGCCGGCGCGTGGCGCGCTCCTGCATCCAGGCGTCGTCGGACCAGGTGTGCTCCGAGGCGTGCACGACGGAGGCCGTCAGGGGCGCCACCTCGGTGTGGAAGGCCAGCGGGTCGGCCTTCTCCCGCCAGGTGCCGTCGGCGCCGAGGACGTCGAACTTGTAGCGCGCACCGGTCCCGACCCCGGGCAGGAAGATCTCCCAGACCCCGGAGACGCCGAGCTGGCGCAGGGGCAGCTCGCGGGAGTCCCAGGCCGAGAAGTCGCCCTTGACGCGGACCCCGCGTGCGTGGGGGGCCCACAGCGCGAACGACGTGCCGTGCACCGGTCCGCTCGCGGTCTCGTAGGTGCGCACGTGCGCGCCGAGCACCCGCCACAGCTCCTCGTGGCGGCCCTCGTTGACGAGGTGCAGGTCGGTCTCGCCGAGCGTCGGCAGCCAGCGGTAGGGGTCGTCGACCTCGACGGGCGCGGCCTCGCCGTAGGTCACGCGCAGCCGGTAGTCGGGGACCTCGGTGCCGGGCAGCACACCCGCCCAGACGCCACCGTGCTCGTGGGTCAGCGGTACGCCCGTGCGCTCGCCCGCCGCGTCGGTCGTCACGACCTCGACGGCCGAGGCGAGGTGGCGCAGCGCGCGCACCGTGACGGTGCCGTCCGCACCGACGTGCGCGCCGAGCACGGCGTGCGGGTGCCCGTGCTCGCCGGCGACGAGCTGCTCCAGCTCGCTGGTGGGCACGGCCAGGGGAGCGGTGCTCATGCGGCACCTCCGATCCTCGCGAGCGCCGCCAGCGGGATGTCGACCCACCCCGGGCGGTTCCGCGTCTCGTAGACGGTCTCGTAGACGGCCTTGTCCGCGACGTAGGCGGCCAGGAGCGTCTCCTCGGCGGGCTCGAGGTCGCGGCCCGCGTACGCCCGCAGGAACGCGGCGCGGTTGTGCGCCGCCCACTCCTCGGCCCGGGCGTAGCGCTGGTCCCAGGTCTCCTGGTCCGGCGCCTCGAGCGTGCGGGCGACCACGCGCGGCGCGTAGTCGAAGGAGCGCAGCATGCCGGCGACGTCGCGCCACACGCTGTCGGGCAGCAGCCGGTCGTGCAGCGGCTTGGCCGGCTCGCCCTCGAAGTCGACGATCTTCCACCCGCTGGTGGTGCGCAGCGTCTGACCGAGGTGCAGGTCGCCGTGCACGCGCTGGACCGGCACGTCGCCGAGCGCGGCGACCGCGGCGAAGCGGGTGCGCAGGCCCGGGGCGTACTGCTCGAGGTCGCCGTTGACGGCGATGGCGGCGGCGAGCCGTGCGTCCATGGCGGCCGCGAGGTCCCCGACCTCGGAGCCCGAGCGTGCCTCGACGGGGAAGTGCTCGGCGAGGGTCGCGTGGACCTCGGCGAGCGCCGTGCCGAGCCGGGCGGCCTCGGCCGCGAAGTCGCCGCCGACCTCGTCGGCGTGCAGGTCCTCCTGCGCGAACAGGTTGCGCACCGAGGCCTGGGCGAGGTCCCAGCCGTCGCTGGCGGTGCGCAGGAACTCCTGCAGCATGGCGAGCTGGATGACCGCGTCGGAGGTCTCGTCGAGGACGTCGAGCCAGCCGTACAGCTCGGCGACGTGGTGCGAGCCGGTGCTGGTCAGCACCTCGTGCACCTGCACGTCGGGGTTCACCCCCGGCGTGACCTTGCGGAAGATCTTCATCAGCGCGACGTCGCCGAACATCACCGAGGAGTTGGACTGCTCGCCGCTGAAGAGCGACGCGCGGGCCTCGAGATCGAGCTCGTGGCCCGGCAGCCGGTGGAACGCGAGCGCCGAGCCGGCGTCGACGGCGCCGTCGCCGGCCCGGGAGAACGCCTCGAGCCAGGCGTGCAGCGCGACTCGGTCGTGCGCGGCGTCGTAGACGTGCGCCCACGTGGGCCCCGTGGGCCCCGTGGACCCCGTGCCGATGCCGTCGACGTCCCACCAGCCCACGAACGCGTGGTCGAGGCGCTCCTGGCGGTCGAGGTAGACCGCCAGCGGCACCTGGTACAGCTCCGTGGCGGGCTCCCCGCTCGCGGCGTCGTCGGTGCCGTCCGTATAGGTCACCTCGACGAGCTCGATCGCCACGAACGGGTCGTCGTCGGCGCCGCTGCCGCCGAACGTGCCGGCGCGCCGGGTGCCGGTGACGCTGAACGGACGACCCTTCCCGCCGAACCAGCGCGAGCGTTCGAGCAGGTCCGCGAGCCGCTCGGCGGGGGACGGGTCCTGCGGATGGGCCTGGTGGTCGGTTCCGGTGCCGGTCACGGCGCACCTCCGGTGGTCGGGTCGGTGGTCGTCTCGGTCGCGCTGACGGCGGGGAACGTGCCGGTGGGGCTCGCGGGCGAGGTGTGCTCCGCCTCCGGGGTGGTGATGCGGAACCAGTAGAAGCCGTACGCCCCGATGGTCAGCAGGTAGGGCAGCTCGCCGATCGAGGGGAACGGGACCCCGCCGAGGAGCTCGACGAGCGATCCGCCCTCGAAGCGGCGCAGGTCGAGCTCGACCGGCTGCGGGAAGCGGGAGAGGTTGTTGACGCACAGGATGATGTCGCGCCGCCCGTCGGCCGCCACGTGCTCACGCACGTAGGACAGCACGCTCGGGTTGGAGCCGCCGAGGTCGTGGAACGACCCGAGCCCGAACGCCGGGTGGCCGCGGCGCACCTGGAGCATCCGCCGGGTCCAGTGAAGCAGCGACGAGGGGTTCTCCAGCTGCGCCTCCACGTTGACGCTCTGGTAGCCGTAGACCGGGTCCTGGATGGCCGGCAGGTACAGCTTGCCGGGGGTGGCGACGGAGAAGCCCGCGTTGCGGTCGGGGGTCCACTGCATCGGCGTGCGCACGCCGTCGCGGTCGCCGAGCCAGATGTTGTCGCCCATCCCGATCTCGTCGCCGTAGTAGAGCACCGGCGACCCGGGCAGGGAGAGCAGCAGCGCGTTGAACAGCTCGAGGCGGTTGATGTCGTTGTCAAGCAGCGGCGCCAGCCGCCGCCGGATCCCGATGTTCGCCTTCATCCGCGGGTCCTGCGCGTACTCGTTCCACATGTAGTCGCGGTCCTCGTCCGTGACCATCTCGAGCGTCAGCTCGTCGTGGTTGCGCAGGAAGATGCCCCACTGGCAGTTGTCGGGGATGACCGGCGTCTGCTCCAGGATCTCCGAGATCGGGAAGCGCGACTCGCGCCGCACCGCCATGAAGATGCGCGGCATCACGGGGAAGTGGAACGCCATGTGGCACTCGGTGCCGACGACCTTGCCGCTCGCGTCCTCCTCGGGCCCGAAGTACTCGACCACGTCGGCGGGCCACTGGTTGGCCTCGCAGAGCAGCACGGTGCCGGGGTAGTTGTCGTCGACGAACCGGCGCACCCGCTTGAGCACCTCGTGGGTCTCCGGGAGGTTCTCGCCGTTCGTGCCCTCGCGCTCGAAGAGGTACGGCACCGCGTCGAGCCGGAAGCCGTCCATGCCCATGTCGAGCCAGAACTTCATCGCGTCGATCATCGCGTCGGCGACGGCCGGGTTGTCGAAGTTGAGGTCGGGCTGGTGGGAGAAGAAGCGGTGCCAGAAGTACTGCTGGCGCACCGGGTCCCACGTCCAGTTCGACGGCTCGGTGTCGACGAAGATGATCCGGGCGTCCGAGTAGAGCTCGTCGTTGTCGGACCAGACGTAGAAGTCGCCGTAGGGGCCGTCCGGGTCGGACCGGCTGGCCTGGAACCACGGGTGCTGGTCGCTCGTGTGGTTCATGACGAAGTCGATGATCACGCGGATGCCGCGGCGGTGCGCCTCGCCGAGGAAGTCGCGGAACTCGTCGATCGTCCCGATGTCGGGGTGCACACCGGTGTAGTCGGCGACGTCGTAGCCGCCGTCGCGCAGCGGCGAGGGAAAGAACGGCGGGATCCACAGGCAGTCGACGCCGAGCCACTGCAGGTAGTCGAGCTTCTCCGTCAGACCCTTGAAGTCGCCGGTGCCGTCGCCGTTGGAGTCCTTGAACGAGCGGACCATGACCTCGTAGAACACGGCGGTCTTGAACCACTCCGGCTCGAGGTTGAGCGACTCGTGGTCGGTGGGCGCCGCGGTGGCGGCCCCCGGGGCGGGGAGGGGGTCGGTCGCGGTCATCGCAGGCTCCTCACGGTCAGGACGTGGGCGGGCTCGTGGCCGGGGTCGAGACGGACGTACGCGTGCTCGCGCCAGGTCCAGGTCTCGCCCGTGAACGCGTCGGTCACCTCGAAGGCGTCGGCCCAGTCCAGGCCCAGCGCGGGCATGTCGAGGCGCACGGTCGTCTCGCGGGTGGCGTGCGGGTCGAGGTTGATCACCACGATCACCACGTCGTCGCGCCCGTCCTCGCCGGCCGCCTCGGCACGCTTGCTGTAGGCGAGCACGGACTCGTCGTCGCTGTGGTGAATGGTGACGTTGCGCAGCAGCTGCAGCGCGCGGTGCTCGCGGCGCAGCTCGTTGAGCCGGGTCAGGTACGGCGTGAGGGTGCGACCCTCGGCCTCGGCGCCCGCCCAGTCGCGGATCCGCACCTGGTACTTCTCGGAGTCCAGGTACTCCTCGCTGCCCGGCTTCACCGCGACGTGCTCGAACAGCTCGTACCCGGCGTACACGCCCCAGCTGGGGGAGCTGGTCGCCGCGAGCGCCGCGCGGATCTTGAACGCCGCGGGGCCGCCGTACTGCAGGAAGCCGTGGAGGATGTCGGGGGTGTTGACGAAGAAGTTCGGCCGCATCAGGTGGTCGGTCTCGGAGCTCAGCTCGCGCAGGTACTCCTCGATCTCCCACTTCGCCGTGCGCCACGTGAAGTACGTGTAGCTCTGGTGGAAGCCGACGGCGCCCAGGGCCCGCATCATCGCGGGCTTGGTGAAGGCCTCGGAGAGGAACACGACGTCGGGGTCCGTGCGGCGGACCTCCTTGAGCAGCCACTCCCAGAACGCGACCGGCTTGGTGTGGGGGTTGTCGACGCGGAAGATCCGCACGCCGTGGGCCATCCAGTGCTTGACCACGCGCAGGACCTCGCGGCAGATGCCGGTGGGGTCGTTGTCGAAGTTGACCGGGTAGATGTCCTGGTACTTCTTCGGGGGGTTCTCCGCGTACGCGATGGTGCCGTCGGCACGGGTGGTGAACCACTCGGGGTTGCTCGTGACCCACGGGTGGTCCGGGGCGGCCTGGAGCGCGAGGTCGAGGGCGACCTCGAGGCCCAGCTCGCCGGCGCGTGCGACGAAGGCGTCGAAGTCGGCGAACGTGCCGAGGTCGGGGTGGATCGCGTCGTGACCGCCGTGGCGCGAGCCGATCGCCCAGGGCGAGCCGGGGTCGCGGGGCCCGGGGGTGAGCGTGTTGTTGGGGCCCTTGCGGTTGACCTCGCCGATCGGGTGGATCGGCGGCAGGTAGATGACGTCGAAGCCCGCGGCCGCGACCGCGTCGAGCCGCTCGGCGGCGGTGCGGAACGTGCCGCTGACGACCTCGCCGTCGTCGTCGAGCCGGGCCCCCTCCGAGCGCGGGAAGAACTCGTACCAGCTGCCGAACAGCGCCCGCGGGCGGTCGGCGTAGAAGGGGTAGGGGCCCTCGAGCGTGAGCAGCTCGCGCAGCGGGTGCGCGGCGAGCACCGCGACCAGGTCGGCGTCCTGCAGCGCGGCCAGCCGGGCGGCGGGGGACTCCTCGGTGGCCGTGGCGGCCGCCAGGCCCGTGCGCACGACCGTCTCCTCGGCCGGGGTCAGGTCACCCGCGGCGAGCACGCGCTCGAGCAGGATGCGGCCCTCGGTGAACATCAGGTCCACGTCGACGCCGGCGGGGATCTTCAGCCCGGCCGCGTGCTGCCACGTGCCGATCGGGTCGGACCACGACTGCACGGTGAAGGTCCAGGCGCCCTCCGCGTCGGGGGTCACCCAGGCTGAGTACTCGTTGGGCTCCACGGGGTGCGGCTGCAGCGGCACCGGCGCTCGCTGCCGTCCGGCGGGGTCGGTCAGCACGACCTCGGCGCCGAGCTTGTCGTGTCCCTCGCGGAACACGGTCGCGGAGACGGGGAAGGGCTCGTCGAGCGTCGCCTTGGCCGGTTGGCGGCCGAGGTCGACGACGGGCGCGACGTTCATGACGGGGATGCGTCCGACCATGGGCCCCAACCTAGGGGGACGGGTGAAGCGGAGGCGAGGTCCGCGGCCGGCGGAGCGCTCAGCGGGCCGAACGACGCGCCGTGCGGGCGCTCAGCAGCGCGATGATCCGCGCGATCACCAGCGCGATGTAGAGCATCCCCGCGATCTGCTCGATCATCACGACCGCCCGCGCGTGCTCGAGCACGGGCACGATGTCGGACAGGCCCGTGCTGGTCAGCGTGGTGACCGAGAGGAACAGCAGCTCGACCCAGGTTCGCTGCGCCTCCGGGTCGACCGCGGCGGTGAACGAGCCGGGCCAGACGACCTGGACGGCGGCGTAGACGTACGCGAAGCCCCACGCGACCACGGTGAACGTCGCTCCCGTGGCCCACAGCTCGTCCGTGGTCACGACGTCGTCGTGGAACATGTACCGGATCAGCGCGTAGGCGGTGTAGAAGTAGAACGCCGCGTGCAGGACGCCGGACGCGACCACGACGAGGTCGTCCTCCGGCCGGAACGCCTCGAGGAACGTCAGCACGACGACCGGGACGCCCAGCACGACGGACACCCAGGTCAGGGCCTCCGTGGCCCGCACCGCGAACACCGCGAGCACCAGCACCAGCAGGCCGACGACGCCGAGCGTGGCGCGGCCCGGGTCGGAGTCGCCGAGGAACGGGTAGACGAGGATCGCCCCGAGCTGGGTGACCATGAGGACGGCGCTCGGGTGCGCGGCGAACCAGCCGCCGACCCCGGAACCCGCTTGCTCGCTGCGCTGGACCACGCTCGCATGCTGCCACGGGCCACCTCCGCACGACCCTCGACGAGCCGCGGGCGGCTGCGGCCCTAGGTCGCCCGCACCACCACGACGCTGCGCGAGCGCACCGTGAACCGGTCGCCCGCCTTGACCGGCGTGCCCTCGGGCAGCTCCTCGGCGGTGGACAGCACGACCTCGCCGGTCTGCACCCAGTCGTTCTCGGGCAGCTCGACGGGCACCGCCTCGTGGCCGGCGTTGAACCACAGCACGAAGGAGGCGTCCATCTGCTGCTCGCCGCGCGGCCCGGGGGAGCGCAGCGGCGCGCCCGAGACGAACATGCCGACGGCGCGCAGCTGCGGGTCGTGCCAGTCGGCCGCCCGCATCTCGCGACCGCTCGGGTGCAGCCAGGCGAGATCCTTGGGGCCGCCGCGGATGGTCGGGCGCCCCTCGAACCAGTGGCGCTGGCGCAGGGCCGGGTGCTCGCGCCGCAGGCGCAGGGCGGTCTTGGTCGTCTCGTAGACGTCGAGCCACGCGTCGTCGGGTCGCCAGTCGATCCACGAGGTGGGGTTGTCCTGGCAGTACGCGTTGTTGTTGCCGCCCTGCGTACGCCCCCGCTCGTCGCCGGCGGTGATCATCGGCACGCCGTTGCTCAGGCACAGGGTCGCCATCATGTTCGCGGCCTGGCGGCGGCGTCGCGCCAGGATCCGCTCGTCGTCGGTCTCGCCCTCGACCCCGTGGTTCCACGAGCGGTTGCCGTCGGTGCCGTCGCGGTTGGACTCGCCGTTGGCCTCGTTGTGCTTGCGGTCGTAGGAGACCAGGTCGCGCAGCGTGAAGCCGTCGTGGGCGGTGACGAAGTTGACCGAGTTGTACGCGGAGCGGCCGTCGTCGGCGTACAGGTCGCTGCTGCCGGCCAACCGGGTCGCGACGGTGTGCAGGCCGGGGGACTGGCCGCGCCAGTAGTCGCGGACCGTGTCGCGGTACTGGTCGTTCCACTCCACCCACGGCGGGGGCATCGCGCCGACGAGGTAGCCGTCCATCGAGGCGTCCCAGGGCTCGGCGATCAGCTTCACGTGCCGCAGGACGGGGTCCTGGCCGATCGCGACCAGCAGGTCGCCCTTCATGTCGACGCCGTGGCCGGTGCGCGTGAGCGCCGACATCAGGTCGAAGCGGAAGCCGTCGACGTGCATCTCGGTGACCCAGTAGCGCAGGGAGTCCAGGATCATCCGCAGCGCGAGGGGGTCCTCGCTGTTCACGGTGTTGCCGCAGCCGGTGACGTCCCAGTACGTGTCGTCGAAGCGGCCGTCGACCCCGTCCGGCGAGCCGGACGAGGGCTTCGTCCGGCGGTAGAAGCCGCGGTCGTCGAGCCCGCGGAAGCTGAGCGTCGGACCGAGCGGGCCCGCCTCGGCGGTGTGGTTGTAGACCACGTCGAGGATCACCTCGATGCCCGCGGCGTGCAGGGCCTTGACCATGCGCTTGAACTCCGCGACCTGCCCGCCGCGGTCGCCCGAGGAGCTGTACGCGTTGTGCGGGGCGAAGTAGCCGATCGAGTTGTAGCCCCAGTAGTTGACGGCGTCGCGCTCGGTCAGGCCCGGCTCGGAGAAGAACTGGTGGACGGGCAGCAGCTCGACGGCGGTGACCCCGAGGTCGTTCAGGTAGTCGGTCACGGCGGGCGTCGCGAGCCCGGCGTAGGTGCCGCGCAGGTGCTCGGGCACGCGGTCGTGCAGCGCGGTGAAGCCCTTGACGTGCAGCTCGTAGACGACGGTGTCGCGCCACCGGCGCTTCATCGGCCGCTCGCCCTCCCAGTCGAAGGTCGTGTCCACCACGACGCTGCGCGCCGTGCACGGCGCGGAGTCGTCGTGGTTGCGCCGGGTCGGGTCGTCGAAGCGGTAGCCGAACAGCGGCTGCGCGGGCGTGATGTCCCCGCTGACCGCGTGGCCGTAGGGGTCGAGCAGCAGCTTGGAGGGGTTGAAGCGCAGGCCCTGGGCCGGCTCCCAGGGGCCGTCGACGCGGTAGCCGTAGCGGGTGCCGGGCGCCAGGTCGGGCAGTGCGCCGTGCCAGATGCCCAGCGACCGCTCGGTCAGCGCGTGGCGCGTCTCGACGTCGTCGTCGTCGAACACGCAGACCCAGCACTCGGTGGCGCGAGGGGCGTACACCGCGAAGTTGGTCGACTCCGGCGACCACGTCGCGCCCAGCGGCCAGTTGCGGCCAGGCCAGACGGGGGAGACCTGACCCTCGAAGCTCCACAGACCCGGATGCATGGCCGCCATTGTCCAGCAGGGGCGAGGCGGGGTCGGTGGGTGCCCTGCGCCGCCCGGCCCCGCGGCGCCCGGCCTGGGACGCAGGTCCGCAGCCGTGGGACGCCGTCCCATACCGGCGGTCGGGTGTGACAGACTGCACCCAGTCGTCAGCCCGGGCCCGCCCCGGGCCGGAGGGAACGAGGACGCACGTGGTCGGAGCGAAGAAGCCCGCCGGCGAGGACCCGTCGGCGTCGAAGGCCGGTGACAGCGAGGTGGGCACGCCCGCCCCGGCCGCCGGCAAGGGTCCGCGCAGCACGCCCGACGTGGCCCGGATCCGCACCGCGGTCGCCCAGGTGCTGTGGCTCGCCTGCCTGGTCGCGGCGACCGCGCTCGCGGTGGCGGCGCTGTGCATCGCCGTCGACGCCAACCAGAGCAACGGTCTGGTCACCCTCGTGCTCGACGTCGCCCGCGTGGTCGACCTCAACGTGTTCACGCTGGACGACGGGATCATGGCGTTCACCGGCGACAACGCGGAGACCAAGAACGCGCTCATCAACTACGGCCTCGGGGCCGCCTTCTACCTGGTTCTCGGGAGGGTCCTCGAGCGCCTCGTCCGCCCCTGAGGGCGGGCGGTCGCGGCCCCCGGGCCGCACGCGGTCGACGTGGCGGACGCCACACGGCCGCTTCGTTACCTGCTAGTAGCCTCAGCAACACATCCGAGTCGAGGGAGGGGCCGCGAGGCCGCACACCATGAACATTGTTGTCTGTGTGAAGCACGTCCCGGACGCCACGGCGGACCGGAAGTTCGAGTCCGACAACACCGTCGACCGGGTCGGCGTCGACGGGCTGCTCTCCGAGCTGGACGAGTACGCCGTCGAGCAGGCCCTGCAGCTGCGCGAGAAGCGCGAGGGCGAGGAGATCGAGATCACCGCCCTGACGGTGGGCCCGGAGAAGGCGCTCGACGCGGTGCGCAAGGCGCTGCAGATGGGCGCCGACAAGGGCGCCCACGTCAGCGACGAGGCGATCGCCGGGTCGGACTACCTCGCCACCTCGCTCGTGCTGGCCAAGGCGATCGAGAAGCTGGGCGCGGAGAAGCCGGTCGACATCGTCTTCTTCGGCATGGCCTCGACCGACGCGTCGGGCGGTGTCGTCCCGGCCATGGTCGCCGAGCGTCTCGGCCTGCCGCAGGTCACGCTGGCCTCCGTGGTGGAGACCCAGGGCGACCAGGTCCGCATCAAGCGCGACGGCGACACGGCCACCGAGGTCATCGGCGCCACGCTCCCGATCGTCCTGAGCGTGACCGACCAGTCCGGCGAGGCGCGCTACCCCTCGTTCAAGGGGATCATGGCCGCGAAGAAGAAGCCGGTCGAGACCTACTCGCTCGCCGACCTCGGCGTCGAGGCCTCCGAGGTGGGCGCGGGCGCCGCGTACACCGAGGTCGCCGACACGACCGCGCGTCCGCCGCGCACGGCCGGCGAGATCGTCACCGACGAGGACGGGTCGGGCGCCGAGGCGCTCGCCGGGTTCCTCGCGTCGAAGAAGTTCATCTGAGAAGGGTTGGGGACGAGTCATGTCTGAGGTTCTGGTCCTCGTCGACCACGTCGACGGTGCGGTCCGCAAGCCGACCTTCGAGCTCCTCGCGATCGCGAAGAAGCTCGGGACGCCGTCGGCGGTGTTCATCGGCGACGCCGGCTCGGCGTCGGGTGCGGTGGAGTCGCTGAAGAAGTACGGCGCGGAGAAGGTCTACACGGTCGACGACTCCGAGGTGAAGGGCTACCTCGTGGCGCCGAAGGCCGAGGTGCTGGCCCAGCTGGTGGAGAAGACCTCCCCGGCCGCGGTCCTCCTGGTCTCGGGCGGCGAGGGCAAGGAGATCGGTGCCCGCCTGGCGGTCAAGACCGGCTCCGGCCTGATCACCGACGCGGTCGACGTCGCCGAGGACGGCACGGCCACGCAGTCGGTGTTCGCCGGCAACTACACGCTGACCGGCAAGGTCACGAAGGGCACGCCGATCATCGCGGTGAAGCCGAACTCGGCGTCGCCCGAGGAGGGTGAGGGTGCCGGCACGGTCGAGGAGCTCGCGGTGAGCGTCTCCGACGGCGCGAAGGGCGCCCAGATCGTCGCCGCGCAGCCGCGTCAGTCGACGGGGCGCCCCGACCTGACCGAGGCCGCGATCGTGGTCTCCGGCGGTCGTGGCACCGGCGGTGACTTCGCGCCGGTCGAGAAGCTGGCCGACGCGCTCGGCGCCGCGGTCGGCGCGTCGCGCGCGGCCGTCGACTCCGGCTGGGTGCCGCACACGTTCCAGGTCGGCCAGACCGGCAAGACGGTCTCGCCGCAGCTGTACGTGGCCAACGGCATCTCCGGCGCGATCCAGCACCGGGCCGGCATGCAGACGTCGAAGACGATCGTCGCCGTGAACAAGGACGAGGAGGCGCCGATCTTCGAGCTCGTCGACTTCGGCGTCGTCGGCGACCTGCACAGCGTGCTGCCCGCGCTCGCCGACGCCGTGGAGGCCCGCAAGGGCTGACGCGCCACCCGCGCCGCACGACACGAGGGCGCCGTCCGGAACCGACCCGTCGGTCGGTCCGGGCGGCGCCCTCGTGCTGCGTGCGGCCCCGGCGCGCGGCTCGGGCAGGATGGGGCGCATGGTGCTGGACCGCGGACCGGGCGGGCTCGAGCCGCTCGCGGGCGGCTGGTCGGGGGAGACCTTCGTGGCCGAGGTGGCGGGGGAGCGCACGGTCGTGCGCATCTTCGCCGACCCGCGCCACGGCCCGCACGCCGCCGAGGTGCAGGCGTCGCTGCTGCGGCTCGTGCGCGGGCTCCTGCCCGTGCCCGAGGTGCTGGAGGTCCGGCCGGCCGACGCGTACGCCGGCACCCCCGGTGTCCTGGTCACCTCGTTCCTGCCCGGCGTGCGCGGCGACCTGCACGTGGCGCGACCGGACGCGGACCTCGGCGCGGCGGGTCGGGCGGCCGGCGCCGTGGCGGCCCGGCTGGCCGCGATGCCGCTGCTGCACCGCGGCCTCTTCGTCGGTGCGGACCTGCGCGTCGAGCCGTTCGGGGTCGGCACCGGCGCCGGCGGCACCGCGGACTGGGTGGAGGCGCACCGGGAGTCCCTCGTGGCGCGCGGCTGGGGCGAGGACCTCCTCGCCGGTCTCGACGAGGTCGCCGCGGCCGCCGACCTCCTGCTCGGCGCGGTGGCGCGCGCCAGCCTCGTGCACAGCGACCTGAACCCGAAGAACCTGCTCCTGGACCCCACGACCGGTGCGGTCACCGGTGTCGTGGACTGGGAGTTCGCGCACGCCGGTCACCCGTACACGGACCTGGGCAACCTGCTGCGCAGCGACCGCGACCCGCGCTGGGTCGAGGGCGTGCTGGACGCCTGGTCGCAGCAGCACGGGACGGCGGACGGTGCGCCGCTCGAGCTCGCCCGGCACGCCGACCTGGTGGCCCTCGTCGACCTCGCGGCGGGACCGGGTCGCAGCCCGGTGGCGGAGGCCGCCCGGCGTCAGCTGCGCGCCGTCGCCGCGGGCCGCGACGTGCACGCGGTCTGAGCGCCGGGCGTACCCCTGCTCAGGACTCGGCGGCCTCGTAGACCAGGGTCTCGCCCTCGCGGCGGTACTCCACCACGACGCCGGGCACCGGGATCTGCTGGTCGCGCCAGGTGAGGTCGGAGCCGAGCGCGCCGTCGAACTCCTCCTCGGCGACGGCAACGAGGGCGTCCTTGACGGACTCGCGGTCGGCCGACTGCGCGTGCTTGAAGGCGCGGGCGAGGGTCCAGGCGGTGTCGTACGCCTCCGCGGCGTAGCTGAGCGGGTTCTCGCCGAACTCCTCGCGGTAGGCCTCGACGAACTCCTGGGTGGAGGGCGCGGTCATGTCGTGGTGGAAGTTGATCGGCCAGACCATGCCCTCGCCGTCGTCGCCGGCCGGGTCGAGGCTGCCGCCGGACGCGCCGGGGTTGCCGAGCACCGGTCCGTCGTAGCCGGCCTGGCGCAGCTGGCCCATCGCGGTGGGGTTGGCGGCGCCGACCAGGAGGACGGCGACCAGGTCGGGCTCGGAGCCGAGCACCTGGTTGATCGGTGCGGAGAAGTCCTGGGTCGTCGCCTGCGTGCCGACCGTCGTGGTGATCTCGATGCCGAGCTCCTCGGCCATCTCCGGCAGCGTGTTGGTGCCGATGTCCTGCAGGGTCGGCGTGGCCTCGGTGTAGAGGATCCCGATGGACTCGGCGCCGCTCTCCTCGATGTACTGGCGCAGCGCGGGGTAGTACTCGCGCATCAGCGGCGTCGCGCGCCACGTGTAGTCGCCCGCGATCACGCCGTGGCTGCCGGCCTGCGTGTACAGGACGGGCAGCCCCGCGCGCTCGGCGAGCGGGGACATGGTCAGCGCCTCGTTGCTGGAGACCGAGCCGAACACGGCCGACACGTCCCCGCCCGCGGTGACGCGGTTGATCTCCAAGGCCGCGGTCTGCGGCTCGGACTTCGTGTCGACGAGGTCGAGCTCGATGGTGGAGCCCTCGAGGAAGTCCTCGTCGTTGATCTGGTCGACCGCGAGCTGGTAGCCCTTGTTGGCGGAGTCGCCGACGAACGCCACCACCCCGGTCGTCGGGTTGATCGAGACCACGCGGATCGTGTCGGGCAGCGAGTCGGTGGGGGCGGGGCCACCCTCGTACACGCTGCCGCACGCGCTCGCGGTGAGCAGGGTCGCAGCCAGCAGGGCGGTGTGCTTCTTCTTCATCATCAGGACGTCCGTTTCCGAGTGGCGGGTGTCGGGATGGTGCGGTGGGTCGTCGGACCGGGCTCAGACCACCGAGTGCGGGGTCTGGCGCCAGGGCGCGAGCACGGCGTCGGCCTCGGAGTACTCCTCCGGCAGGTCGTCGGTCATGGCCAGGGCCGAGCCCATCCGGCCGTAGCCGACGAACGTGGCGACCTGGAAGCAGAGGTCCATCAGCTGCTGCTCGGCGAGCTCCGCGAAGGTGGCGTCGGTGACGGCCAGGTGGTCGGTGGCCATGAGGTCCGCGTAGGCGAGGGCGGCCTTCTCGGCCGGGGTCAGGTCGGGTGCCTCGGCCGGCTTCTCGAGCGAGCACACGAGGTCCTCGGTGATGCCGTCCTCGATCCCGTCGGCGTAGCGGATCGCCATGCAGCTGCGGCACTGGTTGTGGAACGACACGCGCAGGCGGACCAGCTCGACGAGCCGCCGGGGGAGCACGCTGTTCTCGCGCAGGGCCTTCATGAACGCCAGGTACGGCCCGGCGATCGCGGGCGCCTGCGCGTAGACCTGCTGACGCAGGGGCGCCTCGGCGCCGAAGAGCGGCGTGAACTGGCTCGGAGCTGCGGGAGGGATTCGCGACATCGTGATTCCTGATCATAGTAGGCAGGGTTGGGGGTCGCAATATTCACGCTCGGTCGGCGGTGCGCAAGGGGTTGGGGCGGTGCTGGTGGGGCGGTGCGTCGCAGCCGCTGGATTACCCGGTTCACCGGGTAACGCTCGACTTGGGCCCTGTTCGAACGGGGCCGAGGTCGAGCGTTCCGGCACAGAGTGCGGGGCTCGACGGCACGCGGTTCGGTCCCTCCACAGCGTGGGTCGGCGTGGGGCGGAACTGTCGGTGGCTCCTGGTTGAGTGGGTTCCATGGCAGGGGGAACGGGGACCTTCTCGCCGGGATCGGGGCATCCGGTCTTGGCGGCGGTCGGGCGCGCCGACGAGCACGTCGGGGACGCGCTCGAGCTGGGTCTGCTGACGCTCGGCGAGGTGGATGCGCGGTCGGCGTTGGTCGCGACGCGACGGCTGATCAACCGCGCGTCGGGACTGATGGCCAAGCTCGCGGCCCGCGCGGACGAGCTGCAGGTCGGCCGCGTGGACGGTTCGCCGTCGACGGCGGTGTGGTTTGCGAACGCGACCGGGGTGACGCGGGGTGAGGCGTACCGGGTGCTGCGGGTGGGCGGCGCGCTTGAGCGGTACATACGTGTGGCCGCGGCCGCCGCAGCCGGCGCCGTGTCGCTCGACCAGGCCGATGTGATTGTTCGGGCCCTCAACGCGCTGCCCGATGACATCGACGTCGAGACCGTGGGCCGCGCCGAGGCGCTGCTGGTCCAGCACGCCGCTCGCTTCGACGCCCTCGCGCTGCGCAAGTTCGGCAAGCGGATCCTCGACGTGGTCGCGCCCGAGGTGGGTGAGGCGCACGAGACGCGGTTGCTGGCGGCGGAGGAGCGTTCGGCGATGGCGACGGCGTCGTTGACGTTGCGCGATCTCGGCGACGGCAGGACGTCGATCCGCGGCGTGCTGCCGACCCTGCACGCCGAGATGCTCGGCAAGGCCTTCGACGCCTACGCCGCACCGGGCCACAAGAAGGCCAACCCCGACGAAGCGGACCGGTTCGTGACCGGGGTGCCCTCACCGCTGCGGCGCGGTGAGGCGTTCGTCGAACTCATCGAGAGCCTCGACGCCCGCGACCTGCCCGAGGTGGGCGGCACGAACGCCACCGTCGTCATCAATCTCGACCTGGACGCCCTATTGCGCGACCTCGGCGTCGCCACGCTCGACACCGGCGGACGGATCAGCGCCGCCGAGGCCCGCCGGCTCGCCTGCTCGGCGAGTCTCGTGCCGGCCGTCCTCGGCGGCGGCAGCGAAGTGCTCGACCTCGGCCGGGCGCAGCGGCGCCACTCCAAACCGCAGCGGCTGGCGATCGCACTGCGCGACAAGACCTGTGTCACCGACGGCTGCGACCGCCCGGCCCACCAGTGCCAGGTCCACCACTGGACCCTCTGGTCGGCCGGAGGCACCACCAACACCACCGACGCCGCGCTGCTGTGCGGGCACCACCACCGCAAGGTGCACGACCCCCGCTACGAGACCCGCCGCACCCGACATCCCCTCGGCCACACCAGCGTCCGGTTCGTCAGACGGCCCTAGACGCACCGGAACATCACGAGCGGCCCGGGCGTCCGCCGGTCGGGCGGGGGCGTACCGGAGCGGCGGGGTGCGCCGTACCCTTCCGGGCATGAGCACCGAGGAGGTCCACGCGGCGGCACGGCGCGCGAAGGAGGCGGGGTACGAGCTGGCGACCGCCACCCGCGCCACCAAGGACGCCGCGCTCGAGGCGATGGCCGTGGCGCTCGCGACCCACGAGGAGGCCGTGCTCGCGGCGAACGCGGCCGACGTCGCGCGGGCCGAGGGCTCCGGCACGCCCGCCAACATCGTGGACCGGCTGCGCCTCACGCCCGAGCGGCTCGCCCAGATGGCGGAGGGGCTGCGTGAGGTCGCGGCCCTGCCCGACCCGGTGGGGGAGGTCGTGCGGGGCGGCACGCTGGCGAACGGCCTCGAGCTGCGCCAGGTCCGCGTCCCCTTCGGCGTGGTCGGGATGATCTACGAGGCGCGTCCCAACGTCACGGCCGACGCCGCCGGGATCTGCCTCAAGTCGGGGAACAGCGTGCTCCTGCGCGGCAGCTCGAGCGCGCGGGAGTCCAACACCGCGATCGTCGCCGCCCTGCGCGAGGCGGTCGTCGAGGCCGGCCTGCCCGCCGACGTCGTCCAGCTCGTGCCCGGCGACACCCACGAGAGCGTCAAGGCGCTGATGCGCGCCCGCGGCCTCGTCGACGTCCTCATCCCGCGCGGCGGCGCCGGACTGATCAGCAGCGTCGTCGAGGAGTCCACCGTCCCGGTCATCGAGACCGGGGTGGGCAACTGCCACGTCTACGTCGACGCCTCCGCCGACCTCGACAAGGCGCTGGCGATCGTGGTGAACGCCAAGACGCACCGCACGTCGGTCTGCAACGCTGCGGAGTCGCTGCTGGTGCACGCCGACGTCGCCGACGACTTCCTCCCGCAGGTCATCGACGCGCTCGCCGAGCGCGACGTGACCATCCACGGCGACGCCCGCTTCGGCGAGTACGACGGGGTGGTCGCGGTGACCGACGAGGACTACGCGACCGAGTACCTCTCGCTCGACATCGCGGCCGCCGTCGTGGACGACCTCGAGGCCGCCATCAACCACATCCGGACGTTCTCGAGCGGCCACAGCGACGCCATCGTCACCGAGTCGCAGTCCGCAGCCCGCCGCTTCGTCGCGGCCGTCGACTCGGCCGCCGTGCTGGTCAACGCCTCGACCCGGTTCACCGACGGCGGCGAGTTCGGGTTCGGCGCCGAGATCGGGATCAGCACCCAGAAGCTGCACGCCCGCGGCCCCATGGGCCTGCCCGAGATGACCTCGACGAAGTACGTCGTCACGGGCGACGGCCACGTGCGCTGACGCGGTCGTGGCGCTGCGTCGCCACGGGGCCGGATCGCGATAGGTTCGCGCCCATGGCAGGCCGTCCCGACCGCATCCACGCGGACCCCGCTTCCGAGCGGTTGATGACCAGCGCGACGGTCGTGACGTTCGTCCGCACCCTCGCGACCCTCGCCCTGTGCTCCTGGGGCATCGTCGAGCGGGACCTGACGCTGCTCGTGGTCGGGCTGGTCGTCTACTGGGTCGGCGACTCCCTCGACGGGGAGGTCGCGCGGTGGCGCGACTGCGAGACCCGGATCGGTGCCGTCGTCGACATGATGTGCGACCGCCTCAGCTGCGCCCTGTTCTACATCGGCCTCGTGGTCCTCAAGCCCGAGATGCTGGTGCCGGTCGGCATCTACCTGTTCGAGTTCATGGTCGTCGACATGTTCCTGTCGCTGGCCTTCCTGGCGTGGTCGATCCGCAGCCCCAACTACTTCTACGTCGTCGACCGGCGCATCTACCTGTGGAACTGGTCGCGGCTCGGCAAGGCGGCCAACTCCGGGCTCTTCGCCGTGCTGCTGCTGGTGACGGGCTGGTGGCAGGTCGGCATCGTCATCGCCACCGGACTCCTCGTGCTCAAGTGCGTCTCACTCAAGTGGCTGCTCGACCTCGGGCTGCCCGTGCCCGCGCGCCCGGTCCGCGAGGAGGCGCACGGGGGCCAGGCACAGGGGAGCCCGGCGCCGTGATCCTCATCCTGACGACGTTCGCCGTGAGCGTGGGATCCGCGCTGATCCCGCTGATCAACATCGAGGCGTACCTCGTCGGGATCGGCGCGCTCAGCGCGGGCGGCGTCGTCGGACTCGCGATCGCGGCCGGCGTCGGGCAGTCGCTCGGCAAGATCGTCTGGTACGAGGTCGCGCGCCGCGGCGTCGACAGCGCGTGGGCGCAGCGGAAGCTGTCCTCGCCGAAGGTGCGGCCCGTCTACGACCGCTGGGTCGCCCGGATGGAGGGCCGTCCCTGGTTCGGGGGCGCGGTGATGTTCGCGGCCGCGTTCGTCGGCGTGCCGCCGCTGCTCGTGATGGCCGCGGTCGGCGGTGCGCTGCGCATGCCCCTGGTGGTGTTCGTGCCGACCATCGTGGTCGGCCGGACGCTGCGGTTCTGGCTGATCCTGGTCGGCGTGCACGTCGCGATCGGCTGAGCCGTCGCCGCACCTCGCCACCCGTCGCCACGGGGCGCCGCGGACCGCCCGCGTTCGGGCGTGGGGGTGCGTCTGGACTACGATCACCCCCATGTCGCTGAGCGAGTTCGTCGTCGTCGCGTCCGAGGCCGGAGGCGAGGGGCACAGCCCCTGGCCCTACGTCATCGGTGGTGTCGTCCTGCTGGTCGCCCTCCTGCTGCTGGCCGGGCTCCTCGCCTTCGCCGGCGGTCGCGAGCACAGCTGAGGTGAACGCCGCGGCGGGGCGTCGCATCGGTGTGATGGGCGGGACGTTCGACCCCATCCACCACGGCCACCTCGTCGCGGCCTCCGAGGTCGCGTCGTTCTTCGACCTCGACGAGGTGGTGTTCGTCCCCACCGGCGACCCGTGGCAGAAGTCCGACCGGCACGTCTCCCCGGCCGAGCACCGCTACCTGATGACGGTCATCGCGACCGCCTCGAACCCGCGGTTCCGCGTCTCCCGGGTCGACGTCGACCGCGCGGGGCCGACGTACACCGTCGACACCCTGCGGGACCTGCGCGCCCAGCTGCCCGGGGCGGAGCTGTTCTTCATCACCGGCGCGGACGCGCTGACCAACATCCTGACCTGGCGCGACACGGGCGAGATGTTCGCCCTGGCCCGCTTCGTCGGCTGCACGCGGCCCGGCTACGTGATGGACACCTCCGCCCTGGCGGACCTGCCGTCCGACCGGGTCACCGTGCTGGAGATCCCGGCCCTGGCCATCTCCTCGACCGACTGCCGCGAGCGCACGCAGCGGGGCGAACCGGTGTGGTACCTCGTGCCCGACGGCGTGGTGCAGTACATCGGCAAGCACCGTCTCTACACGCCCGACCCGGTGCCGAGCCCCGTGCTCGACCCGGCGCCCGACCCGGCGCACCACCCCGTGCCCGACCACCAGCCCGACCCCCAGCCCGACCCCCTGAGAGGCCCCGCATGAGCGCTACCGACCGCGCCGTCGAGCTCGTCATCGCCGCCGCCCGCGCCGCGTCCGACAAGCTCGCCACCGACATCCTCGCCTTCGACGTGAGCGAGCAGCTCGCGATCACCGACGCGTTCGTGCTCGCCAGCGGCAGCAACGACCGCCAGGTGAAGGCCATCGTCGAGGAGGTCGAGGACAAGCTGCGCGAGGTCGGCGCCAAGCCGGTGCGCCGCGAGGGCGAGCGCGACGGCCGCTGGGTCCTCATCGACTACGGCGAGATCGTCGTGCACGTGCAGCACGAGGAGGAGCGGCAGTTCTACGCCCTCGAGCGGCTCTGGCGCGACTGCCCGACCATCGCCCTGCCCGCGGACGTCACGGCCGGCGAGCGGTGAGCGCGCAGCCCGGTCACGGGCTGCGCACCCTGGTGCTACTGCGGCACGGGGAGACGACCTGGAACGCGGAGCGCCGCATCCAGGGCCAGGTCGACGCGCCGCTGAGCGAGCGCGGCGAGACGCAGGCGGCCGCGGTCGCCCCGGTCCTCGCCACCCTCGACCCCGTCGTGGTGTGGAGCTCCGACCTGCAGCGCGCCGCGCGCACCGCCGCCCGGGTCGCCGCGGCGGCCGGGCTGGAGGTGCGTACCGACCCGCGGCTGCGGGAGTTCGGCCTCGGCGAGCGCGAGGGCACCACGCACGAGGCGTACGCCCTCGAGCACCCGCACGAGTACGCCGACTTCGTCACCGGCCGCTGGAGCTCCGTGCCCGGCGCCGAGACGCTGACCGGCGTGCGCGAGCGCCTCGAGGCGTGCCTGGGCGAGCTGGCGGACCTGGTTCCGCCCGGGCGCTGCGGCGTCGCCGTGGCGCACGGGGCCGCGCTGCGCGTGGCGGTCGAGGCGCTGGTGCAGGGCACCCACACCGAGCCGTCGGCGTACGCGGGGATGGGCAACTGCCGGTACGCCGTGCTGCGCGAGCGCCCGCTGGCGCGTCCCGACGAGCCGCGCTGGCGGCTCCACGCCTACGACCGCGGCGGCGATCCGGTGCCCGCGGACGAGGCCGTCGCGGTGGGGGCCTGACCCTCGATTCGCTTCCGCGAAACGTGTTGGCTACTATTCCGCAGGTCGCTCGCCAGCACGGGAGCGGACGAGATGGGGCTGTGGCGCAGCTGGTAGCGCATCTGCATGGCATGCAGAGGGTCAGGGGTTCGAGTCCCCTCAGCTCCACCATCGAGCAGGAGCCCGGACCGCACGGTCCGGGCTCCTTCGCATTTGCTTCACTGGACGGGTGAGTCCCTCCCGCCCGGCCCCCTGGTGGCCGCACGTCGCCGCCTACGGCCCCGGACTCGTCGCCGGCGCCGCGATGATCGCCGTGGCGGAGGCGCTGGCCGCACTGGTACGCCTGCGTGTCGGCGTGGTGGGCGCTGTCGCCGAGCTGGTCCGCGACGTCGCGCCGGGCGCCGCGGTCGAGGGGTTCATCGCACTGGTCGGCACGTGGGACAAGCCGCTGCTCAGCGGGATGGTCGTCGCCGGCGCGCTGGTCCTCGCCGCCGTGTCCGGTCGGTGGCGCTGGGGGCTGCTCGGGCTCGTCGGCCTCGGCGCGGTCGGGCTCACCGCCGTGCTCGTGGAGTCCCGCCGCTCCGGCGAGGCAGGCGCCTCGGCGCTGACCGGCGCCGTGCCCGCCGTGGTCGCGACGGCCGTCGGGGTGGCGCTGCTGCAGGTGCTGCTCGACGCCCGCCGCGCCAGCGAGCAGACCCGCAACCCCGACGCCCGCCGCCGGGTCCTCGTGCTGCTCGGGGTCGTCGCGACCGGGGCGGTCCTCACCGGGGCCGCCAGCAGGGTCATCGGCGGCGCCCGCCGGGGCGTCGAGCAGGCGCGCGCGGCGTTGCGCCTGGACGTCACGGGCGGCCGGGTGCCGGCGGGTGCCGACCTCGACGTCGCCGGCCTGGGGCCGTGGCGCGTCGCCGCCGCCGACTTCTACCGCATCGACACGGCCTTCGCCGTCCCGCTCGTGCACCCGGACGACTGGCGCCTGCGCATCCACGGGATGGTCGAGCGGGAGGTGGAGCTGGGCTTCGCCGACCTCGTCGAGCGCGAGCGCACCGAGGCGTGGACGACGCTGACCTGCGTGTCCAACGAGGTCGGCGGCGGACTGGTCGGCAACGCCTGGTGGAGTGGCACCCGGATCGCCCCGCTCCTCGCCGAGGCCGGTGTGCTCCCGGGCGCCGACGCGGTCCTGCAGACCTCCAGCGACGGCTGGACCTGCGGGACGCCGCTCGAGGCGCTCACCGACGAGCGCGACGCGCTGCTGGCGTACGCGATGAACGGCGAGCCGCTGCCGCTCGAGCACGGCTTCCCGGTGCGGATGGTGGTGCCCGGCCTGTACGGCTACGTCTCCGCGACCAAGTGGGTCGTCGACCTGGAGGTGACCCGGTTCGCGGACTTCCGGGCGTACTGGACCGAGCGGGGCTGGGGCGAGCGTGGGCCGATCAAGACCCAGTCGCGCGTCCTCGTGCCGCGCCCCGGCGACGAGGTCGGCGCCGGGGAGGTCGTGCTCGCCGGTGACGCGTGGGCGCAGCACACCGGCATCGAGCGGGTCGAGGTGCAGGTCGACGGGGGCGCCTGGCGCGAGGCCGACCTGGGCACGGTGCCCAGCCGCGACACGTGGGTGCAGTGGTCGACGACGGTACGCCTGGACCCCGGCGAGCACGTGGTCGTCGTGCGGGCCACCGACGCCGCGGGGCAGACCCAGACGGCGACCCAGGTGGGCGTGCTGCCCGACGGCGCCACCGGGTGGGACCAGGTGCGGTTCACCGTCGGCTGAGTCAGCCCTCCACCTCGGCCAGCGAGCCACGCCGCACCAGCCGGCCCTCCCGCGTCAGCTCCAGCACCACGTCGACGCCGAGCCGGGCCAGGAAGTCGTGGTCGTGGCTGACCACCAGCAGCGCCCCGCGGTAGGTGGCCAGCGCGTCCACCAGCTGCGTGACGCTCGTCAGGTCCAGGTTGTTGGTCGGCTCGTCGAGGACCAGCAGCTGGGCCGGCGGGTCGGCCAGCAGCAGGCGCGCCAGGCTGACGCGGAAGCGCTCGCCGCCGGAGAGGGTCGCGACCGGACGGTCGACGCTCGCGCCGCGCAGGAGCATCCGGGCGAGCTGACCGCGCACGACCCCGGGGTCGGTCCCGGGGGCGACGGCGCGCACGTTGTCCAGGGCGCCGAGCGACTCGTCGAGGTCGTCGAGCCGCTGCGGCAGCACGGCGTACCGGTCCGTGAGGAGCCGCGCCCGCGGCCCGTCGCCGGGTCCCTGCTCCGCCGGGTCCCCGACGAGGCGGCGCAGCAGCCGGGTCTTGCCGACACCGTTGCCCCCGACCAGGGCGACGCGTTCGGGACCCTGCACGACGACCGGGCTCGCCGGGTCGCCCAGCTCGGCGAGCCGACGCGATCGCGCGACCCCGGGGTCCGGCAGGTCGAGACGGATGTGCTCGTCGTCGCGCACGCGCGCCTCGGCCGCGTCGAGGGCCGCGCGGGCGGCCTCGACCTTGTCGTCGAGGTTGCCCCGCAGGACCCCGGCGGAGACCTGGGCGGCGTTCGCCCGCTTGCCCGCGACGATGCGCGGCAGGCTGCCCGCGGCCTTGCGGGCCGCCCGCTCACGTCGCGCCAGCTTGGTCTCCGCCTCCACGCGCTGGCGCTGCTCGACCTTGAGGCGCTGCTCGGCGGTGCGGGCCGCCTGGGCGGCCGCGTCCTGCTCGGCCGCGAGGTGCTCCCGCCAGGCGGTGAAACCGCCCCCGAACGCGGTGAGGCGGTTGGCGTGCAGCTCCGCGGTGGCGTCCATGCGGTCGAGCAGCTCCACGTCGTGGCTGACGACCACGAGGGTGCCCGGCCAGCCGTCGACCAGGTCGGCCAGCCGCGCGCGCGTGCGCCGGTCCAGGTTGTTCGTCGGCTCGTCGAGCAGCGTGACGCCCGCGCGGCGCAGGCGCAGCCCGGTGACCGCGACCAGCATCGTCTCGCCGCCCGACAGGGTGCCGACCCGTCGGTCCAGGTCGGTGGGCAGGCCGAGCTCGTCGAGCGCCGCGACCGCGCGGGCCTCGACGTCCCAGTCGTCGCCGACGGCCTCGAAGTGGGCCGGGTCGGCGTCGCCGCCCTCGATCGCCCGCAGGCCGGCGAGCGGTGCGGCGACGCCGAGCAGGTCGGCGACCGACGCGGCGGCACCGAGCGTCACGGTCTGCGACAGGTGGCCGACGTCGCCGGTCACCTCGATGCTGCCCCCGGTCGGCGCCAGGAGGCCCGCGACGAGCCGCAGGAGGGTCGACTTGCCGGAGCCGTTGTCGCCGACGAGGCCGGTGCGTCCGGTCCCGAAGGTGCCGTCGAGTCCGGTCAGGGCCGGGGTGCCGTCGGGCCACTCGAAGGTGAGGTCGCGCAGGACGACGGCGGAGGAGGGGGAGGCGGGTGCAGGCATGAGCAGCTCCTGGGACGCCCGGGGCCGGGCTGGTCGGGGCAGGGAGGGACCGGGACACGGGGCCGCGCACGTGCAGCGGCCGGGGTCGGGTCTCAGCTCATGGCGTCGACCGTAGCGGTCGCGGGGACGGGTGCGCACCCGGTTTTCCGCCCGCTACGGTCGGGCCCGCCCCGACCCAACGACGAGAAGGAGACCGGCCATGGCGCACCTCGCGATGGTGAGCATCCCGGCCCCCGGCCACGTGAACCCGAGCATCGAGGTGATCCGCCGGCTGGTCGAGCGCGGCCACCGCGTCACCTACGTCAACGACGCCTCCTTCCGCGAGCCGATCGAGGCGGTGGGCGCCACGCTCGTGGCGTACCCCTCCGTCCTGCCGGCCGTGAACCACGGCGGACGCGACCCCGAGCAGGGGGAGGGGGCGGGCGAGGCGTTCGAGGGCGACGCGATCGACCACCTGTCGACGTTCCAGGACGAGTACGAGGCGATGCTCCCGGTGGTCGAGGCGGGGTTCGCCGACGACCGGCCGGACCTGTTCCTCTACGACATCGCCGGCATCCCGGCCCGGATCCTCGCCGACGAGTGGGGGATCCCCGCGCTGCAGCTCTCGCCGACCTACGTCGCGTGGGAGGGCTACGAGGAGGACATGGCGGAGTTCACGACCTGGCTGCGCACCGACCCCCGTGGGGCTGCGTACCTCGGCCGCCAGCGCGCCATGCTGCAGGCCCACGGCGTCGAGGCCGACTCGTTGACCTACCTCGGTCGTCCGCCGCGCTGCGTCGTGCTGGTGCCGGAGGCGATGCAGCCGAACGTCGAGCGCGTGGACCGCGACGTCTACACGTTCGTCGGCCCCGCGGTGCGACGCGCCGAGGCGGGGGCGTGGACCCCGCCGGCCGACCGCCGGGTGCTGCTGGTCTCGCTCGGCACCGCCTTCACCCGCCAGCCCGAGCTGTACCGCCGCTGCCTCGAGGCGTGGGGAGGCGCCGAGGGCTGGCACCTCGTGCTGCAGGTCGGGCAGCACGTGCGCCCCGACGAGGTCACCGGCGGCGCACCGCTGCCCGAGGGGGTCGAGATCCGGTCCTGGGTGCCGCAGCGCGAGATCCTCGAGCACGCGGACGTCTTCCTCACCCCCACGCCGGCATGGGCGGCTCGAACGAGGGCCTGGCGACCGGGACGCCGATGATCGCGGCCCCCCAGGACGTCGACCAGTTCGAGAACGCCGACGCGCTCGTCGGCGCCGGGGTGGCCGTGCGCATCGACTCCGCGACCGTCGACGTCGCCGGGCTGCGCGACGCGCTCGCCGCCGTGACCGCGCCCGAGGTCGTCGCTCGCTCGGCGGCGCTGCGGGCCGAGCTGGAGCGGCTCGGCGGCGCGGACGCGGCGGTCGCGATCGTCGAGGAGATGCTCGGGCGCCGGGGCCGGGCGGGCTGAGAGGCCCTCCACCCGGCCTACGATGGCGCGCGTGACGTCGACGGGCACCTCGCTGCGCCAGCAGGCGTACGACGCCCTGCGGGCCCGCATCGTGGGCCTCGACCTGGAGCCCGGCGCACGGATCGTCGAACGCGACGCGGCCGCCGAGCTGGGCGTGTCCCGGGTGCCGCTGCGCGAGGCGCTCCAGCTGCTCGAGGCCGAGGGTCTCGTCGTCCTCGTCCCGCGGCAGGGGGCGATGGTCGCGCCGTTCACCGTCGCCGACGTCCGGCACCTGTTCGAGGTGCGCGAAGCCGTCGAGGTGCCGGCCGCGCGGCTGGCGGCAGCGCGGCGTACGGAGGCCGACCTCGCGGAGCTCGGGCACCGCGTCGAGGCGGCCACGGCGGCCCTGGCGCGGGGCGACGACGGCGCCGTCGCCGCCCAGAACGCCGCGTTCCACCGGGCGGTGACGGCCGCGGCGCACAACCCGCTGCTCACGTCGCTGACCGCGCCGCTCGAGGCCCGCGTGCAGCGGCTGTTCCACCTCACGCGCGGACGCGACACGCGCGAGCAGTGCCGCGACCACGCCGGGGTCCTCGACGCCATCCGGGCCGGTGACGGCGAGGTGGCGGCAGGGGAGTACCGCCGCCACATCCTCGCCGGCCTCGAGCCGACGCTGGCCGTCGCGCGCACCTGGTCCGGTCCCGCGCCCGACCCGCTGGCGGTGACCCGCACCCGCAAGCGCGCTCAGCGCGCCCGGTCGAGCTCCGCCACGACCTCGACCTGACCGGCCGCGGCGGCGAGGTCGCGCGGTGCGACGCCGTCGCGGTCGCGGATGGTCGGGTCGGCGCCGGCCGCCAGGAGCCGGCGCACGACCTCGACGTGGTCGGGGCCGCCGTCCCCGAGCACCACGGCCTCCAGCAGGGCCGTCCAGCCGAGGTCGTTCACGTGGTCCACGGGCACCCCGGCCTCGATGAGCAGCGCGACGTTGTCGAGGTGCGCGTGCTCGCTCGCCGGGATCAGCGCCGTGCCGCCGAAGCGGTTGGTGCTCGCGACGTCGGCCCCGTGGGCGATGGTGGCCGCGAGGATCTCGGTGAGGCCCTCGGCGCCCGCGTAGAGGAACGCGGAGTCCTCGATGACGTCGCGCGCGTCCGGGTCGGCGCCGGCCTCGAGCAGGGCGAGGGCGATCTCGGTGTCCCCGGCGCGGGTGGCCAGCAGCAGGGGAGTACGCCCGTCGCCGTCGCGGACCTCGAGGTCGGTGCCGTGGGGCAGCACGGCCTGCACTCCCGCGAGGTCGTGCGCGGCCACGGCGCGCACGAGACCGGCGGTCGGGTCACCGGTGCGGGGCGGCGGCGGGGTCACCGGCGTGCCGGTCGGCGTCGCTGGTGGAGTCGGCACCGACGCGCGCTCGGCGCTGCCGGGGGCGCAGGCGCTGACGGCGAGCAGGACGAGCAGGACGAGGAGCGCGGGGGTGGGATAGGGACGCACGTTAGTGGTATACCAAACGCATGGCCGATCTCCGCATCACGAACGTCCGTCCCTGGGGCGGCGAGCCCGCCGACCTCGTCGTCACCGACGGGGTCCTGACCGACGTCGCGCCCCGCGTGCCGGCGGGGACCGGCAGCCCGGCGGAAGCGGCGGAGCCCGGATCGTCCGCGGTGCTCGACGGCGGCGGGCTGCTCGCGCTGCCCGGGTTCGTCAACGCCCACGCCCACGTCGACAAGAGCTGGTGGGGCGCGCCGTGGGTCTCCTGGGGCGGGGAGGCGACGACGCAGGGACGGATCGCCCACGAGCGCGCCGAGCGCGACGCGCTCGGCATCCCGGGCCACGACTCCACCGTCGCGGTGCTGCGCGAGCTGTTGCGTCACGGCACGACGGCGGTGCGCACGCACGTCGACGTCGACCTCGGGGTGGGCCTGCGCGGGATCGAGACGGTGCGCGCCGCGGCGGCGGAGCTCGACGGGGCGCTGGCGCTGGAGCTGGTCGCCTTCCCGCAGGACGGCGTGCTGCGCCGGCCCGGCGTGCTGGACCTGCTGCGGGCGGCCGCCCGCGCGGGCGTGGACCACGTGGGCGGCATCGACCCGGCCTCGATCGACCGCGACCCGGTGGCCCAGGTCGAGGCGCTGGTGGACCTCGCCGCGACGGAGGGGGTCGGCATCGACCTCCACCTGCACGACCCGGGCGAGCTCGGCGCGTTCCAGTGCGAGCTGCTCGCCGACCGCGTCCGGCGGGCCGGGCTCGGGGGACGGGTGACCGTCTCCCACGGCTTCGCGCTCGGTGACGTCGGTCCGCTGGGGCCCGGCTCGGTCGGCGCCGCCCGGCAGGAGGCGCTGCTCGACGACTTGGCCGCGGCGGGGATCGCCTGGACGACCGTGGCGCCCGTGCGCACGGTGCCGCTGCCGTGGCGGCAGATGGTCGAGCGCGGCATCGCGCTGGGGCTGGGCACCGACGGGATCCGCGACCTGTGGTCGCCCTACGGCGACGGCGACCTGCTGCGCGTCGCGCTCGGCTTCGCACGCCTGCACGGACTGCGCACCGACGACGACCTCGTGGCCGCCGTGCGGCTCGCGACGAGCGGGGGCGCGGCCTTCGTCGGCCGACCGCAGCACGACCTCGTCGTCGGCGCCCCGGGCGACGTGGTGCTGCTCGACGCGGAGAACGTCGCCGACGCGCTCGTGCGCGCCCCGGTGCGCCGCCACGTCGTCGCGCGCGGCCGGGTGGTCGTGCGCGACGGCGAGCCGACGGTGTGAGCGCTGCGGCGCGGCGGGACGGTCAGGCCGCGTGGTCCGCGCGCCCGGTCGGCTGCCCGTCGTGGCGGCCCGGCACGATCTCCCACCGCTGGCGGGGCAGCGCCTCGGGGTCGTGCTCGCGCACCCAGGTCACGAGACCCTCGCGCACGAGGCACTGCAGGTCCCACAGCAGCCCGGGGTCGTCGGCGGTGACGCTGGCCCGCACGGTGACGAGCCCCTGCGTCGCGTCGGTGACCACCATGCCGCTGGAGCGGCCGTTGTAGAGCGGCGTCGAGTCCAGCAGCCGCTCGAACTCGGCGCGCAGACCGGAGAGGTCGGTGCGCCAGTCGAGTTGCAGCAGCACGGTGCCGATCATCTCCGTGTCCTTGCGCGTCCAGTTCTCGAACGGGGTGGTCGTGAAGTAGGTGCACGGCAGCACGACGCGGCGGTCGTCCCAGGTCTTCACCACCACGTAGGACAGGGTGATCTCCTCGATCGTGCCGTACTCCTCGTCGACGATCACCGTGTCGTCGATCCGGATCGCGTCGCTGAACGCGAGCTGCAGCCCGGCGAACAGGTTGCCCAGCGTCGACTGCGCCGCCAGGGCGGCGACGACGGAGACCAGACCGGCGGAGGCCAGCAGGCTCGCGCCCACCGCGCGTACGCCCGGGAAGCTCAGCAGGATCGCGCCCAGGGCCAGGAAGACGATCGCCACGACGACGACGCGGCGGGTGACCTGCACCTGCGTGCGCACGCGCTTGGCGTTGCGCGGGTCCAGGCCGGCGTCGGCGCGGCGCAGCGCGGCGTCGACGGCGAACAGCATGACCACCGCGAGGAGCCAGGCGCCGTTGATGATCCCCAGGATGCGCAGCGCCAGGGCCAGGGTGTCCCAGAGCTCGGCGCCGTCGCCGCGGGGGCGGTTGGCGGCCACGACGGCGTTGAGGCCGACGACGAGCACGAGGACGCGGAACGGGAACCGCGCGGCGCGGACGAGCGCCTCGGCGGGAGGCCAGCGCCGGCCGAGGCGGCGGACCGCGAACGGCACCACGGCACCGATCGCGACGGACACCGCGACGACCACGGCGACCGAGACGAGCAGGTCGGAGGATGCAGGAGGCATACCTCCCACCGTGCGCAGGTTCTTCGCGCGAGACAAGTGAGACGCCTCGCACCCGGTGCGTCGAAGGCGGGATCTAGGTTGGCCCCATGGTGAGCGTGGCCCTGCGGGCGTCCGGCCGGTGGCGAGCGTGAGCCCGCGGGTGCTGGTGGTCGACGACGAGCCCGCCCTCGCGCGGGCGCTGGCGATCAACCTGCGCGCCCACGGCTGGGAGGTAGTGACGGCCGCCGACGGCCGCGGCGCGCTCGAGGCGGCTGCGGCCGCCCACCCCGACGTCGTGCTGCTCGACCTCGGGCTGCCCGACCTGGACGGCACCGAGGTGCTCGCCGGCCTGCGCGGCTGGACCACCGTGCCGGTCGTCGTCCTCTCGGCCCGCCAGCACGGCGAGGACAAGGTGGAGGCGCTCGACCTCGGCGCGGACGACTACGTGACCAAGCCCTTCGCGATGGACGAGCTGATGGCCCGGCTGCGGGCCGCCGTGCGGCGGTCCGCGGTCGCCGCGCCCGTCACCGCGCCGGTCGTCGAGGTGGGCGACCTCGCCATCGACCTGGCCCGCAAGAAGGTCGCGCGCGCGGGCGTCGACGTGCGCCTGACGCCGACCGAGTGGGGGTTCCTGGAGTTGCTGGCCCGCAACGTCGGACGGTTGGTCACCCGCGAGCAGGTGCTGCGGGAGGTGTGGGGCCCCGGCTACGAGCAGGAGACGCACTACCTGCGCGTGTACGCCGCGCAGCTGCGCGGCAAGCTCGAGGCCGACCCGGCGCACCCGCGTCACCTCGTGACGAGCGCCGGGCTGGGCTACACCCTCGAGCCGTGAGGAGCCGACCCGGCCGCGGGGACGGCCTCCTAGGCTGTGGCCCGTGACCTTCTCCGAGGTGCTCTTCCCCGGCCGCCACCACGCGGTCACCGGCTTCCAGGTCGACTTCCTGCACCGGCTGCTCGCCGGCGAGGTGCGCGACGCCGACGACGTCGTGGTGCCGTTGGCGGACGACGCCGTCGTGGTGTGGGCCGTGACCTCGGCCAACCACGCGTGGACCCGGCGCAACCCGTTGCCCGGGCACCGCCGCGAGGCGCTGGTGGAGCGGGTCAGCGTGGCCGCCGACCTGCCCAGCCTCGTCGTGCTGGTGCCCGACGTGCCGCAGCACCCCCGCTTCGCCGAGCTGGTCGTCACCACGGTCGCGACCGCCCTGGGCCACCGTCCGCCGCCGGACCCGGCGCGCACCCTCGTCGCCTGCTCCACGCCCGCGGTCGCCGAGTCCTACCGGGCGCTGGGCTACACCGTGGTCGGCGTCGAGGACGCCGTGAGCGACGACGCCGACGAGCAGCCCTCCCGGCCCTGGGAGGTCGTCGAGCGCCTCGCCCACGGGGACGCCTCCTGGCGGCTGCTGGCGCACCCGGGCACGGTCGCGCACTACGAGCGCTACGGCGTGCCCGAGCTGGTCACCGAGCTGTTCTCCGACCCGGTGGTCTCCAGCGAGGGCGACCTGACCACCACGCGCGACTACCGGACGTACGCGGCGTCCTTCGAGACCGCCTCGGGGCGCAAGTACGACCAGGTCGGCCACCTGCTGGAGCCCGGCCGCGTCGTCGACGTCGGCTGCGCCACCGGCGGCCTGCTCGAGCGGATCGCTGCGGACCCGCGCTTCGGCGAGTCCGACCTCTTCGGCGTCGACATCGCCCGCCCGCTGCTCGACGAGGCCGAGCACAAGAAGGCCACCGGCGTCTTCGCCAACCCGAACATCTGGTTCGTGCGCGCCAACATCCTCTCGGGGCCCGTGATGCCCGCCGGATCGGTCGACTCGACCGTCACCGTGGCGCTGACCCACGAGGTCTTCTCGTACGGCGCGGGGCGCGCGGACGTCGAGGCCTTCGCGCGGCGCGTCGCCGAGCACACCCGGGTCGGCGGCGTCTGGGTGAACTCCGACGTCCTCGGCCCCGACGAGCCCGACCGGGTCGTGGACCTGCAGCTGCGCTCCGACGACGGCGCGAACCCGGCCGCGGCCCGGGAGGACCTCGACGCGCTCGAGCGCGCCGAGGTGGCGGCGTACGTCGGGGGGCTGTCGACCGACGCGCGGATGCGGCAGTTCGCCCACGACTTCCCGCGCCTGAGCGGCGCCGCCTTCGTGGCCCGGTCGCTGGGCGAGGGCCGCTGGCGGCTGCGGCTGGGGGACGCGATGGAGTTCCTCACCACCAAGGACTACGCCGACAACTGGCTCAGCGAGTGCCACGAGAGCTTCTGCGGGCTGACGATGGCCGACTGGCGGGAGGTGCTGACCGGCGCGGGGCTCACCCTCGACCCGACCAGCGTCGCGTGGCGCAACGACTGGCTGGTCTCCGAGCGCTTCGCGCCGACGGCGCGGCTGCACGACGTGGAGACGGGCGACGAGCTCGACTGGCCCGTCACCCACGTGCTCACGGTCGCGCGGCGCCCACCGGGCTGAGGGCGGTCCCGGTCGTCGTCTCCGGGACCCGGTCGGCCCCGGCGTAGACCGTGAAGCGGTCGCCGCGGGAGAAGCCGACCAGGGTCAGGTCGGAGCGGCGGGCCAGGTCGACGGCCAGCGACGACGGCGCGCCCACGGCGGCGAGCACGGGGATGCCCGCCATCACCGCCTTCTGGGCGAGCTCGAACGACGCGCGGCCCGAGACCTGCAGCACCGTGCCGCCCAGCGGCAGGCGCCCCTCGCGGTGCGCCCAGCCGACGACCTTGTCGACGGCGTTGTGGCGTCCGACGTCCTCGCGCAGGCACAGCAGGGTGCCGTCGGCGTCGAACAGGCCGGCCGCGTGCACGCCACCGGTGCGGTCGAAGTCCTTCTGCCGCTCGCGCAGGGCGTCGGGCAGGCCGGCGAGGACCCCCGGGTCCACCCGGGTCGTGTCCGCCGCGAGGTCGTGCGAGGAGATGGTGGCGACCGCGTCGAGCGAGGCCAGGCCGCACACGCCGCAGGCGCTGGTGCCCTCGACCCGGCGCTCGCGGGAGCGGGCGAGGTCGAGCGCGGCGGGGGAGACGCCCGCGTCGACGACGTTGTAGGTCTGCAGGCCGTCGGGGCCCACGCCGGCGCAGTAGCGCAGCGACATGAGGTCCGAGGCGCCGCGGACCACCCCGTCGCCGACCAGGAACCCGGCGACCAGGTCGAAGTCGTCGCCCGGCGTGCGCATGGTCACGGCGTACTGCTCCCCGCCCACCCGCATCTCGAGCGGCTCCTCGACGGCGACCTGCTCCTCGTGGTGCCGTGCGCTCGCCTCGGTGAGGTGGTGCGCGACGGCGCGGACCCGGCGTACGCGTTTCTTCGACACGGCGTCCAGCGTAGGTCAGCGGGTCGGGTCGCCCGGCGAGATCCCCGCCCGGTCCAGGTCGGCGGGGGTGTCGACGTCGGCGGCGACCTCGGCGGGCACGGGGACCTCGCGCAGCGCCAGCCGGCCGACGACCGCTCGGAGCGGGAGCCCGGCAAGACCGGCGAGCCCGGCGTCCGGCGTATGCGCGGTGGCGGCGGCGAACGCGTCGTGCAGGGCGAGGACGGGGTAGACGGCGGCGAGCCACTGCCGACGCCCGTCCGGGTCGACGGCCACGAGCGCGTCGCGGGAGTCGTCGGCGGCCCCGGCGGCCGCCGTCACCAGCGTCCGTGCGAGGTCGCCGGCGCGCGGGAGGTCGACGGCCAGCACGAGGACGTGCGACACGGAGGGGGGCAGGAGGCGTACGCCCGCGTGGAGAGCAGCCGCCGGGCCCCCACCCGGCGGCTGCTCCCGAGCCCGGAGCACGGACCCCCCGACGGGACGGCTCGGGCCGACGACGACGCAGGGCTGCGCGCCGACGTCCCGCGTCGCCGCGACGACGAGGTCGAGCAGCCGCTCACCCCGAACGAGCAGCTCGGCCTTGTCGAGCCCGCCGAGGCGGCGCCCGGCCCCTCCCGCGAGCACGACGGCGGCCAGGTCCATGGCCCGGATCGTACGGCGGCGGTGTCGGGCGACGTCCGACGAGCAGCCGGGCGACGCGGACCGGCCAGGCCGGTCATTAAGAACACTAAAGCGATAGAGAAAGAACGGGTGGGGTGTCCGGTGGGTGGGACGGCTTGTTCGACCGCATCCTTGACGAACGCCTGCGGGAGGAGTTGATTGACGATCAACCAGGAGGTTGAACGTGGATGACGGCGTGCTCGACCGGGCGTTCGCCGCGCTGGCCGACCCGACGCGGCGCGACATCGTCGCCCGGCTCTGCGACGGCGACGCGACGGTGAACGAGGTCGCGGCGCCGTACGCGATGTCGCTGCAGGCGGTCTCGAAGCACCTCGCGGTGCTGGAGCGAGCCGGGCTGGTGCGCCGCACGAGCGTCGGACGCCAACGGCGCTGCAGCGTCGAGACCGCGACGCTCGACGCCCTCACCACGTGGCTCGACCGGCACCGGCGGGCCGTCGAGTCCCGCTACCGCTCGCTCGACCTGCTCCTTGCCCGCACCGGCAGCGAGCAGCCCGACCAGCCGACCGACCCAGCGAGGAGACCGTCATGACCACCGGCCCCACCACCAGCAGCAACCCCGACGTCACCGTCGTCACCGAGCCGGGCCAGCCGACGGTGCGCATCACCCGTGAGTTCGACGCCCCACCCGCGCGGGTCTTCGCGGCCCACGTCGACCCGGACCTGTTCGCGCAGTGGGTCGGCCCCGCCGACCTGACCACCGAGATCCGTGCGTGGGACGCGACCACGGGCGGGCGGTGGAGCTACGTCGCACGCCGGGGCGACGAGGCGTACGCCTTCTTCGGCTCGTTCCACGAGATCCGCGAGGGCGAGCGGATCGTGCAGACCTTCACCTTCGAGGGAGCCCCCGACAGCGTGTCGCTGGAGGTGCTGACGCTCGTGCCCCTCGACGGCGGGCGCACGCGGCTCGAGGCGCTGTCCGTCTTCGAGAGCGTGGCCTCGCGCGACCAGATGGTCGCGAGCGGCATGGAGCACGGCGTGGCCGAGGGCTACCGCTCGCTCGACGCGCTGCTGGCGTCCCCGCGAGCGTCGTCGTGAGCGCCGCCGAGCAGCACCGCGCGGACGCCGCGCGGTTCGGCGCGGTCGTGGCCGCCGTGGAGGACTGGGACGCGCCGAGCCCCGTGCCCGAGTGGCGGGCGCGCGACGTCGTCGACCACCTCGTGACGTGGCTGCCGGGCTTCCTCGAGGGCTCGGGGATCGTCCTCGTCGCCGAGCCGACGACCGACCCGGCCCAGCGGTGGGCGGGGCACGCCGCCGCGGTGCAGGCCGTGCTCGACGACCCGGACCTCGCCGGTCGGAGGTTCGCGCAGGCGCACCTCGGCGAGGTCGTGGTGGGCGAGGCGATCGACCGCTTCTACACCTCGGACGTCGTCTTCCACACGTGGGACCTCGCGCAGGCGGCCGGGGTGCCCCACGGGCTCGATCCCGAGCGGTGCGCCCGGACGCTCGCGGGCATGGAGCCGATGGACGCGATGCTGCGCGGCAGCGGCCAGTTCGGCCCGCGCGTGCCGGTCGCCCCGGGCACGCCACCCGCCGACGCCCTCATGGCCTTCCTCGGCCGCGACCCGGCCTGGCGCACCCGCTGACCGACCGGCGGGGATCAGGAGCCGAAGCGCAGGTCGAAGTCCTCGACGAGGATGCTGGCGCGGGAGCGGGCGTCGGCGAGCCAGCCGAGCGGTCCGTCGGCGGGGGAGGACCAGCGGGCGCGGGCCGGACGCAGCGCCCGGGCCCGTGCGCTGATCGGTGTCCACCGCGTCCGGGCCCCCGGCGCGTCGACCGGCCCCACCGGGACCGTCTGCACGATCGCGGCGGGCAGCCGCAGCGGCAGGGGTACGCCCGGGGCCCGCGACGCCGTGAAGGCCGCGGTCGCCAGGGTGCGGCCGTCGGCGCGGGCGCAGAGCAGTCCCTCCGACGCCGTCGGGCCGGCTGCGCCGTCCAGGTCGAACTCCGCCAGGTCCTTCGGGACGCCCCACAGCTCCCGCCCGCCGGCGCGCGAGGCCGGGGAGTCGACCCAGATGTCGGTGATCGCGAGCCCGACCTGGGCCCGGTCGCGGACGAGCACGCCGGCGAGCAGCTCGGCGTACGTCATCTGCCCCGGAGGGGCGTAGGAGACGAACATGGTGAGGGCCAGCCGTCCCAGCGGCGCGACGCCCGCGGGCAGCTGCGGCAGGCGCGCGCGGGGCGACAGGGACCAGGAGCTCACCCACCCGCGCCCGGTGAGGTCCCAGGGCTGCGGCGGGTAGGCGGCGCTCACGCCGGCTCCCGGTCCGCGATCCGCAGCGCGCCGGGCGCGTCCGCGGGCACCACGGGGTGCGCGGGCGCCACCGGCGCGACCCGCCGGTACGCCTCGCCCAGCGGCGGCCGGGGGTCCGCCTGGCCCTTGTTGGGCCACAGCGCCACGGCGCGCTCGGCCAGCGCCGTGATCGACAGCGACGGGTTGACGCCCAGGTTGGCGCACACCGCGGAGCCGTCGACCACGTGCAGACCGGGGTGGCCGTGCACGCGGTGGTAGGGGTCGATGACGCCCTCGGCCGCGCTCTCGCCCATCGGGCAGCCGCCGATGAAGTGACCCGTGGTGGGGACGTCGACCAGGTCGTTCCAGGCGCCCGCGGGCTCGCCGTCGACCTGCTCGGCGATCCGCCGCGCGAGCGCGTGGCCGGCCGGGATCCACACGGGGTTCGGCTCGCCGACACCGGGGCGCGCGGTCAGGCGGCGTCCCGCGCCGCGCCGCAGCCGCCGCGAGCGCAGGCTGGTGGTCAGCGAGTTGTCGAGCGACTGCATCACCAGCAGCACGATCGTGCGCTCGGACCAGTCACGGGGGTCGTGGAAGGCCAGCAGGGAGCGCCGGTTGCGCCACATCTGGCGCAGCCCGATCCGCCAGCGGGCCACGCCCGGCTCGGGGTCGGCCAGGGTCGCCATCAGCAGCGCCATGGCGTTCGAGCCGGGGCCGTAGCGCACCGGTTCGACGTGGGTGTCGTCGTCGAGGTGGATGGAGGAGGTGATCGCGACCCCCTCGCTGAAGTCCGTGCGTCCGTGCCGGCCCGAACGCTTCGCCCGCACCCCGAGGATGGCCTCGGAGTTGGTGCGCGACAGCTCGCCGAGACGGTCCGAGAGGTGGGGCAGCGAGCCGGAGGCCTTGAGCCGGTGCAGCAGCTTCTGGGTGCCGAGCGCGGCCGCGGAGACGACGACCTGGTCGGCGGTGAAGGTGCGCCCGGCGCGGAACGACCCCGACGCGCGGGTGGTGACGGCGTACCCGCCCCCGGGCAGCGGCCGCACGTCCGTGACCGTGGTCAGCGGGTGCACCTCGGCTCCCGCCTCCTCGGCGAGGTGCAGGTAGTTCTTCACGAGCGTGTTCTTGGCGCCGACCCGGCAGCCGGTCATGCACGAGCCGCAGTCGGTGCAGGCGCGCCGCTGCGGTCCGCGGCCGCCGAACCAGGGGTCGGGCACGACCGCGCCGGGCGCGACGCCGTGGTCCTCGGCGCGCAGCACGCCGATCGGGGTGGGCACGAACGTCGCGCCGACGCCCAGCCCGTCCGCGGCGTCGCGCATCACGACGTCCGAGGGGGTGCGGCGCGGGTAGGTGGTGACGCCGAGCATCCGCCGTGCCTGGTCGAAGGGGGCGCGCAGCTCGTCGCGCCAGTCGGTCAGGTGCGCCCACGAGGGGTCGCGGTAGAACGCCTCCGGCGGTTCGTAGAGCGTGTTGGCGTAGACGAGCGACCCGCCACCGACGCCGGCGCCGGAGAGCACGAGGACGTCGCCCAGCAGGTCCATCCGCTGGATGCCCGTCAGCCCGGCGCGCGGCGCGAAGACGTAGTCGCGCAGCCGCCACGACGTGGTCGCGAACTCGTCGTCGGCGAAGCGCCGCCCGGCCTCGAGCACCCCGACGCGGTAGCCCTTCTCGGTCAGCCGCAGGGCCGTCACCGAACCGCCGAAGCCGGACCCGATCACGAGGACGTCGTAGTCGTGCGCCATGCCGTCACCTCCTCCAGGTCCGCGACGTCGAGCGTCGCGAGCCGCTGCTGGTACTCCCTGACCGTGCCCGGCCAGTTGGTCGTGATCCGTCCGGCCGCGGTGCGGTACCAGCTGACGCAGCCGGCCCAGACGCTGCGCGCGAGCCGGTCCTGCATCTCGGCGTCGTAGGCGGCGGCGACGTCGGGGGCCACGTCGAGCGACGCGACGCCGCGGGCTCGAGCGCGCCGCAGCGCGACGGCGAGCTGCGCGACCCACGCGGCCTGGGGCTCGAGCATCCCGATGATGCTCGAGCCACCCAGGTTCGTGTTGGGGCCGTACATCATCGCCAGCCCCGGGAACCCCGGCACCGTGACGCCGAGGTGGGCGTGGGCGCCGCCGGCCCACACGTCGGCGAGGCGTACGCCGTCGCGTCCGGTCACCTCCACGCCCGCGAGGAAGTCGGCGGCCGCGAACCCCGTGCCCCAGACGACCACGTCGGCGCGGTGGCGCCGCCCGTCGTCGTCGACGAGCGCGTCGGCCTCGACCCGGGCGACGCCGGCGGTGACGACGTCGACGTGCGGCCGGTCCAGCGCCGCGTACCAGTCGTTCGAGAACAGCAGCCGCTTGCAGCCGATCGGGTCGCTCGGCAGGAGGCGGGCCCGCAGCGCCGGGTCCTTCACCCGCAGCCGCAGGTGCGCCCGCCAGACCCGCAGCAGCGCCGCCGGCAGCCGCGAGCCCGCGAGCTCGCCGGTCAGTGCGCCGTTGAGCCACTCGGTGAGCCGGAAGTACGCTCCGCGCTCGAGGCGCCGCAGCGGCCCGCAGCGGCGCAGCAGCGAGCGCAGCACCGCCGGGTAGCGGCCGTCGGCCTTCGGCACCACGTAGGGCGCCGAGCGCTGGAAGACGGTGACCGACGCGGCCACGTCGGCCACCCGCGGGACGAGCTGGATCGCGCTGGCGCCGGTGCCGACGACCGCCACGTGCCGGCCGCGCAGGTCGACGTCGTGACGCCAGGTCGCGGAGTGGAAGGCGGGTCCCGCGAACGAGCCGAGGCCGGGCAGCGCCGGCACCACGGGCTCGCTGAGCTGGCCGACCGCCGGCACCACGAGGTCGGTCTCGAGGGTGCCGACCGTCCCGTCGCGGAGCGTCGCCACCGTCCAGCGGCCGGACGCGTCGTCGTACGCCGCCGCGGTCACCGTGGTGCCGGTGCGCACGAGGGGCCGCAGGCCGCGGCGCTCCACGACGTCGCGCAGGTAGGCCAGGATGTCCGGCTGCTCGGAGTACACCCGGCGCCAGCCCGGGTTGGAGTCGAACGAGTAGGAGTACAGCGCCGAGGGCACGTCGCACGCGGCACCGGGGTAGGTGTTGTCGCGCCACACGCCGCCGACGTCGTCGGCGCGCTCGAGGACGACGACCTCGACGCCGACCTCGCGCAGGGCGAGCGCGGCGGCGATCCCGGCGAACCCGGCGCCGACGACGACGGCGTGCAGCGGGCTCTCGGTGCCGTCGGTCGGGGCGGCCGGGCCGGTCGGGTCGCTCATGGGGCGACCGTAGGAGCGCCACGGTGTGACCTGCGAGACAAACGCGGCCAGGTGATCCATGATTCCGGCCATGTTCTCCCCGACGGTCGCGCACGACTGGCACTTCCCGCGCTCGGTCACCGGCGTGCGGGTGCTGCTGGCCTGGGCGGGGGAGCGGGGGGTGCCTCCCGAGGCGCTGCTCGCCGGGTCGGGCCTGGGCGCGGGCGACGTCGCCGCGCCCGAGCGGGCCGACGACGAGCGCGAGGTCACGGCCGAGCAGGAGCTCGCGGTCGTGCGGGCGCTGCTGCGCCACCGCCCGGCCGGCCGCAGCGAGGACGGCCGCAGCGAGGACGGCCGGAGCACCCGGACCGACGCCGACCTCGGCGACGCGGTGGGGGCGGCGTACCACCTCGGCTCGTTCGGGGTGTTCGGCTTCGCGATGCTCGCCGGTCCCACGCTGCTCGACGCCGTCGAGCTGGCCACGCGCTACATCGACCTCAGCTTCACCTTCGCGCTGCCCGCGGCGACGCTCGAGGGGAGCGTCGAGGACGGCGAGGTGCGGGTCGTGGTCGACGGGGCGCCGCTGCCCGCGGACGTGCGGGCCTTCCTGGTCGCCCGCGACGCCCGGGCGATCGCGACGGCGCTCGGCGAGCTGCTGCCGGGCCTCGACGTCGCGGTGCGTGCGGAGGAGGGGCACGCCCGCGCCACGGTCTCCTTCGCCGCCCGTCGCCTCGGCGAGACCCTGCCCCAGGGCAACGCCGCGACCGCGGCGGCCTGCGAGCGGCTGTGCGCCGAGCTGGTGGACCGGCGCCGCTCGCGCCGCGGCCTGGCCCAGCAGGTGCGGGTGCTGGTCCGCCAAGAGGTCGCCTCCGGGGCGCCGGCGGCGACGGTCGCGGCCCGGCTCGGGCTCAGCGAGCGCACGCTGCGACGGCGTCTGGCGGCGCAGGGCACCTCGTACTCCGAGCTGCTCGACGAGGTCCGCAGCGGCCTGGCGAGCGTGCTGCTCGCCGGCCCGCTGCCGCTGGACGACGTGGCGCTGCAGCTCGGGTACGCCGAGGCCTCCAGCCTGATCCACGCCCACCGCCGCTGGACCGGGCGTACGCCCCGCCAGCCGCAGGCCTGAGCCGCCGCAGCGGCCGGTGGCCCCGGTCCCCACCGCCCGCCCGGCAGGATGGAGGGCATGGAATTCCGTCACCTCGGTCGCTCGGGCCTGCAGGTCTCCGAGATCACCTACGGCAACTGGCTCACCCACGGGTCCCAGGTCGAGAACGACATCGCCACCGCGTGCGTGCACCGGGCGCTCGACCTCGGCATCACCAGCTTCGACACCGCCGACGTGTACGCCAACGGCAAGGCCGAGACCGTGCTCGGCGAGGCGCTGAAGGGCCAGCGTCGCGAGTCGCTCGAGATCTTCACGAAGGTCTACTGGCCCGTCGGGCCGGACCCGAAGGGCAAGAACGACACCGGTCTGTCGCGCAAGCACGTCATGGAGTCGATCGACGGCTCGCTGCGCCGCCTGCAGACCGACTACGTCGACCTCTACCAGGCCCACCGCTACGACCTGTTCACCCCGCTCGAGGAGACGATGCAGGCGTTCGCCGACATCGTGCACTCCGGCAAGGCGCACTACATCGGCGTCAGCGAGTGGACGGCCGAGCAGATCCGCGACGCCCACGCGCTCGCGGTCGACCTCAAGATCCCGCTCGTCTCCAGCCAGCCGCAGTACTCGATGCTCTGGCGGATCATCGAGGACGAGGTCGTGCCCACCTCCGAGGAGCTGGGGATCGGCCAGATCGTCTGGTCGCCGATGGCGCAGGGCGTGCTGAGCGGCAAGTACGTGCCCGGCCAGCCGCTGCCGGAGGGCTCGCGCGCGACCGACCAGGCCGGCGGCTCGAAGATGATCGAGCGCTTCATGGCCGACGAGACCCTGGCCGCCGTGCAGGACCTCAAGCCGATCGCCGAGGACCTCGGTCTCTCGATGCCGGCGCTCGCCATCGCCTGGGTGCTGCAGAACCCCAACGTCTCCGCCGCCCTCGTCGGTGCCTCGCGGCCCGAGCAGCTCGAGGAGAGCGTCAAGGCCGCCGGCGTCACCATCCCCGACGACGCGCTCGCGCGGATCGACGAGGTGCTCGGCGACGTGGTCACCCGCGACCCGGCGCTGGTCGAGCGCTCCACGCCGCAGCAGCGCGTGGTCTGAGTCCGGGCGCCCGGCGGGTGGCATGCTTGCCGGGTGCCCCGACAGGTCCCCAGCCCCACGCGGCGCGGGGTGCTGCTCGCCGGCGCCGGGGCGCTGGGGGCGGCGGGCGCCGCGGCCGCGGCCACGGCGTGGGGACGCGGCTCCGACCTCGACGACGTCCGTGGCGTCCTGCGGATCGCGACGGGCAACCCCGGGGCGGTCTTCGACCGCTACGGGCAGGCGCTCGCCGACGAGGCCTCCCTCCGGATGCCCGGGGTCAGCAGCGGCGTGGTGCCGACCGGCGGCTCGTTCGGCAACCTCCGTGCCGTGCTGGAGGGGCGCGCCGAGGTCGCGTTCTCCCTCGGTGACAGCCTGCAGCAGGCGCGGGCGGGTGACGTGGCGCTGCGCGGCGCCGACGGGCTGACCGCGCTCACGCGGCTCTACGACAGCTTCCTGCAGGTGCTCGTGCGCGCCGACTCCGACGTCGTCCGTCTCGCGGACCTCGCAGGGCGGCGGGTCACCGCGGGTGAGGAGGACTCCGGGTCCCGCGTCGTCACCACGCGCAGCCTCGGGGCCGTCGGGGTGGACGTCGGCTCGCTCGACCTCGTCGACCTGCCGCTCGCCGACGCGGCCTCCCGCCTCGAGGCCGGGGACGTCGACGCCCTGGCGTTCGTCAGCGGATTCCCGATCCCGGTCCTGGTCGACCTCGGCCGCCGTACGCCGCTGCGTGCCCTCGACGCCGGTGGTGCCGTCCCGGAGATGGTGAGGCGCTGGGGTCCGCAGTACGTCGTCGGTCCGCTCCCGGCGGGCCCCTACGGCCTGCCCGCCGCGGTGACGACGGTGAGCGCCAAGACCTTCCTCGTGGCCCGTCCCGACCTGGGCGAGCGTCTGGCGCACGGGTTCACCTCGGTCGTCTTCGACCGTCAGGACGCCCTCGCGCGGGCGGTGCCGGACGTCCGTCAGCCCACGGTGGCGGCCGGCATCTTCACGCAGCCGGTCCCGCTCCACCCGGGCTCGTTGCGCTGGTTCCGGGAGCGCGACCGACGGGCAACGTGACGCGCACGCGCATGCCGGGGCGAGCGGCCTCGACCTCGGCGCGCCCCCCGGCGTCCTGAGCGCGGAGCAGCACGATGGCGAGGCCCAGGCCGGTGCCGTCGACGTCCGCGTGGCGCGCGAGGCGTTGGAAGCGGCCGCCGAGGGAGGCGGCCTCCGCCTCGTCGACGCCCGGTCCGTGGTCGCGCACGGCCAGCTCGAGGCTGTCGGCGCCGGCGCGCAGCGTGATCTCGACGACGGCGCCGGCGGCGTACTTCTGCGCGTTGTCGAGCAGCACGTCGACGACGGTGGGCAGCAGGTCCTCCTCCAGCTCTGCGCCCACCGGCGTGGTCGGCACGTCGATGCGCAGCAGGTCGCCGAACAGGGGCGCCCACAGCTCCACCCGCGCCCGCACCTGGGCCGCGGCGTCCACCCCCACCGCGACGCGGTCGAACCCGCCCGCGCGGCTCACCTCGATCACGGCGTCGAGCGCCCGGGAGAGGCGGTCGGCCTCGGCCAGCACCGGTTCGACCGCGGGGTCGCGAGTGCCGATGTCCTCCAGCCGCAGCCGCAGGGCGGTGAGCGGGTTCGCGAGCTGGTGCGACACGTCGGCGACCAGCTCGCGCTGCTGGCGCTGGGAGTGCTCGACGCTGGAGGCCATGTCGTTGAACGACTGCACGAGGCGGCGCAGCTCCGGCGGACCCTCGATCCGGCCGGCCGGCGGCGTGCGGCCCCGGGCCAGGTCGCGGGCGCGCTCCTCCAGGTCCTCCACCGGGCGCACCACCCAGCCCACCAGCGGCACCGCGACGAGCCACGCCACGACCGCGACGAACACGGATCCGGCCGCGGCGGCCACGGCGACGCGGAGCGCGACGGCGTCGCGCGGCGCGTCCGTGCGCTCGACCAGGACCACCGCGCCCAGCACCTGTGCGTCACGCCCGATCGGGGTCGCCACCACCATCGGGTCGTCGTTCCAGGGCCACAGCGCCGGCGGCGGGGAGGTGGTCGCACCGCTGAGCGCCTCGCGCACCGCGTCGTCGAGGCCGGGGACGCCGGCCGGCAGCGCGGTGCCCGGCGGTGCGGCGACGGCGCCGTCGGGGCCGAGCAGGAACGTCCGCGTGGTGCTCGTGACCTCGTCGTACCGCTCCAGGTCGGCCGTCAGCAGCGCCGGGTCGCTGTCCAGCCCCGGGGCTCCCGCGAGGGTGGCGAAGCGCGTCGCCGCGGCCAGCCTCTCCTCGTGCAGGCGCACGGCCCGCTGCTCGGCGTAGGCCGCCACGAGCGGCACGACGAGCGCGGCCAGCACCGCGACGGTGACGCTGAGGCTGAGCGCGAGCAGCCGACGTCTCACGGTGTGTCCCCGGGACGGGCGAGGCGGTAGCCGACGCCTCGCACCGTCTCGATCCGCACGTCGGCGCCGAGCTTCGCGCGCAGGGCGGCGACGTGGACGTCGAGCGTGCGCGACGCGCCGACCCAGGTGGTGTCCCACACCTCCTCCATCAGCGCGGCCCGCGTCACGGGCACGCCCGGAGTGCGGGCCAGCGCGCCGAGCAGCTCTGACTCCTTCGCCGTCAGCGCGACGAGCGTCCCGTCGTGCAGCCGGACCTCACGCGAGGTCCGGTCGTGCTCGAAGCCGAGGTCCACCGCGGGGGCCTCGGCGCTGCGGCCCCGGCTGCGGCGCAGGACGGCGTCCATCCGGGCGAGCAGCACCGCGGTGCTGTAGGGCTTGGTGACGTAGTCGTCGACGCCGGCGCGCAGGGCGCCGACGACCGCGCTCTCGGTACGCCGGGCGGTCACCGCGACGATCGGCACCGAGGATCGGGCCCGGACCTGCTGGCAGACCCAGAGGCCGTCGTGGTCGGGCAGCCCCATGTCGAGGAGGACGAGGTCGACGGCGTCCCGGCCGTCCCCGCTGTCCGTGGCGCCCGTGGCGCCCGCGGCGTCGAGGTGGGCGACGGCCTCCTGGGCGGTGGCGGCGTGCCGCACCTGCCACCCCCGGCTTCGCAGCGCCTGCACCAGCGCCTCGGCGAGCCCGGCGTCGTCCTCGACCACCAGCGCGCGCACCGCCCCACCCCTTCCTCGGCCCGGCAGCCGGGCCCGGCAGCCGGACCCGGCTGCCCGGTCCGGCGGCACAGCGTCGCACACGGCGGGCCCCCCGCCCCGGCCGTGCGCGACGCCGGCGTCCTCAGCGGCCGACGCCCACCGGCTGCCGCTGCGCGCGGCCCTCCTGCTCGCGGTCGAGGAACGTGGGCGCCCGGTTCTTCAGGACGAACACGTAGACCAGCAGCGAGAGCGCGATCGCGATCGTCACGTAGATCGCGAACGCGTCGAGCGCGTCGCGGGCCTTGGCGGCCTCGTAGACCAGCGGGGCCGTGCCGCCGAACATGGAGTTCGCCAGGGCGTAGCCGACCCCGACCCCGAGCGCCCGCACGTGGGCCGGGAAGAGCTCGGCCTTCACGACGGCGTTGATCGAGGTGTATCCGGTGAGGATCACGTAGGTGCCGGCCAGCAGCAGGAACGAGGCCGTCGGCGTGGTCACCTGCGGCAGGAGGGTCAGGAACGTCCAGGTCCACAGGACCCCGGCGACGCCGAAGCCGACGAGCAGGGGCTTGCGGCCGATCCTGTCGCTGAGCAGGCCACCGAGCGGCTGGATCACCATCAGCAGCACGAGCGCCGCCAGGTTGATCCAGGTCGCGGTCATCGGGTCGTCGGCGTACGTGCTCTTCACGATCAGGGGGCCGTTGACGCTGTAGGTGTAGAACGCGATGGTGCCGCCCAGGGTGACGAGGAAGCAGACCAGCAGCTGGCGGGGGTAGGCGGTCAGCAGCTCGGTCATCGAGCCCGACCTGCGCTCGACGCCGTCGTCGTGGAGCGACTCGTCCATGCTGCGGCGCAGGAAGAGGACGACGACCGCGCTGACCGCGCCGATGCCGAACGCGATCCGCCAGCCGAACGCCGAGATCTGCGCGTCGGAGAGGAACACCTGCTGCACGAGCAGCGTGATCTGCGCGAGGACGTGGCCGCCGACGAGCGTGACGTACTGGAACGACGAGAAGAAGCCGCGCAGGCCGGGGGTCGCGGCCTCCGACATGTACGTCGCGGACGTGCCGTACTCACCGCCGGTCGCGAAGCCCTGCAGGAGGCGACAGAGGATGAGGACGACGACGGCCGCGCCGCCGATCGTCTCCGCCGTCGGGGTGAGCGCGATGACGCCCGAGGCGGTCGCCATGACGGTGATGGAGAGGACGAGCGCGGGGCGACGGCCGTGGCGGTCGGCGTACCGCCCGAAGAACCAGGAGCCGATGGGCCGCATGAGGAACGTGACGGCGAAGATCGCCATCGTGTAGATCCCGGCGTTCGGCTCGCCCTCGGCGAAGAAGCTGGAGGAGAGGTAGCTCGCGAAGACGGTGTAGACGTACACGTCGTACCACTCGACGAGGTTGCCGAGGGAGCCGCGCACGGTGTTGAGGACGGCGCGGCGGATCCCGGGCTGGGCCGCGGGAGCGGCCGGGGGTGCTGTGGTCATGGGGCTCACCTTCCCGGCCGATCGGTTCGTCGGGGGCGAGGGGCCGGTCGCCTCGCCCACGACGAGGACGCTAGGTGTGACCGCGGTCATAGCCCGCCCCCGACCGGGCTGCCTTTACACAGACTTTGCAGAGGGTCGGAGCGGGTGCGACGGGGCGGAGGCGAGCCGCCCGCGAGGCGCTAGGATGGCGCTCGTGGCGACGTGCACCCTGCTCCTTCTCCCGCCGCGCTGACCCGAGCGTCAGCGCGGCCACCCCTCGCCGAGCGAGGGGTTTTTTCATGCCGGGACCGACCACGTCGTGCAGGACCGAGGAGAGCGAGAGATGAGCGAGACGCAGGCGGACCAGCGCCCCGAGGACGAGCAGCAGACCTACGACCCCGAGGCGCTGCAGCGCAAGTGGCTGCCCGTGTGGGACCGGCTCGAGCCGTTCCGCGCCGACGACGCGGTCGTCGACTCCGGCGAGCGGGAGAAGCGCTACGCGCTGACGATGTTCCCCTACCCCTCCGGCGACCTGCACATGGGCCACGCCGAGGTCACCGCGCTGCACGACGTGCTCGCCCGCTACTGGTGGCAGCGCGGCTACGAGGTGCTCAACCCGATCGGCTGGGACTCCTTCGGCCTGCCCGCGGAGAACGCCGCGATCCGCCGCGACGAGCACCCGGCGACCTACACCTACGCCAACATCGAGACGCAGGCGACGTCGTTCCGCAACTACGGCCTCAGCTTCGACTGGTCGCGCCGGCTGCACACCTCCGACCCGGAGTACTACCGCTGGACGCAGTGGCTGTTCCTGAAGTTCCGCGAGCGCGGCCTGGCCTACCGCAAGGCGAGCCCCGTCAACTGGTGCCCGAACGACCAGACCGTGCTGGCCAACGAGCAGGTCGTCGACGGCGCCTGCGAGCGCTGCGGCGCCGTGGTCACCAAGCGCGAGCTGACCCAGTGGTACTTCAAGGTCACCGAGTACGCCCAGCGCCTGCTGGACGACATGGAGCAGCTCGAGGGCCGCTGGCCCGAGCGGGTGCTCACCCTGCAGCGCAACTGGATCGGCCGCTCCGAGGGCGCGCACGTCGACTTCGACCTGCACCTGGCCGACGGCTCGACGCGCCAGGTCACCGTCTACACCACGCGACCCGACACCCTGTTCGGCGCGACCTTCATGGTCGTGGCGGCCGACGCGAAGCTGGCCGCCGAGATCGTGGCGCCCGACCAGGCGGCGGCGTTGGAGGCGTACGTCGACGAGGTCCGCAAGGCCTCCGACATCGACCGTCTGGCCACCGACCGTCCCAAGACCGGCGTGCCGCTGGGCATCACCGCCACGAACCCGGTCAACGGGGAGCAGATCCCGGTGTGGGCGGCCGACTACGTGCTGGCCGACTACGGCACCGGCGCCGTGATGGCGGTGCCGGCGCACGACCAGCGCGACCTCGACTTCGCCAAGGCGATGGGGCTGCCGGTGCGGCGCGTGGTCGACACGGGGGAGGAGAACCCGGAGGAGACGTTCGTCGCGACCACGGGCGACGGCGCGTACGTCAACTCCGGCGACCTGGACGGCCTGCGTGACAAGGCGGCCGGCATCGGCGCGATCGTCGACCGCCTCGAGGCCGAGGGACGCGGCAGCCGCGCGACCAACTTCCGCCTGCGCGACTGGCTGCTGAGCCGCCAGCGCTTCTGGGGCGCCCCCATCCCGATCGTGCACTGCGCCGCGTGCGGCGAGGTGCCCGTGCCGGAGGACCAGCTGCCCGTCGTGCTGCCCGACCTCAAGGGCGCCGACCTCAAGCCCAAGGGCACCTCGCCGCTGGGCGCGGCGCGCGAGTGGGTCGAGGTGGACTGCCCGTCGTGCGGCGGCCCGGCCGAGCGCGACACCGACACGATGGACACGTTCGTCGACTCGTCGTGGTACTTCCTGCGCTACTGCTCGCCCGGCGACACCTCCGCGGCCTTCGACCCCGCGGACCTCAAGCGCTGGGGCCCGATCGACATGTACATCGGCGGCGTCGAGCACGCCGTCCTGCACCTGCTCTACAGCCGGTTCTTCACCAAGGTCCTGCACGACATGGGCCTGCTCGACTTCGTCGAGCCCTTCTCCGCGCAGCTCAACCAGGGCGTGGTGATCAACCAGGGCAAGAAGATGAGCAAGTCGCTGGGCAACGGGATCAACCTGGGCGACCAGCTGGAGGAGTTCGGCGTCGACGCCGTGCGCCTCACGCTGGTCTTCGCGGGCCCGCCCGAGGACAACATCGACTGGGCGGACGTCTCCCCGGCCGGCTCGCTGCGCTTCCTGGCCCGGGCCTGGCGCCTGGCGGGCGACGTGACCTCCGCCCCCGGGGCCGACGCCACCACCGGCGACGCCGCGCTGCGCCGCTTCACGCACCGCACGCTGGACGAGGCCGCGACCCTGGTCGAGGGCTACCGGTTCAACGTGATGGTCGCCCGCACGATGGAGCTGGTGAACGCCACCCGCAAGGCGATCGACTCCGGTTGCGGCCCGGCCGACCCCGCGGTCCGCGAGGCCGCGGAGGCCGTCGCGATCCTGCTCTCGCTCGTCGCGCCCTACACGGCCGAGGAGATGTGGGAGCGCCTCGGCCACGAGCCGACGGTCGCGCGCGTCGGTTGGCCGGTCGTCGACCCGGCGCTGCTGGTCGAGGAGTCGGTCACGGCCGTCGTGCAGGTGCAGGGGAAGGTCAAGGCCCGCCTCGAGGTGGCCCCGGACGTCTCCGAGGCGGACCTCGAGGCCGCCGCGCTCGCCGACCCCGCGGTGGTCGCGGCGATCGGCGACAAGGCGGTCCGCAAGGTGATCGTGCGCGCGCCCAAGCTCGTCAACGTGGTGGTCGGCTGAGGTGGCGCCCGCTCCGGGCGCCACGGGGGCGCGTACCGCCGTCGTCACCGACTCCACCGCCCAGCTCGGCGCCGACGCGGTGGCCGCGCTGGGCGTGACGGTCGTGCCGCTGCAGGTCGTGATCGGCGAGGAGGTGCACGACGAGTGCACCGAGGCGGGCAGCGCCGAGCGGGTCACCGCGGCGCTGCGCGCGCGGGAGCGCGTCAGCACCTCCCGCCCGGGGCCCGCGGTCTTCGAGGAGGTGTACGCCGGCCTGGTCGCCGGGGGCGCCGAGGAGATCCTCTCGGTGCACCTCTCGGGCGCGGTGAGCGGCACCTACGAGTCCGCGCTGATCGCCGCCCGCTCCGTCGGGGTGCCGATCCGCACGGTCGACACGCGCCAGGTGGGCCCGGCGACGGGGTACGCCGTCGCCGCCGCCGTCGCCCGGCTGCGCGAGGGCGCGAACCTGGACGCGGCCGCGAAGGCGGCGCGGGAGCGGGCCGCGGCCGCGGTCTCGTACTTCTACGTCGACTCGCTGGAGTACCTGCGCCGGGGCGGCCGGGTCGGCGCCGCCGCCGGCCTGCTCGGCGGCGTGCTGGCCGTCAAGCCCATCCTCACGGTCGAGAACGGCACGGTCGCGGGCAAGGAGAAGGTACGCACGGCCTCGCGCGCCCTGGCCCGCCTCGGCGACCTGGCGGTCGAGGCCGCCGGCGACCGACCCGTCGAGATCGGGGTGGCGCACCTCGCCAACCCCGACGCCGCCGGGGACCTCACCGCGCTCCTGGAGGAGCGTCTGGGCGACAGGCTCGACGGCCGCTCGGTGTCGTGCAGCGAGCTGAGCGCCGTGCTCGGCGTGCACGCCGGGCCCGGCACCGTCGCCGTGTGCGTCTCGCCGCTGGACTGATCCGGACCGACGGGCCCGGTTGTCGTCCACAGGCGGTGGCGGTGCGGGTCCTCTCCACAGTGCGCTCCACGGCGTCCCGCGGGTCCTCCGGACGTTCCTAGGTTCGGGGCCATGCCCGTTCGCGACCCCAGCACCGACGTCGACGTCCTCCGTGCGCGGCTGGAGGAGAACACCCGGATCCGCGACGACGGGTGGCACCGCCAGGTGCTCGCACGCGCGGGCGGGACGCAGCAGACGTCCGGACCGGACGAGCCGGTCGGGATGGACACGGGCGACGGGCCGCACGACGTCGCCGGTCCCGCGCTGCCGCGGCCGGGACGGCACGCGCGCCCCGGGTCACGGGTCGGCGCCGGTGCGGGCATCCGGGCCGGGCTGCCCCTCCCGGGTGGGGCCCGCCTCGCGCTCGGGCCCGCCCAGGTCGCCGTGGTCGCGCTGGTCGCGGCCCTCGCCCTCGCGCTGACCGGTTGGTGGCTGGTGCGCAGCCAGGCCGCGGAGCGGCCGGTCGTGCCCGTGAGCACCGCCGCCACCGGGACGTCGCTGGGCGCGAGCGCGACGGACGGTGGTGCCTCCTCGGCGGCGCCCGCGCCGGGCGGCGCGGACGCGGCGCCGGACGCGGGACCGGACGCGGGGCCGGTTGGAGGATCGGACGGTGCAGCGGCGGAGGTGGTGGTGCACGTCGACGGCGAGGTCGCCCGCCCGGGCATCGTGGTGCTGCCCGTGGGCTCCCGGGTCGCGGACGCGGTCGAGGCGGCCGGCGGGGCGCTGCCGGACGTCGACCTGGTCGGCGTGAACCTCGCGCGGCTGCTCGTCGACGGGGAGCAGGTGCTCGTCGGCGTCGACGCGCTACCGGCCCCGGCGGGGCCGAGCGGTGGCCAGCCGGGCCCGGCCGGTGGCGCCAGCCCCGGTGGCGCCGGCGGGTCGGGTGCGGCGGGCGGTCAGGTGAACCTCAACACCGCCGACCTGGCGGCGCTCGACACCCTGCCGGGGGTCGGGCCGGTGACCGCCCAGGCGATCCTCGACTGGCGCACCGAGAACGGCGGTTTCACGTCGGTCGACGAGCTCGTCGAGGTCGACGGCATCGGCGAGGCGACCCTCGCGCGCATCGCCCCGCACGCGACCGTCTGAGCCGGCGCGTGCGTCGGGCGCCGGACGTCGGGCCGGAGACCTCGCCGGCGACGGGGGAGCGGCCGGGGGCGGACCTGCGGATGCCGGTGCTCGGTGCCGTCGCCTGGGCGGGGGCGCTGGTCGGTCTGCTCGCTCCCGCGCCGCTCGCCGTCCTGCTCACGGGCGTCGGCCTGGCGTTGCTCGTCGCGGCAGCCCGCCGCGACCGCGCGGGCCTGCGCGGCACCCTCGTGGCGGCCGCCGTCGTCCTCCTCGCGGCGACGGCGGTCGCCGGACTGCACCGTGCCGGCACCGCGACGGGTCCGGTGCCGCGGCTGGCGGCCGAGGAGGCGAGCGTCCGCGGCGTCCTCCAGGTCACCGGCGACCCGCGGCTGCGGCAGGGGACCTACGGCGACTACGTGGTGCTGCGCGGCGACCTGGTCGAGGTGACGGGTCGCGGTCGCTCCTACGCGCTGTCCGCCGGGGTGCTGCTCGTGGCGCCGCCCGGGTGGGAGGAGGTGGAGCTCGGGTCCCGGGTGGCGCTCGCGGGGCGGCTGGCGCCGGCGGACGGCGACCTGGCGGGAGTGCTCCGCGTCCGCGGGGAAGCCGAGCTGCTGGACAGCCCGGACGTGTGGTGGGACGGCGCCGCGCTGGTGCGGGGAGCGCTGCGGGAGAGCGTCGCGCACCGGCCCGACGACCAGGCGGTGCTCGTGCCCTCGCTCGTGGTCGGCGACGACGCCGGCCTCGACCCGGACCTGTCCGCCGACTTCCAGACCACCGGGCTGACCCACCTGCTCGCCGTGTCGGGGACCAACCTGACCCTCATCGTCGGCTTCCTGCTCGTGCTGGCGCGGGTGGTCGGCGTGCGCGGCCGGGGGAGGTACGCCGTCGCGGCCTTCGGCATCGTCGGCTTCGTGCTGCTGGCCCGCACGGAGCCGAGCGTGGTGCGCGCGGCGGCGATGGGCACGGTCGCGCTGCTCGGGATGGGGCACAACGGCTTGCGTCGGGGCACGCGCAGCCTCGGTGTGGCCGTCGTCGTGCTGCTGCTCGTCCAGCCCTGGTTGGCCGTCACGGTGGGATTCGCGCTCTCGGTGCTGGCGACCGCCGGGATCCTGTTCCTCGCCCCGACCTGGCGCGACGCGCTCGCGCGCTGGATGCCCCGGTGGCTGGCCGAGGCGGTCGCGGTGCCGGCGGCCGCCCAGCTGGCCTGCACGCCGGTGGTCGCCGCCATCTCGGGGCAGGTCAGCCTCGTGGCCGTCCTCGCGAACATGCTGGTGGCGCCGGTGGTCGGCCCGGCGACGGTCCTCGGCCTGGCGGGAGGGCTCGTCGGGCTGCTGTCCGCGCCGCTGTCACGGATCCCCGGGACGCTCGCGTCGTGGTGCGTCGCGTGGATCATCGCGGTCGCGGAGCGCGGCGCCGTGCTCCCGGCGGCCGCGGTCGGGTGGGGCACCTCGGTCCTGGCGGTGGGCGGCCTCACGGTGCTGTGCGCCGGCCTGGCGGTGGTGGCGCCGCGTCTGCTGCGCCGGCCGGTACGCGTCGTGGTCGCCACGGCGCTCGCCGTCGCCGCGGTCGTCGTGCGCGTGCCCGACCCCGGGTGGCCGCCGAGCGGATGGGCGGCGGTCGCCTGCGACGTCGGGCAGGGCGACGGCATCGTGCTGCGGGTCGCCGAGGGCGTGGCGGTCGTCGTGGACACGGGCCCCGACCCGGTCGCGATCGACCGGTGCCTCGACGACCTGCGCGTCGAGCGGGTCGCGCTGCTGGTGCTGACGCACTTCCACGACGACCACGCCGGCGCGGTCGACGGGGTGCTCGACGGCCGCGCGGTCGACGCGATCGAGGTCTCGCCGCTGCCCGAGCCGCCCGCCACGGCCACGGCGGTCGCCGCGGCGGCGCGGGCCCGGGGCGTACCCGTCTCGGTCCCCGGCCACGGCAGCCGCCGCACGATCGGCGACGTCTCCCTCGAGGTGCTGTGGCCCGAGCCGGGGGTGGTGCGCAGCGGCGGGGGAGAGCGCGACGGCGAGGGGTCGAACGCCAACGACGCCAGCCTCGTGCTGCTCGCCGAGGTGCGGGGCGTCAGCCTGCTGCTCACCGGCGACGTCGAGCCGCCCGCCCAGCGACGGCTGCTGCGCACCCTGCGCGAGCGATCCGTCGCGCTCGACGTCGACGTGCTCAAGGTGCCCCACCACGGCAGCCGCCACCAGGACCTCGACCTGCTCACCCACGTGCGGCCCGAGGTCGCCCTGGTGCCCGTCGGGGCCGACAACACCTACGGGCACCCCAACCCCGGTCTCCTCGGCACCCTCGAGTCCGCCGGGGCGGTGGTGGCCCGCACCGACGTGCACGGGGACGTCGCGGTGGTGACCACGGAGGGTCGGGCGGGCCCGCCCGGCGTGGTCACCCGACGTCGGGCTCCTTCCGCCCACCCTCGGCGAGCTTGAGCCCGACGATGCAGAGCACGATCCCCGCGAGCAGCAGCACCTTCGCGACGGAGGCGGTCTCCTCCCCGGTGGTGATCGCCCAGCCGGCGGTGAGGACGGCGCCGAGGCCGGCCCACACCGCGTACGCGACGCCGATCGGGATCTGCCGGGCGGCGTGGGCCAGCGTCACCATGCTGGCGACCAGACCGACGGCGAAGACGACGCTGGGACCGAGGTTCGTGAAGCCCTCGCTGCGGCCGAGCGCCGTGGCCCACACGGCCTCGAGCACCGAGCTGAGCAGGAGCACGAGCCACGCCACGTCAGCCCACCACCTTGAGGCCGACGATGCAGCCGATCAGACCCACGAGCAGGAGCGCCGTGACGGGGGAGAGGCTCGCCCGCCCGCGGGCCACCGAGATCACGACCGTCAGCACGGCCCCGATCCCGACCCACACGGCGTACGCCGTGCCGACGGGGATCTCCGACATCGCGAACGCGAGGCCGCCCATGCTCGCGACCAGGGCGACGGCGAAGACCGCCGTCGCCGTGCGCCGTCGGAAGTTGTCGGACTCGCCCAGCGCCGTCGCCCAGACCGACTCCAGCACGCCGGACACGACCAGCACGGTCCACGCCATCACTGTCTCCTCGCTCGTTGTCGCACGGATGTACCAGAACGTTGTACCCGATTCCCGCACAGTCGTGCAAGAATCACCCGCATGCCCCGATCGATGGACCGCGAGGAGCGCCTGCGCGTGATCGCCAGGGCCTCCTGGCGGGTGCTCGCCCGCGACGGTCTGGCCTCGCTCTCGGTGCGCAACGTCGCCGCCGAGGCCGGCTTGGCGCCCAGCTCGCTGCGCTACGTGCTGCCGACGCAGCAGGCGCTGCGCGAGCACGCGGTCGAGTCCTCCGTGGCTGGCCTGCAGGGGCGCCTCGCCGCGGTCGACCGGAGCGGGGCGGGGTGGCCACGCGAGCTCCTGGCGCAGCTCGTGCCGCTCGACGACGAGCGCCGCCTGGAGATGGAGGTCTACGTGGCGCTCGGGGTGGCGGCGCTGACCGACGAGACGCTGCGGCCACCGCGCGAGCGCTACGAACGGACGCTGCGCCGCGCCTGCCGGGACGCGGTCGATGCACTGGTGCAGGAGACGGGTGGCGGAGCGGGCCCCGTGGACGCAGCCGTCGACCTCGAGTCGTGGGCCCGGGTCACCCACGCCCTGGTCGACGGGCTCGCGCTGCAGATCGTGCACCGGGGCCCCGACGACGACCCGGCGTGGGGCGGGCGCGTCCTCGATGCCCACATCGACCAGATCCGCACGCTCGCCCGGGCGCTGTCGACGCAGGACTGAGCGCGCCGCCGGAGCCGTCGGTGCGCTGTGGCAGGCTCCTCGCCATGCCTCCTCGTTCCCGCGCCGCAGCGAGCCCGACCGCCCAGCGGCCCCCCGCGCCCGCGGACGTGCTGGGCCGGGTCACGCTGGTGACCGGCAAGGAGGAGTTCCTCAACGAGCGCACGGTGGTCGCGGTCCGCGCGGCCGTCCGGGCGCACGACCCGGAGGCCGAGGTCTCGGAGGCGGCGGCTGCCGAGCTGACGATGGCGACCCTCGGAGAGCTCGCTGCCCCGTCGCTGTTCTCGACGACGCGGTGCGTGGTCGTCCGCGCGCTGGAGAACCTGCCGGACGAGTCGGTCTCAGGGCTGGTGGAGTACGCGTCGGCACCCGCCGAGGACATCGCCCTGGTGCTGGTGCACTCCGGCGGGGCGAAGGGCAGCGGCACGCTGGCGAAGCTGCGCAAGAGCCCCGGGGTCACCGAGGTGAAGTCCGCCGAGCTGCGGGCCCACGAACTGCCGCGGTTCGTCGCGGGGGAGGTGCGGGCCGCCGGCTCCGCGATCGACGAGGAGGCCGCCGACGTGCTGGTCCAGGCCGTCGGCAACGACCTGCGCGCGCTCAGCGCCGCCGCGCACCAGCTGGCCAGCGACTTCGCGGGGCGGCGGATCGGCACCGCGGAGGTGGGCCGCTACTTCGGCGGCCGGGCGGAGGTCACCTCGTTCGCCGTCGCCGACCACGCCTTCTTCGGGCGCCGCGCCAAGGCGCTGGAGGAGCTGCGCTGGGCCATCGACACCGGCACGGCGCCGGTCCTCGTGACGTCGGCCTTCGCGGCCGGGGCCCGGGGGCTGGCGAGGATGACCTCCGCGCCCCGGGGGATGCGGGAGGCGGACCTCGCGCGGGAGGTCGGGGTGCCGCCGTGGAAGCTGCGCACGCTGCGCGACCAGGCCCGCGGCTGGGACGACGCGTCGCTGCGCGAGGCCATCCGCGCGGTGGCGCGGGCGGACGCCGACGTCAAGGGCGCGGGCGGCGACGCGGCGTACACGCTCGAGCGGCTCGTGCTGACGGTCGCCGGGCTGCGCGGTCGCTGAACCGGTCGCCCCACCGGTCGCTGGACCGGCCGGGAACAGTCGCGCGAACGCCGAAGGGCGCCGACCCCCGGAGGGGTCGACGCCCTGTGCGTACGACGCGCGGCTGCGACGAGCAGTGCCGCGAGGTGGTGCCGCGGCTCAGAGAGCCGCGGAGCGCTTCGCGATGGCCGACTTGCGGTTCGCGGCCTGGTTCTTGTGGATGACGCCCTTGGAGGCGGCCTTGTCGAGCTTGCGGTTCGCAGCCTGGCCGGCGGCCACGGCAGCGTCCTTGTCGCCGGCGTCCGCGGCGGCGCGGAAGCGGCGCACGAGCGTCTTCAGCTCGCTCTTGACCGCCTTGTTGCGCTCGTGACGGCGCTCGTTCTGGCGGTTGCGCTTGATCTGGGACTTGATGTTGGCCACGTGTCTCTGCCTTCGTGTTGCTCGTCGGTCGTTCGGGATTCGTCGTACGGTGGCGGCCGGCGCTCGCCGCCACGAGGGCAGGCTGCGTCCAGACACGCGATCAGCGAAGTTACCAGCGACGGGCCGGTCGCCTCAAATCGCGGTCGCTCAGTCCTCGGGCGCGGCGGCGGCCATCCCCGGCAGGTCGCCCCCGGACGGCGGCAGGGCGACGCGTTTGGCCCGCCGCCCGCCCCACGTGGGAGGATCGGGTGGTGCCTGCTACGCCTGCGTCCGCCGTGCCCCAGCCGGGGCGCACCGACGCCACGACGATCCGCAACTTCTGCATCATCGCCCACATCGACCACGGCAAGTCGACGCTGGCCGACCGGATGCTGCAGCTGACGGGTGTCGTCGACGAGCGCGCGGCCCGGGCGCAGTACCTCGACCGGATGGACATCGAGCGCGAGCGCGGCATCACCATCAAGAGCCAGGCCGTGCGCATGCCGTGGACGGTCGCCGAGGGCAACGAGACCGGCGCGGAGGCGGGGACGTACGTCCTCAACATGATCGACACGCCCGGCCACGTCGACTTCACCTACGAGGTCTCGCGCTCCCTCGAGGCCTGCGAGGCGGCCATCCTGCTCGTCGACGCCGCGCAGGGGATCGAGGCGCAGACCCTCGCGAACCTCTACCTCGCGATGAGCGCGGACCTCCACATCATCCCGGTCCTCAACAAGATCGACCTGCCCAGCGCCAACCCGGAGAAGTACGCCGCGGAGCTGGCCGGGCTGGTCGGCTGCGAGCCCGAGGACGTGCTGCTCGTCAGCGCCAAGACCGGGGTCGGCGTCGAGCGGGTCCTCGACGAGATCGTCAAGCAGACCCCCGCGCCCGTCGGGAACGCGGACGCGCCCGCGCGCGCCCTGATCTTCGACTCCGTCTACGACACCTACCGCGGCGTGATCACCTACGTCCGCGTCGTCGACGGCCAGCTCAACCACCGCGACCGGATCAAGATGATGTCGACCGGCGCGACCCACGAGATGCTCGAGGTCGGCGTGATCAGCCCCGAGCAGGTCAAGGCGGGCGAGCTCGGCGTCGGCGAGGTCGGCTACCTCATCACGGGCGTGAAGGACGTGCGCCAGTCCCGCGTCGGCGACACGGTGACCACGCAGCACCGCGGGGCCGAGGAGTCCCTGGGCGGCTACAAGCACCCGAACCCGATGGTCTACGCGGGCCTCTACCCGATCGACGGCGACCAGTTCGGCGACCTGCGCGAGGCGCTGGAGAAGCTCCAGCTCAACGACGCAGCGCTCACCTACGAGCCCGAGACCTCGGGCGCGCTGGGCTTCGGCTTCCGCTGCGGCTTCCTCGGCCTGCTGCACATGGAGATCACCCGCGACCGGCTCGAGCGGGAGTTCGGCCTCGACCTGATCTCGACCGCGCCGAACGTGGTCTACGGCGTGCAGATGGAGGACGGCACCGAGCACGAGGTGACCAACCCCAGCGAGTTCCCCGACGGCAAGATCGCGGAGGTCCGCGAGCCGGTCACCAAGGCGACGATCATCAGCCCGTCCGACTACATCGGCGCGATCATGGAGCTGTGCCAGACCAAGCGCGGTCAGCTGCAGGGCATGGACTACCTGTCCGAGGACCGCGTGGAGATGCGCTACATCCTGCCGATGGGCGAGATCGTCTTCGACTTCTTCGACCAGCTGAAGTCGCGCACCAAGGGTTACGCCTCGCTCGACTACGAGCGCACGGGCGAGCAGGCCGCCGACCTGGTCAAGGTCGACATCCTGCTGCAGGGCGAGCCGGTCGACGCGTTCAGCGCGATCGTGCACCGCGACTCGGCGTACGGCTACGGCGTGATGATGGCCGGCAAGCTGAAGGAGCTGATCCCGCGCCAGCAGTTCGAGGTGCCGATCCAGGCCGCCATCGGCGCCCGCGTGATCGCCCGCGAGAACATCCGCGCGATCCGCAAGGACGTGCTCGCCAAGTGCTACGGCGGTGACATCAGCCGCAAGCGCAAGCTGCTGGAGAAGCAGAAGGAGGGCAAGAAGCGGATGAAGATGGTCGGCCGCGTCGAGGTCCCCCAGGAGGCCTTCGTGGCCGCGCTCTCCACCACCCAGCCGGCGGAGAAGTCCAAGAAGTGAGCGCCGCGGTGCCGACGCGCGCGGAGATCGGGGCCGCCGCGGTGGCGATCGCGCCGTACGTCCGCCGCACCCCCGTGCTGGACGCGGTGGTCGGCGGGCACCCGGCGACGCTGAAGCTCGAGCTGCTGCAGCACGCCGGGTCCTTCAAGCCCCGCGGCGCGTTCGCGTCCGTGCTCGCGGCTTCCACGCGGCCCGAGCGGCTGGTGGCCGCCAGCGGGGGCAACCACGGCCTCGCGGTCGCCCACGTCGGTGCGACGCTCGGCATCCCCGCCGAGATCTTCGTGCCCGCCACCGCCCCCGCCGTGAAGGTGGCGGGGTTGCGGGCGCGCGGCGCCCGGGTGCACCAGGTCGGCGCCACCTACGCGGAGGCGTACGCCGCCAGCGCGGACGCCGCGGCGGCCCCCGGGGCGCTGGCGCTGCACGCGTACGACGCTCCGCTCACCGTCACCGGCCAGGGCACGCTCGGTCGTGAGCTCGAGGAGCAGGTCGTCGCGCTGGGCGCCGAGGCGCCGGACACGGTCGTGGTCGCGGTCGGCGGCGGCGGGCTCGCCGGCGGCGTCGCGGCCTGGTTCGCCGGCACCCCGACCCGCGTCGTCGCCGTCGAGCCCACCGGGTGCCCCACGCTGCACGCCGCCCTGGCCGCGGGCGAGCCCGTCGCGGTCGCCCCCGGCGGGGTCGCTGCCGACTCGCTGGGCGCCAGCCGGATCGGCGCGATCGGCTTCGCCGCCCTGCGCCACGCCACCTCGGTGCTGGTCGAGGATGCCGACGTCCTCGACGCCCGCCGCTGGCTGTGGGACGAGCTGCGCCTCGTCGCCGAGCCGGGCGGGGCCGCGGCCGTCGCGGCGCTGCGGTCCGGGGCGTACGTCCCGGCGCCGGGCGAGCGCGTCGCGGTCGTGGTCTGCGGCGCCAACACCGACCCGTCCGACCTGGTCCGGGAGCACCGCGCCGGCGGCTAGCCGACCGCCGGCGCGCTCCAGCCCGGGTCCCGCCCGAGGCGGCCCAGCAGCCGCTCCCAGGCGCTGGCGTCGGCCGCGACCGGCACCGGCCCCGCGCACACGCCCTCGGCGTACAGCGCGTCGCCCCACGCGGCGGCCGTCTCCTCGTGGGCCGCCGCCTCGGCGTCGGACAGCGCGTACGCCTGACCGGTCGCCCGTGCGACGTCCCACGCGTGCACGGCGAGGTCCCACGTGTAGAAGTCGCGCAGCGTCTCCCCGACGGTGGTGGGGCCGAAGAACCCGTCGTACGTCGTCGCCAGCGCCTCGTCGTCCACCACGGCGGCGACCCCGGCCGCCCACGCGCGCCACGACGCGGCCAGGTCCTCGGCGTCCGCCGGGTGGGGAGCGTCGGGCGCCAGTGGCGAGGCGAGGCCGTGACGGGCGAGCAGCTCGCCCTCCGTGTCGACCGCGTGCCGCACCACGTCGCGCACGGTCCACCCGTCGCACGGCGTGGGCGCGTCCCACCGGGGGCCGGCATCGTCGAGGACCACCGCGAGCCGCTCGGCGCGGTCGACGTAGTCGGAGCGGATCTGCTGCGGGGTGGTGGCGCGGTGGCTGGTCATGACGGTGACGCTAGGCCGGTCGCGCAGGGCGCGCTTGTGATAATCGGACACGTGAGCGAGCGCCGCGGTCCCGAGCCGGTGAGCCCGATCGACCGGGCGCACCTGACCGGCCGCACCCGGCCCAGCCCGCCCATCCACCGCTACACCCCGTCGCCCGACCTGGCGGACCTCGTCGACCGCTACTGGATCCCGGTCTGGTCGCTGGCCGAGCCGACCACGCAGAGCACCCTGCAGCACCCGGTGTGCCTGGTCGTCGTCAGCGACACGTACGCGCGCTTCTACGGGGTCACGCGGGGCCTGTCGACGGTGACGCTGAGCGGGGACGGGTACGCCGCCGGCGTGATGCTGCGACCGGCCGCCGGACGCCTGCTGCTCGGGCGACCGGTGGGCGGGCTCACCGACGGGCACTGCGACCTGGGCGAGCTGGAGGGTCTCGACGGCGCTGCGCTCACCGCCGAGGTGCGGGCCCTGATGGACCCGGCGCCGGGCGACCCGGTGGCGCACCGGGCGGTGATCGAGGCGTACGAGCGGCGGCTGCGGCGGTTCCTGCCGGTCGACGAGCAGGGGATGCTGATCAACACGGTGGTCGACTGGCTGCGCGAGCACCCGGAGGTGACGCGGGTCGCCGAGGTCGCCGCCGCCCTCGACCTGGGGGAGCGCGCGCTGCACCGGCTCGTCGAGCAGCGCGTGGGGCTCTCGCCCAAGTGGCTGCTGCAGCGTCGCCGCCTCCACGACGCCGTCGTGGCGCTGAAGGCGGGGGAGACGTCGCTGGCGGCGATCGCGGCGGACCTCGGCTACTCCGACCAGGCCCACTTCACGCACGACTTCCGCACGGTGACCGGGATGACGCCGGGGAGCTACCTCGCCGACCAGGAGCGCCCCGGCGTCGGAGGAACGGGGTGAGCGCCGTCGTGCGGGTGCCGGCGCCCCTGGCGTCCCGGCGTCACCTGGGCCCGGAGTGGGCCGACTGGCTCGACCGCCTGCCCCGCCGCGCCGCGGACCTGCTGGCCGCGTGGGAGCTGCGGCTCGACGGCAAGCCGATGCACGGCCACGCCTCCCTGGTCCTGCCCGTGCGCACCGACCGCGGCGAGGCGGCCGCCCTGAAGGTCGGCTTCCCCGACCCCGAGTCCGAGCACGAGCACCTCGCGCTGGGCCGGTGGGCCGGTCGGGGAGCGGTACGCCTGCTGCGCGCCGACCCGGGGCGCTCGGCGCTGCTGCTCGAGCGGCTCGACGTCGAGGACCTCGGCGACCAGTGGGACGTCGAGGCCTGCGAGGTCGTCGGCGAGCTGTACGGCCGCCTCCACGTGCCGGCCGGACCCCAGCTGCGCACGCTGCCGTCGTCCGTCGCCGCGTGGGCGGACGCGCTGGAGCGCGACGCCCGAGCCGTGCCGATCCCGCGCCGCCTCGTCGAGCAGTGCCTCGCGCTCGCCCGGGACCTGTGCGCGGACCCGGCCAGCACCGGGACGCTGCTGCACGCCGACCTGCACTTCGGGAACGTGCTGCGCTCGCCGGAGCGCGGATGGGTCGCCATCGACCCGAAGCCGGTCTCCGGGGACCGGCACTACGAGCCGGAGCCGATGCTGCGCAACCGCTTCGAGGAGTACGGCCAGGTGCCCGGCGACAGCGTCCGCGACGGCATCCGCCGCCGCTTCCACACCCTCGTCGACACCGCCGGCCTCGACGAGGACCGGGCCCGCGCGTGGACCGTGGTGCGCAGCGTCCTGAACGCCCACTGGGGCGGCGACGACCGGGACCACGTGACGCGCTGCCTCACGATCGCCAAGGCGGTCCAGGACTAGCGGCCGGGACGGCGTGACCAGTCGAGGCCGGTGCACTCCTCGTACGCGTCGGCGTACTCCGGGCTCGCGGTCGCGATCGTGCCGCCGGCGAACGCCCACAGCCGGGGGTCCTCGCCCAGGTAGCTCACGAGCCGGCGGCCGTCGCCGCACTCGAGGACGCGGCTCACGGTGAGGCTGTCGTGGGGCCCGGACCGCTGGCACATCGCGTAGTCGGCGGGCAGTGTCCCGCCGACGACCCACACGCTCCCGCACGCCGGTGGGCCGTGTGCGGCGCCGCAGGCCGTCAGCGTCGCGGCTGCCGCGAGGACCAGGGCGAGCAGCGGACGAGGCACGGGCCGACGCTACGCGGGCGGCGCGTCGGGCGTACCGCTTTCCGGTCCGGCCCCCGCGACCTCAGTCCTCGCCGAGCAGAGCGCGCAGGGCGTCGCGGTGGGTGCGGTACGCCGTCCTCCCGGCCCGGGTGAGCTTGAAGGAGGTGCTCGCGCCGCGCCCGCGCCCCGACTTCGCGACGGCGACGTAGCCGGCCGCCTCGAGCGCGGACATCTGCTTCGACAGGTCCGAGTCGGCGAGCTCGAGCCGCTCCTTGAGGAACTGGAAGGTCACCTGGTCGGCCGTCGAGAGCACGGCCATCGCCGCGAGGCGCTTGGGTGCGTGGATGACGGGGTCCAGGTCCCCGATGCCGCTGCGGGTCACGCGAGCCGCGCCTTGACCGCGTCGGCGGCGCGCTCGTAGACCCGCTCGTAGGCGAGGAGGCCGACGTACGCGACGGCGGTCGTGGCCAGTCCCGTGACCCACCACGGCACCACGAACGCCAGGGCCACGAGTCCTGCCGCGCCGAGGAGGAACCCGATCGAGTAGTACCAGTACACCCGCCGGATCTCCGGCGGCTTCGGGCCGAACGTCCGGGGCCAGGCCCCGTGGTAGCTCTGGTGCCAGGACATGTAGGCCCCGAGCAGTGCGGCGAGGGGCAGGACGACCGCCAGCATCAGCAGCGCGGTCCACATGCTGCTCGAGGAGAGCCCGGACCAGTGGAACGACTGCACGGCGGCCATGGCGCCGAACCACGCGGCGAAGCCCGGGGCGAACCACCACGGCGAGCGGCGCTGGTCGACGTAGGGGGAGGCCTCGGCGCGCTCGATCTGACGGAGCTGGTCGCGGATGTCATCGCTTTCCATGCTGGAAACCGTAATGAGTGGTTTCCAGTTGTGCAAGTAGAAAGTCGGGGCGGATCGGCCAACTCGTGGGCGTTCGCTACCCCCGGGTAGGCAAAGTGATCTAGGTTACGGAGGCATCCAGTGACCCGCGCCGTCGGCGGCGCGAGCCCAGAGAGAGGCGGTACGCCCCCCATGCCGATCAACCGAGACCCGTCGTTCATCGACCACATGCCCCGCAACGTCGCCGTGCAGTTCTTCGAGCGCGTCGAGAAGTCCGGCGACCGGGAGGCCTACCGCTACCCGGTCGGCGAGTCGTGGGAGTCGGTGACGTGGAAGCAGGTCGGCGACCAGGTCACGCGCGTCGCGGCCGGTCTGCTCGCGCTCGGGGTCGAGGGGGAGGAGCGGGTCGGCATCGCCTCCGCCACCCGCTACGAGTGGATCCTGGCGGACCTGGCCGTGATGGCGGCGGGCGCGGCCACCACGACGGTCTACCCGACCACCAACGCCGCGGACGTGGCGTACATCCTGGGCGACTCCGAGAGCCGCGTCGTCTTCGCGGAGGACGACGACCAGATCGCCAAGCTGCGCGAGCACCGCGACCAGCTGCCCAGCGTCCTCAAGGTCGTCACCTTCACCGGGGCCACCGACGGCGACTGGGTGATCGGCCTGGAGGACCTCGCGGTCCTCGGCGACGGTCTGCTCGCCCAGACGCCCGACGTGGTGCGCAAGACCTCGGAGTCCATCGAGCCCGAGGCCCTCGCCACCCTGATCTACACGTCCGGCACCACCGGCCGCCCCAAGGGCGTCCGGCTGCGGCACCGCTCGTGGGTCTACGAGGGCGAGGCCATCAAGAGCCAGCAGATCCTGTCGGAGGAGGACCTGCAGTTCCTCTGGCTGCCGATGGCGCACTCGTTCGGCAAGGTGCTGCTCAGCGTGCAGATGGCCTGCGGCTTCGCCACGGCCATCGACGGCCGCGTCGAGCGGATCGTCGACAACCTGGGTGTCGTCAAGCCGACCTTCATGGGCGCCGCGCCCCGCATCTTCGAGAAGGCCCACGGCAAGATCGTCACGATGCAGGCCAACGAGGGCGGTGCGAAGGAGAAGCTGTTCAAGAAGGCCTTCGCCGTCGGCCTCGAGGTCGACCGCCGCAAGCGCGAGGGCCGCTCGATCCCGTTCGGCCTCAAGGTGCAGCACGGCCTGTTCGACAAGCTCGTGTTCTCCAAGGTCCGCGACCGCTTCGGTGGCCGCGTCCGCTTCTTCATCTCGGGCTCCGCGGCGCTCAACCAGGAGGTGGCCGAGTGGTTCCACGCCGCGGGCATCCTCATCCTCGAGGGCTACGGGCTGACCGAGAACGCGGCGGGTGCCTTCGTGAACCACCCCGACGAGTACAAGTTCGGGTCCGTCGGGCACGTCTTCCCGGGTGGCGAGGTCAAGATCGCCGAGGACGGCGAGGTGCTCATCAAGGGGCACAACGTCATGGAGGGCTACCACAACCTCCCCGAGGAGACGGCCAAGACGCTCGACGCCGACGGCTGGCTGCACACCGGTGACATCGGCGAGCTCGACAAGGACGGGTTCCTCAAGATCACGGACCGCAAGAAGGACCTGTTCAAGACCTCGGGCGGCAAGTACATCGCGCCGACCGCGATCGAGTCGCAGTTCAAGGCGCTGTGCCCGTACGCCAGCCAGTTCCTCGTGATCGGCAACAACCGCAACTACTGCGTCGCGCTGATCACCCTCGACCCCGACCAGGTCGCCGACTGGGCCTCGCACAACGGCATGGAGGGGGCGTCCTACACCGACGTCGTCAGCTCTGCCGAGATGCAGAAGCTCATCGCGGGCTACGTCGAGCAGCTCAACGCCCGCCTGAACCGGTGGGAGACGGTCAAGAAGCACACGATCCTCGACCACGACCTCAGCATCGAGTCCGGTGAGCTCACGCCCTCGATGAAGGTCAAGCGCCCCGTCGTCGAGGCCAACAACGCGGAGGCGATCGACAAGCTGTACGCCTGAGCCGCGCGGCCGCCGGGGTTCCTCGCCCCGGCACAGAGGCCGCACAGCGCGACCACAGGCAGCGGGTCTGTCATGGGTGTCGCCGGTCGGAGGACCGGCGGCACCCATCGGCATCTCCGGGCTCGTGCCCGGTCAGGAGGACCCCCGTGACGCACCGCACCCACCACCCGGACCAGCACGACGAGCACCGCGAGGGGCTCGCGCACGACCTGCCCGTCATGCAGGACGCCGGCATGGTCGGGCGGCGCCCGATGGCCCGCCGCGGGGTCCTCGGGCTGCTCGGCGCGGTCGGCGCCGTGACCGTCGCGGGCTGTGCGACCGGGTCGAGCGGCAGCGGTGCCGCGTCCTCGGCCAGCTCCTCGGCGACCGCGGGAGCCAGCGCGGGAGCCACCTCGGGAGCGGGCGGCGGCCCCGGCGGCCCCGGCGGTCGCGACGGCGCCGCCCCCGGCGGGGACGGGACGAGCCAGGAGGGGCTCGACGACGGCGACATCCCCGAGGAGACGAACGGGCCGTACCCCGCCGACGGCACCAACGGCGTCAACATCCTGACGGCCTCCGGCATCGTGCGCAGCGACATCACCGCCAGCTTCGGCGACGCCTCGGGCGTCGCCGAGGGCGTGCCGCTCACGATCCGTCTGATGATCTACGACAACGCGGCCGACGGCATGACGCCCTACGAGGGCGCCGCCGTCTACCTCTGGCAGTGCGACCGCGACGGCCGCTACTCGCTGTACTCGTCGGGGGCCGAGGACGAGAACTACCTGCGCGGCGTGCAGGTCGCCGACGCCTCGGGGGCGCTCACCTTCACCAGCGTCTTCCCGGGTTGCTACCCCGGGCGGTGGCCCCACCTGCACTTCGAGGTCTACGGGTCGGTGGACGACGCCACGAGCGCGAGCGGCAAGCTGCGGACCTCGCAGATCGCGTTCCCCGAGGACGTCTGCGCAGCCGTGTACGCCGACGCGGACGGGTACGGCGACAGCGCGACGAACCTCGACGGGGTCAGCCTCGACTCCGACATGGTGTTCTCCGACGGCCACTCGCTGCAGATGGCCACCCTCACCGGCTCGGTGGACGAGGGCTACGTGCTGCGCCTCAACGTGCCTGTCTGAGGCGGCTCTGGGAGACTCCCCGGGTGCCGTCCACGCCCCCGCCGGGAGACCCGGTCCCGTCCGACGGGTCGCTCCCGCCGGACGCCCTGAGCGCGCTCGGGCGACGGCCGTTCGCGTTCTACGTGCACGTGCCGTTCTGCCGCGTGCGCTGCGGCTACTGCGACTTCAACACCTACACCGCCACCGAGCTCGGTGGTCCGGCCGCGCCGCGCGGCGCCTCGCGCACGACGTACGCGGACGCCGCCGTGGCCGAGATCCGCCTCGCCCGCCGGGTCCTCGGTGACGTCGACCGCCCGGTCGACACCGTGTTCTTCGGCGGGGGTACGCCCACGCTGCTGCCGCCGGCGGACCTCGTGCGCATCCTGTCCGCGATCGGGGACGAGTTCGGTCTCGCCCCCGATGCGGAGGTGAGCACCGAGGCCAACCCCGACTCGGTGAGCGCGGCGGACCTGGCCGTGCTCCGCGCCGGCGGCTTCACCCGCCTCTCGTTCGGCGTGCAGTCCGTCGTGCCGCACGTGCTGGCGGTGCTGGACCGCACCCACGACCCGCTGCGGGTGCCCGGGGTGGTCCGCGACGCGCGGGCGGCCGGGTTCGACGAGGTCAGCCTCGACCTGATCTACGGCACGCCGGGGGAGTCCGTCGACGACTGGTGCGCCAGCCTCGAGGCCGCTCTGGCCTGCGAGCCGGACCACGTCTCGGCGTACTCCTTGATCGTCGAGGACGGCACGGCGCTGGCCCGGCGCGTGCGACGCGGCGAGGTCCCGATGCCGGACGACGACGACCTGGCGGACAAGTACCTGATCGCCGACGCCGCCCTGGAGGCGGCGGGCCTGCGCTGGTACGAGGTGTCGAACTGGGCGCGCCGCGACGCCAGCGCCTGCCGCCACAACCTGGCCTACTGGCGCAGCGACGACTGGTGGGGCGTCGGGCCCGGGGCGCACTCCCACGTCGGGGGCGTGCGGTGGTGGAACGTGCGGCACCCCGCGGCGTACGCCGGCCGCCTCGCCGAGGGGGTCTCCCCGGGGCACGCGCGGGAGGTGCTCGACGACGAGGTGCGTCGCACCGAGCGGGTGCTGCTCGAGACGCGGCTGCGCGAGGGTCTCGACACCGCCGCGCTGGACGCCACGGGCCGCTCCGCGTTGCCCGACCTCGTCGCCCGGGGGCTCGTCGAGGCCGGGGCGCTCGAGCGGGACCGGGTCGTGCTGACGCGCGAGGGCCGCCTGCTGGCCGACGGTGTGGTGCGCGACCTCCTCGTGTGAACCTCGCGGGCCCGGGGCGGCCGGGTCAGCCGGCCGGGTCGGTGACGAAGTCGATGAGCTCCTCGACCCGACCCAGCAGCGCCGGCTCGAGGTCGGCGAAGGACGAGACGCGGCTCAGGATGTGCTGCCACGCCCGGGCGATGTCCGCCTGGTTGCGGTGCGGCCAGCCCAGCTGCTGGCACACGCCGTGCTTCCACTCCATCGAGCGCGGCACCGTCGGCCACTGCGGGATGCCGAGGCGCTCGGGCTTCACCGCCTGCCACACGTCGACGAAGGGGTGGCCCACGATCAGCACGTGCCTGCCCGCCGCGGAGCGGCTGATCGAGTCGGCGATGCGGCTCTCCTTGGAGCCACGCACGAGGTGGTCGACCAGGACGCCGACGCGGCGGCCCGGGCCGGGGCGGAAGTCGACGAGGTGCTCGGCGAGGTCGTCGACGCCGCCGAGGAACTCCACGACGACGCCCTCGATGCGCAGGTCGTCGCCCCACACCTTCTCGACGAGCTCCGCGTCGTGGCGGCCCTCGACGAAGATCCGCGACTCGCGGGCGACCCGGGCGGGGGCGTCCGGCACGGCGATCGACCCCGAGGCCGTGCGACGCGGCGCGCTCGGCGCCGCGGCGCGCACCGGCGCGGTCAGGATCACGGGGCGCCCCTCCAGCAGGAAGCCCGGACCGAGGGGGAACGTGCGGCGCTTGCCACGACGGTCCTCCAGGGTCAGCGTGTCGAGGTCGCGGTCGACGGCGACGATCTCGCCGCACCAGTCGGTCGTGACCTCCTCGACCACCAGGCCCTTGTCGGCCGGGTGCTCGGTGGCGCGGCCGCCCTTGGGCGCGCGCCAGTCGGTGGACAGGACGTCGGATCCGTAGCGGTCGGGCACGAGGAGAACGCTAGGCGGCCGCACCGACAGGACCGGGGCAGGCGCGCCGCAGCCGGTCGCGGCTCACACGAGCGGGAGCCGTCGCGCCCCCGGCGGCAGCGCGGCGTACCCGCGGGCCACCGCGGCGCCCAGCCGCTCGACGGGGAACGGCCACGTGCCGGCGGCCGTGGCCTCGTCGGGACCGACCCCGGTCGCCGCCAGGTCGACCACCTGGGCGGCGAGCGCCGCCAACGACCCGTGCTGGTCCAGCACGAAGGAGCGGTCGACCACCGGGCCGTGCCCGGGCACCACCCGCGTCGTCGGCGTCACCAGCCCGAGCACGGTCTCGACCGTGGCCGGCCACTCCAGCGGGAAGGAGTCGTCCCCGTACGCCGGGACCGCCGCGCCGGGGTCGTCCGCCGCCTCGACGAGGTCGCCGGCGACGACGACGTCCGCGTCGGCCACGCGGAGCACGACGTCGCCGCCGGTGTGACCGCGGCCGGGATGGACCACCTCGACCAGCCGGTCGCCCAGCTGCACGGCGTGCGCGAGGGAGAACGTGGTCGTCGGCGCCAGCACGCGGCTGGCGGCCATCTCCTCGGCGCGCGGGTGGCCGTCGGCCACCGCGCGGGCCAGCTGCGCGGGCAGGACCTCGGGGATCCGGCGCGCGGCCTCCTCGTGGCCGACGAGGAGGGCGTCGGGCCAGGCGTCCAGCAGCGTGGCGTTGCCGAGCACGTGGTCGTGGTGCTCGTGGGTGTCCACCACCGCGACGAGCGGGGTGGTGCCGAGGACCCGTCGGACCTCGTCGCGCAGCCCGGCGGCCGCGTGCTCGGAGGCGAGGGTGTCGACGAGCAGCGCGCCCTCGCCGCCCGCGACCAGGGTGACGTTGACGTCGTACCACTCGTGCCGCGCGACCCAGACGCGGTCGGCGACCTCGACGAACGTGGTCGTGGCGGGGGAGCGGCCCATGGCCGCGACCCTACGGAACCGGGTGGTGCGGGTCGCTCAGCAGAGCCCGGAGTGCAGGTGGTCGCGCAGCGAGGTGGCGAGCTCGTCGGGCGTGCTCGCCCGACGCTCGAACGCCACGCGCCGCAGGTGGGCGCCGTCGCCGTCGACCCACTGGACCTCCACGCCCTGCGGCGAGAGGCCCGCGATGGCGGCGCCCGCCAGGTAGGGCGCCGGCGTGCCCGTGCACAGCGAGACGGCCTGGCGCAGCTCGGCGTCGTGGCACTCGTTCATGTGCTCGGTGCAGCGCAGGAGGTAGCCCTCGTTCAGCGCGTGGACGGGGCTGCGGAACAGGGCGGTGGGCACGCGGTACTGCCGGCTGGTGCCGTCGGCGTTCGTGCGGATCAGCATGATGATGCTCGGCTCGATGGCGACCGCGCTCATGCTCGGGTCGCAGCAGGGCTCGGGCACCGCCAGGCGACCGGCGAGCACGACCGACTCGGTCGTGCTGTCGTCCTCGACCACGCCGGAGATCAGGCGCAGCAGGGCCTTCTGCCGGGCGGCCCCGGCGTGCTCGACGACCGAGCCCCGCCGGCACACCAGCGTCGGCACGCCGTCGCGGTCCTGCAGCCCCAGGTCCTCGCCGCCGAAGAGGTGCTCGGTGCCGCGCACCACCATGCTCGCCGCCGCCGGGCAGGACAGGGCGCTGCGGGCACGGGCGGCGAGCTGGTCGGGATCGGCCGACGCGAGCATGGGGAGCACAAGGACCTCCTGGAGAGCGACTTAGGCAAGGCTAACCTGCAGGTGGGGGCGGCGGTCAAGGGCGTCCGAGGCGCGGATGCCCGCTCGCCCCGGCGTCGGCTCCGGCGTCGGCCGGTGCGGGGACCCGTCGACTCACGCCCCGCGCGACTCCGGAGTAGGCTTGGCACTCGCGTCGCGGGAGTGCCAGGCACCGAGGTGTCCGCTCCCCGCGAGGACGGGACGGGGACGGGTACGGGGCCGACAGGAGGTGCTGCAGTGGTCGAGGAGCGTCGTCTGGCCGTGCTCCGCGCCATCGTCGAGGACTACGTGTCCACCGAGGAACCGGTCGGGTCGAAGGCGCTGGTCGAGCGCCACGGCCTCGGGGTCTCGCCCGCCACCGTGCGCAACGACATGGCGCAGCTCGAGGAGGAGGGGCTGATCCACCAGCCCCACACCAGCGCCGGCCGGATCCCCACCGACAAGGGCTACCGCGTCTTCGTCGACCGGCTCGCCGGCGTCAAGCCCATGTCGTCGGCGGAGAAGCGGGCGATCTCGACGTTCCTCGAGGGCGCCGTGGACGTCGACGACACCGTGCGTCGCAGCGTCCGGCTGCTCTCGCAGCTGACCCACCACGTCGCGGTGGTGCAGTACCCCATCCTGTCCAACAGCACGGTGCGCCACGTCGAGGTCGTCGCGATGACGCCACGACGGCTGCTCGTCGTGCTCATCCTCTCGAACGGCCGGGTCGAGCAGCGGCTCGTCGAGGTCGACCGGGACCTCGACGACGACGCCGTGGCCGACCTGCGCACGCAGGTCAACCGCGCGGTCGTCGGCGAGCGGCTGACGGCCGCCGCGGACGGTCTCGCGGCCCTGCGCGCCGCCTCGGGCGAGGGCCGCGACGCCGGTCCCGACCGCGGGCTCGAGCCCGGGGCGGCGACGACCGACGCCGCCGGCGTGACCGCGGACGTGGTCGGCGTCCTCGTCGACGCCCTCGCCGACCACGCGGCCGACCAGCGCGTCGTCGTCGCCGGGACGGCGAACCTCGCCCGCTTCGGGGAGGGCATCGACACGGTGCTGCGACCGATGCTCGAGGCGCTGGAGGAGCAGGTCGTCCTCCTCAAGCTGCTCGGCGAGGCCACCACCGGCGGCGGCGTCACCGTGCGGATCGGTGCCGAGGGCCCGCTCGAGGAGCTCTCGGGCACGAGCGTGGTCACGACGGGGTACGGCGTCGGCCCGGACGCCCTGGCCACGCTCGGCATCGTGGGCCCCACCCGCATGGACTACCCCGGCACCATGGCGGCGGTGCGCGCGGTCGCGCGCTACATGTCGCGGATCCTCGACGAGAACGGCTGAGCCGGCGCCGCGCACCGCGCCGACCGGACACCCCACCCGCACCCGCAACGGAAACGATGGACAGGACACACGTGAGCCAGGACCTCTACGAGCTGCTCGGCGTCAGCCGTGACGCCGACGCGGACGCGATCAAGAAGGCGTACCGGCGACTGGCCCGCCAGCTGCACCCCGACGTCAACCCCGACCCGGCGACCCAGGACCGCTTCAAGGAGGTCAGCCAGGCCTACGAGGTGCTCTCGGACCCGCAGAAGCGCGCGGCGTACGACCGCGGCGGCGACCCGTTCGGCGGCGCCGGCTTCGGTGGCGGCGCCGGGCAGGGCTTCTCCTTCACGGACATCATGGACGCCTTCTTCGGCGGCGGCGCCGCCGGCGGTCAGGCCGGCGGCCAGGGCCGCGGTCCGCGACCGCGCCAGCGCCGCGGCCAGGACGCCCTGATCCGCCTCGACGTCGAGCTGGCCGAGGCCGCCTTCGGCGTGACCCGCGAGCTCAAGGTCGACACGGCCGTGGTCTGCGAGACCTGCGAGGGCCACGGCGCCGCGCCCGGCTCCAGCCCGCAGACCTGCACGACCTGCCGCGGCGCCGGCGAGGTCGCCCACGTGCAGCGCTCCTTCCTCGGCGAGATCCGCACGCTGCGCCCCTGCGCGGCGTGCCGCGGCTTCGGCTCGGTCATCCCGGACCCGTGCCGCACCTGCTCCGGCGAGGGCCGGGTGCGCTCGCGCCGCACGCTCACGGTGAAGATCCCGGCGGGCGTCGACAACGGCACCCGCGTGCAGCTGACCGAGCAGGGCGAGGTCGGCCCGGGCGGCGGGCCCGCCGGCGACCTCTACGTCGAGATCCGCGTCGCCGACCACGAGTTCTTCGTGCGCGACGGCAACGACCTGCACTGCGAGGTGACGCTGCCGATGACGGCGGCCGCGCTCGGTGCGTCGATCCGGCTGCCGCTGCTCGAGGCCGACCTCGTGGGCGAGGGCAAGGAGACCGATCTCGAGACCGAGGTGCCGCTCGAGGTGAAGGCCGGCACGCAGTCCGGCACCGAGCAGGTGCTGCGCGGTCGCGGCGTGCCCGGCCTGCGCGGCGGCGCCCGGGGCGACCTCGTGGTCACCGTCGCCGTCGAGACGCCGCAGAAGCTCGACTCCCGCCAGGAGGCCCTGCTGCGCGAGCTCGCGGAGCTGCGCGGCGAGGAGCAGGCCAGCGACGGGTCGCTGCAGGTCCACCGCAAGTCCGTCTTCGGACGCTGGCGCGACCGCTTCGCCCACTGACGTGTCGCTCCCCGTCCACCTCGCCGAGGACCTCGCGGGCGCCGCTCGCGGCGGCCGCGTCCGGGTCGAGGGCGACGAGGCGCACCACGCCGTGGTCGTGCGACGGCTCGCCGTCGGCGAGCGCGTCCGCCTCGTGGACGGCCGCGGCCGCGCCGTCGTGGGCCCCGTCGTCACGGCCGGCAAGCGGTTGCTCGAGGTCGAGGTCGACGAGGTGGTCGACGTGCCGCCGCCCGCTCCGGCCCTGACCGTCGTGCAGGCGCTGCCCAAGGGCGACCGCGGGGAGCTCGCCGTCGAGGTCCTCACGGAGATCGGCGTCGAGCGGATCGTGCCGTGGGCCGCCGAGCGCAGCGTCGCGGTGTGGCGCGGCGAGCGGGCGGCGAAGGCGCACGCGCGCTGGGCCGCGACGGCCCGCGAGGCCGCCAAGCAGGCGCGCCGGCCCTGGTTCCCCGAGGTGACCGCGCTGGCGACGACGGACCGGGCGGCCGAGCTCGTGGCCGCACTGGACGTCGTCGTCGTGCTGCACGAGGAGGGCCGCGCGTCGCTGGGCGACGTCGCGCTGCCGAGCGCGCCGGAGGCCGCGGACACCCGGATCGGCATCGTCGTCGGCCCGGAGGGCGGGCTGACCGACGCCGAGGTCGCGACCTTCGAGGCCGCCGGGGCGACGACCGTACGCCTGGGGGCCGAGGTCCTGCGCACCTCCACCGCCGGGCTCGCCGCGGCCGCCGCCCTGCTGGCCCGGACGTCGCGCTGGGCCTAGCCGATCGTGACGTCCTTGGTGTCCTGCGCCGGGCCGGGGCCCTCTCCGCCGGAGACGTCGTCGCTGGTGACGACCAAGGTGTACGAACCGGGCTCGAGACCGCTGGCGTCGATCTCGGTCTCCCACGCGTGCAGGCGCTCCTCGGTCCAGCTGCCCTCGTGCGTGGTGAACCCCTCCAGCACCACCTCCTCGCCGTCCAGGACGCGCCACACGACGGTGTTCTCGAAGGTGTTCGCGCGGCCCCGGGCCGTGAAGGTCCCCGAGACCGTCGAGCCCTCGGCGGGGTCGTCGATGCTGACGGGCAGGAGCGTCTCGAGCGCCGGGGCGGCCGAGACCGGGTTGGTCGCGCCGCCGAGCTCGCCGACCTCGGCGCCGGAGGAGTCGACGAAGCGCACGGGCAGCGTGTCCCCGACGGCCGCCTGGAGGGTGAGGACGACCTGCTGCACCGCCAGGGCCGGGTCCACGTCGAGGGCCGCACCCGGGGCGGGGCCGCTGACGGTCACGCGGATCTCGCCGTCGGCCTGCTCGGCGCCGCCGACCCAGCCCGCGACGAGGTTGGTGTAGTCCGGGTCGAGCGGCTCGCCGGCGAGCAGCTCGAGCGCACCGGGGAGCCCGCCGTCGGAGGCCTGCTGGAACTCGCGGGTCAGGACGGGGCCGCGCGGGCCGTCGACGACGAAGTACGCCGCCACCGCGGTCGGCTCGCCCGTCTCGGTCGCGGTGGGCTCGCTGCTCGGCGCGGGCGTCCCGGCACCGTCGTCGGCGGTCTCGGTCGCGCTCTCGCTCGGGGTGCCCGGGTCGCCGGGGGCCACGTCCTCCTCGCCGCACGCGACCAGGGTGGCGGCGAGCACGGCGCCCGCGGCGAGGGGCGCGAGGATGCGGCGGGGCGTGGTCCGGCGGGTCGTGGGACGGGACATCTCGTGGCCTCTCTGGGCGGTGACCGTGAAGGATGGTGCTGGTGGGACGCGTGGGACGTGCGTGTCGAGGCTGACCGTAGCGGTCCCCGTCCCCGCGCTCGCCGGGAACCTCGCGGGGACCTCGTGGAGGCCTCGTCTGTCAGACGCCCGGGCGGCGGTTCCGGTTGCGCCCGGGCGGGCCCTACGGTGAGCGCATGAGCGCCGAGTGCCTGTTCTGCAAGATCGTCGCGGGCCAGATCCCCGCCACCGTCGTCCACGAGACGCCCACGACGGTCGCGTTCCGCGACGTCAACCCGGTCGCGCCGACGCACGTGCTCGTGGTGCCGCGCACCCACCAGCCGAACGCCGCCGCGCTCGCGGCGGCGGAGCCGGCCACCGCGGCCGACCTGCTGACCAGCGCTCAGGCCGTCGCGGACGCCGAGGGGCTCAGCGGCTACCGCCTGGTCTTCAACACGGGGGAGGACGCCGGCCAGACCGTCTTCCACGCCCACCTGCACGTGATCGGCGGCGAGCGGCTCACCTGGCCGGCCTGAGGGCGTACGCCCGTCCGCCCGACCGCGGCGGAAACTCGCTCGCGCCCGCCCCACGAGGGCGGCGTAGCATGGTGGGGAACCTGTCGCCGCAGCAGAAGGGCGCCCTCCGGGCTTCCATGACCGAACCCACCATCGACGCCACCACCCGGCACACCGTCACGGTGCCGACCAGCATCGACATGGTCAGCCTCCTCGGAGCCGGGGACGAGCACCTCGGTGCGATCGAGAAGGCGTTCGACGCCCGGGTGCACGTGCGCGGCAACCGCATCACGCTCGAGGGCGAGCCGGCCGAGATCGCGCTCGCCGAGCGGCTCCTCGGCGAGCTCGTCACCCTGATCCGCACCGGCCAGGGCGTCTCCGGCGAGACCGTCGAGCGCGTGATCGGCATGCTGCGGGCCGAGACCACCGAGCGTCCCGCCGAGGTGCTGAGCCTCAACATCCTCTCGAACCGTGGTCGCACGATCCGGCCGAAGACGCTGAACCAGAAGCGCTACGTCGACGCGATCGACAAGCACACGATCACGTTCGGCCTCGGCCCGGCGGGCACGGGCAAGACGTACCTCGCGATGGCCAAGGCCGTGCAGGCGCTGCAGGCCAAGGACGTCAACCGGATCATCCTGACCCGGCCGGCGGTCGAGGCGGGGGAGCGGCTCGGCTACCTGCCCGGCACGCTGAGCGAGAAGATCGACCCCTACCTGCGGCCGCTCTACGACGCGCTGCACGACATGATGGACCCCGAGCTGGTCCCCAAGCTGATGGCGTCGGGCACGATCGAGGTCGCGCCGCTGGCGTTCATGCGCGGCCGCACGCTCAACGACGCCTTCATCATCCTCGACGAGGCGCAGAACACGACGCCCGAGCAGATGAAGATGTTCCTGACCCGCCTGGGGTTCGGCTCGAAGATCGTCGTCACCGGCGACACGACGCAGACGGACCTGCCGAACGGGCAGGCCTCCGGGCTGCGCGTGGTCGAGCAGATCCTCGACGGGGTCGAGGACCTCTCGTTCAACCGCCTGACCAGCTCCGACGTGGTGCGCCACCGGCTGGTCGCGCGCATCGTCGCGGCGTACGACACCTACGACGCCGAGCAGCCGCCGCGCCACGGCGGCGGGCAGCAGCGCAACCCGGCGCGGCCCGGGAGGTCCTCGTGAGCATCGAGGTCCTGGACGAGTCCGACACCGCGATCGTCGACGCCGACCACCTGGCCCGCCTGGCCCGCTTCGTGATGGACGCGATGCGCGTGCACCCCGAGGCCGAGCTGTGCATCAAGGCGGTCGACGAGGCGACGATCGCCGAGCTCAACGAGCAGTGGATGGGCAAGGAGGGGCCGACCGACGTCCTCGCCTTCCCGATGGACGAGCTGCGTCCCGGGCTGCTGGACGAGGAGCCGGAGGAGGGCGTCCTCGGCGACCTCGTGCTGAGCCCGAGCGTGGCCGAGCGCCAGGGGGCGACGGCGGGGCACGGGACGCTCGCGGAGGTCGAGCTGCTCACGGTGCACGGGATCCTGCACCTCCTCGGCTACGACCACGCCGAGCCGGAGGAGCACAAGGAGATGTTCGGTCTCCAGGACGACCTGCTAGCGCGCTGGCGCACCGCGAGGTGAGCACGGCCGTCGACGCCGCCTCCCGCGGCCGCCGGCGCTCGCCGGCAGGTAGGGTCCGACGCCGTGGATGACGTGTGGGTGATCGTCGTGGCGATCGGTCTCGTCGTCTTCGCCGGGCTCGTCGCGGCGGCCGACACGGCCCTGTCGCGCTTCTCGCCCGCGCGCGCCGACGAGCTCGCGGCCGAGGGCAGGGGCGGCGCCGCCTTCCTCGCCCGGATCCTCGACGACCCGCCCCGCTACCTCAACTCGCTGATCCTGCTGCGCCTGTTCGCCGAGGTGTTCGCGATCGTCCTCGTCACGCTGCACGTCGACGAGGAGCTCGAGAGCTGGTGGGGCAGCGTGCTGCTCACCGTCGCGATCATGCTCGTGGTCTCCTTCGTCGTGATCGGCGTGGCGCCACGCACGCTCGGGCGCCAGCACCCCGAGACCGTGGCGCTGGCCTCGGCGCTGCCCGTGTGGCTCGTGACGCGCCTGCTCGGCCCGGTGCCGCGGCTGCTGATCCTCGTGGGCAACGCGATCACCCCGGGCCGGGGCTTCCGGGAGGGCCCGTTCTCGACGGAGACCGAGCTGCGCGAGCTCGTCGACCTGGCCGAGGCGAGCGCCGTCATCGAGTCGGGCGAGCGCAAGATGTTGCACTCCGTCTTCGAGTTCGGGGACACGATCGCCCGCGAGGTGATGGTGCCGCGCACCGACGTGGTCTTCGTGGAGCGGCACCGCAACCTGCGCCAGACCATGTCGCTGTTCCTGCGCAGCGGCTACTCCCGGATGCCGGTGGTCGGCGAGAACCTCGACGAGGTCGTGGGCTTCGCCTACCTCAAGGACGTCGCCCGCCACGACTTCGAGGACCACGACGGCGACGCCGACATCACCGAGCGCATCGAGGACCACATGCGCACGGCGCACTTCGTGCCCGACTCCAAGCCGGTCGCCTCGCTGCTCGCCGAGATGCAGGCGATGCGGCGCCACATCGCGGTCGTGGTCGACGAGTACGGCGGGACCGCCGGGATCGTCACCATCGAGGACGTCCTCGAGGAGTTGGTGGGGGAGATCGCCGACGAGCACGACGTCGACGAGATCGACGTCGAGCAGGTCGACGAGCTGACCTACCGCGTGTCCTCGCGCTTCCCGATCGACCACCTCGACGACCTGTTCGAGGGCTACGACGTCGAGGAGGAGGACGTGGACTCGGTGGGCGGCCTGATGGCCAAGCACCTCGGTCTCGTGCCCATCCCGGGGTCGGTGGTCGAGGCGCACGGCCTGGGCTTCCGTGCCGAGGGCGTCAAGGGGCGCCGCAACCAGATCAGCACCGTCGTGGTGACCCGCCTGACGGGCACCGAGCAGGAGGAGGCGTCATGACCGTCGAGCTGGCCGCGGAGGACCAGAAGCTGGTGACACTGGCCCGCGCCACCCGAGCCCGCGCCCGGGCGACGCAGGGTGCGGCGGTGCGCGACCAGGACGGCCGGACGTACGCGGCGGCGGCCGTCGCCCTGCCGTCGCTGCAGGTCTCCGCGGTCGCCGGCTGCCTGGCCATGGCCGTCTCCTCGGGCGCGCGGTCGCTGGAGGCCGTCGTGCTGCTCGCCGACACCGACGTTGCCGACGAGGCGGACCTGGCGGCCCTGCGCGACTTCACGGGCGCCGACGTGCCCGTGCACCTCGGCGACGCGCGGGGCGTCGTGGACGTGACCGTCACCACCTGAGGCTCGGCCAGGACGGGACGAAAGTCGGTACTGCGGCCGCGGCGACGGTCCTAGTCTCTGCTGCGTGCACACCGTCGGAGCCGCCGCCCACGCAGCCGCCACGGACGCGCTGCTCGCCTCGTACGCGGCCCTCGGCCCCGGCGACCCGGTGCGGCTGGCGAAGCGCACCTCCAACCTCTTCCGCCCGCGCGACGCGACCCGCGCGCCCGGTCTCGACGTCCGGGGCCTGGGCGGCGTCGTGTCGGTCGACCCCGCCGGGCGCACGGCGGACGTCCAGGGCATGTGCACCTACGAGGACCTCGTCGACGTCACGCTCGCCCACGGGCTGATCCCGCTCGTGGTGCCCCAGCTGCGCACCATCACGCTCGGCGGCGCCGTGACCGGTCTCGGGATCGAGTCCACCTCGTTCCGCAACGGGCTGCCGCACGAGAGCGTGCTCGAGATGGACGTGCTGACGGGCGCCGGCGAGATCGTCACCGCGACGGCCGACAACGAGCACGCCGACCTCTTCGCCGCCTTCCCGAACTCCTACGGCTCGCTGGGGTACGCCACGCGCCTGCGCATCGCGCTGGAGCCCGTGCCGGCCTGGGCCGCGCTGCGCCACGTCCGGTTCGACGACGCGCACCGGCTGGTCGAGGCGGTCGAGGAGATCGTCGCGACGCGGCGCTGGGAGGGCGAGCGGGTCGACGGGCTCGACGGCGTGGCGTTCGCGCCCGACGAGCTCTACCTGACGCTGGCGCGCTGGACGAACGACCCGGCGGGCGCGCGCCCGTCGACCTACGTGGACGAGATCTACTTCCGATCGGTGCAGGAGCGCGCGACCGACCTGCTGGGCATCGCCGACTACCTGTGGCGCTGGGACACCGACTGGTTCTGGTGCTCGGGCGCCTTCGGCCTGCACGACCCGCGGGTCCGGCGCCTCTGGCCCGCCTCGAAGCGCCGCTCCGACGTCTACCACCGGCTCGTGGCGCTCGAGCGCCGCCACGGCGTGGTGGACCGCATCGACCGCTGGCGGAAGCGTCCCCAGCGGGAGCGGGTGATCCAGGACGTCGAGGTGCCCGCCGAGCGCCTGCCCGAGTTCCTGTCCTGGTTCGACGAGCACGTCGGGATGCGGCCCGTGTGGCTGTGCCCGCTGCGGCTGCGCGAGCCCGACGGCCCCGGCAGCGGCCGCACCTGGACGGCGTACCCGCTCGAGGCCGGGCGCACCTACGTCAACGCGGGCTTCTGGGGCACGGTGCCCGTCGGCCCCGAGGCCCCGGACGCGCCCGTGAACCGCGCCGTCGAGCAGCGGGTGCACGAGCTCGACGGCCACAAGTCCCTCTACTCCGAGGCGTTCTACGACCCCGAGACGTTCGACCGGCTCTACGACGGGCCCGCGCTCGCGCGCGTCAAGGAGACCTACGACCCCGACCAGCGACTCTCGACCCTCTACGCGAAGGCGGTGCGACGACAGTGAGCAGCTCCCCGACGGTCCCCACCCTCTCCATCGGAGAGGCCATCTCGACCCTCATGAAGCACGGCATGCCGGTGCGCTTCACGGCCTACGACGGCTCGTCCGCCGGGCCCGAGGACGCGGCGGTCGGCCTCCACCTCGTCAACGAGCGGGGCCTGCGCTACATCCTCACGGCGCCCGGCGACCTGGGGATCGCGAGGGCGTACGTGATGGGCGACCTGCAGGTCTCCGGCGTGCACCCCGGCAACCCCTACGACGGCCTCGTGCTGCTGCTCAGCCAGCTCTCGTTCCGCCGCCCCGGGGCCGCCGAGGCGCTGCGGCTGCTGCGCGGGCTGGGGCTCGGCCACCTCAAGCCACCGCCCGTGCCGCCGCAGGAGCACCTGCCGCGCTGGCGCCGCGCCGTGGAGGGCCTGCGGCACTCGCTCGTGCGCGACGCTGAGGTGATCGGCCACCACTACGACGTCTCGAACCGGTTCTACGAGATCGTGCTGGGCCCGTCGATGGCCTACACCTGCGCCGTCTTCGAGACCGCGGACGCGACGCTGGAGGAGGCGCAGGCGGCCAAGTTCGACCTGGTCGCGCGCAAGCTCGACCTGCAGCCGGGCCAGCGCCTGCTCGACGTCGGCTGCGGCTGGGGCGGCATGGTCATGCACGCCGCGCGGGAGTACGGCGTCAAGGCGCTCGGGGTGACGCTGAGCCTGCAGCAGGCCGAGTGGGCCAAGCAGGCGATCGACGCCGCTGGGCTCTCCGACCTCGCGGAGGTGCGCCACCTCGACTACCGCGACGTCGTCGAGGACGGGTTCGACGCCGTCAGCTCGATCGGTCTGACCGAGCACATCGGGGTGCGCAACTACCCGGCGTACTTCGCGTTCCTGCGCGACCGCCTCAAGCCGGGCGGTCGCCTGCTCAACCACTCGATCACCCGCGCCCACAACCTGCCGACCCGCACGGGCGCGTTCATCGACCGCTACGTCTTCCCCGACGGGGAGCTGACGGGCTCGGGGCGCATCGTCATGGACGCGCAGGACGCGGGTCTGGAGGTGCAGCACACGGAGAACCTGCGCGTGCACTACGCCCGGACGCTGCAGGGCTGGTCGGAGAACCTCGTCGCGGGCTGGGACGAGGCGGTCGCGGAGGTCGGGGAGGGCACGGCGAAGGTCTGGGGCATCTACATGACCGGCTCTCGGATCGCCTTCGAGCGCAACGAGATCCAGCTCCACCAGGTGCTCGCGACCCGCACGGACGAGACCGGGGAGAGCGGTTACCCGCTTCGCCACACCTTCGGCGTCTGACCTACCCTTCGCCGGTGAGCACCCGGGCCCAGCAGTACGCCGCGACCGTCGTGTCGCGCACCGAGCTGACGCCGCACCTGGTGCGGCTGGTGCTCGCCGGCCCCGGTCTCGCGGAGTTCCGCAGCACGGGGACCAGCGACGAGTGGGTCGGCCTCGTGGTGCCCGGGCAGTTCCAGAGCCGCTACTACACCGTGCGCTCCTGGACGCCGCCGCGCGACGGCGCGGACGCCGAGCTGGTGCTCGACGTCGTGGTGCACGAGGTCGGGCTGGTCACCGAGTGGGCGCTGCGCGACTGCGTCGGCGAGACCGTGACCGTCACCGAGCCCAAGGGCTCGCTGAGCCTGCCCGACGACGCCGCGTGGCTGCTGCTGGTGGGCGACCTCACGGCGCTGCCCGCCATCGCCCGCACGCTCGAGGAGGTACGCACGGCGCGTCCGGCGTTGCCGGTGCGCGTGTGGGCCGAGGTGCCCGACGACCCGGCGCTGCTCGCGTCCTACCTGCCCCGCGACGTCGACGTCACCTGGTCGGCGCCGCCCGGCGAGGGTGAGAGCCGGCTCGGCGAGGTGGTCGAGCAGATCGCGTGGCCGGAGGGTGAGGGCTACTTCTGGATGGCGGGGGAGTCGGCGCAGATGCGCGCGATCCGCAAGCACCTGATGCGCGTCGTCGGGCTGCCGAGCACGGCCTACGACGTGATGGGCTACTGGCGCGGGGGCGGGCAGCGGCGCCAGCCGCGCGCTGTCGACCCGGCGCCGATCTACGCGGCCGGGAAGGCCGCGGGCAAGACCGACGACCAGATCTGGGCGGACTACGACGCCGCCCGGGAGCACGAGGAGAACCGATGAGCGACCTGCCGCCCCCCGCCCCGCCGACGTTCGGGGACCGCGCCGAGGGCCACCGCTCCGGGTTCGCGTCGTTCGTCGGGCGCCCCAACGCCGGCAAGTCCACGCTGACGAACGCGCTGGTCGGCCGGAAGGTCGCGATCACCAGCTCGAAGCCGCAGACGACCCGCACCGTGGTGCGCGGCATCGTGCACCGCGACGACGCCCAGCTGGTGCTGGTCGACACCCCGGGCCTGCACCGCCCGCGGACCCTGCTGGGCGAGCGGCTCAACGACCTCGTGACGACGACGTGGGCCGAGGTCGACGTGGTGGCCGTGTGCTTCCCGGCGAACGAGAAGATCGGTCCCGGCGACCGCTTCATCGTCGGCGAGCTCGGCAAGGTGCGCCGCACGACCAAGGTCGCGGTCGCGACCAAGACCGACCTGGCGACCCCGGAGCAGCTGGCCGAGCACCTGCTCGCCATCGCCGAGCTGGGCCGGGAGACCGACACCGAGTGGGCCGAGATCGTGCCGGTCTCGGCGACCGCCGGCAGCCAGGTCGACCTGCTGGCCGACCTGCTCGTGGCGCAGCTGCCGGAGGGTCCGCCGCTCTACCCCGAGGGCGAGCTGTCCGACACCCCGGAGGAGGCGATCGTCGCCGACCTCGTGCGCGAGGCCGCGCTCGAGGGCGTGCGCGACGAGCTGCCGCACTCGATCGCCGTCGTCGTCGAGGAGATGGGCCTGCGCCCGGACCGCCCCGAGGACAAGCCGCTGCTGGACGTGCACGCCACCGTGTTCGTCGAGCGCGACTCGCAGAAGGGGATCGTGATCGGCCACAAGGGCTCGCGGCTCAAGGAGATCGGCAGCACGGCGCGCGTCCAGATCGCCGCCATGCTCGGCACCCCGGTGCACCTGTCGCTGCGCGTGAAGGTCGCCAAGGACTGGCAGCGCGACCCGCGCCAGCTGCGCCGGCTCGGCTTCTGACGCGTCGGGGCGCGGGTCAGGCGGGCACCCAGCAGAGGCCGTACGTCTGGCCGGCCGCCCACTGCTCCGCGGTCGGCCACTCGTAGCCCCACTGGTAGTCCAGCGCGTCCTCGGCCACCTCCCGGCCGGCCTGCTGGCACTGGTCCTGGCCGGCGGCCTGGGCGGCCTCCTCGCCCGGGTAGGCGTCGCCGACGTCGACGACCTCGACCGCGCGCCACGCGTGGTCGAGCCCGCACGCGATCCGGCGGAAGTCCTCGGCGCCGGGCTCGGCCGTTCCGCACAGGGCCAGCGCCCCCGCGCCGTCGGCGAACGCGCCCTCGAGGGGGACGGGCAGCGCGCCCAGCCGCTCGCTGTCGATCACGGCGGTCGCGTCGCAGCGGTACCAGTCCGCGCCCGCGTCCGACTCCTCCACCGTGGGGGAGAACCAGATCGGCGTCACGACACTGAGGCGCAGCGTCGTCTGGTCGGTGCCGAGGTACGCCGCGAGGTTGCGGCGGCAGGTCGAGGCCAGCGCGCCCTGGACCTGGGCGGAGTCGACCGCCAGCAGGTGCCCGTCCACCCACGTGGACAGGGCGCCGACCTCGTAGGTCACGGACGTGACGCTCCCGGCGCCGTCCGCGCAGTCCACCGGGGCGGACGAGGAGGTGGGGGCCAGGGCCTCGTCGATCGTGAGCTCGTAGCAGGCGTCCGCCGGCGGGCGCTCCGCGGCGCTGGCCGTGGGCGGCGCGGTCGGCTCGCTGGTGGGGCTCGGCTCCACGGTGTCGTCGTCGCCGCTGCTGCAGGCGGACGCGAGCAGGAGGACGGCCGCCGCGGCCGCGGCAGCGTGGCGTACCCGGGCGGTCGGCCTCACTGCTCGGTCTTCGCCCAGCAGATCGTGCGCCGGTTGCCGGCGTCCCACTGCCCCTGGCCGAACCAGGTGAAGCCGTAGTCGAAGTCGAGGGGGTAGCCCAGCCAGGCGCTGACGGACTCGGAGCAGAAGTCGCGGCTGCGGACCTGCACGACGTCGTCGCCCGGGTACTCGTCGTCGGCGGTGCCGACCTGGACGGTGGTGACCGCGCGCCACGTGTGCGGCTGGTCGCAGGCCACCTTCGCGCCCGTGTCGACGGTGTCGCCGTCCACGCAGGTCATCCAGCGGTCCTCGGGCGGCAGGCCGGTGAGCAGGCCCTGCGCGGTCTCGGGCAGCTCCACGTACTCCGTCGACTGCTCGCCGCCGCCGACGATGTCGCAGCGGTACCACCGGGCACCCTCGTCCCAGGCCTTCTCCGACGGTCGGAACCACGCCCAGCTGACGCGGGCGCGCATCACGGTCGACTGGTCGGCCCCCAGGAACTGCGCGAACGCCTCGGTGCAGGTGCGGTACGCCCACGCGCCCAGCGAGCGGGAGTCGTACTCCGCCTCGTGCAGCTCCTCGGGCAGCGTGCCCACCTTGTACGTCTCCGCGGTGTGCGGCTCGGAGCAGTCGACGGTGCGCGTCGCGTTCGCGGTCCGCGCGACGTCCTCGGGGGTGAGCTCGCGGCAGGCGCCGAGCTGGGGCACCTCGACGGCGTCCACCTGGTCGGGGTCGGTGTTCGAGCCCTGCTCGCCGTCCCCGGAGCACGCGGTGAGGACCGTCAGGAGGAGGACGCCGAGGAGGGCGACGGCCCGGGGGTGGGTCGTACGCACCTGGCTGCTCACCTCTCGACGGGCTCGACGGATCGGGCCGGCCTCACTGCGCGGCCAGCGCCGCGATCGTACCGCCCAGCTCGTAGGCCGCGTCGCGGTCCGCGTCCGTGACCTCGCCGAGGACCGACAGCACCTCGGCGCCCTGCCGCCAGGGCAGCGCGCCCGCGACGCCGAGGACGGACCGGACGGCGCCCTCGGTGTCGTAGCGGCCGTGCACGTAGAGCCCGAAGGGCAGGGAGCCGCCCGACGCGGCGCCCGAGCCGTCCGCGTCCAGGGCGCCGCCGATCTCGAGGAAGGTCGAGTCGAAGAAGTGCTTGAGCGCCCCGCTCATGTAGCCGAAGTTCGCGCTGGTGCCGAGCACGATCCCGTCCGCGGCGAGCACGTCGGCGGCCCGCGCCTCGAGCGCCGCGACCGCACGGACCTCGACGCCCTCCAGGGCGTCGTCGCCGGCGCCGGCGAGGACCGCGTCGGTCAGGGCGCGCACGGACCCGGTCGGGGAGTGGTGGACGACGATTAGGACGGTCATCCGACGAGCCTAGAGGCGCGTGTAGGATGGCCGCCGTCATGATGCGCCAGCTCCTCCTTCGCTGCCGCAGCGAGGTCTGACCCACTCCCACCGGGAGGCTCGGGACGCCGGACCCCCTCGCTGCGGAGATCGTGCTGCGCCCGGCCGCCACACGGACACGACGCCCCCAGCGAGGAACCGATGACCACCACCCCTGCCCAGCAGCCCAGCGGCATGCCCGTCCACCGCTACCGCGCCTTCGAGCCCGTCACCGTGCCCGACCGCAGGTGGCCGGACCGGAAGATCACCGCCGCGCCGCGCTGGCTCTCGACCGACCTGCGCGACGGCAACCAGGCGCTGATCGACCCGATGAGCCCGTCGCGCAAGATGACGATGTTCGAGCTGCTCGTGAAGATGGGCTACAAGGAGATCGAGGTCGGGTTCCCGGCCGCGAGCCAGACCGACTTCGACTTCGTCCGCCAGCTGATCGAGGGCGACAAGATCCCGGACGACGTGCGGATCTCCGTGCTGACCCAGGCCCGCGAGGACCTGATCGAGCGCACCGTCGCCTCCCTGGTCGGCGCCGACCGCGCCAACGTGCACCTCTACAACGCGACCGCGCCGCTGTTCCAGCGCGTCGTCTTCGGTGTCACCGAGGCCGAGTGCATCGCGATCGCGACGCGCGGCACCGAGTGGGTCGTCAAGCACGCCGAGCAGCTGCTGGAGGGCACGGACTTCGGCTACCAGTACAGCCCGGAGATCTTCACGCAGACCCACACCGACTTCGCGGTCGAGATCTGCGAGCGCGTCTCGGACGTGTGGCAGCCGGAGGCCGGGCGCGAGATCATCCTCAACCTGCCGGCGACCGTCGAGATGTCGACGCCCAACACCTACGCCGACCAGATCGAGTACTTCTCCCGCCGGCTCTCGCGCCGCGAGCACAGCGCGATCAGCCTGCACCCGCACAACGACCGCGGCACCGCCGTCGCGGCGACCGAGCTGGCCCTGATGGCCGGCGCGGACCGGGTCGAGGGCTGCCTCTTCGGCCACGGCGAGCGCACCGGCAACGTGGACCTGGTGACCCTCGGCATGAACCTGTTCAGCCAGGGCATCGACCCGATGATCGACTTCTCCGACATCGACGAGGTCCGCCGCACGGTCGAGTACTGCACGCAGCTGCCCGTGCACCCGCGCCACCCCTACGCGGGCGACCTGGTCTACACGGCCTTCTCCGGCTCCCACCAGGACGCCATCAAGAAGGGCCTGGAGGACCTGGACCGGCGTGCCGCCGAGGCCGGGGTCCCCGTGGGCGAGATGCCGTGGGAGGCGCCGTACCTGCCGATCGACCCGAAGGACGTCGGCCGCAGCTACGAGGCCGTGATCCGCGTGAACAGCCAGTCGGGCAAGGGCGGCGTGGCGTACCTGCTGAAGTCCGAGCACAAGCTCGACCTGCCGCGACGTGCGCAGATCGAGTTCAGCCGCGTCATCCAGGACCGCACGGACGCGCAGGGCGGTGAGGTCACCCCGGAGCAGATCTGGGAGGTGTTCTCGGGGGAGTACCTGACCAAGGACGCGCCCCTGCGCCTCAACTCGGTGCACTCGACCTCGACCGCGGGGCAGCACGACGAGCTCACGGTGGACGTGTACGTCGACGGCGAGCAGCGCACGCTGAGCGGCTCGGGCAACGGCCCGGTCGCGGCGTTCGTGGACGCCGTCAACGGCCTCGGCTACGACGTGCGCGTCCTGGACTACGCCGAGCACGCCCTCTCGTCCGGCGGCGACGCGCAGGCCGCGGCCTACGTCGAGTGCGCCGTGGGCGAGAAGGTGCTGTGGGGCGTCGGGATCGACCCCAACATCGTGCGGGCCTCGATGAAGGCGATCGTCTCGGCGGTCAACCGCGCCTGAGAGCCCGTCCGCGGAGCCGTGCGCTCACTCGCCCTCGTGGGCGCGCGAGCGCACGGCCTCGCGGATCTGGTCGGTGTTCTCCTCGAGGATGTCGGTGACCATCTCGTCGGTGCGGGGGTCCGCGAGCACCTCGAAGACGATGCGGAACGTCGTGTCGGCGACGAGCTCGACGATCTCGTCGTGGAACGGGACGTAGCGCAGCCGGCTCGTCACGGGGTCCTGCTTCACCTTCTGCAGGATCATGCCCTTGAGCTCGGCCTCGTTCTCGCCGAGCGCGCGGGCGATGTTCTGCGTGTAGTGGCCGGTCTTCAGCACCGCGATGACCTCGTCGACCACGGCGATCGTCACGGGGCGCTTGATGACGCGCACGATCGCGTCCATGAAGTGGTTGATGATCGCCGCGGTCACCCGGTCGCCGAAGGCGCGGTCGGCGGCCCGGCCCAGGCGCGCCACGATCACGACGACCCGCAGCAGCCGGAAAGCGCGGAAGGCGGGGTCCGAGAGCGGGATCATCCCGATCACCTCGTACCAGTAGCGGAACGGGTACGTCCACGTCCCGCGGTCGCGGCGCCACCGCACGGCGAACTCGATCGCGAAGATCGCGCAGATCGCGTAGTCGGCGCGGATCACCCAGGTCTCGACGCGGTCGTCGACGTCCCAGAACGTCACCCACGTCAGCAGCACCACGGAGACGACCGCGAGCGCCAGCATCGACCACTCGACGACGCGGACCGGCGGCTTCGTGGGGTAGACGCGGAGGTCGGGCGTCGGGGTCGTCACGCCCCAGACCGTAGCGGCAGCCGCACCTCGAACGTGCTCCCGGCGTCGGGTCGCGACGTGAACGTGACGCGGCCGCCGTGCCGCTCCGCGATCGCGGCGACGATGGACAGTCCCAGGCCGGTGCCCTGGATGGCCTGCTGCTGGGCGGTCGAGGAGCGGTAGAAGCGCGTGAACACCTGGTCGTGCTCCGCGACCGGGATCCCCATGCCCTCGTCGTGCACGACGAGCACGGCGTCGACGCCGTCGGTGCGCACGCGCACGTCGACGCCGTCGCCGGAGCGGGAGAACTTCACCGCGTTCGAGACCAGGTTGGTCACGAGCCGGTCCAGCAGCACGCCGTCACCGGACAGGCGTACGCCCGAGGGGCAGGAGGCCTGCAGGTGCACGCCCCGGTCCGCGGCCTTCAGCTCGAGTGCGTCCACGGCCTCCCGGGCGATCGAGCCGAGGTCGACCTCGTCGGCCACGGCGGCCAGGTCCGCGCTGTCGAGCTGGGAGAGCACGAGCAGGTGGTTGGTCAGCTCCTTGAGCCGCTCGCCGTTGCGTCGGATCGCGTCGAGGATCCGGGCGTGCGCGGGGTCGGGGGAGCCGAGCGTGCCGTCGGCGAGCATGTCGGCGTAGCCCACGATCGTGGTCACGGGCGTGCGCAGCTCGTGGCTCGCGGTGGAGATGAAGTCGTGCTTGGCCTGGTCCAGCTGCCGCAGGCGCTCGACGGCCTGCCGCTCGGTGGACAGGGCGGCCTCGGTGCGCAGGTGCGCCTCCTGCTGCGCGCTCACGTCGACCCCGCTGAGCACGATGGCCACCGCGCTGCCGTCGGTGTCCTCGACGTAGGAGGCCTGCCACAGCACCGGGGTCGTGGCGCCGCCCGGCGTCTGCACGAGGCCCTCGACGGGCACCAGCTCGGGACGTTCGTCGAGCCGGTGCCACAGGGCCGCCGTCGAGAGGCGGTCGGCCGGCGGCACCAGGTGGGCCCACACCGGCTCGCCCAGGAGGTGCTCGCGCTCCCACCCGAGGTCGAGGACGGCCCGGTTGACCCGCAGGACGGTGCCGTCGAGGTCGGTGACCAGGACCAGGCAGGGGACCGCGTCGACGAGCGTGCGGCTGGCCTGCCGCTCGGCGTCGAGGTCGCGGCGGACGCGCTGCTCGCCGCCGACGTCGACGAACTCCACCGTGATCGCGTGGATGCCGTCACCGTCGTCGGGGGCCGACGGCAGCGGCGACAGCGTGGTGCGCAGCCACGCCTCCGGATGGCCCGGCACCCCGGCGTGCGAGCGCCAGGCGCGCCCGGCGTCGAGCGTCGCGTCCCGCTCGTGCGGCGCGACGTCGAACTCGACGAGCTGCGCCAGCGACCGACCCACGACCTCGTTCGCGTGGGTCGCGCCGAGCAGCGTCACGCCGGCCGGGTTCACCGCCCGGACGACGAGGTCGTCCCCGGCGCGGTCGACCAGCGCCTTGCCGACGTGGGAGTCGCTGAAGGTGCTGCGGAACAGGGCCTCGCTGCGGGCCACCCGCGACGCGAGACGACGCTGCTCCGCGAGCGCCACGGCCAGCGGCACGGTCATCAGCACCGCACTGACGAGGAAGAGCTGCACGAGGGCGACGGAGTTGATGCCGGGCACCACGGACGCGATGAGCGGGAACGGCCCGATCCCGGCCGCGGTCGCGACCGTCGCGGCACCGGTGAGCACGGTCAGCTCCGCGCTCAGCACGGCGGGCTCGCCCCGGTAGGCCGCCCACACCAGCAGGGGGACGACCAGGAAGGCCGACAGGATCGGCAGCCCGAGGTAGAGCGAGCCGCTGACCAGGACGGCCAGCGCGAGGACCTGCAGCGCGGTGTCGCGGCCCCGCCACGACGCCCAGCCGGACCAGGCCAGCGCGGACGGCACGATGCACAGGGTGGCCGCGGCGTGCGACGCCGCGACGTCCACGGCGGTCGTGAGCACCGGGCCCAGGTCGAAGGCCGCGAGCGTGGTCGCCACCCCGAGCGCGATCACGACGGCTCCGACGGCGCAGCCCACGACGTAGCGCGCGACGTCGGCCTGGGAGCGCAGGCCCGGCCGTCCCGGGACCCCGGAGCGCACCACCAGCGCGACCACGGCGGCCTCGGCCGTGTTGGCGAGCCCGAAGGCGAGCGCGACGGCGGGGTCGCGGCCGCCCAGGAGGTTGGCCGCCCCGGTGACGGCGACCAGGCCGAGCGCGAGGGGGACGAGGTGGCGGCGGGGCGCCAGGCACAGCGTCGCGGCCGCGATGCCGGCGGCGGGCCACCACGCGGCGACCCCTCCGGACCGGTCGGGTGTGAACGCGAGAGCCGCGAGGCTGGTCGCGAGCACGGCGACCAGTGCGAGGGCACCGGCGACGGAGGAAGACGGATGGCCCGAGCGCACCACGCCATTGTTCCGACGAAGGGCTGCGTGTCCTGCAACGTCTCCTATGGACTCCCCGCAGAATGGTGCAATGCCCCTGTACCGCGACGAGGCGGTCGTGCTGCGCACCCACAAGCTGGGCGAGGCCGACCGCATCATCACCCTCCTCACCCGGCAGCACGGCCGGGTGAGGGCGGTCGCACGCGGCGTGCGGCGCACGAAGTCGCGCTGGGGCTCGCGCCTCGAGCCGTTCACCCACGTGGACCTGCAGCTCGCCGAGGGCCGCAACCTCGACACGATCACCCAGGCCGACACGCTTGCGCCCTTCGCGGCGGGCGTCGGTCTCGACTACGACCGCTACACCGCCGGGACGGTGATGCTGGAGACGGCCGAGCGGCTGGTGACGGAGGAGAAGGAGCCGGCCGTGCAGCAGTTCCTGCTGCTCGTGGGCGGTCTGCGGGCGATGACCGGCGGCGAGCGCGCGCCCGGTCACGTCCTCGACTCCTACCTGCTGCGCTCGCTGGCCGTGGCGGGGTACGCCCCCAGCTTCCTGTACTGCGCCGGCTGCGGCATCGAGGGCCCGCACCGCTACTTCAGCAACGCCGCCGGCGGGGTGCTGTGCGTGACCTGCCGGGTGCCCGGATGCGCGACCCCGGCGTACTCGACCCTGCGCCTGCTCGCCGCGCTGCTCGCGGGCGACTGGCCCGAGGTCGAGCAGATCACGACGAGCGAGCCGCGCACCGAGCGGGAGGGCAGCGGGCTCGTCGCGTCGTACCTGCACTGGCACCTGGAGCGCGACCTGCGCTCCCTGCCCTACGTCGACCGCTCCCGGCCGCGTGCGGCCACCGCGCGGGTCAGTCCTCGGCCAGACGACCCAGAGCGCTGTTGAACCGCTCGAGCGAGCGCGCGAACTCCTCGCGCTCCGGCTCGGACCACTCGGCCATCACGCGGTCCAGGCGTTGGCGCCGGTGGGCCCGCGCACCCTTGATGGCGACCTCGCCCTCGGGGGTCAGCGCCAGCAGCGACGCGCGGCCGTCCGCGGGGTCCGGCTGCTTCTCCGCGAGGCCCAGCCGCACGACCGCCTGCGCCTGACGGGTCACCGTCGAGGGGTCGAGGTGGTAGGCGGCCGCGATCGCGCCGAGGCGCTGCGGGCCGAGGTCGTCGAGCAGGCAGAGTATGCCGTACGTCGAGCGCTCCAGCTCGTGGTCGCCCGACGACGTGTGCACGTGGATCGAGTTGGTGCGTCGGAACAGGGCGAAGAGCTGCTGCTCGATCCGCCTGTTCACGCCCGCGTCGCCCGCGACCGTCCCCGTCTCTGGTGCCACGTCACCTCCTGGACCGCGAAGTCTAGGCTGTCGCCCCGTGAGCCCGACGCCCCGACCCGTCCGCGCGCCCCGTCCGCACCCGTCCGGCGCACGACCGCCGGCCGTGCCCGCCGACCTGGTGCCGCGCCACGTCGCGGTCGTCATGGACGGCAACGGTCGGTGGGCCCAGCAGCGCGGGCTCCCGCGCACGGCGGGCCACGAGGCGGGCGAGTCGTCGCTGTTCGACGTGGTCGAGGGCGCGATCGAGATCGGCGTGAAGGCGATCTCGGCGTACGCCTTCTCCACCGAGAACTGGTCCCGCTCGGCCGACGAGGTCAAGTTCCTGATGGGCTTCAACCGCGACGTGATCCGGCGCCGCCGCGACGAGATGCACGAGCTCGGCGTGCGCGTGCGCTGGGCCGGCCGGGCGCCCCGGCTGTGGCGCTCGGTGATCAAGGAGCTGCAGGTCGCCGAGGAGCTGACCCGCGACAACGACGTGCTGACGCTGACGATGTGCGTGAACTACGGCGGGCGCGCCGAGCTCGCCGACGCGGCCCGGTCGATCGCGCAGGAGGTCGCGGCCGGACGGCTGCGCGCCGACAAGGTCGACGAGAAGGTGCTGGCCCGCCACCTCTACGTGCCCGACCTGGCCGACGCCGACCTGGTGTGGCGCAGCTCGGGGGAGCAGCGCCTGAGCAACTTCATGCTCTGGCAGGCCGCCTACGCCGAGATGGTCTTCACGGACACGCTGTGGCCCGACGTGGACCGCCGGCACCTGTGGGAGGCCATCGAGACGTACGCCGGGCGCACGCGCCGCTTCGGGAGCGCCTGAGGGACCTCAGCCGCGGGCGCAGGCCGGGCAGGTGCCGAAGATCTCGAGGGTGTGGCTGATGTCGACGAAGCCGTGCTCGCCCGCGATGGCGGAGGTCCACCGCTCGACGGCCGGCCCCTCCACCTCCACGGTGGCGCCGCAGGAGCGGCAGACCAGGTGGTGGTGGTGCGTCGCGGAGCAGCGGCGGTAGATCGCCTCGCCGTCCTCGTTGCGCAGCACGTCGACCTCGCCGGCGTCGGCGAGCAGCTGCAGGGTGCGGTAGACGGTCGCCAGGCCGACGGACTCGCCGCGCTGGCCGAGCAGGGTGTGGATCTCCTGCGCCGAGCGGAAGTCGTCGAACGTCGCCAGCACCTCGCCGACCGCCCTGCGCTGGCGGGTCGGCCGCGTGCCGGGCACGTCGGGCGCGTCGGTGCGTCCGGGGGAGGGCTGGCTCGTCATGGGGCAGAACCTACGCCCTCACCTCGCGGCGGCGAAGCCACGCCCCGAGGGGCCAGGCGAGCACGAAGATGGCCAGCGCGAGCAGCACGATCGTCGGCCCTGGGGCCACGGTGGCGTGGAACGAGAGCTCGGCCGAGATCAGCAGTCCGCCGACCCCGGCCGTCGTGCCGACCGCCATCGCCAGGAGCAACGTGGTCCGGAACGACCGTGCGACCTGCTGGCTGGCGGCGACCGGCACGACCATCAGCGCCGAGACGAGCAGCAGCCCGACGGTGCGCATCGCGATGGTCACCGTCACGGCGGCCAGCACGGCGACGAGCATGTTGTACGCCCGCACGTTGAGGCCGGCGACCACCGCGAAGTCGCGGTCCTGGGCGATCGCGAACAGCTGCGGGAGGAGGCCGAGGCCCAGCGCGACGACCACCAGCGCGAGCGCGATGGTGAACCAGGCGTCGGCGATCGAGATCGTCGTCAGCGAGCCGAACAGGTACTGCTGCAGCCGGGCGCCGGACTGGCCGGCGAGGCCCGTGATGAGGACGCCGGCCGCGAGACCGCCGTAGAACAGCAGCGCCAGGGCCAGGTCGCCCGAGGTGTGCCCGCGCTCGCGGATCACCTCGAGCAGCACGGCGCCCGCGGCGGCCACCAGCACCGCGGTCCACGTGGGGGAGAAGCCGGTGAGCAGGCCGATGGCGACACCGGTCACCGCGATGTGGCCGATGCCGTCGCCCATCAGGGAGAGCCGGCGCTGCACCAGGTAGGTGCCGATCACGGGTGCGGCGAGACCGGTGAACAGCGCGGCGACCAGCGCACGCTGCATGAACTCGTAGCCCAGCAGGTCGATCATGCGGACCCCCGCTCGTGGTGCGAGCGGTCGAAGGGACCGCTGATGTCGGGCGCGGAGTCGGAGTGCCCGGGCCCGCAGTCGTGCGGACCGGGCTCGTGGGGCCGGTCGACGTGGTCGTGGTGGTCGTGCGGGTGGTGCTGGTCGTGGTGCTGCGCGTCGTGCGCTCCGGCGTGGGGGCCGGCATGGGGGCCGGGGTGCTGGGCCGGGTGGTCGCGGTGGTCGCCGACCTGCAGGGGTACGCCCGGGGTGCCGTGGACCTCGACCTCCGACAGGGGGAGCCCGTCGTAGACGATCCGGCCGTCGCGCAGGACGACGCAGCGGTCGATGAGGCCGGCCAGGGTACCCAGCTCGTGGGCGACGAGCACGATGGTCGCGCCCGTGGCGGACAGACGCTCCAGGGTGTCGGCGAGGGCCTGCTGGTTGGGCAGGTCGACCCCGGCCGTCGGCTCGTCGAGGAACAGCACCTCCGGCTCGGCGGCCAGCGCGCGGGCGATGAGCACGCGCTGCTGCTGCCCGCCGGACAGGGACGTGACGCGCTCGCGGGCGCGGTCGGCGAGACCGACGACCTCCAGCGCCTCGGCCACGGCACGGCGGTCGGCCGCGCCCGTGGGGCGCAGGAGCCGGCGCCGCGAGACGCGGCCCGAGGCCACGACCTCGCCGACCGAGGCGGGCACGCCGGTGGAGGCGCCGCCGCGCTGCGGCACGTACCCGATCCGGTGCCGCTCGCGCAGCCGCTCGACGGGCGTGCCCAGGACGCGGACCTGGCCCGCGGAGACCGGCAGGATGCCGGTCATCGCACGGACCAGGGTGGACTTCCCGGAGCCGTTCGCGCCCATCAGGACGACGAACTCACCGGGCTCGACGGCGAGGTCGGCGTCCCAGACGATCGGACGACCGTCCAGGGACACCGTGACCGCGTCGACCTCGACGACGCTCAACAGCCGTTCGCCCCCTGGAGGGCGGTCAGGTTCGCACGCATGAGGGAAAGGTAGTCCTCGTCCGCGGTCTGGTCGGTCAGACCCTCGATCGGGTCCAGCGTCGCGACCTCCACGCCGGTGGTCTCGGCGAAGGACCGGGCGTCCTCGGGGCTGACCAGCGACTCGGCGAAGACCGTCGTGATGCCCTCGTCGGCGACGAGGTCCTCCAGCTGGGCGCGCACGGCCGGGGTCGGCTCGGCGTCGGGCGTGATGCCGGTCAGCGAGGAGAACTCGAGGCCGTAGCGCGACAGGTAGCCGAACGCGTCGTGGTTGACGACGACCGTGGAGCGGGCGCAGGACGCGAGGCCCTCGGTGAACTCGGCGTCCACTGCCTCGAGGTCGGTGCGCAGCTCGGCCGCGTTCGACTCGTAGGTCTCCGCGTTGTCCGGGTCGAGCTCCGCCAGGCGCTCGGCGATGGCGTCGCCCGCGTCGGCCAGGCGCAGCGGGTCGAGCCAGAAGTGCAGGTCGTCGCCGCTGTGGTCGTGGCCGTGGTCGTCCTCGGAGTGGTCGTCCTCGGAGTGGTCGTGACTCTCCTCGGTGTGCTCGTCCTCGGAGTGGTCGTGGCCCTCCTCGGCGTGCTCGTCCTCGGAGTGGTCGTGGCCCTCCTCGGTGTGCTCGTCCTCGGAGTGGTCGTGCCCCTCGTGGCCCTCCTCGCCGTACGGCTGCAGGTCGACGAACTCGGTCAGGTCGAGACCGCGGTCACCGCCGGACTGCTCGACCGCGGCGTCCACGGAGGGCTGGAAGTCGTGGAGGTAGACGACGAGGTCGGCGTCGGCGACGCGGCCGGTCTGCTCCGGCGTGAGCTCGAGGTCGTGGGGCTCGCCGCCGGGGCTGACGAGGTTGCTGACCTCGACGTCGTCGCCGACCACGCGCTGGGTGGCGTACTGCAGGGGGTAGAACGCGGCGACCACGTTCTCCGCGCCGTCGGCCGCCGTGTCGTCCCCGCCGACCCCGAGCGCGCCGCAGCCCGCGAGGGAGAGGGGGAGCACGAGGGCCGCAGCGGCGGCCAGGGGCAGGCGGGCGTACGAGCGAGCGGATGCGCGGGACATGAGAGCGATTCTCAGAACAGTGAGAATGAAAGTCAATTCGCCGTGCCACCGCCGTGCCGGCGCGGCGGGCCGTCGCCACGATCGGAAAGGGGTGGCGGCCCGGGCCCGGGACCGGGCACCGTGGTCGCTAGCCTTGCTCGGTCATCGCCGGCAGCCAGCCGTCGACCTCGTCAGACCCAGGAGCTCCTCTCGTGGCCAAGCCGCCCGCAACCACCGTCGACCACGTCGTCTCGCTCGCCAAGCGCCGGGGGTTCGTCTACCCCTGCGGCGAGATCTACGGCGGCACCCGCTCGGCCTGGGACTACGGGCCGCTGGGCGTGGAGCTCAAGGACAACATCAAGCGTCAGTGGTGGAAGGCGATGGTCCAGGCCCGCGAGGACGTCGTCGGTCTCGACTCCAGCGTGATCCTCCCGCGTCAGACCTGGGAGGCCTCGGGCCACGTCGCGACGTTCAGCGACCCGCTGACCGAGTGCCAGTCGTGCCACAAGCGCTTCCGCGCCGACCACCTGCAGGAGGCGTACGCGGAGAAGAAGGGGATCGACGACCCCGACGCCGTGCCGCTGGCCGAGATCGCCTGCTCGAACTGCGGCACCCGCGGCGCGTGGACCGAGCCGCGCCAGTTCTCCGGCCTGCTCAAGACCTACCTGGGCGTCGTCGAGGACGAGTCGGGCCTGCACTACCTGCGCCCCGAGACCGCGCAGGGCATCTTCCTCAACTTCGCCAACGTGGTGACCTCGAGCCGCAAGAAGCCGCCCTTCGGCATCGCCCAGATCGGCAAGAGCTTCCGCAACGAGATCACGCCGGGCAACTTCATCTTCCGCACCCGCGAGTTCGAGCAGATGGAGATGGAGTTCTTCGTCAAGCCGGGCGAGGACGAGGAGTGGCACCAGTACTGGATCGACGAGCGCACGCGCTGGTACACCGACCTCGGCATCGACCCGGACAACCTGCGCCACTACGAGCACGCCAAGGAGAAGCTCTCCCACTACTCGAAGCGCACGGTCGACATCGAGTACCGCTTCGGCTTCGCCGGCTCGGAGTGGGGCGAGCTCGAGGGCGTCGCGAACCGGACGGACTTCGACCTCTCGACGCACGCCGAGGCCTCGGGCCAGGACCTGTCGTACTTCGACCAGGCTGCGGGCGAGCGCTACACGCCGTACGTCATCGAGCCGGCCGCCGGCCTCTCGCGCAGCCTGATGACCTTCCTCGTCGACGCCTACACCGAGGACGAGGCGCCCAACACCAAGGGCGGCGTGGACAAGCGCACCGTGCTGCGCCTCGACCCGCGCCTGGCGCCCGTCAAGGTCGCCGTGCTGCCGCTGAGCCGCAACGCGGACCTGTCGCCGAAGGCCAAGGCGCTGGCCGCCGACCTGCGCAACAACTGGAACGTCGAGTTCGACGACGCCGGTGCGATCGGTCGCCGCTACCGCCGCCAGGACGAGATCGGTACGCCCTACTGCGTCACGGTCGACTTCGACACCCCGGACGACAACGCCGTCACGGTGCGCGAGCGCGACACGATGAACCAGGAGCGCGTGAGCCTCGACGGGATCATCGGCTACTTCGCCGAGCGCCTCGTCGGCGCCTGAGGCGGAACGGGGCGTCGTCGGCGACGCGGCGTGCACAATGGCGCCCATGTCGCCGACGACGCCCGCACGCCGCCCCTCGCCGCGCGTCCTCGTCGCCGCCCTGGCCGCCCTCGGCGTCCTGGTGCTGGTCGGGACCCTCGTCGCGGTGCTGGTGACGGGCTCGGACGACGCGCCGGATGGCTCCGACGGGGAGGCGGCGGGATCCGCGACGACGTCGGTCACCCGGGCGGACTACCTCGAGGCGCCCGACGGCGTCACGCTGACCGACCCCGGCAGCGTCCTCGCGCTCGGCGAGACCGCGACGGTCGCGTGGCAGCCGAACGTGGACGTCGTCGGGGTCGTGGAGGTGCGGGTCGAGGGCGTCCAGCCGGCCTCCGTCGACGCGTTCGACGGCTGGCTGGTCGGCGGCACCGCGGCGCAGGCCGCGCCCTACTTCGTGACCGTGACCCTCACGAACGTCGGCGAGGGCGACCTCGGCCGGCAGTCCGTCCCGCTCTACCTCGAGCGCCAGGACGGCGTCCTCGTCCCCGCGGCGCGGTTCGGCGCCGAGTTCCCCGCCTGCGCGAGCGTCCCGCTGCCGAGCCCGTTCGAGCCGGACGACACCACGACCACCTGTCAGGTCTACCTCTCCGAGGGCGCCCAGGAGCTCGAGGCGCTCACCTTCCTGCCGTTCGACGGCTTCGAGGCCATCCGGTGGGACCCGCGGCTGCCGGTGGCCACGCCCACCACCGACCCGACCGGGACGCCGACCGAGACTCCCACCGGCACGCCCTCCGGGACGCCGACGGAGGCCCCGAGCGTCACGGCCACCGGTACGCCCGGTACGCCCTGACCTCACGATTCCGGCCGCGCGCACCGGTCGCGGCAGAATGACCCGGTGACCTCGACGACCTCCGTGCTGCCCGGACCGCTGCGCCTCGGCGCGCTGACGGTCGACGTGCCGGTCGTGCTGGCGCCGATGGCGGGCATCACGAACGCGGCGTACCGCCGGCTCTGCGCCGAGCAGGGTGCCGGGCTCTACGTCTGCGAGATGATCACGTCGCGCGGACTGGTCGAGGGCGACGAGGCCACCCGGCGGATGCTGGTCTTCGACGAGCTCGAGACCACCCGCTCTGTGCAGCTGTACGGCACCGACCCGCGCTACGTCGCGGAGGCCACCCGGATCCTGTGCGACGAGTTCGGGGTCGCGCACGTCGACCTGAACTTCGGCTGCCCCGTGCCGAAGGTGACCCGCAAGGGCGGCGGCGGCGCGCTGCCGTGGAAGCGCGGTCTGCTCGGCGAGATCCTCACGCAGGCGGTGCGCGCCGCGGAGCCGTACGGCGTGCCGGTCACGATGAAGACGCGCAAGGGCCTCGACGACCAGCGCCTGACCTACCTCGACGCCGGACGGATCGCCCAGGACGCCGGGTGCGCGGCGATCGCGCTGCACGGGCGCACCGTGGCGCAGGCGTACTCCGGCGTCGCCGACTGGGACGCCATCGCGGAGCTCGTGGCGGCGGTCGACCTGCCGGTGCTGGGCAACGGTGACATCTGGGAGGCCGCGGACGCGGTGCGGCTGGTCGAGCAGACCGGGGCCGCGGGCGTCGTGGTCGGGCGCGGGTGCCTGGGGCGGCCGTGGCTGTTCCGCGACCTCGCCGCCGTGTTCCGCGGCGAGACCTTGCAGACGCTGCCGACGCTCGGGGAGGTCGCGACGATGATGCGGCGCCACGCGGAGCTGCTGGTCGCGCTCATGGGCCCCGAGCGCGGCTGCAAGGAGTACCGCAAGCACGTGTCGTGGTACCTCAAGGGCTTCCCCGTCGGCGGCGAGCTGCGGCGCGCGCTGGCGATGGTCTCGACCCTGGACGAGCTCGACGCGCTGCTGGCCGACCTCGACCACATGGCGCCCTACCCGGTCTCCGAGCTGGGTGCGCCGCGCGGCCGCCAGGGCTCGCCCCGCGAGCGGGTCGTGCTGCCCGAGGGCTGGCTGGACGACACCGACGGTCGCGACCTGTGCCTGGCGGAGGACGCCGCGGAGACCTCCGGCGGCTGACGCGCGGCGCGTGTGACGCGGCTCGCCATGCGGTCCTGGGGTTGGCCGCCGCCGCGCGATGTGTGCTTCACTCGTCGGCGGTCCGGCACGACCTGCCGGGCCACGACCCCTGTCGGCAACCGAAGGAATCAGCGCAGTGGCCGAACCCAGCCACCAGCGGGGCAACCGTCTCGCCCGTCTCGCCCGTCTCGTCCCGACCGCTCTGCGGAACGCCCCCGTGCGCGTCCGCGTCGCGGCCCCGCTGGCCGTGGCGGCCACCGTCGGTGTCGTCGGGGTCGGCACCGTCGTGGCCACCCCTGGCGCCGACGGCCCGCCCACCGACGTGAGCGCGGTCGCGTCCCTCGACCTCGACGCGCTGCTGAGCGAGCGCGCGGAGGCGGGCACCTCCCGCTCCGACGACCGCGCCGACGCCGCGGCCGCCGACGAGGCGTGGGCGGCCTGGAGCACCGAGTCCACGGCGCTCGCCCAGCAGCAGGCCGAGGCCGCCGCGCAGCAGCGCGCGCTCGCCCAGCAGCAGGCCGAGCAGGCGGCCCAGGCGGCCCAGGCGGAGACCGCCGCTGCCGTCGCCGCCGCCGACACCAGCCGCTGGGCCGGCACCGACCTCGACCTCCACACGACCTCCGAGGCGGACGCCGAGGTCGTCGGACTGCTGGAGGAGGGCACCGAGGTGCTCGTCACCGGCCGCGCGGCCGGCGGACGCGAGGAGATCGTCTGGGAGGAGCAGTCGCGCTGGGTGACGGCCGGCTACCTCGAGGACGAGGAGCCCTCCGCGGCCGCGACCCTCGGGGGCGAGTGCACGACGAGCTCCGCCCCGTCGGGCGTGACGGCCAACATCACCGCGCTGCACGGCGCCGTGTGCGCCGCCTTCCCGGAGATCACGAACTACGGCGGCACGCGCACCGACGGCGACCACGGTCGCGGCCTGGCGCTCGACATCATGGTGCGCGGCGCGCGCGGGTGGGAGATCGCGGAGTTCATCCGCGCGAACTACACCGAGTGGGACGTCAACTACGTGATCTACGAGCAGAAGATCTGGTCGGTGGACCGCTCGTCCGAGGGCTGGCGCCCGATGGAGAACCGCGGCTCCGACACGGCCAACCACTACGACCACGTGCACGTCAGCGTCTACTGACGCGACGGCGTCCGGACCGGGCGCCGTAGGCTCGCCCGCGATGACCGAGCCCCGCGACCCCGCACCGCTGGCCGACGCGCACGTCGCGGGGGCCTACACCGACGTCGACCGGGCCCGCCGGGTGGTCGAGCCGCCGAAGCGGGTCGTGGCCCCGCAGCGCTCGCCGTTCGAGCGGGACCGCGCCCGCGTCGTGCACGCGGCGTCCACCCGCCGGCTGGCGGCCAAGACGCAGGTGATGGGACCGCAGTCGGACGACTTCGTCCGCAACCGGCTCACCCACAGCCTCGAGGTGGCGCAGGTCGCGCGCGACCTCGCCCGGGCGCTCGGCTGCCACCCCGACATCGCCGAGACGGCGGCCCTCGCGCACGACCTGGGGCACCCGCCGTTCGGTCACAACGGGGAGACGGTGCTGGCCGAGGCCGCCCAGGCGTGCGGCGGCTTCGAGGGCAACGCGCAGACGCTGCGGCTGCTGACCCGCCTCGAGGCCAAGACGTTCGACGCCGACGGGGCCTCGGTCGGGCTCAACCTGACGCGGGCCACGCTCGACGCCTGCACCAAGTACCCCTGGCGCCGCGCCGACGCCCCGGCCCCGCGGGGCGTGCACGGCGACGGCTCGCCGCGTCTCGTGGTGAAGTTCGGCGTCTACGAGGACGACGTGCCCGCCTTCGACTGGTTCCGCGAGCCGGTGGCGGGGGAGCGGCGCTGCGTCGAGGCGCAGGTGATGGACCTCGCCGACGACGTGGCGTACTCCGTGCACGACGTCGAGGACGGCGTCGTCGCGGGCCGGATCGACCTCACCGACCTCGACGCCCACCTGCCGGCGCTGTGGACGACGGTGCGGGAGTGGTACGCCCCCGAGGCGAGCGACGACGAGCTCGCCGACGTGCTGGCGGGGCTGCGGTCGGTCGGTTCGTGGCCCAGCGCGCCGTACGACGGCACCCGGCGCTCGCTGGCCGCGCTGAAGAACCTGACGAGCGACCTCGTCGGCCGCTTCTGCGGAGCGGTGCAGGGGGCGACGCTCGGCGCGCTCGGCGACGAGGTGCCCGTCCGGCACCACGGCGACCTGGTGGTTCCCGCGCGCACCGCCCTCGAGATCACGGTGCTCAAGGGCGTCGCCGCGCACCTCGTGATGCGCGCCGACGACCGGATCGCGCTGATGGAGCGACAGCGCCAGCTGCTGGCCGAGCTGGTCGCGGAGCTCACCCGCCGCGGGCCCGACGGGCTCGACCCGTCCTTCGCCGAGGACTGGTCAGCGGCCGGCGACGACGCCGCCCGGCTGCGGGTCGTGGTGGACCAGGTGGCCTCGCTGACCGACGCCAGCGCGTACGCCCTGTGGGAGCGGCTGTGCAGCCGCGTCCCGCGCGCCGTGCCGGGTGCGTAGACTCGGCCGACGTGGCGGGCAGGATCAAGGACTCCAGCATCGCGGACGTCCGTGACGCCGCCCGCATCGACGAGGTCGTCGCCGACTACGTGATGCTCCGCAACGCCGGTGGCGGGTCCATGAAGGGCCTGTGCCCCTTCCACGACGAGAAGTCGCCGTCGTTCCACGTCACGCCCGCCCGCCAGTTCTGCCACTGCTTCGGGTGCGGCGAGGGCGGCGACGTCATCTGGTTCCTGCAGCGCCACGACGGGCTCGAGTTCGTCGAGGCCGTCGAGCGGCTGGCCGACCGGTTCGGCGTCGTGCTGCAGCGCGAGGAGGGCGGCGGGCGCCCCGAGCCGTCGCAGCGCGGCCCGCAGCGCAGCCGGCTGCTGGAGGCCAACCGCGTCGCCCAGGAGTTCTTCGCCGAGCAGCTCGGGACGCCGGACGCGGTCGTCGGACGCCGGTTCCTCGCCGAGCGCGGTTTCGACCAGGCCAGCGCGCTCCACTTCGGGATCGGGTTCGCGCCCCGCGGCGGCGAGGAGCTGCTGCGCCACCTGCACGGGCGCGGGTTCACCACCGACGAGGCCGTGGCGACGGGCTCCGTGGCGATGGGTCGCTCGGCGTACGACCGCTTCCGCGGCCGCCTGCTGTGGCCGATCCGTGACACCTCCGGCGGAGTGATCGGCTTCGGCGCGCGGCGCCTGTTCGACGACGACAAGATCGAGGCCAAGTACCTCAACACCCCTGAGACGGCGCTCTACAAGAAGAGCCAGGTGCTCTACGGCATCGACCTCGCACGCAGGGAGATCGGTCGCTCGTCGCAGGCGGTGATCGTCGAGGGCTACACCGACGTGATGGCCTGCCACCTCGCCGGCATCACGACGGCGGTCGCTACCTGCGGCACCGCGTTCGGCGACGACCACGCACGCGTGCTGCGCCGCTTCCTGCACGACCACGACGAGTTCCGCGGCGAGGTCGTGTTCACCTTCGACGGCGACGCCGCCGGTCAGAAGGCGGCGCTGCGGGCCTTCGCGGGCGACCAGAACTTCGCGTCGCAGACCTACGTGGCGGTCGAACCGAGCGGCATGGACCCGTGCGACCTGCGGATGGCGCAGGGTGACGAGGCCGTCCGCGAGCTGATCGCGCGCCGCGAGCCGCTCTACCGCTTCGTGCTGACCAACGTCGTGGGCCGCTTCGACCTCGACCGCGCCGACGGGCGCGTCGACGCGCTGCGCGAGGCGGCCAAGCTGGTCTCGAGCATCCGCGACCGGTCGAAGGTCGAGGCGTTCAGTCGCGAGCTGGCGCAGATGATCGGGGTCGACGTCGAGGAGGCGCGCGCCGAGGTGCGCCGCGCCGTGGCGCGCGGGCCGGCGACCTCGGGGCGCCAGGACCGGCGTACCCCGGAGGCCGCGCAGGCGCCCGCCGCCCCGGAGCGGAGCAAGGTGCCCGACCTGCGCGACCGGCGCTTCGTGCTGGAGCGCGAGACCCTCAAGCTCGTCGTGCAGCACCCCGAGGCGGTCGGGAGCCTCATCGGCGACGTCGGCGAGGACGACTTCCGGCACCCGACCTACCGCGGCGTCTGGGCGGTCGTCGACGGCGCCGGGGGACCGGCGGCCGCGCACACCGACGCCGGCTGGACCGCCCGGCTGCGGGCCCGCACGCAGGACGCGGAGGTGGCGCGGGCGCTCGGCGAGCTCGCCGTCGAGCCGTTGATGGCGGGCGCGGCGCCGACGCAGGAGTACGTGGCGCAGCACGTCTACGGCCTGCAGGAGCTGACCGTGCAGCGACGGATCGCGGACCTGAAGTCGAAGCTGCAGCGCACCAACCCGGTCACGGACGCCACCGAGTACAACCGGATGTTCGGCGACCTCGTCGCCCTCGAGCAGCAGCGGCGCACGCTGCGCGAGCGCGCCGTCGGCTGAGCCGTCGACGGGCCGACTCACTCGCCCCAGGTCATCGGCACGACCTCGAACGTGGCGGCGTACCGGGTCCCGATCCGGGCGCCGGCCTGGCGCGCGGCGCCCGCGAGGAACTCGTCGGGGTCGAAGTCCTGCCAGCCGAGACCGTCGATGTACGCCCGGTGCGCGGCCAACGAGGCGACGCCCGCGTCGAACGTGGCCGTCGTGTCGACCGCGTGGGTGGCGTCGGGGGAGCCCGCCGCCCAGACCTCGCCCACGCCGCCCCACGGCTCGAGCCCCTCGACGAGCTGCTCGGAGAAGATCCACCGGTTGCCCGCGTCGCCCACCGCGTCCACCACCGCGCGTCCGACGGCGACGTGGTCGGCCTGGTTGAAGGTGCGCCCGCCCCACGTCTCGCGGAAGTTGCCGGTGACGACGATCTCGGGGCGCCGGCGCCGCAGGACCTCGGCGAGGATGCGGCGCAGGGGAACGCCGTACTCCACGATCCCGTCCGGCTGCCGCAGGAACTCGACGTCGTGGACGCCGACCACGCGCGCGGACTCGACCTGCTCCTGCTCGCGCACCTCGCGGCAGCGGTCGGGGTGCAGGCCGTCGATGCCGGCCTCGCCGCTGGTGACCATCACGTAGGCCACCTCCTTGCCCTGCCCGGTCCAGCGGGCGATCGCGGCCGCGGCGCCGAACTCCAGGTCGTCGGGGTGGGCGACGATCGCGACGGCGCGCTGCCAGTCCTCGCGGAGGGTCCCGAGCGGCGCGGGGGCGGCGTCGGAGGGGGTGGCGGGGGAGTCGGCGGTCATGCCCGTCAGCATGGCACCAGGATTCGCACCGCACGAGCGACCTTGCTAGCCTGTGCGGGCTGTTGTGAGCGGTCCCCCATAGCTCAATTGGCAGAGCAGCCGACTGTTAATCGGCAGGTTATTGGTTCGAGTCCAATTGGGGGAGCAGATAAGGGCCTGACCTGCGGAGATGGATTCCGCGGGTCAGGCCCTTCGTCGGGCGGGGACGGTCTCAGGGCACGTCGACCTCCAGCACCCGCGCCGAGGACGGTACGCCGGCCGGCTCGGCGTCGGCGGTCGTCACGATGCAGGCGTTGCCCGTGGCCCGGGACACCGCCGCAGCGACGCCCTGCCGCGCGCTCTTCGTCAGGGGCCCCGCGCCGACGAGCGCGAGCTCGGTGGCGTCGGAGTAGACGGCCGCCGTGCCGCCGGGGACGGGGCCGTCGAGCACGACCCGACGGGCGCCGACGGACCCGGCTGCCGCCGCCACGAGGGCGTCCAGCGGCCCGCCGGCCGCCGAGAGGCCGTCGAGCGCGGCCAGGGCCGGCCACGCGAGGTGCTCGCGCTCGATGCGTACCCTCTCTGCGCCGGGGAAGTCGACCAGACCCAGCAGCGCGAGCCGGGTGAGGACGCGCCGCAGCTGGTCGGGGACGACCGCCGCCGATGCGGCGACCTCGCTGATGGCGACGTCGCTCGCGCCCTCGCGGTGGCGCCGGGCCAGCTCGGCCACCGTGCGACCGGCGGCCCCCGGGAAGAGGGCCGCCAGGGGGTTGTCGTAGTTCATCGTCCGTGGGCTCCGCGGCCCTCAGGCCTTCTTGGTCTCCCAGAAGATCTCGGCGATCTCGTCGATCTTGGCGAGGAGCTGGTCGGCGACCTCGGC
>NZ_JAVYII010000011.1:0-110589 GCF_032378595.1 Nocardioides imazamoxiresistens
CTTCACACCTCACCCGGAGGTCTTCGTCATCCTCCGACAGACACGCCGTACCTAACGTCCGTGGTCAGTACACCTAGGGCCGTCGCACGAATCTGACGCTGGTGTGGCCGAGGGGGTGTCGGGTGCGGCGGGTCTCGTAGCGGGGGTCGTGGACCTTGCGGTGGTGGTGCCCGCACAGCAGCGCGGCGTCGGTGGTGTTGGTGGTGCCTCCGGCCGACCAGAGGGTCCAGTGGTGGACCTGGCACTGGTGGGCCGGGCGGTCGCAGCCGTCGGTGACACAGGTCTTGTCGCGCAGTGCGATTGCCAGCCGCTGCGGTTTGGAGTGGTAGCGCTGCGCCCGGCCAAGGTCCAGTACCTCGCTGGCACCGCCCAGGACGGCCGGCACGAGATTCGCCGAGCACGCCAGGCGGCGGGCCTCGGCGGCGCTGATCCGCCCGCCGGTGTCGAGCGTGGCCACGCCGAGGTCACGCAGCAACGCATCGAGGTCGAGATTCACCACGACGGTTGCGTTCGTGCCGCCGACCTCGGGCAGGTCGCGGGCGTCGAGGGCCTCGATGAGCTCGACGAACGCCTCCCCGCGGCGCAGCGGCGACGGGGTCCCGGTCGTGAACCGGTCCGCCTCATCAGAACCGGCGTTCTTGTGGCCGGGTGCGGCGTAGGCGTCGAGTGCCTTGCCGAGCATCTCGGCGTGGAGGGTGGGCAGGATCCCCCGGATCGAGGTGCGTCCGTCGCCGAGGTCTCGCAGCGTCAGCGACGCCGTCGCCATCGCCGAGCGCTCCTCGGCCGCGAGCAACCTGGCCTCGTGGGCCTCGCCGACCTCGGGTGCGACGACGTCGAGGATCCGCTTCCCGAGTTTCCGCAGCGCGAGGGCGTCGAACCGGCCCGCGTTCTCGACCAGCACCTCTTCGGCGCGGCCCGCGGTCTCGGCGTCGATGTCATCGGGCAGCGCATCGAGCGCCCGGACGATGACGTCGGCCTGGTCGAGCGACACGGCGCCGGCTGCGGCGGCCGCGGCCAGACGTACGTACCTCGCGGCCGACTGACCGACCCGCAGCACCCGGTGCGCCTCACCCCGTGTCACGCCGGTGGCGTTCGCGAACCACACCGCCGTCGACGGCGACCCGTCCACGCGGCCCACTTGCAGCTCGTCGGCCCGTGCCGCGAGCTTCGCGGCGAGCGCTGCCGTGCGCGCGGCGTGACGCTGGGCGGCGACCAGCGCCGACCGCGCATCCGCCTCACCGAGCGTCAGCAGCCCGAGCTCGAGCGCGTCCCCGACCCCACGATCAGCACGCGCCAGCGCCGCCAGCACCGGATGCCCCGATCCCGGCGAGAAGGTCCCCGTTCCCCCTGCCATGAAGCCACTCAACCAGGAGCCACCGACAGTTCCGCCGGGATGAGAAGGTGCCCGGATGGCGCCGCCGACCGCACCCCGCATCGCCGCCGGTCGACGGCACTCCGTCGGCATCGCGGCGGACGGCACGGTGCTGACCGTCGGCCGTGCCGGCGACCCGGAGCTCGACACCGGGTCCTGGCGCGACGTGGTTGCGGTGGCGGTCGGCAGCGTGCACACCGCTGGGAACACCGGGCGCTCGCACACCGTGGGGCTGCGTCGCGACCACACGGTCCTGGCGACGGGCTGGAACGGCGACGGGCAGTGCGAGGTCCGCGACTGGCGGGAGGTCGTGCAGGTCGCAGCCGGGTGGCGCCGGACCCTGGCGGTCCTCGCGGACGGCACGGCGCGGGCGGCGGGGAGACGCGCGGAGGGCGCCACCGACGTGCAGACCTGGACCGACCTCGTCGCGGTCTCCGCCGGTGACTGGCACTCCGTGGGCCTGCGGACCGACGGCACGGCCGTCGCCGTCGGCAACGACCAGCGCGGGCAGTGCCGCGTGGAGGAGTGCCGCGTGGAGGAGTGGCACGACCTGGTCGCGGTCGCCGCGGGTCACCTGCACACCGTGGGACTCCGGCGGGACGGGCGGGTGGTCGCGACCGGCAGCAGCGGGGCCGCGCACACCGGGACGTGGCGCGAGGTGGTCGCCGTCGCGGCGGGCAGCAGCCACACGGTCGGTCTCACCGCGGACGGCCGGGTGCTCGCGGTCGGTGACGACCGGGACGGTCGCTGCGGCGTCGGGAGCTGGCGCGACGTGGTCGAGGTGGCCGCCGGCTCCGCGCACACCCTCGGGCTGCGTGCGGACGGCACGGTCCTCGCCACCGGCGACCCCGCCGACGGCCGGTGCGCCGTCGACGGCTGGCGACTGGCGCCGAGCCGCTGAGGCGTACCCCTCACCCCTCCTTGAGCACGCGCCGCAGGAAGTCGGCGAGGTTGCCCCGGAGCCGCTCGACCTTCTGCTCGACCGTCAGCGTCTCGTGCATGCGCGGGCCGTCGGAGGCCGTCTTCCCGCGGACCTGGAGGGAGCAGGAGAGGTCGGTGCAGACGTACGTGCCGACCGTGTGCCCCGCCTTGCCCGCCTTCCCGGCGCGCGGGGCGACCTGGAGGGCGACGTTGCCGGAGCGCACGGTGACGCACAGCGAGCACATGCTGCGCTGCGCCTGGCCCACGGTCGACGCGGGCGCGCGCAGCACGATGCCGCGCAGGCGGCCCTCGTGGTGGGCGACGAGGTACGCCCGCCCCGGCGACTGCGGGTCGCGCCAGCCGAGGAGGTCGAGGTCGTCCCAGGGCTGCGTCCCGAGGTCGCGCGGCACGCGGATCCGCGCGGCCTCGCCCTTCGAGCAGTTGATGAACGACGCGCGGACCTGGGGCTCGGTCACGGGTTCCATGACGTCGACGGTAGGCTGCCTAACGGTCGTAGGCAAATGACTAAAGAAAGCAGGTACGCCGTGCCCCGAGCCGGTCTGTCCCGCGCGGCCGTCGTGGCGGCGGCGCTCGACCTCGTCGACGCCGAGGGGCTCGACGCCCTCGGGCCCTCGCCGCTCGCGGCCCGGCTGGGCGTGCGGCCCGCGAGCCTCTACTCCCACGTCGCGAGCGCCGCCGACCTCCGTGAGGGCGTGTGCGCCGCGGTGCTGGACGAGCTCGCCGACCGGGTGGCCGACGCCCTGGCCGGTCGCTCCGGCGAGGCGGCCCTGCGGGCGTTCGCGGACGCGTACCGCGACTACGCCCACGCCCACCCCGGCCGCTACGCCGCGTCGCGCCTGCCGGTCGGCCCCGACTCCCCGGCCGTCCCCGCGGGCCGGCGCCACGCGGCGCTCGCGGTGGCGGTGCTGCGGGGGTACGCCGTGCCCGAGGCCGAGCAGGTCCACGCCGTGCGGCTGCTCGGCAGCCTGGTGCACGGCTACGCCTCCCTCGAGCAGGCCGGCGCCTTCGGCCACAGCGAGCCGGGCCCCGAGCAGTCGTGGCCCCGCGTGGTCGCGGCGCTCGACGCGGCCCTGCGCACCTGGAGCACGTGATGGGTCGCGCCTCAGGCCAGGCGCCAGGGCGAGGCGTCGGAGGTCGCGCGGGCGTCGGCGGCGACGCGTACGCCGTAGCGCACGGCCTCCGGGCGCTCCGGCCGCGGCGCGGGGTCGACGCGACCGAGGTAGTCGTGGCCCGTCATCCGGCACCAGGCCGGCAGGTCGATCGGCGCCACCGGGTCCGTGGTGTCCAGGTGCACGACCGTGCCGGGTGCGAGGTCCGCGACCACGCCGCGCAGCCGCAGCAGCAGCCGCGCGCAGCCGAGGTCGCCGCCGTCGACCAGCACGACCCCGTCGGGGCGGTGCAGCACGTCGAGGTCCATGGTGGCGGCATCGTCCCACGCGCAGTGACGGGGCCGTCCCCTCAACCGCCGCCGGGGCGGAAGGCGTACACGGCGTCGAGGCGCAGCCGGGTCGCGGCCGCGTAGGGCCCCAGCGCCGCCCGCGTGCGCTCGTCGGCGTCGTAGCCGTCCAGCACCGCCGACGTCCACGGCCCCACCAGCGCCGGGTCGAGCAGGCCCTGCGCCGCGCGCAGCTCGAGGTGCACCGCCAGGTTGGCGAGGTCCACCGCCGGGTCGCCCAGCGCGAGGAGGTCGAGGTCGAGCACGCTCCACGCCCCCGTCGCCGGGTCGCGCAGCAGCTGCTTGTCGTGCAGGTCGCGGTGCAGCGGCACGGCCGTGGCCGGCGCCGGCACGGACGCCAGCGCCTCCGCGACGCCCGCGCGCCCGGTCTCGCCCTCGGGAGAGCCGCCCACCCCGAACGCCACGGCCAGGCTGCGCGCGCGGTCCAGCACGGCGAGCTCGTCGGCCGCGGTGTGGGTGCCGGCCTCCGGCGGCGGGGGTACGCCGTGGAGCCGGCGCACCAGCGCGCCCACCGCCCGCAGGTCCGCGAGGTCCGGGAGGCCCGCCTGGTCGCCGCCCAGCAGCGCGTGCAGGGTCCGGCCGGGGAGCGCACCGAGCGCCAGCACGCCCTGGTCGTCGTCGGTGCCGAGCACCGCAGGCACGGGCAGTCCGGCGGCGGTGAGGTGCCGCAGGGTGCGCGCAGCGGGCTCGGCGCGGCCGGGGCGCACCACCTTGACGTACAGGTCGGGGCCGGCCGACCGGCGTACCCGCACCACCGCCCGACGCTCCGGCCGGTGCGCCACGAGCTCGACCCCCGCGGAGGCGAGCAGCGGTGCCAGCGCGGGCAGGCGCCGGTCGAGCCCGCCGGGCTGCAGCAGCACGTGGGAGGTGGGCCGCAGCACCGCGCCGGTCCGCGCGGCGACCCGCTCCGCGTCGGCCGGGTCGGCGTGCCACTGCCCGGGCAGGAAGCGGCCCTCCGCGTCGTGCACCTGCAGCAGCAGGTGGGTCGCGCTGCGCGGCTGCGCCTGGGCGAGCGTCCAGCCCGCGTCGGCCAGGCCGCCGGCGACCTGCGCGAGGGACGTGGCCCCCGGGATCACGGCGTCGTGACGCTGCACAGCCGCTCCACCTCCTCGACGAGGGCGACGCACTCCGCCGGCCAGTCCGGCCGGCAGGTGCGGAACGGCTCGGCGCTGCGGCGCAGCAGGTGCGCCGCGGTGTGGGCGGCGAGCGCATCGGGACGCGGCGCGGGGGCGTGCTCGGCGTACGCCGCCAGCAGCACCTCACCGCCCGCGTGACCGCGCGCGCGGTCGTCGGCGAGCAGGCTGCCGAGGTCGTACGCCACGTCGCCCGCCCCGGCGCGGTCCAGGTCGAGGATCCCCACACCGTCGGGCCCGACGACGAGCTGGTCGCGGGACAGGTCGCCGTGCAGCGGCCGGGGACCGGCGGCCAGGCCGTCGCGGGCCGCGTCGGCGAGCCCACGCTCGACGGCGCCGGCGAGCCGGACCAGGCGCGGACGCAGCCGCGGCAGCAGGTGGGCGAGCAGCCGGGCCGTGGCGCGGGGGGCCGCCTGGGTGCCGGTCAGCGGCGGCAGGGCGGCCGGCGCGGCGTGCAGCCGCGCGAGGGCGGCGCCCGCGGCGGCCAGGTCGGCCGCCGAGGCTCCCGCGTCCAGGGGGCGCCCGGGCACCCACGAGAGCCGGGCGACGCCCGACCGGGGCTGCTCCGCGAGCAGCCGCGGCGTGCCGGCCGCCCCGTCGAGCGCGCGGGCGCCGCGGGTCGTGACCGCGTGCTCGCTCGGGCGGACCACGCGCACGACCCGCGCACCGTCGCCCCCACGGACCCGGCCCACGAAGCGCCGCTGCGGGTTGTAGGACAGCGGCGTCACCACGCCGTCGAGCTCGCCCAGGCTGCGCAGCCCGGGGAGGTCGCGGTCGGCGCGGGCGTGCACGACGACCACGCCGTCCGTCTCCGCCAGCGCGACGAGGTCGTCGCCGGCCTTCCGGGCCGTCTTCGCGACCTTGGCGGCCGCGTGGGGGGCGTACGCCAGCGCCAGCAGCAGCTCGCCGTCCGGCCGGCGCGCGGCCAGGGCGGCGGAGGTGCCCGGCTTGACCCGCACGCGCAGCCGCTCGACGTCGCCGACGAGCCCGTCCAGGAACGGACCCAGCAGGGGGGCCGCCACGGCGAGGGCGCCGGTCCCGGTCTCGGTGTCGTCAGCCCGCACGACGCACCTCCCCGACCGGCGTCAGCACCTCGTCGGGCGGTCCGTCGCCGACGACCTGGCCGCCCTCGAGCCACACGACGCGGTCGCAGTCGCGGGCGTGCGCGAGGTCGTGGGTGATCACGATCGTGGTGCGGCCCCGGGTCAGCCGCTCGAGGGCGGCGAGCACCTCGGCCTCGGTGCCCTCGTCCAGGCCGGTCAGGGCCTCGTCGAGCACCACGACCGGCGCACGGCGCAGGGCGGCGCGGGCGATGGCGATCCGCTGCCGCTGCCCGCCGGACAGGGTGGCGCCGCGCTCGCCGACCACGGTGGCGTACCCCTGCGGCAGCGCCGTCACGAAGTCGTGCGCGCCGGCGAGGCGGGCGGCCTCCTCGATGTCGGCGCGGGTCGCGTCGGTGCGGCCGTACGCGATGTTCTCCTCGATGCTCGTCGCGAACAGCACGCTCTCCTGCAGCACGATCGCGACCTGGTCGCGCACCGAGTCGAGGGTGAGGTCGCGCAGGTCGTGGCCGTCGAGACGCACGGAGCCGGCGTCGGGGTCGCGCAGCCGCGAGAGCAGCGAGGCGACGGTCGACTTGCCCGAGCCCGACGGGCCGACCACGGCGACCCGCTCGCCGGCGCCGATCCGCGTCGTGACGCCGCGCAGCACGGGGTGGCCGGGCACGTAGGACAGCCACACGTCGTCGAGCACGACCTCGCCGCGCAGCGCGGGGGCGGGCCGCGAGTGCGGGCCGTCCTGCACGCCGGGGGAGGTCTCGAGCAGCTCGACGACCCGCTCGCCGGACGCGGCGGCCGCGGCGATGCGGCCCGTGTACTTCGCCAGGTCGCGCATCGGCTTGAACGTCGCCTTGAGATAGGTGAGGAACACGACGAGCTCGCCCGGGGTGAGCATCCCGGCCAGGACCCGCTGCGCGCCGACGTAGAGCACCGCGGCCGTCGCGAGACCCACCAGCACGTCGGTGGTGCGCTCGAGGCGGGCCGAGAGCCGCTTGGTGCGCACGCCCTCCTTGAGGCTCTTCTCGTTGCTCGCCGCGAAGCGGCCCTGGAGGTGGTCGGCCAGCGAGTAGGAGTGCACGACCCGCATCGATCCGAGCGTCTCGGTGGCCAGGGAGGCCAGCTGGCCCTCGGCCCGGCGCTGCTCGCGGGACACGCCGTGGATCTGCGTCGAGGTCTCGCGCCCCGCGATGAGGAACAGCGGCACGACGGCGATCATCATCAGCGCCAGCGGCCAGTCGAGGATCGCGACGACGACCACCATGCCGAGCATCGTCACGACGTTGCCGACCAGCGGCAGGCCCGCGGTGACCGCGACCTCCTTGAGCCGGCCGACGTCGCCGGTGACGCGCTGCACCAGGTCGCCCGTGCGGGCGTTGTCGTGGAAGGCCATCGGCAGCCGCTGGAGGTGGGCGTACACCTGCGCGCGGACCCGCGTCAGCAGCCGGTTGCCCGCGAGGGCGAAGGCGAGGGTGGTCAGGTACGCCGCCAGCGCCCGCACGAGCACCACCGCGACCAGGGCGCCGGCCGCGATCGCGAGGGTGGCGCTGACGTCGCCGGGCGCCGCGCCCGCGACGTCGGCCCCGGAGGCGGCGATCACCGCGTCGATGACGAACTTCAGCGGCCACGGCTCGGCCAGGCGCATCAGCACCTCGATCAGCAGGGCGAGGAAGCCGCCGGCGATCAGCGGCGTCTCCTTGCGCAGGTGCGGGCGCACGTGGTGCGCGGTGCGGCGCAGGCCCGGCGCGGCCTCGCGCAGGGTGGCCGGCTTCTTCTCACGCGACACGTCGGTCCTCCTCGGTGGCGGTGGTCCCGGCGATGGGGTGCGGGGCGGTGGGGTGCGGGGCGGCGAGCGGCGGCACGGCCACGCCGGCGTGCGCCAGGGTGCGGGCGGCGACGTGGTCCCAGTCGCGGCCCAGGGCGGCCTCGCGGTTGCGCTCGCGCAGCGCCGCGCGGCGGACGGGGTCGGTGCGCAGGGCGGTGACGGCGGCGGCGAGCGCGGCCGGGTCGTCGGGGGCGACGAGCTCGCCGTGGGTGCCGTGGCCGAGCAGGGCGGGCAGCCCGCCGACCGCGCTGGCGACCACCGGCAGCCCCGCGGCGAGGTACTCCGTCACCTTCAGCGGCGAGAAGTAGAAGTCCTCGAGGGCGGGGTACGGCGCGCACGCCACGTCCACGCTCTGCAGCAGGCCGGCCACCGCCGTCGACGGGACGGCGCCGGTCCAGCGCACCGCGCCGGCCACGCCGAGCCGCTCCGCCAGGTCGCGCAGCGCCTGCGCGCGGGGCCCGTCGCCGACCACGAGGAGGCGCACGTCGGCGTCACGGACGAGCAGCGCGAGCGCCTCGAGCAGCGTCTCGACGCCGTGCCAGGCCTTGAGCGTGCCGACGAACCCGAGCGTGAACGGGGCCTCGCCGCCGTCGTGCACGGGCGTCGCGGCCGGTGTCACGGCGCGGGTGTCCACGCCGTTGCCGATCGTGGTCACCCGACCGGGGTCGGCCGCGAGCCCGCGGGCCCAGCCGGCGACGGCGTCGGTGACGCCGAAGACCGCTCCTGCGTGGCTCAGCGCGTCGCGCGCGACGGCGTACGCCTTCGCCTCGCCGACCAGGACGCGGTGCGCGGACTGCTCCGCGGGCAGCGGGGCGTTGACCTCCAGCACGCTGGGCACGGCCTGTGCGTGCGCCCAGGCGGTCGCGGTGCGGCCCCACAGGGCGTACCGCTCGTGGACCAGGTCCAGCGGCGCGGCGGCGTGCAGGTCGTCGAGCACCCCGGCGACCGCGGCGTCGCTGGTGCGGGCGGCGGCCTCGCGGGCCGCGGTGTCGCGGACCTTGCGGGCCCGGGGGAGCCGGTGCACCCGCACGCGCGGGTGGGCGGCCAGGTCGGGCGCCGCGTCGCCGTCGGCGCGCGGGGTGACGAGGTCGACGTGGGCGCCGCGCCGCAGCAGCGAGCGCACGACGGCCTGCACGTGCACCGAGGCGCCCTTGGTGCCGAGCACGTCGATGCCGGGGTCGGTGGACACGTACGCCACCCGCAGCCCGCTCACGCCGGCACCGCCGCACGGGGCGCCGGCACGCCGAAGACCTCGTCGAGCAGCAGCGCGTTGCGGCGCACGTCGAAGTCGCGCTCGACGAGCGCGCGGCCGGCGGCGGCGTACGCGGCCCGGTCTGCCGGCGAGTCCAGCAGGCCGAGCAGCGCCGCGGCCAGCGCGGTGGCGTCGCCCTCGGGCACCAGGCGCCCCGTGACGCCGTCCACGACGGCCTCGGGGATCCCGGTCACCGGGGTGGCCACGCAGGGCGTGCCGAGCGCGAGCGCCTCGAGCAGCACCGTCGGCAGGCCGTCGCGGTTGCCGTCCCCGGCGACCACGCAGGGCGCCGCGAAGACCGTCGCGCTCGCGACGACCTCCTTCATGCGGTCCTGGGGCAGGGCGCCGCAGAACTCGACGCGGTCGGTGATCCGCAGGCGGGCCGCGAGCTCGCGCAGCCGCGGCTCCTCGGCGCCGCTGCCCACGATGCGTACGCGCACCGGGTCGCCGCCGGTGCGCACCAGCAGGGCGGTCGCCTGCAGCAGCACGTCGAAGCCCTTCTTGGGCACGAGGCGCCCGACGGCGACGACGGTGCGCGGCTCGCGGGGCCCGGCGCGGAAGGCGAAGCGCTCCAGGTCGAGGCCGTTGTAGACGCGCACGACGCGGTCGGCGGCCGCGGGGCACAGCTCGCGCAGGAACCGGACGTTGAAGTCGCTGACCGTGACGACGGCGCTCGCCTGCCGCAGGTTGGCCTGCAGCGCTACGGCGTCGAGGCCGTCGTGGAAGACGTCCTTGGCGTGGGCGGTGAGGGAGTAGCCGATGCCCGCCAGCGCGGCGGCCACGCGGGCGACGGTGGCGGGGGAGTTCGCGAAGTGCGCGTGCAGGTGGGTCAGCCCCTCGCGCACGGCCGCGGCGGCGACCTCGAGGGCTGCGACGCCCTCCTCGACCGGCAGCGCGAGCACCTGCGGGAGGTGCTCGGCCAGCCGCGGCAGGTCCGGCGCGACACTCGCCAGCACCGACCACACCGAGCTCGCCCGCGACGGGCGCGTCACGTAGGTGACCCGGGCGCGCAGGTCGCCCAGCGCGGCGTGGAACCGGCCGTCGTCGGGCTGGCGCAGGGACAGCACGCGCACCTCGGTGCCGGCGGCCTCGAGGGCCAGCAGCTCGTTGAGGACGAAGGTCTCGGAGAAGCGCGGGAACATCGTCAGCACGTAGCCGACCCGGGGGCGGTCGGTGCCACTGGTGCCGGCGCCGCTGGTGCCGGTGGGGGCCTCGGGGTGCTCAGGCAGTCGCACGGTGCAGCTCCTCGTCGTGGTGGGGGGTGAGCAGGGAGGCCGCGAGCACCGGCAGGTGCGCGAGACCGTCGAGGTCGACCTCGTGGTGCAGGCGGCCGCGTCCGGCGGCGCCGGCCAGCCAGGCGCCGACCCGCTCGGGGGTCGCCGCGTCGGGCTCGAGGTGGTCGAGGGAGGTGTACGGCGCGAGGCACTGCAGCCGCAGCAGCTGCTCGCGGCGCGGCGTCACGCGCGGCACGACCAGGGTCGGGCGGCCGGCGGCGAGCAGCTCGCACACGGTGTTGTAACCGCCCATCGTCACGACGGCGGCGGCGCCGTCGACCAGGGGGCGCGGGTCGCGGACGAAGGTGCGGACCTCCAGGTCGTCGCGGGTCGCAGCCAGGGCGTGCAGCCGCTCCTGCTGCTCCAGCGGCATGCAGGGCCCGGTCACGACGACGGCGCGGTGCCCGGTCGGCAGGGCTGCGCGGGCCACGGTCTCGGCGAGGCGGTGGCCGTCCTGGCCGCCGCCGACGAGGCAGAGCACGTAGGGGTCCGCGTCGGGCGCCGGGACCGGGGCCGGCGCGGCGGCGAGGGGGGCGGGCGGGGTGACGTGGCGGCCGCGGCCGTGGGCCAGGTAGCCGGTGTGGCGGACCTTGGCGGCGACGTCGGCGGGCAGGTCCATCGCGGCGACCAGGTCGTGCACGCGCGGGTCGCCGTAGACCCACACCTCGTCGTACCACTCCCGCACCGCCGTGCTCGTGGCCTCGCGGTCCCACTCGGCGCGCGCCACCTCGGGGGTGTCGAGGACGTCGCGCAGCCCGAGCACCACCCGGGTCGGCAGGCCGCCGTGGCCCCGGGCGCCGCGCAGGCGTCGCAGCGCGCCGTCCAGCTCCCCGCCGAGGCCGCGGGCCACCTTGTCCACCACGAACAGGTCGGGTCGGAAGGCCCCGAGCGCGCCGGCGATCATGGCGCCACGCAGCGCCAGCAGCTCGTCGAGCGCGAGGTCGAGGGAGGCGGCGGAGTACGCCCCGGCGGCGCTCTTCGCGATCCCGGGCAGCACCACCACCTCCGTGCCGGGCGGCAGCGGCAGGGCGGCCGCGGCCGGCGTACCGGTCAGCAGCAAAACGTCCGTGGCCGGATCGGCGGCGCGCAGCGCGGCGGCGATCTCGATGTTGCGCCGGACGTGGCCGAGACCCTGGGTGTCGTGGGAGTACAACGCGACGCGGCGCCGGGATGGACGAGACATGTCGAGGAGAGTGGTGCGCGGCGATGACGTGGAGGTGAGGCGCGGATGAGAGCGCTCTCATGGATCGGCCGGCGGATCGGCCCGTGGATCGGCGGGGGCGGTGTCAACCCTCCGCGCGGGGCGTTGTGATCGTTCCAAGGGTGATGTCGGTCACCTGAAGGGGCGAGAAACGGACCCCGGATGTGCGTTGCGGCCTCTCGCCCGATCTAATCGGGCGTGTGGACGCACACGACGTGGTACTCATCGGTGGCGGGATCATGAGCGCGACCCTGGGTTCGATGCTGCAGCAGCTCGAGCCCGACTGGAAGATCTGCGTCGTCGAGCGTCTGGACTCCTTCGCCCAGGAGAGCTCCGACCCGTGGAACAACGCGGGCACCGGCCACTCCGCCCTGTGCGAGCTGAACTACACCCCCGAGACCGCCGACGGCGGCGTCGACATCACGTCCGCGGTCAAGGTGAACGAGCAGTTCCAGCTGTCGCGGCAGTTCTGGTCCTTCCTCGTCGAGAGCGGCCAGATCCCCGACCCCAAGGCGTTCGTGAACCCGACGCCGCACATGAGCTACGTGTGGGGCGCGAAGAACGTGGAGTACCTCCGCAAGCGCTACGACGGGCTGCGCGAGCACCCGCTGTTCGCGGGCATGGAGTACTCCGAGGACCCCGAGGTCATCCGCGGCTGGGCGCCCTCGCTCATCGACGGCCGGACGTCCTCGGAGCCGGTGGCGGCGACGTACTCGCCCGCCGGCACCGACGTCGACTTCGGCTCGCTCACGCGGATCCTGACCCGCTCGCTCGTCGAGAACGGCGCCGAGGTGCGCACCAGCACCGAGGTGCGCGGCCTCAAGCGCGACCCCGAGGGCGGCTGGATCGTCACCGCCCGCGACCGCGCCAAGGGCGAGAAGCTCACCCTCAAGGCCCGCTTCGTCTTCGTCGGCGCCGGAGGCGGCGCCCTGACGCTGCTGCAGAAGTCCGGGATCGACGAGATCCGCGGGTTCGGCGGCTTCCCCGTCAGCGGCGAGTTCCTGCGCACCCGCAAGCCCGAGGTCGTCGCCACCCACGCGGCGAAGGTCTACGGCAAGGCCGCGGTCGGCGCCCCGCCGATGTCGGTGCCGCACCTCGACACCCGCGTCGTCGACGGCACCCCGAGCCTGATGTTCGGCCCGTACGCCGGCTTCAGCCCCCGCTTCCTGAAGAAGGGCTCGCTCTTCGACCTGCTGCGCTCGGTGCGCCTGCACAACCTGGTGCCGATGCTGCAGGTCGCGTTCCGCAACTTCGACCTCGTGCGCTACCTGCTGGGTCAGCTGTTCGCCCGCAAGTCGACGAAGTTCGACGAGCTGCGCGCGTTCATGCCCGCCGCCGACCCGGCCGACTGGGAGAAGATCACCGCCGGCCAGCGCGTCCAGGTGATCAAGAAGGACCCGGAGAAGGGCGGCATCCTGCAGTTCGGCACCGAGGTCGTCGCCGCCCGCGACGGTTCCATCGCCGGCCTGCTCGGCGCTTCCCCGGGCGCCTCCACGACGGTCGCGATCATGCTCGACCTGATGAGCCGCTGCTTCCCCGACCGCATCGAGGACTGGCAGCCCACGCTCGAGAAGATGGTGCCGAGCTTCGGCCACCCCCTCGCGACCGAGCCCGACGCCGCCGCCGAGCACTTCGCCCGCACCGCCCGCGCCCTGCGCCTCGACGAGCCCCGCGCCGACCGGGCGTCGGCCTGACCCGCCTCTGGATTACCCGGTTGACCGGGTAACGCTCGACTTGTGACCCGTTCAGACAGGGTCCAGGTCGAGCGAAAGGGTCCCAGGTCGACCGTTCCGGGCGGGGCGGTGTCCCTCCGTCGGAGTTCCCGGTCAACCGGGAACTCCTGCACTTGGCGCCCGTCTCGACAGGGGCCAGGTGCAGGAGTTGGTCACACAGTCCGCCCGGTCGCCGCGCCCAGCCTCCGCCCGCGCTCCCGGAGGCGGCCCGCTGGTGGCCGAGGGCCGGGGGCCGGTACGCCCGGCGCGCGGCGTGGTTTGGGCGGGCCCCGCGGTGGAGACCCCTGACCCCGTGAGCATGCACCCGATCAGCGACCGCCTGACCGCCCGCGCCGCCGAGATGTCCGCCGAGCAGCCGACCGAGGCCGCCGAGCTGACGAAGGCGTCGAAGAAGTTCGCGGGCTACAGCCGCGGGCCCGGCACGCGCAGGGAAGCCGACCGCATCGCGAAGCTCCTCACGCCGGCCGTCGTCGCGGCCGTGGGCGCGGCGCTGGTCGACCTGCGTCGGCGCGAGATCGGCGGGGAGACCGTCCTGCTGATGTCCGACGGCGACTTCCGCGAGGGGGCGTACGCCTTGGCCGCCCTGCTCGCCGCAGCCGCGTCGCCCGAGCTCGAGGCCGCGGCGCGCGGGCCGCTCGCCGAGCTCGAGGCGCTCGTGCCGCAGATGAACCCGAAGCAGGCCGAGCACGTCCAGTACTTCACCGGGCTCTACTCCGACGTCGAGGCGGGTGCCCCGCTCCGGGCCGCGGCCGACGCCCGCCTCGCCCAGGAGCCACCCACGCTCCAGCAGGTCTGGGCCGTCTCGGTCGGGCTCGACCTGCCGAGCACGTGGTGGAGCATCGCCATCACCGTTCCGGGGCTGCTGCACGGCGAGGAGGACTCCGACGTCACCGTGTACACCTCCACCGAGCACGACCCCGCGGGCGCCGGGGAGTGGCACGTGCGCCTCGGCTTCTTCAACACCTCGATGCTGGGCCGCGACTGGCCGCGGCAGCCTCCGTACGGCACCTACGAGCGCAAGACGATCGCCGGCGAGATCGCGCCGGCGCTCGAGCCCGGCGACCTCCCCCGCGTGCTCGCCGACCTCGAGGCGGCCCATCCCGAGCTGACCTTCGACCGGTCCGCCGTGCGGGTCGCCGGCTCGCCCGGTCGCCTGATCTCGCCGGCGAAGAAGAAGGTCCTCCGCGCCTGGGTCCAGGGCTGAGCCCGGGCGGCCCGGCCCCCGGAGGCGCCGTCCTCACCGCGCGTGGAAGTGCGGCCGGCCGCTGACGGGGTCGGGCGTCACCACGGCGTCGATGCCGAACACGTCGGCCAGCAGCGCGGGCGTCACGACGTCGGCGGGCGCGCCGTCGGCGACGACCGCGCCGTCGCGCAGGGCGACGACGCGGTCGGCGTACCGGGCCGCCTGGTTGAGGTCGTGCAGCACCATCACGATCGTCACGCCCCGCTCCCGCAACGTGCCGACCAGGCGCATCAGGTCGAGCTGGTGGCGCACGTCGAGGAACGTCGTGGGTTCGTCGAGCAGGAGCAGGTCGGTCTGCTGCGCCACCGCCATCGCGATCCACACGCGCTGCCGCTCGCCGCCGGACAGCTCCGCGACGCGCCGGTGGGCGAGGTGCTCGATCCCGGTGACGGCGAGCGCCTGCGCGACGACGGGGTCGTCGGCGCGACGCAGCATCGACCACGCCCCGCGCTGCGGGAAGCGGCCCTGCTCGACCACCTCCCACGCCGTCGCCCCGGCGGGCACGGTCGCGCTCTGCGGCAGCAGGGCGAGGCGGCGTGCGACCTGCCGCGAGCCGAGCTCGGCCAGCGAAGCGCCGTCGAGCAGCACTGCGCCGCGGCGGGGTCGCAGCACCCGCGCCAGCGCGCCGAGCAGGGTCGACTTGCCCGACCCGTTGGGGCCGACGAGCGCGGTGATCGTGCCCGCCTCGACGGGCAGCGACAGCCCCTCGAGGATGGTGCGGTCGCGGTAGCCCACCGTCACGCCGTCGGCGGCCAGGACGGGCGCGGCGGCGGGGGCGGGAGCGGCGACGCGGGACGGACGGCTCATCGGGCCGCTCCCTTCCGGACGAGGTGGACGAGCAGGGGAGCGCCGACGAGCGCGGTGACGGCGCCGACGGGCACGCCCGAGACGTCCGGCCCGGTGCCCGGCAGCTGCACGGAGACGCTGAACGCGACCAGGTCGGCGGCGGACAGGAGCACCGCGCCGAGCACCGCGGCGACCGGCACGAGCCGGCGGTGGTCGGGCCCGACGAGCAGGCGGGCCACGTGCGGCGCGACCAGGCCGACGAAGGCGACCGCGCCGGCCGCGGTGATGGCGGCAGCCGCCGCGAGCACCGCGACGCCGAGCACGACCGCGGGGGTGAGGCGCGGGCGTACGCCCAGGCCCACCGCGGTCGGCGCGCCCAGCGCCCAGGCGTTCGTCGTCGAGGCCAGCAGCCACGCCACCGGGACGAGCGCGAGCCACGGCCACAGGGCCTGCCAGTCGCCGGTGGTGCGGGCGTTGAGCGAGCCGACGAGCCAGCGCAGCACCGTGCCCATCGGCGCGGAGTCGACCACCAGCGCGAACGAGGTCAGCGCGGCGAAGACGGCGCCGACGAGGATGCCGGTCAGCGCCAGCGAGCGACGCCCGACCAGGAGGAGCACGGCGCCGGCGGCCACCGCGCCGACGAGCGCGGCGAGGGGCACGAGGTCGTGACCGGGCGCGACCAGCAGCGACAGCACGACCGCGAAGGCCGCGCCGGAGCCGACCCCGGTGGTCGCGGGCTCGGCGAGCGGGTTGCGTACCACCGCCTGCACCAGCACGCCCGAGACCGCCAGCAGGGCCCCCGCGCCCAGCCCCACCAGCACCCGGGGCAGGCGCAGGCGGAGCACGATGATCTCGTACGCCTCCTGCCGCGGCCGCCCCACCAGCACCGAGGCGACGTCGCCCGCCGACAGCTCGGAGCGACCCACGAACAGGTGCGCGGCGACGAGGGCGAGCACCACGAGCGCCGTCGCCACGAGGAGGCCGACGACCCCCACGACCCCGCGGACGGGCCCGACGGTCCGGGCGGGCGCGGGCCGCACGGCGCTCACCGGCGCAGCGCCCACAGCAGCGCGGGCACGCCGACCAGCGTCGTGGCGACGCCGACGGGGACCTCGACCGGGTAGAGGACCAGACGCGCGACCAGGTCGGCCGCCATCAGCAGCGCAGCGCCCACCAGCAGCGTCGGCAGCAGCACCCGGCCGGTGCCGGTGCTCCCGACCAGGCGGCGGGCCACGTGCGGGGCGAGCAGCGCGACGTACGCGATCGGTCCGCACACGCTGGCGACCGCGGCCGCCAGCACCGCGGCGACCAGCAGGGCGAGCAGCCGGGTGCGGACGACCGGCACGCCCAGCCCCGTAGCGACCTCGTCGCCCAGCGCCAGCGCCGCCACCCGGCGCCGCAGCACGACCGCGACGACGGTGGCCACGAGCACCCACGGCGCCACGACCTCGACGTGCGCCCAGCCCCGGGCGCCGAGGCTGCCGAGCAGGTAGCGGAACAGGACGACCACGTTGCCCTCCGTGCCGAGGCCGACGACAGCGACCACCAGGCCGGAGCAGGCGGCCGCGACGGCCGCCCCGACGAGCACGACGTGCGCGGGGTCGCGGGTGCCGCCGATGGCCGCGAGCACGAGCGCGCCAGCCACGAGGGCTCCGAGGAGGGCGAGGTACGGCAGCGCCGCCAGCGGCACGGCCAGCCCCAGCACCACCACCGTCGCGGTGACCACGGCGGCGCCCGCGGAGACGCCGAGCAGCTCGGGGCCCGCCACCTCGTTGCGCAGCACGTCCTGCAGCAGCAGGCCGGAGAGTCCGAGCGCGGCGCCGGCCAGCAGGCCCAGGACGGCGCGCGGCAGCCGGGCCTGGGTGAGCGCGACGTACGCCGGGTGGTCGGCGTCGGTGAGCGCCCGCAGCGCCGCGGCAGGGGACAGGCGCGGCTCGCCGAGGCAGACCGCGGCCACGAGCAGGGCGACGACGCCGAGGAAGCCGGCCACGACGACGGGCACGGCGCGGGTGCGAGCCGGCGTCGTCGGGGCAGGACCGGGACCCGGCCGTCGAGTGCGGGTGAGAACCATTATCATTTGTCGGCCATCGTCCAGCAAGGGAGAAGTCATGCGCAAGTCAGCACCGGGTCGCGTCGCCTCGGCCGTCGTCGTCGCCGCTCTCGCCGCGTCGCTCGCCGCCTGCGGTTCCGAGGCGTCGGGGGGTTCCGGGGAGTCCGGGTCCTCCGGCGCCATCACCGTCACCGACGACACCGGCGTCGAGATCACGCTCGACGGCCCGGTCGACCGGATCGCGTGCCTGACGATGATCTGCGTCGACGCCCTGACCGAGGTCGGGATCACGCCGGTCGCCTACCGCGAGCCGCTCGCGCTCGACGAGCGCTACGCCGGGCCGGACGCGGACATGCGCGAGATCACCGGTGGCTTCGGCGAGGAGAACGTCGAGGACGTCGTGCTGGCCGCCCCCGACCTGGTGATCGGGCTGGCCGGGGCGCAGGACGGCCTGCGCGACGCCGTCGAGGAGGCCGCGCCGCTGCTCCTGGTGGAGCCGACGTCGTGGCAGGAGTCGGTCGACTTCCTGCGGCTGGTCGGCGACCTGACGGGCACGGAGGAGGTGGCCGACGAGGCCGCCGACGCGTTCACCGAGCGCGTCGAGCACCTCGCCGAGCACCGCACGGACCTGGTCACCCTCTCGATGTACGGCGAGCCCGGCAGCCTCGGCGTCGACACCGTGGCCACCCCGGTGGGCTCGCTGCTGGCCGAGGTGGGCGAGTACCCCTGGGACGGCGGGGGCGTCGACGACCCGTTCGCGGCGATCGCCGTCGAGCAGATCGCCGCGCTCGACCCCGACGTCGTCTTCGTCCAGGCGTTCTCGGCGTCGAGCGACACCGAGCCGCTGGCCGAGCGGCTCGCGACCGACCCGCAGTGGGCCGCGCTGCGGGCCGCCCAGGACGACCGGGTCGTCGAGGTCGAGGCGTCGGTGTGGGCGACCGGTCGCGGCACCATCTCGCTGGGCATCGTGCTCGACACGGTCGAGGAGGAGCTCGGGCTCCACGCCTGAGCGACGACGTCGTGGACGATCGCTCGGCCCTCGCCGTCGGGGTCTACCGCCGCTACCTCGCCTCCCGTGCGGTGGCGATGGCGGGCAACGCACTCACCCTGGTCGCGCTGCCGGTGCTCGTCTACCGGCTCACCGGCAGCGCGACGTTGACGGCGCTGATGGCGGCGGCCGAGACCGCGCCGTACCTCCTGCTCGGCCTGCCCGCCGGAGCCCTGGTCGACCGGTGGAACCGAAGGCGCGTCCTCGTCGGGGCCGGTCTCGGCGCCGGCCTGCTGCTGGCGACGATCCCGCTCGCCGAGGTGGCGGGGGCGCTGACGTACCCCCACCTCCTCGTCGTCGGGCTCGCCGTCGCCGCGCTGTTCGTCTTCGCCGACGCGGCGGCGTTCGGGGTGGTGCCGCAGATGGTCGGCCGGGCGCGGGTCGCGTCGGCGACCTCCACGCTCGTCACGGTCGGCACGGCGATCAGCGTGGTCGGCCCGCTGGTGGCGGGGGTGCTCGTCGCGGTCCTGCCCGCGGCTCTCGTGATCGGCGTCGACGCCGCCTGCCACGTCGTCGCCGCCGCGGTCGTGGCGCGGCTGCGGTGGCCGGGCAGCGAGGAACGGGGCGTACGCACGGCCGGCGCGACCCTGCGTACCGACATGGTCGAGGGGCTGCGCTACCTGGTCCGCCAGCCCGTCGTCCGCGCGTTCACGTTCGTGGGGATCGGCTGCAGCCTCGCGGGCGGCGCGGTCGCGGGGCTGGTCGTCGTGGTCGGGGTGGAGCTGGTGGGCCTGACGGCCCAGAGCCCGCGGATCGGCTGGCTGTACGCGGCCGGCGCCGTCGGCACCTTCGCCGCCAGCCTCGCCCTGCCCCGGCTGCAGGCCCGGGTCGGCGTCGGGGCCATCACGACGGCCGGGTTCGCGCTCGGCACGGCCGCCCTGCTCCTCGTGGCCGGCAGCGGCGGCCTGGTGGTCGCGCTCGTCGGGCTGGGCCTCTTCCACCTCGCGTCGACGACGATCATCGTCAACGGCATCGTCGTGCGCCAGGTCGTCACGCCGGACGCCCTGCAGTCGCGGGTCAACACGACCGCGCGGATGATCGCGTGGGGCGGCAGCCCCCTGGGCGCCGCGCTCGGTGGCGTCCTCGCCGGCGCCGCCGGCGTGGAGTGGGCCCTGCGCGCCGCGGCCCTCGCGCTCGTCGTGGGCCTGTGCGGCGCGGTGGCGGCGGGCGTACCGAGGTTCGGGCGGCTCGCCGCCCTCACCCCGGCCGCCTGACCCGGGACCGAGGAGGCGTACGCCGTCAGCGCACGACGACCTTGTCGGCCTCGAGCCGCAGCACCACGCGCACGTCGTCGGGGCCGTCGGCGGTGTAGGGACCGCCGGTGTAGGCCTGCGACAGCGTCTGGATGAGCTCGGGACCGCCGTCGGTCGTGATCGTCACGGAGCCGCGCACCTCGACGAACGTGTACGGGTTCTCGGCGTCGTGGATGACGAGGCTGACGCGCGGGTCGCGCTGCAGGTTGCGCTCCTTCTGGCGGCCCTGGAGCGTCGAGAGGAGGACGGTGTCGCCGTCGCGCGCGGCCCACAGGATGGTGGCCTGGGGGCTGCCGTCGGCGTTGAGGGTGGCGAGCGTGACGAAGGAGTGCGCGTCGAGCAGCTCGCGGGCGCGGTCCGGGAGAGAGGTCATAGGGGTGAAAGTACGTCCGCCGCGGGGCCCGGACCAGGACGCGCTCGGCCCGGGGTCACAATGACGTCCATGAGCGACGTGACGACCTGGACCCCCTCGGGCGACTACAGCGACATCATCTACGCGACGACGGAGGACGGGATCGCCAAGATCTCGATCAACCGCCCCGAGGTGCACAACGCGTTCCGCCCGCAGACGCTCATCGAGATCTCGCACGCCCTCGACGTGGCCCGCGAGGACGAGGGCGTCGGCGCGATCATCCTCACCGGCGAGGGCGGCAAGGCGTTCTGCTCCGGCGGCGACCAGCGGGTGCGCGGCGACTCGGGCTACAAGACCGACGAGGCGGCGACCGGCCGCTTCCACGTCACCGACCTGCACGTGCAGATGCGTCGCTGCCCCAAGCCGATCGTCGCGGCGGTCGCCGGCTGGGCCATCGGCGGCGGCCACGTCCTGCACCTCGTCTGCGATCTCACCATCGCGGCCGACAACGCGCGCTTCGGCCAGGTCGGCCCGAAGGTCGGCTCGTTCGACGGTGGCTACGGCGCCAGCATCCTCGCCGACCTCGTCGGGCCGAAGAAGGCCAAGGAGATCTGGTTCCTGTGCCGGCAGTACGACGCCGCCACCGCCCTCGAGATGGGCCTCATCAACACCGTCGTGCCGCTCGAGGAGCTCGAGGCGGAGGCCGTGAGGTGGTGTCGCGAGATGCTCGAGCTCTCGCCGTGGGCGCTGCGCCTGTCCAAGCTGTCGTTCCACGCCCACGAGGACGGGTACGCGGGCATCCAGCAGCTCGCCCACGACGCCAACCTGCTCTTCTACGGCCAGGCCGAGGCGCAGGAGGGCCGCGAGGCGTTCAAGGCCAAGCGCAAGCCCGACTTCACCCAGTTCCCGCGTCGCGCCTGACGCGGGCGCGCTCAGGCGCCGCGGAAGACGGGCGTACGCCTCTCCGCGCGCGCCGCGAGCGCCTCGCGGGCGTCGTCGCTCGCCCAGCAGGCGGCGAAGGTGGCCTCGGCCGCCGCGTCGTCCGCACCGTTGAGGACCAGCTTGTTGTGCGCGAGCGAGAGCGGCGCCAGGGTCGCGAGCTCGTGGGCCCAGGCGAGGGCGTCGTCGAGCGTGCCCGGGCGGTCGGCGAGGCCGTGCTGGAGGGCGACGTCGCGGTCGACGATCTCGGCGGCGATGAGCAGCCGGCGCGCGAGCCCCCCGCCGGCCACGGTCTGCAGGGTGCGGATCGTCCAGGCGTCCACGGCCATGCCGTTGCGCGGCGTCGGCACGCCGAACGTGGCGCGCTCGTCGGCGACGCGCAGGTCGCAGGCGAGGGCGAGCTGCGTGCCCGCGCCGATCGCCGGCCCGTTGACCGCGCCGACGACGGGCAGCGGCAGCGCGGCGAGCCCGTGCAGCAGCGCGTAGTGCGCCTCGCGGAACTCGTCGCCGTAGACCCCGTCGAGGTCGGCGCCCGAGCAGAACGCCGTCCCGCCGCCCGTGATCACGAGCACGCGCGCGCCGGCGGCGACCTCCTCCTGCGCCGCCGCCCACAACGCCCGGCACAGGTCGGTGTCGAGCGCGTTGCGTCGCTCGGGACGCTGCAGGGTGAGGAGGGAGACGGCGCCGTCGCGGGTCGAGTCGAGCATGTCCGCAGCGTAGGGGGAGCGGTCCCGAGCGCCGTCGGGAGGTCAGCGGCGCCGCGCGAGGGTGACGCCGAAGTCGCCGGGCGCGTCGGTCCACGTGCGCACCGCCTCGAGCCCCGCCTCCGCGAGGTCCGCGGCGACGCCGTCGAGGCGGAACTTCGTGGAGATCTCGACCTGGATCTCCTCGCCCGCGCCGAGGTCCAGCACGAGGTCGGCGCCGGGGATGGTCACCCGCTGCGGTCGCTCCGAGCGCAGCCGCAGGTCCATCCGCTGCAGGCGGTGGTCCCACAGCGGGGCGTACGCGAACGCCTCGAGGTCGAAGTCGGCGTCGAGCTCGCGGTTGAGGACGCGCAGGGTGTTGAGCACGAAGCGCTCGGTGACGCCGGAGGAGTCGTCGTAGGCCGCGACGAGCCGCTCGACGGGCTTGACCAGGTCGGTCCCGAGCAGCAGCCACTCGCCGGGCTCGAGGACGTCGGCGAGCGCGCCGAGGAACGCACGCCGCTCCTCGGCGTACAGGTTGCCGATCGTGGAGCCGAGGAAGGCGACGAGGCGGGTGCCGGTCGCCTCGCCGCGCGGCAGGCGCCCGAGGTCGAGGGTGAAGTCGCCGACGACCGGGGTCACCGCGAGGCCGGGGTGGCGCGCCGCGATCCGCTCGGCGGCGTCGGCGAGGGTCGCCTCGGCCACGTCGAGCGGCACGAACGAGCGCAGCGGACCGTGCCGACGGCCGGCGTCCGTGAACGCGTCGAGCAGCAGCCGCGTCTTGTCGCTGGTGCCGGACCCGAGCTCGACCAGCGTCGCCGCGTCGCAGACGTCCGCGATCTCGTCCGCGTGCGCCGCGAGCACGGCCCGCTCGGCCTCGGTCGGGTAGTACTCCTCCAGCCGCGTGATCGCGTCGAACAGCTCGGAGCCCGCGTCGTCGTAGAGCCACTTCGGCGGCAGCCGCAGCGGCCGCGAGCCGAGACCGCGGCGCACGTCCGCCACGAGCTCGCGCGTCGTCGTGCTCACCGGCGCGGCTCCCCGCCGTCCGCGAGGCGCACGCCCGAGAGCGCCCAGCGGGCGGAGTGCGGGAAGAAGTTGCGGTACGTCGTGCGCGCGTGGCCTGGCGGGGTCAGCGCACAGCCGCCGCGCAGCACCATCTGGCTCGACATGAACTTGCCGTTGTACTCGCCGATCGCGCCCTCGGGCGGGTGGAAGCCGGGGTACGCGTGGTAGGCCGACGAGGTCCACTCCCAGCAGTCGCCGTGCACCTGCCGCAGGCGGGGCCCGCCCGGGACGGCCGGCGCGGCGGGCCGCGGGTGCCAGGTCGTGGTGTCCGCCAGGTTGCCGCTGACGCGCTCGCCCTGTCCGTCGACGACGACCGCGTGCTCCCACTCGGCCTCGCTGGGCAGCCGGCGCCCGGCCCACGTCGCGTACGCGTCGGCCTCGTAGAAGCTGACGTGCGCGACCGGGAGCGTCGGGTCCACGGGCCAGGTGCCGTGCAGCGTGTGCTCGAACCACTCGCCGTCGCGCTCGGTCCAGTAGAACGGCGCCCGCCAGCCGTCCGCCTTGACGCGGCCCCAGCCGTCGGAGAGCCACAGGCCGTGGCGCTCGTAGCCGCCGTCGCGCATGAACTCGAGCCACTCGCCGTTGGTGACGAGGCGGTCGGCGAGGCGGTACGGCTCGAGCCACGTCCGGTGCCGCGGGAGCTCGTTGTCGAAGCAGAAGCCGCCGCCCTCGTGCCCGACCTCGACGAGGCCGCCCTCGACGTCGACCCAGCCCATCGGGCCGGGGTCGGCGTGCTCGAGCGGGCCCGGCGTCGTCGAGCCGAGCAGGGCGGCGGGCCGCCCGGCGTACACCGGCTCCAACGGGTTGCGCGAGAGCACGTGCTTGATGTCCATCAGGAGCAGCTCCTGGTGCTGCTGCTCGTGGTGGAAGCCGAGCTCGACGGTCGGCAGGACGCGGCGCAGGGTCTCCTCGTCGGCGCGCGTCAGCAGGTCGCGCACCCGGCCGTCCACGTTGCCGCGGTAGTCGCCGACCTCGTGCGCCCCCGGCCGGGTGATGAGGCCGCGGTCGGGCCGGGCGTAGCGGGGACCGAGCGTCTCGTAGTAGCTGTTGAAGAGGAACCAGTAGCGGTCCTGGAACGGCGCGAAGCCGGGCTCGTTGTCACTGAGCAGGAACGTCTCGAAGAACCACGTGACGTGCGCGCGGTGCCACTTCGTCGGCGAGACGTCCGGCATCGACTGCACGGTCTGGTCCTCCGGAGACAGGGGCGCCGCGAGGGTCTCGGTGTGCGCCCGGACGGCGTCGTACGCCGCGACCAGCCCGTCGCGGTCGCCGTAGGTCTCCGCGAGGGCCTGGTCGGTCTGGGCTGCGAACTGGTCTGCGGGGGACTGGTCGGACTGAGTGGCGGACATGGCCGCGTCCTTTCGCCGAGGGCTGGTGCCGTGCCCCAGCCTGCCCCCGCGGACCAAGGGGCGTCGACCCCCGTCGGGGTGAACAGCGGGGATGCGCTCCGGCGGCGCACGCGGTTCCGCGATGGGCCGCGAGGGGCCGCTCAGAGCAGGTGCGCGACCCGCTCGAGGTGGGCGCGCTGCTCGTCGGGGCCGCCGAGCCCGTAGACCCGGAGCACCTCCGCGAGGTCGGGCGCCTGCGCCGCGACGGCGTCGGCGGCCGCAGCCAGTTGGCGACCCGAGGCGACGGCGCGGAGCAGACCGGCGACCGCGCCGGCGACCACGGCGGGGTCGGGGGCGTCCTCCGGGCGGCTCAGCGTCGTCGAGTCCTCGCGCGCCACGAGCTCGACCCGGGCGGCGACCTCCTCGAACGGCAGACCCCGCTCGACCTCGTCGGCCAGCGCGAGCAGGGAGCGCAGGCGCTGCACGGCGAGCGGGTTGCCGAACTTCACGCGGTGCCCGTTCACGACCTGCGAGAGCATCGGCGCGCTCACGCCGAGGGTGCGGGCGACGCCGGCCTGGCTGAGCCGGAGGACGGTCGTCACGCGGCGCACCGAGTCGCCTACCGTGCCCCCGTAGAGCCGCGCCTGCTCCTCGAGGGTCGTCCGTGGGCCGGTCATGCGGCGACGATAGCAAAGGGGAATGATGTGTTTGCGATTGCGAACACGCGGGAAAGCCGGGCCTCGAAGGAGGTCCCCATGACCATCGACGAGCACCGCTCCCGCCCCACCGCCACCGCCGCCACCACCGTGGCGTCCGGCCCGCTGGCCGTGCTGCTGGCCCTGCTGCTGAGCCCGGGCGTCGCGCTCCTGCCCGCCTCGACGTCCGCCGCCGCGGCGCCGGCCGCCCCGAGCCCGGCCGTCGCGGACCCGGACGACGACCCGGCCCGCACCGTCCTCGTCCTGGACGCCTCGGGCTCCATGGCCGAGCCGACACCGGACGGCTCCACCCGGATCGAGGCGGCCCGCGCGGCCGTCACCGACGTGGTCAACGGACTGCCCGACGACGCCGAGGTCGGCCTCCGGGTCTACGGCGCGACCGTCGACACCGGCGACGGTGCCTGCGAGGACTCCCAGCTCGTGGTCCCGGTGGGCACCGGGAACCGCGACGACCTGCGGGCCGCCGTCGCGGCGTACGAGCCCCTCGGCGAGACGCCGATCGCGTACGCCCTCCAGCAGGCCGCGGCCGACCTCGGCCCCGAGGGCGAGCGCTCGATCGTGCTGGTCTCCGACGGAGAGGCGACCTGCGACCCCGACCCGTGCACGGTGGCCGGTCAGATCGCCGAGAGCGGGGTGGACCTCCGCGTCGACGTCGTCGGCCTCGACGTGGACGGCGACGCCCGTGCGCAGCTGCGCTGCGTCGCGGCAGCGGCCGGCGGCACGTACGTCGACGCCGCGGACGCCGGCGAGATCGCCGAGGGGATCCGGGGGGCGACCGAGCGGGCGCTGAACCCGTTCGCGCTCGACGGCACGCCGATCGAGGGCGGTCCGAGCCTGGAGGAGGCGACCGACGTGGGCGCGGGCGTCTGGGTCGACGAGATCAGCGCCGACGCGGACCGCTGGTTCCGCTACGAGCGGACCTACCCGGACTCGACCGTCCACGTCGCCGCCGCGACCCTCGGCACCACCGACGACGCCGCCGACCGCGTGGTCGTCGAGACGCTCGGCGGGCCCGACCTGTCCTGCGGGAGCGGCAGCGACCTCAAGCAGCTCAACACCGCGCGGATCGTCGCCGCCGGTGCCAGCGCGGGCCCGCTGAGCCGGTTCAACCCCGAGGAGTGCTCGGGCGACGCCGTGTGGATCCGCGTCGAGCGGGACTTCAGCACCCTCACCGACGGCATCGCGCCCTACCGCCTGCAGGTCGTGGAGGAGCCGCCGGCGGAGAACCTCGACGAGCTGCCCGAGCGCACGTCCGCCTTCGACGCCGAGGTCAGCGCGCCCCTGCCCGGCGACGCCACGCCGATCACCCCGGGCTACTCGTTCGCCAGCGCCGCCGAGACGACGACGGGGACCTACGCGGCGAGCGTCGTCCCGGGCGAGACGCACGTCTACCGCGTGCGGCTCGAGGCCGGCCAGAGCCTCCAGGTCGGGGTGAGCGTGCCGCCCCAGACCGAGGCGGCGCGCCAAGCGCTCGGGGGCGGCTACCGCCCCGCGGACGTGCAGCTCTACAACCCGCTCGGCGGGCACCTGACGACGCCGTCGGCCGCGAGCGCGAGCGGCCGGGCCACGTCGGACGCCGGTGAGGAGCTCACGACCGCCACGGCGGCCGTCACCTACCGCAACCGGACCGGGTCGCTGGACGCGGAGGGCCTCGCGGGCTGGTACTACGTCGTCTACGCGGTCGACGCGGCCGACGTGGGGGTCGAGCAGCCCTACGAGCTGAGCCTCGAGGTCGTCGGCGAGCCCGCCGGGCAGCCGACGTACCCGGACGGTCAGGAGGTGCTGGGTCTCGACGGGCCCGGGACCGTGGAGCAGGCCGAGAAGGACGCCGAGGGCTCCGGGGAGGCCGACGACACCGAGGGGCCCGGGGAGGACCGGGACGCGGCCGAGGACGGTACGTCGGGCGGCGCGCCCGTCGCCGTGCTGGTGTCGGCCGGGCTCGGCGCCGCGGGCCTCGTCTGCGTCGTCGCCGGGTTCCTCGTGCTCAGGCGACGCCGGGGCTGACGGGGCCGACGGGCGCGCCGCGTCGTCCGTCGTCACAGCGCGACGGCGAGCAGCGCCGTGGCGACGACGATCAGGGCGACGCCGAACAGCACGAGCAGCGGACCGGTGGCGGCCCCCGGTGGTCGCGCCGGTCGGGGCCCCGGGACCGGCTCCGGCTCCGGCAGCGCGACGTGCTCGAACACCTCGGGACCCTCCTCGGCGCCTCCCGGGGCTGCGAGACCGATCGCGCGGACCCGTGCGGCGAGCTCCGCCGCGTCCGCCGTCCTCCGGGCCGGGTCGGGGTCCGCAGCCGCGAGGAGCACCGCAGCGAGCGCGGCCTCGGGGCTGCGGTGCGGCAGGTCGCGCGCCTCGGCGAACGCGGCCGGCGGCGGGACGCCGGTGAGCATCTCCAGGCCGGTGGCGGCGAGCGCCCAGACGTCGGACCGCGCGTCGGCGTCGGCGCCGGCCCGCACCTCGGGGGCCACGTACCCGGGCGTCCCGACCACCGCGGAGGCCCGGGTGAACCGCGTGTCCTCGGCGCGCAGCGCGAGGCCGAGGTCGGCGAGGTAGGCATGCGGGCGGCCCGTGCCGGTGGGAGCCAGCAGGATGTTGGCGGGTGTGACGTCGCGATGCACCCACCCCGCCTCGTGCACCGCGGCCAGGCCGTCGGCCGCCTGCGCCACGATCCACCCGACCCACGACGCGGGCAGCGGCGCGAAGTCGCCGACGAGGTCCGCCACGGAGCCGCCGCGCACCAGCGGCAGCAGCACGAGGGTCCTCCCGCCGAGCACGGCCGAACCGACGGGCGCGGCGACGTGGGGGTGCGCGATCCGCGCCCGGGCCTCCCGCAGCAGTCGGAGGTGGCCCGTCGCCTCGGCGTCGCGTCGCAGCAGCTTGCCCGCCCACAGGCGCGCGTCCCGACGGTCGCGCACGACCCAGACCTCGCCGTGCCCGCCCGCTCCGACGAGCTCGACCAGCTCGAGGTGCTCCGCGTCGTGCGACACGTCGCCGACCCTAGGTCACGCCCGCGCCCCGATCGCCCGTCCCGGCTCAGCCCGTGTTGCGCAGCCCGGCGGCGATGCCGTTGATCGTCAGCAGCAGGGCGCGCTGGACGTCGGGGTCGGCCTCGGTGCCCTCGGGCAGGTCGCGCACGCGGCGCAGCAGCGCCACCTGCAGGGCGTGCAGCGGCGCGAGGTAGGTGTCGCGCAGCGCCAGGGTGCGGTTGAGCACGGGGGCGCCCTCCAGCAGCGCCGCCTGCCCGGTCACGTCGAGGACGTGCTCGACGGTGCGCGCGTGCTCCTCGCGGATGCTGCCGAACAGCCCCCGGTGCTCGGCCGGCACGAGCGCCTCGACGTACGCCTCGGCGATGTCGAGGTCGGTCTTCGCCAGCGTCATCTGCACGTTCGACAGGAAGGTGCGGAAGAACGCCCACGAGCCGTACATCTCGCGCAGCGTCTCCCCGCGCCCGTCCTCGAGGGCGGCCGCGAGGCCCGAGCCGACGCCGTACCAGCCCGGCAGGATGATCCGCGACTGCGTCCACCCGAACACCCAGGGGATCGCGCGCAGGTCGTCCAGGCCGCCGGCGCCGCCGGGCCGCTTGGCGGGGCGCGAGCCGATGTTCATCCGGCCCAGCTCGTCGACCGGGGTCGCGGAGACGAAGAACGGCACGAGGGCGGGGTCGCGGACCAGGGCGCGGTACGCCGTCTGCCCGGCCGCCGCGACGACGTCCATCGTCGCGTTCCACCCCTCGAGGACGTCGCTCGGCAGCAGCGAGCGGCGGTGCAGCACCGACGCCTCGACGACCGCGGCGAGCGCGCCCTCGAGGTTGCGGCGCCCGAGGCCCGGCAGGCCGTACTTGTCGGAGATGACCTCGCCCTGCTCGGTGATCTTGATCGGCCCTGTCAGCGACCCGTAGGGCTGGCTCATGATCGCCTCGGCGGTCGGGCCGCCGCCGCGCCCGACGGAGCCGCCGCGGCCGTGGAAGAGCCGCAGCGCGACGCCGTGGCGGGCCGCGATGTCGCGCAGCGCCCGCTGTGCGCGGTGGATCTGCCACTGCGAGGCCGCGATGCCGGCGTCCTTCGAGGAGTCGGAGTAGCCGAGCATGATCTCCTGCACGTCGCCGCGCGCGGCGACGAGACGTCGGTAGGAGGGCTCGGACAGCAGCGCCTCCAGCAGGGGACCCGCGGCCTCGAGCTCGGCGACGGTCTCGAACAGCGGCGCGAAGCCGATCCGCGCGGTCGCGGGCCGGGTCTCCGCGCCGAGGTCGACCAGGCCGACCTCCCGGGCGAGCACGACCACGGCGTACAGGTCGTCGACGTCGTGGGTCATCGAGACGATGTAGGTCTCCACCACCCCGTCGCCGTGCTCGTCGAGCGCCTCGCGGATCGTGCGCACCAGGTCGAGCGAGGCGGTGGCCGCCTCGCCCAGGTCGCCGAGGTGGGTGGCGTGGGCGCCGGTCAGCGGCCGGGGCGAGGCCATCTCGCGCTCCAGCACGGCGATGCGGCCGGCGCGGTCGAGGTCGGCGTACGCGACACCGTCGGCGCCGGTCTCGCCGAGCCGGTCGTAGAGCTCCGCCAGGGCCGCGTGCGCCTTGCCCGAGTGCTCGCGCACGTCCATCGTCGCGAGGCCGGTGCCGAAGGCGACCGCCGTGCGCAGCAGGCGCAGGATCGCGCCGTCGCCCAGCAGGGTGTCGCCGCCGGCCAGCAGCGAGTCGCGGGCCACCGACAGGTCGGCGACGAGCTCGTCGACGGTGCGGTAGTGCCGGCCCGGCTCGTGCGGGGTGCCGGCGCGCAGCCGCTCCCGGGTCAGCTGCAGCTTGACGCGCACGAAGCTGAGCTTGACCCGGTAGGGCTCCTCCGCGTTCAGGCGGCGCACGTTGCCCCAGGTCACGGGCAGCGCCTCGGCGTCGGCCTCGAGGCTGGCGCGCAGCTCGTCGGTGATCTCGACGACCCGGGTGCTGGGGGTCATCTCGGTGAGGATCTCGCCGACCATCGCGTGCAGCTCGTTGAGGCCGGCGAGGTGCTGCAGCCGCAGGATCTCGAGGGTGACCGCGGGCGTGACGTTGGGGTTGCCGTCGCGGTCGCCGCCGGCCCAGGTGCCGAACCGCAGCGGCCGGGCGTCGGCGGGCAGCGCGACGTCGAGGGTGGCGAGCCGGCGGTCCAGCTCCTCGAGCAGCTCGGGCACGACCTCGGTCGCGATCGAGCGCAGGTAGTAGACGGCCGTGCGGGCCTCGTCCATCGGCTCCGGCTTCACGACCCGCAGCTCGTCGGTCTGCCACAGCAGGTCGACCAGCTCCGCCAGCCGCCGCTCGTCGCGGGCCCGGCGCCCGGCCGGCTGCTGCTCGTCGAGACGCCCGGCCACCTCGGCGACCTTGCGCAGGAGCCGCAGCACGCTGCGGCGCGAGGCCTCGGTGGGGTGCGCGGTGAAGACGGGGCGGTACTCCACCGCCCCGAGGATCCGCTCCAGGTCATCGCGCTCGAGGCTGCCGTCGGCCAGCGCGTCGGCGACGCGCCCGACGGTCGCCGCGAGGGGGCCGTCGTCGCCGGCCTCGAGCTCGGCGAGGCGGTGCAGCTGCTCGGCGGTGTTGGCGAGCTGGAAGTACGCCGTGAACGCGCGCGCGAGCACGACCGCCCGTGCCGGGTCCACCTCGTCGAGGGTCGCGACCAGCGCGTCGTCGCTGGGCTGGCGGGCCAGGCCGCGCACCCGCTCCACCAGCTCCAGCAGCTCGGCGCCCTCGTGGCGGGTGAGGGCCTCGCCCAGCAGGGTCGTCAGCCGGCGCACCGAGGCGCGCAGCGCGGTGTGCTGCTGCACCGAGGTGACGCCGCCGCCGAACTGGGCGGCGTCGGGCTCGCGCCGGTCGGCGGCGAGGAGGTCGGCGACGGACGGGCTCTCGGCGGGGCTCTCGGTCGTCATGGCGCCCAGTCTGGCGTGTCCGCGTGTCGGTCGTGTGACGGGTCCGCCGGCCGGGCGCACGGATCTGCTCAACCGGGCGCGTCCCGCGCCGATGAGGCGCACATGGCACCGGCACGACGGCGAGCGCGCGACGGGGGCCGCGACCAGCGAGGAGCGGTCGCGGTCCTCGTCGCCGTGCTCCTCGCGGTGCTGCTCGGGGCGACCGCCTTCGTGGTCGACCTCGGCATGCAGCGCGTCCTGCGCCAGGACCTCCAGGCGCTCGCCGACGTCGTCGCCCTCGACCTCGTGCGCGACCTCGACGGCAGGGACGCCCCCGCGCTGCGCGGCCGCCTCGACGCCGAGGTCACCGCCGCGCTGGAGCGCAACGCCGCGCTGCTGGGCGACGAGGCCCCGGTCGTCACCTACGAGCTCGGCGAGCTCACCACGGCCGGCGCCTTCCGCCGCAACGACGCGGCGCCCAGCGCGGTGCTGGTCCACGCCCGCTCCTCGGTGCGGTACGCCTTCACCCCCGGCCGCGGGGCCGCCGCCCGGTCGGCGGTCGCGAACGCGACCTCGTCGGCCTGCTACCAGCTCGGCTCCTACGCCGCGATGGTGCAGACGGGCCGCTCCGCCCTGCTGAACCCGCTGCTGCGCCGGATCGGGCAGTCCAACGCGACCCTGTCGGCGCTCGACTACACCGGTCTCGTCGGCACGCAGGTCTCGCTCGACCGCCTGGCCGCCGAGCTGGGCGTCGGCACGGTCAACGAGCTGGCGACGACCTCCGTGCGCGCGGGGGCCTTCGCGCTGGCCCTCGCCCGGGCCCTGCCGGCCGGCGCGAACCCGACCCACGTCAACGTCGCCAACGCGCTGGAGGTGTGGGCGCGGCACCGGATCGAGCAGGTGAACGTGGGCAGGATCCTCGGCATCTCGTCCGGCTCGCCGGCCGTCGTGGGTGCGAACCTCAACCTGCTCGACCTCGTCGCCGGGTCGCTGTTCGCGATCAACGGGACGAACTTCATCGACTCCTACGTGGGCACCCTGCTGCCGGGGATCATCAACACCGGCGTGCGGGTCAAGCTCGTGCAGGGCCCGCGGCAGTTCTGCGGGCGGCCCGGATCGACCGGTTCGACGGCGGGCAGCGCCGACACCGAGCAGCTCTCGGCCACGGTCAACGCCACGCTGAACCCGAACGTCGCCACCGTGTCGGTGCCGGCGATCCCCGGCCTGCTCGGCTCGGCCTCGCCGCTGACCGTGCACCAGCCGAACAACGTCAACGTGACCGTGTCGGCCGCGGCGACCGAGTCGGTGCTGCAGTCGGTCACCTGCGGGTCCACGCGTGGCGTGTCCCTCGACGTCACCAACGGGCTGGCCACCGTCACGCTCGAGACCAACGTCCGCACGACGCTGGTCGCCGACCTGGCCCTCGGCGCGCTCGGGTCGCTGACGCGGGTGCAGGTCGACGTGAACGCCGGCGTGCGCGTCACGGCGACGCTGAGCCGCCACCGCGTGAGCGACGTGCGGATCACCGTGCCGCCCCAGGCGTACGACACCTTCTACCCGACCGGCACGTCCGGCGTCTCGCTCGGCGCGGCGACCCGCACGTACGCCAACGCCTCGGCGCACCTGTCGCTCCTCGGCGGGCTGCTGGGCGCCGGCGTGAGCCTCACGACCGCGCAGCAGGCCAGCCTGATCGACTCGGCGGTCACGGGCGCGGTGCGCGCCTACTTCGACGCCTCGAACCCGAACAGCATCGTCAGCACGCTCGTGAACCCGATCCTGGCGCTCACCGGCACCGACGTCGCCGGCTCCCGCGTGGCGCTGTCGAGCAGCCCCGGCCCGCAGTGCGGGACGCCGGCGCTGCGCGGCTGAGGGCCCGGAACGACGACGACCCCGCGGGCCCGGAGGCCCGCGGGGTCGTGCGCGTCAGCGGCTCAGCGGCTCACCGGTCACTGGGCGGCGTCGGCCTCCAGCGCGGCGGCGACGCGGCGGTGCGCCTCCCAGATCTCCTCGGGCAGGCCCGAGAACTGCTGCAGGTGCTCCTCGCGGAAGCCGATCTCCTGCTGCCAGCGGGTGTTGTCGATCGACAGGATCCGCTCGAGGTCGGCCTCGGGGATGTCGAGGCCCTCGAGGTTGAGCTCCTCGCGGGTCGGGATGATGCCGACGGGCGTGGTCTGGCCCTTCACCTCGCCCTTCTTCAGCTGCACGAGCCAGAGCAGGGCGCGCAGGTTCTCGCGGTATCCCGGCCACAGGAAGTGGCCGTCCTCGGCGTCGCGCTGGAACCAGTTGACGTGCGCGAAGATCGGCTTCTCCGTCGCCTGGCCCAGGATCTTGAGCCAGTGGGCGGCGTAGTCGGCCTCCGCGTAGGACATGAACGGACGCATCGACATGGGGTCGTAGCGCAGCTGCCCGTCGAGACCGTCGGCCGCGAAGGTCGCCTCGGCGCCCAGCGTCAGCCCGTCGTACACGCCCTCGGCCACGTCGTGGATCGCGCGCACCAGCGGCTCGCGGTCACGGGTGCGGCCGCCGAAGATGATCGCGTCGACCGGCACGCCGGCCGCGTCGTCGTAGTCGGGCGCCACGTTCGGCACCTGGCTCAGCGCGACGGTGAAGCGGCTGTTCGGGTGGGCCCACGGCAGGCCCTTCTCGTCCTCGGACCGGTCGGCGATCTTGTCGCCCTTCCAGTCCTCCCACCCGGTGACGTCGGCCGGCGGGTTCTTCGTCTTGCCCTCCCACCAGACCTCCTGGGTGGTGGGGTTGTACGCGACGTTGGTGAAGATCGCGCCCGAGTTCTCGTCGATCGAGTGCAGCGCGGTCGGGTTGGTCGCCTCGTTCGTGTCCTTCGCGACGCCGAAGACGCCGTTCTCGGGGTTGAACGCGTAGAGCTTCCCGTCCTCGCCCGGCCAGATCCAGGCGATGTCGTCGCCGTAGAACTCGACGTAGTAGCGGTCGCCGAGGGCGTCGGGCGCGAGCGTCATGGCGAGGTTGGTCTTGCCGGAGGCGCTCGGGAAGCCGCCGACGACGTGGTATTTCTCGCCGGTCTGCTTGTCGGTGATGCCCAGCAGCAGGAACTGCTCGGAGAGGAACTCGCCGGAGGCGAAGCCGTCGAACGACGACTGGCGCAGGCCGTGGGCGATCTTGCCCAGCAGCGCGTTGCCGCCGTAGGACGAGCCGTAGTGCAGGATCGTGCGCTCGTCGGCGACGGTCACGAAGTAGCGCTGGTCGTCCGGGGTGCCCTGGCCGAGGTTCGGCAGGTCGCCCGCGACGTGCACGGCCTTGACGAAGCTCGTCGGGTCGGCGAGGTCGTTGATGTAGGAGACGCCGACGCGGGCCATCCGGATCATGTGGAGCACGACCGTGCGGGTGTCCGTCAGCTCGACACCGGCGGCGAAGCGCTCGAGCGGCGAGCCCTGCGGAGCCATCAGGTAGGGGACGACGTACATCGTCTTGCCCACGAGCTGGCCGCGCATCTTCGACGTCAGCAGCTCCTTCATCTCCGCGGCCGGGCGCCAGTTGTTGTAGAGGCCCTTGTGGGCCTCGTCGTTGGTCGCCACGATCGTCCGCTCCTCCGAGCGGGCGGTGTCCTTGTGGTAGCTCCGGGAGTAGTAACGCCCCTCACCGGCGGGAAGCAGGTCACCTGCCTCGACCGACTCGGCGATCAACCGGGCGTCGTCCGACGCGTCTACGACCTCGATCCGCTCGGCTCCGGTCACCTCCGCCCAGTACGCCACGTAGTCACGCACGTGGGGGTTGGTCAGACCGGCTGCGTCCAGGGCCGCATCCACATTCGCCATCTTGCCCGGATCCTCTCCGTCGGCGCACTGCGTAAGTGCGCTGCGTTAATGTGTCGACGATATTTGCACACGGACGGCCCGCTGTGCGGGGCGACCCTGGAAGGGGCCAGATGGACGTGAGCGCGGCGCCGGGACGGGCCGAGGCCGACCTCCTCCGTCTGGTAGAGGGCCCAGCACGGGTCCGGGAGCGCACCCTCCCGATGTCCGGGGCGTGCCCCCACCGAGCCCGCCGGGACCCGCTCGACGCCTCGTCGTGCCCCGTGGTCCGACCACCCGCCGCGCACCGCCCCGGCGGCAGCGTCGCCGGGCGCCGGAGGAGCACCTCCGGGCTCCGCGCGGTCGCAAATGCCCACGTGGTGGGGGTTCTGACCTCCGCGGCGCATCCGCCTGCCCGGTCGGACGGCCGCGCCGACCTCGACCACCCTTCGGGTCTGTGAACGTCGTCGAACCGGTCCCGCACTCCCCGCTCGAGAACGTCCTGGGGGTGATGACCGGGACCTTCGTCGCGTCCCTCGGGCTGCTGTTCCTCACCGGTGTCGACGCGGTCACCGGGGGCACCGCCGGGCTCGCGCTCCTCGTCGTCTATGCGAGCGGCCTGTCGTTCGGTGTGCTGTTCATCACGGTGAACCTGCCCTTCTTCGTTCTCGCCGTGGTGATGAAGGGGTGGGCGTTCACGCTGCGCAGCCTCCTGTGCGTCGCCCTGGTGAGCGGGTTCAGCGAGCTGCACCACCGGATGGTGTCGCTGGGCGACCTCTCGGAGCCGTACGCCGTGGTGGCCGGCAACGTGCTCGTCGGCATCGGCCTGCTCATCGTCTTCCGTCACGGTGCGAGCCTCGGCGGCTTCAACGTCGTGGCGCTCCTGGCCCAGGAGCGCCTGGGCTGGCGGGCCGGCTACGTGCAGATGGGGCTCGACGTCGTGGTCGTGCTCTCGGCGGCCGCCGTGACGTCCCTGTCGATGGTGCTGCTGTCGGCCGTCGGGGCCGCGCTGCTCAACCTCGTGCTGGCGCTGAACCACCGGCCCGGACGCTACGTCGGCGCCTGACGGGCTCCCGACGGCCCGCGTCAGCAGGCGCCCCAGATCCCGCGGTCCTGGGCGCGGGCGGACTCCTCGGCCCGGGCGTACGCCTGGTGGCGCTCGACCTCGTCGTCGAACACGTAGACCTCCGCCCATCCGGCGGCGAGCACGGCCTCGCCCACGTCGGTGCCGTCCGACGTCTCGACGTAGCGCAGCAGGCGGTCGTAGCGGTCCCGGTCGCCCTGGGTGGGGTCGGCGACCAGCACGACGTCGGCACCCTCCGGCAGAAGGTCGGCGACCACGCCGGTGGCCTCGTCGCCACCGCACTCGGGCGTGCCCCGCACCTCGGGAGCGTCGAGGCCGAGCAGGCGTACCCGTTCCACCGTGCCGTCGGCCGTGCGGACCCGGACCGTGTCACCGTCGGTCACGGCGTCGAGGACGCCGGAGGTGCGGATCCCGTCCGACCCCTGGCCCGATTCCTGGCCCGATTCCTGGCCCGACCCCCGGCTGGAACCGTCGTCGGCGCTGCGCCCCGCGGCGTACACCGCCACCAGCGCCAGCGCGGCCAGCACGAACGCGATCACCCGACCCCGCACCTGGACCTCCCACCTGTGTCGTCGATGTCGGCACCGTACGGCGCGGTGCCGACACCGACGACGGATCGCTGTGGGGGAGGGGGTGCGGGACCGGGTGACGGGTCGCGCTGGGTCGTGCTGCGGGAGCGTCAGGCGCCGCCGACGCGGCCGAACGTGATGTTGCTGCTCCACACGCGCTCGAGCTTCACCCGGTCGCCGGAGCCCGGCGCGTGCCAGATGTAGCCGTGGCGGCCGGAGTAGATGCCCACGTGGTAGACCCGCGAGCCGCTGTGGAAGAAGACGAGGTCGCCGGCGCGCAGGTCCTTGCTGAGGATCCGCTGCGTGCCGCTGCGCTGGGCCGACGAGGTGCGCGGCAGGTTCACGCCGACGCGCTCGTAGACGTACTTGACGTAGCCGGAGCAGTCGAAGCCGCTGGTCGAGGTGCCGCCGTAGCGGTACGGGGTGCCCTGGAGGCTGCGGGCGTGGCCGACGACGCGGCCGCCGCGCTGGTCGACGCGGGCCTCGTACGCGGTGCGCTGCAGGGCGCCTCCCGCGGGGACGGCGGCGCCGGAGACGCCCGCGGAGGCGGGCTCGACGCTCATGCCGACGGCGGTCGTGGTGGTCGCGGCGGCCAGGGCGAGAGCGGCGCCGAGGAGGGCGCGCCGGACGGGCCGGGCCTGGGTGGGCAGGGCAGGGTGCTTCACGGTCATGAGGGGATTCCTTGCGGCGACGCCTGCGAAAGATGACCTGTCGGGTTAGGGCTGCCGTTGCCCCGGCCGGTTGTCCCGGCCCTCACCCCGAGCCGCCTCGCGGCGGCGTAGTGCTGGCTCTCCCGTGCCCACCGCGTCATGCATCTCTGCGTCTCCCCGGGAGGTGGTGGGCCTCGGCGGCCTTCCCGGACGGCCCCACCGGGTGCGGTGAGGACTTCGGCGATCCACTGTGGACGTCGGCCGACGTCTCGCCAACCTGAGGCGGACGTGAGACATGTCACGTCGGCCGGGCGGCGCCGGCCCGTCGAGGTCCGCGTGTCGTGCGGGCGGCACCCGCGGGGTGCGCTAGTGCGTAGGGTCGGCGCGTGCCCGTCCCCCCGCCCCGCACGGACGCCCCGGCCCCGCCCCCGGGCACCCGCGTACGCCTCGACCAGGGCGCGCGCCGCTTCGGCGCCCTGCTGGTCGGGGGCGCACCGGCCCGTGCGGTGCGCCTCGGGCCGGGTGGGCTCGCGCTGCTCGCCGACGGCGGGTTCGAGCTCGACGGGTCACCCGCGCGGGCGGCGCTGGCCGAGCAGCTCGTCGGCGCCGGGCTCGCCGCGTACGACACCGAGGCGTCCGACCGCACCGTCCCCACCGAGGGGCCGGAGCCGGTCGACGACGTGCTGGTGGTGGTGCCGGCGTACGAGCGCGCCGCCGGCGTCGAGCGCCTCCTCGACGCCCTCGGCGCTGCGGCCCCCGTGCTGGTCGTCGACGACGCCTCGCCGGACCCCTCGGCGCTGCGGGCGGCCGCTGCGCGCCACGACGCCGAGGTGCTGCGGCTGCCGACCAACCTCGGTCCCGCGGGGGCGCGGAACGCAGGGCTCGCGGAGGCCCGGAGGCGCGGCGCCGCGTTCGTGCTGTTCGTCGACTCGGACGTGGTCGTCGGTCCCGACGCGCTGGCCCGCCTGCGGCGCTGCTTCCTCGACCCGCGCCTGGCGCTGGCGGCGCCGCGGATCGGCCCGCTCGAGGAGGCCGGCTCGGCGCTCGCGCGCTACGAGGCGGTCGCGTCCTCCCTCGACCGCGGCCCGCGCTCGGCCACCGTGGCGCCGGGGGCGCCCGTCGCGTACGTGCCCTCGGCCGTCCTGCTGGCCCGCGTCGAGGCCCTCGGCGACGGCTTCGACGAGACCCTGCCCGTCGGTGAGGACGTCGACCTGGTCTGGCGACTGCACGCCGCGGGGTGGCGGGTGCGCTACGACGCCGGCGCGAGCGCCCGGCACGACCACCGGGTGCGGCTGCGGGACTGGGCGGGGCGACGCGCGGACTACGGCCGCAGCGCCGGTGCGCTCGCCGACCGCCACGGCGACCTCGTCGCGCCCGCGGTCCTGGCTCCGCTCGGGGTCCTCGAGGTCGGGGCGCTGCTGTGGCAGCGGCCGGCTGGGGCCGTGCTCGCCGGCGCCGGCGCGGTCGAGATCGCGCGTCGCCTCGCGGCGCGTCTCGGGGGCGACGCCGACGCCCGCCGCGCGGCCGTGACCCTGGTGGCGCTGGCCGGCTGGATGAACGTCGAGCAGCTCGCCGCCGCGCTGCTGCGCCACCACTGGCCGCTCACCGTGCTCGGCCTCGCCACCTCCCGGCGCGTCCGCCGGCTCGTCGCCGTGGCCGCCGCCGTGGACACCCTCGCCGCGTGGGCGCGGCAGCAGCCGGACCTCGACCCCGCCACGTACGCCCTGCTGCGGCGCCTCGACGACCTGTCCTACGGGTACGGCGTGTGGCGCGGCGCGGTCGCGACACGCTCCGGCGCCGCGCTCCTCCCCGCCTGGCGCAAGGCCTGAGCGGGGGGGAGCGCGGCGCCGGAGGTCGGAGCTGCGCCCGTGCGGGCGGGTGCGGTCAGCCGCGTCGGCGCGTACGCCCCACCCCCACGAGGGTCGCGCCGCCGACGACCAGGGCGATGGCGAGACCGATGAGGCTCATCCCGACCGGCGAGCCGGTGTCGGGCAGCCAGCCGCCGCCCCCGCCGGTGCCGCCGCCGGTGCCGCCGCCGGTGCCGCCGCCGTTGCCGGCCTCGTCCCCGTCACCGGGGCCGCCCGGGGTGCCGTCGCCGTCGTCGTCCGCGGCGACGACCACGACCGACGTCTGCAGGCTCTCCCCGCCGCCGCTGGCGACGATGGTGAGCGTGCCCGGCTTCGTGCCCGGCGGGACGACGAAGGTGTCGGTGAACCGGCCGTCGTCGTCGGTCGTGACGGTGCCACGGCCGATCTCGTTGCCGTCCGTGTCGGTGTAGACGACCTCGATCTCGGTGTTGGGCGGGAAGTTCTCGCCGACCGTCGTGACGGTGTCGCCCGGCTCCACGGTGGGCGGGCCCGCCTCCAGCGTCGGCTCCGGGTCCGGCTCGGGAGCCGCCGTCGGGTCCGTGACGGTGATGGTGTCGGTGGCGGTGTTGCCGTCGGTGTCGGTGGCGTCGACGGTGAGGTCGCCGGGGACGGTGTCGTCGGGGATGGTGAATTCGGTGGTGAAGTCGCCGTTCTCGTCGGTGGTGACGGTCTCGGTGCCGATCTCGTTGCCGTCGGCGTCGGTGTAGACGATGTCGACGTCGGTGTTGGGCGGGTAGCCGTCGCCGATGACGGTGATGGTGTCGCCGGGTTCGGCGGGGTCGGGCCCGACGGTGATGGTCGGGTCGAAGACCGGGGCGGTGACGGTGACGGTGTCGGTGGCGGTGTTGCCGTCGGTGTCGGTGGCGTCGACGGTGAGGTCGCCGGGGATGGTGCCGTCGGGGACGGTGAAGTCCGTGGTGAAGCCGCCGTCGCCGTCGGTGGTGACGGTCTCGGTGCCGATCTCGTTGCCGTCGGCGTCGGTGTAGACGATGTCGACGTCGACCTCGGGTGCGAAGCCGCCGCCGATGACGGTGATGGTCTCGCCGGCCTCGACCGGGTCGGGTCCGACGGTGACGGTGGGTGTGGCCGGTGCCGGGTCGGCGACGGTGACGGTGTCGGTGGCGGTGTTGCCGTCGGTGTCGGTGGCCTCGACGGTGAGGTCGCCCGGCACGGTGCCGGCGGGGACGACGAAGTCGGTGGTGAACTCGCCGTTCTCGTCGGTGGTGACGGTCTGGTTGCCGATCTCGTTGCCGTCGGCGTCGGTGTAGGTGATGGCGACGTCGATCTCGGCGGGGTAGCCGGTGCCGTCGGTGGTGAGGGTCTCGCCGGGCAGGAGCGCGCCGGGTGTGGCGGTGACCTGCGGGTCGGCGAGGACGGTGACGGTGTCGGTCGCGGTGCGGCCGTCGGCGTCGGTGGCGACGATGGTGAGCTCGCCGGTGGTGGTGCCGGCGGGGACGGTGAAGGTGGTGCTGAAGCCGCCGTCCTCGTCGGTGGTGACGGTCTCGGTGCCGATCTCGTTGCCGTCGTCGTCGAGGTAGGTGAGCTCGACCTCGGTGTCGGCGGGCCAGCCGCCGGAGATGACCGCGACGTCGTCGCCGTAGGTCACCTCGTCCGGACCAGCCGTCAACGTCGGCGTGAAGACCGGCTCGTTGATGGTGATGGTGTCGGTGGCGGTGTTGCCGTCGGTGTCGGTGGCGTCGACGGTGAGGTCGCCGGGGACGGTGTCGTCGGGGATGGTGAATTCGGTGGTGAAGTCGCCGTTCTCGTCGGTGGTGACGGTCTCGGTGCCGATCTCGTTGCCGTCGGCGTCGGTGTAGACGATGTCGACGTCGGTGTTGGGCGGGTAGCCGTCGCCGATGACGGTGATGGTGTCGCCGGGTTCGGCGGGGTCGGGCCCGACGGTGATGGTCGGGTCGAAGACCGGGGCGGTGACGGTGACGGTGTCGGTGGCGGTGTTGCCGTCGGTGTCGGTGGCGTCGACGGTGAGGTCGCCGGGGATGGTGCCGTCGGGGACGGTGAAGTCCGTGGTGAAGCCGCCGTCGCCGTCGGTGGTGACGGTCTCGGTGCCGATCTCGTTGCCGTCGGCGTCGGTGTAGACGATGTCGACGTCGACCTCGGGTGCGAAGCCGCCGCCGATGACGGTGATGGTCTCGCCGGCCTCGACCGGGTCGGGTCCGACGGTGACGGTGGGTGTGGCCGGTGCCGGGTCGGCGACGGTGACGGTGTCGGTGGCGGTGTTGCCGTCGGTGTCGGTGGCCTCGACGGTGAGGTCGCCCGGCACGGTGCCGGCGGGGACGACGAAGTCGGTGGTGAACTCGCCGTTCTCGTCGGTGGTGACGGTCTGGTTGCCGATCTCGTTGCCGTCGGCGTCGGTGTAGGTGATGGCGACGTCGATCTCGGCGGGGTAGCCGGTGCCGTCGGTGGTGAGGGTCTCGCCGGGCAGGAGCGCGCCGGGTGTGGCGGTGACCTGCGGGTCGGCGAGGACGGTGACGGTGTCGGTCGCGGTGCGGCCGTCGGCGTCGGTGGCGACGATGGTGAGCTCGCCGGTGGTGGTGCCGGCGGGGACGGTGAAGGTGGTGCTGAAGCCGCCGTCCTCGTCGGTGGTGACGGTCTCGGTGCCGATCTCGTTGCCGTCGTCGTCGAGGTAGGTGAGCTCGACCTCGGTGTCGGCGGGCCAGCCGCCGGAGATGACCGCGACGTCGTCGCCGTAGGTCACCTCGTCCGGACCAGCCGTCAACGTCGGGGCCACCTCCACGGTGACCGTGTCCGTCGCCGTCCCGCCGTCGTCGCTCTCGCCGGTGACGGTGAGCGTGCCGGGCGCGACGCCCGGCGGCAGCGTGAACGAACCGGTGATCTCGCCGTCACCGTTCGAGACCACGGTCTCGGTGCCGACGGCGGTGCCGTCGGCGTCGGTGAAGGTGAGGGTGACGTCGCTGTCGGCGGGCCAGCCGCCACCGGTGACGTCGATCGTCCCCTGCTGCGGGACGGTGGCCGGGCTCGCCTCCAGGGTCGGCGTCTCCAGGACGGTGACCGTGTCGGAGGCCGTGGAGCCGTCGGGGTCGCTCGCCTCCACGGTGAGCTCCCCGAGCGCGGTGCCGTCGGGCACCACCACGGTGGTGGTCGCGCGGCCGTCGGAGTCGGTGGTGACGGTCTCGGTGGCGACCTCGTCGCCGTCGGCGTCGGTCAGGACGATCGTGATCTCGGTGTCCGGCGCCCAGCCCTCGGTGACGATGTCCAGGTCGTCGCCCACGCGCACCTGGTCGGGCGAGGCCTCGACCGTCGGCTCGACGGCGTTGCCGACCCGCACCGTGGACGAGGCCAGGGCGACCTCGGCCAGCGGACCGGTGGCCAGGTTCGGCAGGAGCGAGATGCCGAGCGCCCGCACGGTGGCGGAGCCCGTCTCGTTGACGAGCTCGGACGGGTCCTCGTCGACCTGCTGGTTGATGACGATCTGCGCGATGTTCGGCAGGACCTGGTCGAGCAACGGGCTGAGCGCGGTGGTGGCCGTCTGGACGGCCGTGTTGACGGTGGTCTCCAGCGTCGTGGTGATGCCCGTGACGAGGGGGGTGACGGCGGCACCGACGGTGCCGATGGTGGTCGTCAGAGCGGTGGTCAGCAGGCCGCTGAGCGCGCCCGGGATGGCCGGCGGCAGCGTGATGACCGGCGCGCCGGCGTCGGGCACGCCGGCGAACGAGGCCAGGGTGCCGCTGACCGCGATGGACAGGTCGGCCGGCGGCGAGCCCAGCAGGGAGAGCGTGGCAGGGACGTCCAGGTCGAGGGTCGAGCCGAGCACGGCCGCTTCGACGGCCTCGCCGACGGACGTGCCGAGACCGCCGAGCGCGTCGGCGATGCCGGCGCCGATGGCGTCGATGGTGTCCGCGGTGAGGAGCTGGGTGTTCGGGTCCAGGCCGTTGAGGTCCTCGGCGTCCGGACCCTTGAGCAGCTTCGCGACGTCGACCTCGATGGTGCCCTCCGAGAGGTCGATCGTGACGATGCCGTCGGTGCTGGTCAGCGGCTCGGCGAGCACCTCGTCGGCCACGGCGGAGAGGTCGACGTCGATGCTCGCCGTGCCGGGGCCGGCGGAGATCGAGGCGACGAACGGCACGGACAGGTCGATGTCGAGGGCGGCGAGGATCGCGCCGAGGTCCCCCTCGGGGCCGGCGGCCGCGTCGAGCACGCCCTCGACGTCGGTCACGGTCTCGTCGAGACCGGCGGCGAGGGTCTCCAGCGCCGGGCTGTTCACGACGACCCGCGCGCCGGCCAGGCCGTAGTCGCGCTGCGCCGGGCTGCCCGCGGTCTGCTCTGCACGGGAGGCGAGCGCGCCGAGCTCGACGCTCAGCTGGTCGACGACCGAGTCGGTGATGCCGTCGAGGCCGAGCTGGCCGAGGAGCGCGGTGAGGTCGAGCGAGGTGGAGCCGATCGTGCTGGGGTCGCCGACCTCGCCGAGGTCGATGGCGCCGTCGTCGCTGACGGCGCCAGCCGCCGCGACGGAGCTGTCGGGGCTCGGGGAGCTCGACGTCGCGTTCAGCAGCCCGACCGCGGCGTCGTCGCCCAGGTCGAGCAGGCCGGGCTCGCCGCCTGAGGCCACCAGGGGCAGGGAGATGCCGGGGAGCTGGACGCCGACGAGCTGCTCGAGGAGGTCGGCGTCGATCCCGGCGGTGTTCGGCCCGGGGTCCGACTCGCTGCCCGACGCGGCGCGCACCGCGTCGGCGAGGTCGGCCGTGAGCAGGTCGGTGGCGATGAGACGGGCCTGGCCCTCGGCCTCGTCGGCCGGCGCCGCGACGGCGCCGTTCTGCGCCGTGGTGCCCACGACGAGGAGGGTCGCGAGGGCTCCGGCGACGAGGAGGCGCCCGCCGCGCAGGGCGTTCCGCGCCGTGCCGGGGGACGGGGGGGTCGGGAGGGAGGGAAGGCGGGAGGGCGTGTCTGCCTGCATCTGGGCTCCGAGTCGAGAGGTGGCGAACGTCACCACCATTACCCAATTGGCTGTGCCAGCAGAAGGCAGACGGGTGTTCCTACCGTGAAGTAACTTTTTGGACGACTGAAAAGAGCAGGTCAGAGGGGGTGCGACGAGCCCTTCGCGGTGGGCATGGGTTGCGGCGTCCGTCGCCGCGTGGGTCCGATCGGCCCCGCTCGGGGCCGGTCGTTCAGAGCCCGAAGCCGCCGTCGGCGTTCACGACGGAGCCGTTCAGCGCCGCGCCCGCCGGGGAGCACGCCAGGGCGACGACGCGGGCGACCTCGGTCGGGTCGAGGGCGCGCCGCAGCCCCTGGTGCGAGGCCAGCTCGGCCACGCCGGCCTCCCCCTCGAGGCCGTACAGCTCCGCGGTCCGGGTGAGCATCGGCGTACGCATCGCCCCGGGGGAGACCGCGACGGCGGCCACGCCGGTGCCGACGAGGTCGGCGGCCAGGCCGCGCACGACCCCGACCACGGCGTGCTTGGCCACGGTGTAGGCGGCCAGGCCGAACATGCCGTGCTCGCCGGCCGCGGAGGCGATCGCCACGAACCGCGCCTGCCGGGGGTCCGGGGAGGCGAGCAGGTGCGGGACGCAGGCACGCGCCGTGTTCCACACGCCGCGGGCGTCGACGTCCCACAGCTCGTCGACCACCTCGTCCGGGGTCTCCCACAACGGCGTCCCGCCGTCCATCACGGCGGCGGCCGCGACCACGGCGTCGAGCCGGCCGTGCCGGGCGACCACGTCGGCGGCGAGCTCCCGCAGCGCTGCGCCGTCGCGGACGTCCACCCGGTGCGACTCCGCACAGCGCCCGGCCACCGGGGCCACGTCGACGCCGACCACCGTGAAGCCGTCGTGGTCCAGGGCGGCGAGCACCGCCGTACCCAGCCCGCCCGCGGCCCCCGTGACGAGGGCGACCGGCCCGCTCACGCCGTGCTCGACGGGGCGCTCTCCGGCGTCCCCGCCCGTCCGGGGGCGGGGGCCTGCAGCAGCCCACGGTGGTCGGGTGCGCCGTGGCGCACCCGTCGCAGCACGTCGCGCACGATCTCGGCCGTGAGGGTGCGACCCTCCTCGGCGCTGGCGCCCGTGGGATCGCCGAGCACGCCGTTGGGCGAGGCCGCCCGGACGCCGCCGGTCATCAGCGTCGGCAGCAGGTCGGGCAGCGACGCGGTGTTGCCGGGCTCGGCCCGGCGCAGGTCGACCGCGGAGGGTCGCAGGTAGAGCATCATCGAGGTCTCCGTGCGGCCCGCGTGCAGGTCGACCTCCTCGGTCGCGCACGCCGCCCACGCGGTGTCGTGGCCCTCCTCGCGCAGCTGGGCGACCGCCTTCTCCAGCGCGAACACGTTGCCTCCGTGGGCGTTGACGAGCACGACCCGCGGCGTCCACAGCTGCGCGGACCGCACGAGCTCGACGAGCAGGTGGGCCAGCGCGTCGGTGCCGATCGACAGCGTGCCGGGGAAGCCGTGGTGCTCGCCGGACGCCGCGTACGTCAGCGGCGGCGCCACCAGCACCTGCTCGTCGCCCAGGAGGTGGGCGGCGACCCGCCCCGCCACCTCGGCGGCGATGACGCTGTCGGTGTCGAGGGGCAGGTGGGGGCCGTGCTGCTCGAGGGAGCCCACGGGCACGAGGAGGAGCGCGCCGGGGGTCACGTCCGGCCAGGGGCGTGCGGTCAGGGCGGGGGACATGGTGCGCTCCTCTCGTGGTGGGCGTCGGGGTGGGCGCCTCAGGCGCTCGCGGGGGCCGCGCGCCGGCCCGGCGACGGTGCCGGGACGTCGCCGAGCGTGCGGTGGAAGCCGTCCGGGACGAGCAGGTGCTCGGGCCGCAGGTCGTGGATCGACGACACTCCCATGCCACGCAGGCCGGAGTCGACGCCGGTGCGCAGGATGTCGAGGACGTTCCCGACGCCCTGCTCGCCGTTGGCGGCGAGACCCCACAGGTACGCCCGCCCGATCAGCACCGCACGGGCCCCCAGGGCCACGGCCTTCACCACGTCGGAGCCGCGTCGCACACCGCCGTCGACGACGACCTCCACCTGGTCGCCGACCCGGTCGGCGATCGGCTTGACCATGCGGATCGCCGCCGGCGTGCCGTCCAGGTTGTTGCCGCCGTGGTTCGACACCGAGATGGAGTCGACGCCCGCCTCGACCGCCCGCAGCGCGTCGTCGACGCGGCTGACGCCCTTGAGCACGAACGGCTTGCCGCCCGAGATCTGCTTCCACTGCGCGCACATCCAGGCGATGTCCTCCCACGACGGCGGGGTCGTGGTCATCCACTCGTAGTAGGCGCCGAAGAAGGTCGGGCCGACGGCGCCGCCGGGCGGGGCGAGGTTGGGCGCGGTGAGGTCGGGGATGGTGCCGGTCCGGCCGAAGGTCCACAGCCACCGGGGCTTCGTGGCGACCCGCGGCGCGAACCGCACCATCGTCTTGAGGTCGACCTTCTCCGGGATCTCGGGCGAGCCCCAGTCGCGACCCATCGAGAAGGACCAGTCGGTGGTGGCGATCAGGCCGAGCGCGCCGGCGTCCTGGGCCCGCTGCATGCGGTGCAGCATGATGTCGCGCTCGCCGGTCCAGTACATCTGGAAGAACGTGCGGGCCCCCGTCCCGGTGACCTCCTCGACCGACTTCGAGGCGAAGTTCGACAGGCCCATCAGGGTGCCGCGGCTGTGCGCGGCCCGGGCCACGGCGACCTCCCCGTCGGGATGCACGGCCTGCACGCCGGTCGGGCTGATCACCACGGGCTGCGAGATCTCCTGGCCCCACAGCGTCGTGGCCTGGGAGCGCTCGGCCTGCTGGCCCGCGACGACCGGCTGCAGACCCAGCTCCGCGAAGGCGGACTGGTTGTCGCCGGCGGACTGGCCGCGCTCCGAGCCGGCGACCAGGGCGCCGTAGACCGGCTGCGGCAGCCGCTTGCGGGCGCGCTCCTGCGCGACGGCGACGGACTCGAACCAGGGGTTCTGCTTCCAGGGGTTCTGCAGCCACTCGGGCTTGGCCATGGGTCTCTCCTGCGGGTGGTGTGCCGGCGGGCACGGACGGTCGGCGCGACCGCGCCCGCCGGCAGATCGGGGATGGGTGGTACGGGGCGGGTCAGCAGCCGCAGGCTCCGGAGGCGCAGCCGCCACCGCCGCCGATCGGCCCCGTCCCGGGGTCGAAGCCCGCCAGGGGGCTCTCGGCGCAGGCCGAGACCGGGCGCGACCGGGGCGTGAGCGCCGACTCGAGGTCGGCGGGGCGCCGGGACAGCTGCAGCATCACCGGCTGGTTGCGGGTCGGGTTCTTCTTCGAGTGGTCCTGGCTCGCCGCCGGGACCACCCGCCCGCCGGCCTCGTTCATCGCCGCCAGGGCCGACTCGCCGTAGCCCTGCACGCACTCCGGGTCGGGGCCGTCGAGGGGGAGGCCGGTGAAGAACTTGGCGGCCATGCAGCCGCCGCGGCAGGAGTCGAAGAAGCTGCAGCTGGCGCAGGCGCCGCCGGTCTGCGGCGAGCGCAGGTCCTGGAACAGCGGGGAGGTCTGCCACACCTGCTGGAATCCGCCGTCGGTCAGGAGGTTGCCGGCGTGGAAGTCGTCGTGGATGGCGAAGGGGCAGGCGTACACGTCGCCGATCGGGTCGATCAGGCACACGACGCGCCCGGCGCCGCAGAGGTTGAGGCCCGGCAGGGCGCCGCTGCCGTCCTCGTCGCCGAACGCGGCCAGGTGGAAGAACGAGTCGCCGGTCAGGACGTTCTCGCCGTGGGCGACGAGCCAGTCGTACAGCTCGCGCTGCTGCTCGGGCAGGGGGTGCAGCTCGTCCCACACGTCGGCGCCGCGGCCGCTGGGGCGCAGCCGGGTGAGGCGCAGCATGGCGCCGTAGCGGTCCGCGATCGCCTTGAACTCGTCGAGCTGGCCGATGTTCTGCCGCGTGCAGACCACCGAGATCTTCGCGTCGCCGAACCCGGCCTCCTGGAGGTTCTCCAGCGCGCGGATCGCGGTGTCGAAGGAGCCCGGGCCGCGCACGTAGTCGTTCACCTCGGCGGTCGCGCCGTCGAGGGAGATCTGGATGTCGACGTAGCCGTTCATCGCGGGCGATGCGAGGAACGCCGCGCGCTCCTTGTCGAGCCGCACGCCGTTGGTCGAGAACTTCACGCCGACGTCGTGGGCGATGGAGTACTCCAGCAGCTCCCAGAAGTCGGGGCGGATCGTGGGCTCGCCGCCGCCGATGTTGATGTAGAAGACCTGCATCCGCTGCAGCTCGTCGATGACGGCCTTGGCCTGGTCGGTGGACAGCTCGCGGGGGTCGCGGCGCCCGGAGCTCGACAGGCAGTGCGCGCACTCGAGGTTGCAGGCGTACGTCAGCTCCCAGGTCAGGCAGATCGGCGCGTCGAGGCCCAGCTCGAACTGGTCGACGAGCCGGTCGCCGCGCGGCGTGCGGTCGCCGGTGGTCGGGAGCAGCCGGCCGATGGCGGTGGTGGGCTGCTGGCTCGGCTGCTGGCTCGGCTGCTGGGGAGCGCGCTCCGGGGAGCGCTCGGGGGCCAGGGTCATGCTGCGGCTCCTTCGTCGTCGCCCGCGTGACGGGGGCGGATCATGTCGGTGCGGGCGAGGCCGGTGAGCGCGGCGGCGTACGCCTGCCACTGGGTCTCGGGCACGCCGGCCGCGGCGAGGGCCGCGGCCACGTCGGGCTGCTCGCCGAGCGCCTCGACGACGCGCACCAGCTCGGGGCGCTTGAGGAAGGTCAGCTTCCGGTTGCCGAAGTGGTAGGCGAGCGCCCCGAACGGCTCGGGGCGCAGCGCCACGGAGGGCGAGAGCACCCAGGGCTCGTCGAGAGCCACCGTGACGGGCTCGGTGCCGGTCGGGGTGCCGGTCGGGGCGTCGCTCATCGTCGGTCCGCCGCGCTCAGTAGACGCCGCACATGCCGTCGATCGAGACCTCCTCGATCAGCATGTCCGCACTGAGGTCGGTCTGGGTCTCGACGGTCTCCTCGGGCTTGGCCATCGCGCTCTCCTTCGCTCGGTCGTGCTTGCCGGTCCTGCGGAGCGCCGGGTGGCGCTCCGGGTGTGCCGTGCGACACACTAATGACACCGGGTGTCAGATGGAACACATTTCCGGCACCGAGTGTCAGAACTATCCGGTCGGAGAGGTGGGGCATGCGACATCGGTCAGGTGCCGAGGTGTTCGGGCGTCCCCGCTCGACGACACACGGGGGCATCGAGGCGCGGGCGCTCGACCTCTTCGAGGAGCGCGGCTTCGAGGGCACGACCGTCGACGACATCGCGCAGGCCGCCGGGATCAGCCGGCGCACGTTGTTCCGGTACTTCGCGTCGAAGAACGACATCCCGTGGGGCAGCTTCCGCGACGGCCTCGACGAGCTCGAGCGGCGCTTGGAGGCCGCGCCCACCGACGTACCGCTGTGGCAGGCCCTCCACGAGGCGATCCTCGACTTCAACGGTCTGCCCGAGGGCTCCGAGGCGCAGCACCGGCGACGGATGCGGCTGCTGCTGCGCACGCCGGCGCTGCAGGCGCACTCGGCGCTGATGTACGCGGAGTGGCGCGGCGTGGTCGCCCGCTTCGTCGCCCGGCGCTCCGGGATCGAGGCCGACGACGTGCGCGCGGTGGTGGTCGGGCACGCGGCGCTCGCGGTGTCGCTGGCGGCCTACGACGCCTGGCTCGCCCACGACGACACCGACCTCGGCGACCTGCTCGACGACGCCCTCACGGCCCTCCGTCGTCACCTCGGCGCCGACGCCTGACCGCCGCCGGTCGGCGCGATCGGCGCGATCGGCGCGATCGGCGCGGGCGGCGCGGGACGCGCGCCGACGACCGAGCCGGGAGACGAGCTCCCGGTCGGTCGTCGGCGACGGGTCGGTCGTGCGTGCGGGTCAGTGCCCGCGGGTGATGCGCTCGATCGCCTGCTCGACCTCGAACGAACCGGCCGGGTCACCGGCGAAGCCGTCGAAGCCCAGCTCCGGGGCGTACGCCGAGTGGCGCGTCGACTCGTGCGCGTCCGTGTGCGTGCCGTCCTCGTCGCGCGAGGTCGTCACCGACTCGGTGGCCGAGCCGTTCTCGGCGTGGGCACCCGCGACGAAGCCCTCGTGGTCGAACGGGAACGCGCCGAACAGGTGCGTGGCCGAGTCGGACGCCGTGGCGTCGTCGCCGTGGCCCGCCTGGCGGACGTCGGTGCGCTCCTGCGTGAAGCCGGCGACGGGGTCGGCCGTGGCCTCGCCCGAGGAGCCGTGCAGGCCGTACGCGTCGGTGGTGGCGTACGCCGTGTGCTCGGCCCACGAACCGTCGCGGTCGCTGCTGGTGGTCACGTCCTCGCCGGCGGTGCTCCGCTCGGTCGCGACGGCGCCGGTGACGCCCTCGAACCGGAACGGCGCGGCGAGCGTGCCGTCGGTGCTCGTCGACGAGGTCGACTCGCGGTCGCCGTGCCGGCCCTCGCCCTCACGGTCGGAGGCGTTCGTGAGCTCGGCCGCCGGGTCGGCGGTCAGCTCGCCCACGGCGAGCCCGGCGTCGGTGCGGCTCTCCTCGGCGTTCCAGCCCTCCGAGGTGTGCGTGCCGTGCTCGTCGCTCGAGGTGGAGGAGTACGTCTCCTCGCTCCAGCGGTCCTGCGCGAGGTCGGCCCAGGCGCCCTCGAAGGCGATCGGGGACGCGGCCCACGCGGTCGTGTCGGACGCGAACGACCCGCTGCTGTCGTCGCCGCGGCCGTCGCGCTCCGAGGAGCCCGTCTGCTCGGTCGCGAACCCGGCGTGCGGGTCGATTCTCAGCGAGCCGGTGCCGAAGCCGGCGGAGGTCGAGGACTGCTCCTCGGTGGTCCGCTCGTCCGAGTGCGAGCCGTGCTCGTCGCTCGAGGTGCTGGCCTCGTGCGAGGTGGAGGCCGCGTCCTGCTGGCCGTGGACGGTGATGCCGCCGACCTCGACGGGCGCGGCCGCCTCGGCCTGCGTGCTGCCGGACGACTGCTGCGCGTCGTCACCGCCCGCACGGTGCTCGGACGTCGACTGGCTGCTCTGGCTCAGCAGCGCCTGCGGGTCGATCCGCGTCGGCTCAAGGTCGATGCCTCCGCCGGAGGTCGACGAGCTCTCGTCGCTCGAGGTCGACGTGCGAGTGCCGTCCTCGTCCGTGTGCGTCGTGGTGCTCGACTCGCTCGAGTGCTGCGTCGACTCGGCGCCGAGCGACAGGCCGCCCAGCTCGAGCGGGGCGGAGAGCGAGCCGTCCGTGCGGGACTCCTCGCTGGTGCTGCCGCTGTCGTGACCGGTGTGGCCTCCGTCGTCGGCCTGGGCCGCGACGGCCCCGGCGAAGACGATGCCGCCGGCGACGGCGGTCGCGCTGAGGGAACGCTTGATCCAGATGTTCATGGGTGTGCACCTTCCGGATGCAGGGTGGTGGGCGTGGCCCACCGGGGAGGTCGGCGCGCGGGAGGCGCGCCGTCGTGCGGAGGTCCCGCGGAAGGTGTCAGTCGGGGGAGAAGCCGGGTCGGGCCTGCCACGCGGAGCCCGCGTGGTGGTCGCCGTCGGAGAGGACCGCGAGCTCGGCGAGCTCGGGAAGAGTCAGGTACGCCGTCAGCCAGGCCGCCGGCACGGCACCGCCCGCGCCGGCCGACCCGCCCGGACCGACCTGGGTCGGCGCGCTGCCGCCGGCGACGCCGGGGTACGCGGCGCGGTCGCCCAGGCGGTCCGGCGCCGGGGCGGTCGGGGCGTCGGCGCTCGTGGCGGCGGAGGCGTCGTCCGCGCCGGTGGAGGGTGCGTCGGCGGCCTCGAGGGCCACGCCGTCGAGGACGCCGGCGACGGTCGCGTCCGCGGCGGCGTCGGTCGTCGGGCCGGGGGTGGCGCCCGGGCCGGGGGTCGGTGCCGTGGGTGCGTCGGGAGCGTCGGGAGCACCGGCGCCCGGGGTCTGCGGGGCGACGGTGTCGAGGACGGGGTCCAGCGCTGACCCGGTCACCGCGTCGGTGACGGGGGAGAGCGTCTCGCGCACCGGGGAGGTCACCGGCGCCAGCTGGTCGGTGACGGGAGCGAGCGCCGCGGTCGCCGGCCGCAGGGTGTCGGCGACGGGCTCGACCACGGGGCGTACGACGGGCTCGACGACCCGCTCGCGCAGCGGCTCGGTGACGGAGGTGACCGCCTCGGCGACGGGCTCAGTGACCGGCTCGGTGGTGTCCCGCACCGCCTCGGCGACCGGAGCGGCCGCCTCCGCGACGGGCTCCGCGACAGGCTCGACGGCCGGGGCGACGACCTCGGAGGTCAGGTCCTCGGCGAGCGAGCCGACGAGGCTCGTGCCTTCGGTCGACCCGGGTTCGCCGCCGTCGTCCGCCGATGCCGACCCGGCGCCGAGCACGATCGCGGCGAACGCCGCAGCCACCGCCGCGAGCAGCCACAGGGCTGCGCGCAGGGGCGTGGGGATCGTCGTCGATCCCCGTGCCGCGGTGGTGAGCATGCGGACGCCTCCCGAGAGGTCGTTCGTGCGTCGGTCAGGTGGTCTGTCCCCAGTGGTCCGGAGCCGTCGCCGGACCGGATGGGTCCGGATCTCCGGAATCTCCTCGACCACCGGTGCCCCGGAGGTGACGGACCCGCCCCGGTCGACCTGCGCACCACCGCGGCGAGGGTCAGCGCGGCGCCATGCGCAGGGCGCCGTCCATCCGGATGACCTCGCCGTTGAGGTAGTCGTGCTCGATGATCGCGAGCGCCAGCTGGGCGTACTCCTCCGGACGCGCGAGGCGCTGGGGGAAGGGCACGCCGGCGGCGAGGCCGGCGCGGAACTCCTCCGAGACGGTGGCCAGCATCGGCGTCTCGACGATGCCGGGGGCGATCACGTTGACGCGGATGCCGTGCTGCGCGAGGTCGCGGGCGGCCGGGAGGGTGAGGCCGACGACGCCGCCCTTGGAGGAGGAGTACGCCGCCTGGCCGATCTGCCCGTCGAACGCCGCGATGGAGGCGGTGTTGACGACGACGCCGCGGGCGCCGTGCTCGAGCGCGGGGGTCTCGGCGATCTTCTCGGCGGCCAGCGTCAGCACGTTGAAGGTGCCGACGAGGTTGATCTGCACGACCTTGGCGAAGAGGCCGAGGTCGTGGGGGCCGCGCTTGGAGAGGATCCGCGCCGAGGGACCGATGCCGGCGCAGTTGACGACCGTCCGCAGTGGCGTGCCCTGTTCCGCTCCCTGGGCTGCCGTCGCGACCGCTGCGGCGACCTGCTCGACGTCGGTGACGTCGGCGGGCAGGTAGGTGACGCCGTCGACCGCGGGCGCGTCCTCGATCGAGGCGGGGAGGTCGAGGCCGAAGACGTGCGCGCCGCGCGCGGCGAGGGCGGCGGCGGTGGCGGCGCCGAGGCCGGAGGCGGCGCCGGTGACGATCGCGGCGGTGTTCTCGAGCTGCACGGGGTTCTCCTGGAGGGGGTCGGACCGGAAGGTGGGTCGGACGGGAAGGTGGGTCAGTGGACGATGCTCAGCGAGCTGTCCGGCCGGGTGTCGAGCTGGCGGGCGATGACCATCCGCTGGATCTGGTTGGTGCCCTCGAAGATCTGCATGACCTTGGCCTCGCGCATGTAGCGCTCGAGCGGGAAGTCGCGCGTGTAGCCGACCCCGCCGAGCACCTGGACGCCGTCGGTGGTCACCTTCATCGCGTTGTCGGTGGCGACCAGCTTCGCCACCGACGCCTCCCGCGAGAACGGCAGGCCCTGGTCGCGCAGGCGCGCCGCGTGCAGGGTGACGGCGCGTGCCGAGGCCACGGCGGCCTCCATGTCGGCGAGCACGAACCCGAGGCCCTGGTGGTCGATGATCCGGCGACCGAAGGCCTCGCGCTGCTGCGCGTACTCCGTCGCGGCGTCCAGCGCGCCCTGTGCCAGCCCGGTGGCCACCGCGGCGATCCCGAGGCGGCCCGAGTCGAGGCCGGCGAGCGCGATCTTGAGCCCGTCGCCCTCGGCGCCCAGGCGCCGCTCGACCGGCACGCGCACGTCGGTGAGCAGCATGGAGGCGGTCGTCGAGCCGGTCAGGCCCATCTTGCGCTCGGGGTTGTCGGCCACGAGACCCGGCGTGTCCGCGGGGACCAGGAAGCAGGAGATCCCGTTCCGGTCGTCGGAGGTGCGGGCCATGATCTTGTAGAAGTCGGCCTCGCCGCCGTGGGTGGTCCAGGCCTTCGCGCCGTTGAGGACGTAGGTGTCGCCGTCGCGGCGCGCGGTCGTGCGCATGGCCGCGGGGTCCGAGCCGGCGTGGGCCTCGGAGAGGCAGTACGCCCCCAGCTGCTCGCCGCCGAGCATGTCGGGCAGCCAGTCGCGCTGCTGCTGCTCGCTGCCGTGCGAGGCGAGACCGAAGCAGGAGAGCGCGTGCACCGAGACGCCGACGCCGACGCTGGCCCACACGCGGCCGATCTCCTCGAGCACCTGCAGGTAGACCTCGTAGGGCACGCCCCCGCCGCCGAGCTCCTCGGGGTACGGCAGGCCGAGCACCCCGGTGCGCCCCAGCAGCCGGAAGACCTCGCGCGGGAACTCGCCCGACTCCTCGGCGTCGGCGACGCGGGGGGCGAGCTCCTTGGTCGCCAGCTCGCGCACGAGCGCGACGAGGTCGGCGGCCTCCTCGGTCGGCAGCAGTCGTCGGGCGGGCATGCGGCACCTCCGGGTAGTGATACTGGAACGAGTTCTACAGTATCGTGGCAGGTACGCACCCGCCAGGGGTGCCGGACGCGCACGACGGAGCACGACGGGCAGCGGGAGGAGCCGGGATGGTCGCGAGGCGGCGCACGCCCCACCAGCAGGAGCTGCTCGACCGGCTCGTCGACCTCTGCGAGGCGGAGGGCTTCGCGGACTTCACCCTGGACGCGCTCACGGCGCGCCTCGGGTGCTCGAAGACGACGCTGTACGCCCTGGCCGGCTCGAAGATCGAGCTCGCCGCCGCGATCGTGCGCGCCTCGTTCCAGCGGGCGACGGCCGCGGTCGAGGAGCGCCTGGCCGGGGTCGACGGCGGCGCGGCCGCGCGGGTGGAGGCGTACCTCCTCGCGGTCGCGGAGCGGCTGCAGTCCCTCTCCGCGCAGTTCCTGGCCGACACCGCGGCGTACCCGCTGACCGCGGAGGTCTACCGCCGCAACACGGAGGCCGCTGCCGACCGGATCCGGGCGCTCGTCAGCGAGGGCGTGGCGTCCGGCGAGCTGCGCCAGGTGCACGCCGCGTTCGTCGGCGAGATGGTCGCCGCGACGATGTTCGAGATCCAGCGCGGCCGCATGTTCGAGCGGCTCGAGCTCGGCGACGGCGAGGCGTACGCCGAGCTCGCCGCCTTCGTCGTCGCCGCGCTCACCGACTGAGGCGCGGGCCTCAGCCCCGCTCGGCCTCGAGCGCGGTGATCGCCTCGTGGATCGACAGCGTGCGCCGGGCCGACTCGACGTGCAGCGCCTCGATCATCTTGCCGTTCAGCGTCACCACGCCGGAGCCGTCGCCGGCCTCCCAGGCGGCCTGCACGGCGCGGGCGTCCTCGACGGCCTGCGCCGAGGGGGCGAAGGTCTCGTTGGCGCCGGCGACCTGGCCGGGGTGCACCAGGGTCTTGCCGTCGAAGCCCATCTCGGCGCCCTGGACGGCCTCGGCGAGGAAGCCGTCGACGTCCTTCACGTCGTTGTAGACGCCGTCGAGGATGGCGACGCCCGCGGCACGGGCGGCCAGCACGGACAGCGACAGCGCCGTCTGCAGGGGCGCGCGACCGGGCACGTGCGTGGCGTACAGCTCCTTGACCAGGTCGTTCGTGCCCATCACCAGCACGGCGAGGCGCTCGTCGGCCGCGGCCAGGTCGCGCACCTCGAAGATCGCCTCGGGCGTCTCGACCATGGCCCACAGGCGGGTGTGGTCGGGGGCGCCGGCCTTCTCGATCGCGGCGACCAGGCGGCGTACCTCGCCGGCGTTGTTGACCTTGGGCACCACGATGCCCGCGGGCCCGGCCTGCGCGGCGGCCACGACGTCGTCGTCGTGCCAGGCGGTGCCCAGGCCGTTGACGCGGATGGTGAGGGTGCGGCGGCCGTACGCCCCGCTGGCCACGGCCGCCGCGGCGGCCTCGCGCGCGGCCGGCTTCGCGTCGGGGGCGACGGCGTCCTCGAGGTCGAAGATCACGCCGTCGACGGGCAGGGTCTTGGCCTTCTCGACCGCCTTGGCGTTCGAGGCCGGCATGTAGAGGACCGAGCGCAGCGGCGTGAAGGCGGGGGCGGTGGCGTCGGACATGTCAGGCCTCCGTGGTGGCGTCGTCGGTCTCGATGGCGTCGTACTGCTGCTTCAGCTCGGGGTCGATCGCGGCGAGCTGCTCGGCGAGCTCGACCATCACCAGGCACTGCTTGAGGGAGGCGTCGTCCTCCATCTTCCCGTCGAGCATCACCGCGCCGGTGCCGTCGCCCATCGCCGCGACCACGCGGCGGGCGTGGCGGATGTCCTCGACGCTGGGGCTGAAGACCCGGTTCGCGATCGCGATCTGCTTCGGGTGCAGGCTCCACGTGCCGACGCAGCCGAGCAGGAACGCGTTGCGGAACTGGTCCTCGCAGGCCACGACGTCGGCGATGTCGCCGAAGGGGCCGTAGTAGGGGTAGATGCCGTGCATCGCGCAGGCGTCGACCATGCGGGCGATCGTGTAGTGCCAGAGGTCCTGCTGGTAGGTCGTGCGCTGGGCGTCGAGCTGCGACGTGCCGTCCTCGCCGCGCGGCGGGTCCTGCCGCACGAGGTAGCCGGGGTGGCCGCCGCCCACGCGCGTCGTCTTCATCCGGCGGTCGGCCGCGAGGTCGGCCGGGCCGAGGGAGAGGCCCTGCATGCGCGGCGAGGCGCCGCAGATCTCCTCGACGTTCGCGACACCGCGGGCCGTCTCGAGGATGGCGTGCACGAGGATCGGCCGCTCCAGGCCGGCCTTGGCCTCGAGCTGGGCGAGGATCCGGTCCACGTAGTGGATGTCCTCGGCGCCCTGCACCTTCGGCACCATCACGACGTCGAGCTTGTGCCCGATGGCCGGGACCAGCGTCGTGAGGTCGTCGAGCACCCACGGCGAGTCGAGCGCGTTGATCCGGGTCCACAGCTGCGTCGGGCCGCCGGCGCCGAGGCCCTCGGTCTCCTGACCGATCCGCACGAGGCCCTCGCGGGCGTCGACCTTCTTGTCGGCCTTGACGGCGTCCTCCAGGTTGCCCAGGAGCACGTCGACGGTGCCGACCATGTCGGGCACCTTGGCCGCCATCTTCGGGTTGCCGGGGTCGAAGAAGTGGATGGCCCGGCTGGGGCGGGCGGGGATCTCGCGGACCGGGGCCGGAGCTCCCACCGCGAGGGGGGCGAAGAAGTCCTTGGCGCTGCGCATGAGGCCTGAACGTAGCAGCGGGACCCGGCGGGCGGGACCGTCCGTCCGGATCGGTTACCGACGGGTACGCCTGTCGCCCGGCCGCCCCGCGACGCACCATGTCGTCGTGCGTACCGCAGCCCGCCTCCGACCGACCGTGCTCGCCGCCGTCCTGGCCCTCGCCCTGGCGCCGGCCGCGGCGCTCGCCGCGCCCACGGAGGTCCCCGTCGTGGCGGCGGCGAAGGACTGGGCGACGGTGCATGACGGCGGACAGGTGGCCGTCGAGGTGCTCGCGAACGACCGGTACGACCGGTCCGCCGGGCCGGCGCGGGTCTCGCTGCTCTACGTCTCCAACGGCCTGCACGCCGTCGCCGGCGGCAACGGCAAGGTCTACGTGATCGCCGACCCCGGCGTGGCCGGTCGGCCCGACCTCGGCGTGAAGTACCGCCTCACGGTCGCCGGACGCACCTCCGACACCTGGATCGCCGTCACCGCCCGGCCCACCGAGGCGGTCGCCCTCAAGGACTGGGCGACCGTCGTGGCCGGCGGCCAGGTCGCCGTGGACGTGCTCGCCAACGACCGGCACGTCGGCGGGACCCCGCGGGTCGAGGTCGTCACGACGTCGGCGGGCCTCACGGCCGTCGTCGGCGGCAACCGCAAGGTGTACGTGGTCGCCGACCCCCGCACGGCGGGCCGGGCGAACCTCGGCGTGAAGTACCGCCTCACCGTCAACCACCGCGTCGCCGAGACCTGGATCGCGGTGACCTCGCGCCGCTGAGGGTGCGAGAGCTGGTCACACGGTCGGGGCCTCAGGCGGTACGCCGGAACCAGCGGCGTCGGGTCGGCTGCGTGCGCTCCGCCTCCTGCCGCTCGGCGCGGGCCCGCTCGGCCGCGAGCCGACGGCGCGACTCGCGCCGCTCCCACCAGCGGTGCACCTCGTCGTCGACGTCGCGCTGGCGCGTCACCAGCGGCGGCCCGCCCGGGTTGCCGTACAGGGCACGGCGCACGCGGTCGTTGAACTCGGTGACCGCGCGGCGCACCTCGTCGGGCGAGGCGAGCCGGTCGAGCCGGGCGTCGAGCTCCGCGTCCTCGGTGCGCAGCGCCAACGCCGGCGGCAGCACGCCCGTGATGTTCTCGCGCTCGACGAGCCGCTTCACCCACCAGTCGGGGTCGTGCTGGCTGCCGAGGTCTCGGATCGGCTTGCCGTAGCCGGGCAGGTCGTCGAAGTCGCCGCGGTCGCGGGCCTCCTGCAGCTGCAGCTCGACCCACTGGGTCTGGTTCTCGATGCGGGCCGCGGCGGCGCTGCCGCCGGTGCGCCCGTCGCGCTCGCGGTCGCGGGGGGCGTCTGGCGTCCCCGGGGTGTCGTCGGATCCGTGCACTCGCCTCACCTCGCCGTCGAGGCTAGCGCGGCCGACGCAGGCGAGCCCCGGGCCGGGCCTAGGGGTTCGCCGGCCCGGGGCTCTTGTCCGGCGGACGTCGGGGGAACGGCGCCGGACCGGGGTCAGGATGCAGCACCCACCTGTGCGTGCGCTGTGGAGGCGGGGTCGGTGCGTACCGCCGCCAGGGCGAGGGCCCCGACGAGCGCGCTGGCGGAGCAGACCGCCCAGACGGTGAGGTAGCCGCCGAGCGAGGCGGTGCCCACCCCGGGCTCGTCGAGCGAGCCGGTGGCGGTCAGCGCGATCGCGAAGACGGCCGAGGCGATGGCGCCGCCGACGGTCTTCGTCGCGTTGGTCATGCCGGTCGCGAAGCCCGTCCGGTCGGCGGGGGCGGCCGCGGCCGCGGCCGCCGGCAGCGCCGCGACGAGCAGGCCCGAGCCGATGCCGGCCACCCCCATGTTGGAGAGCACCTGCGCCGTCGAGTCGTGGAACGGCAGGAAGAGCCCGTAGCCGAGCGAGACCAGCAGCATCCCGCCGACCAGGGCTCCGCGCGGCCCCAGCGCCCGCGCGGCCGCGGGCAGCAGCAGGGCCCCGAGGAGCATCGAGACGACGTAGACGCCGACGAGGGTGGAGACGAAGGCCGCCGAGGCGCCCAGGCCGTAGCCGACCTGGTCGGGGTCGGCGCGGGCGAACGTGGACAGCGGGATCTGGGCGCCGAGCACGCTCATCCCGAACAGGAAGGCGGTCAGCTGCACGGGCCACTGGGCGCGGGCGGCGAGCAGGCGCACGTCGACCAGGGGCTCGTCCTGGTCCTTCTCGAAGCGCACCAGCGCGACGGTCGCGGCCGCGCCGGCGAGGACGGCCAGCCACGGCCACGGGGAGCCGACGCCCTCGAGGCGCACCAGCACGAGACCGGCCATCACGAGACCCAGGGCGACGGTCAGCAGCCCGAGCCCGCCGTAGTCGTAGCCGCCGGTCGCGACGCCGGGGGCGCGCTCGATGCCGAACCAGATTACGACGAAGCAGATCGTCACCGCGATCGCGGGCAGGGCGAGGAGCACCTCCATCGAGGTGGCCTCGACCAGCGCGCCGCTGGTCAGCGCGCCGACGATGACGCCCGCCTCGAGGGCCGCGACGAGCATCGCCGCGGCGCGGCGGGTCAGCCGGTTCTGGTCGGGCGTGCCGGCCGTGCGGCGGTGGATGATCGCGACCTCGAGCGGCAGCCACACGACGTACGCACCCTGCACGGCCCACCCGATGAGGAAGGTCGTGAAGTTCGGCGAGAAGACCAGGATCCACGAGCCGACGGCGGTCGCGGCGGTCGAGACCAGCAGGACGTTGCGGTGGCCCCACAGGTCGCCGAGGCGGGCCAGCAGCGGCACGGCGAGCGCCGAGAGCATCAGCTGCGCGGCCTCGAACCAGTTGACGTCGCCCTCGGAGATGCCCAGGTGCTCGGCGATGTCGGTGAAGATCGGCGTGTAGTAGCCCTGCAGCACGCCGCTGGCGATCTCGACGACGACGAGGAAGCCGACCACGGCCCACAGGCCGGGCACGACGGTGCGGGTCGCCAGACCGGGGCCGGCGGGGCCGCTCATGCCGGCAGGTCCTCGAGCAGGCGGGCGTACCAGTCGACGCCCTGCAGGAACCCGGCCACCGTGATCCGCTCGTCGTAGGAGTGGATGGCCTCGCGCTGCGCCTTGCTCATCGGGAAGGGCGCGAAGCGGTAGACGCGCTCGCAGATCGCGGTGAAGTGGCGCGAGTCGGTGCCGGCCATCATCACGTACGGCGTGGGCTCGGCGTCGGGGTAGACCTCCCGGATCGTCCGCTCCAGCAGGGCGAACGCGGCGTCGTCCTCGTAGGGGGAGACGGGGCTCGGCTCCCCGGCCTCGACCACGGTCACCTCGACGCCGCGGGCGACGTGGCGCAGGTGGGTGGCCACGGACTCGACGGTGTCGCCGACGAGGATGCGGGCGTTGACGGTCGCGGTGGCGGTCGAGGCGATGACGTTGGCGGCGGGCGAGCCCGACAGCATCGTGGTCGCCAGGGTCGTGCGGGTCAGCGCGCCCGCCTCCGGGCCGGCCAGTCCGAGGGCCCGGGTCAGCACGGGGGTCAGGCGTCCGCCCGCGGAGCGCAGCGCGGCGCGCAGCGGCAGCGGCGCGTGCGGGGCGAGCCGGCGCAGCAGCTCGACGGTCGGGGCGGGCAGACGCGGCGGCATCGGCGCGGTGTCGACGGCGGCGACCGCCTTCGCCACCCGCACGGTGGGTCCGTTCGCGGCCGGGGTCGAGGAGTGCCCGCCGCGGCCGGTGGCCCGCAGCTCGAACAGCGACGTCCCCTTCTCGCTGACGCCGATCACGCCCATCGGCGTGCGCACGCCCGGGAAGGCGCCGGACGCGATCGCGCCGCCCTCGTCGAGGACGAACCAGGGCCGCACGCCCGCGGCGCGCAGGTGCTCGACGGCCGCGACGGCGGACGTACCGGACACCTCCTCGTCGCAGCCGAACGACAGCCACACGTCGCGGGCCGGGAGGAGCCCGCGGGCCAGGAGCCGCTCGACGGCGGCGCAGATCGCGACCACGCAGCCCTTGTCGTCGAGGGTGCCGCGGCCCCAGACGGCCTCGCCCTCCGGGCTGTCGGCGACGGTCGCCTCGAACGGCGGGTGGGTCCACGGCGCCCCGTCGTCGACGGGCACGACGTCGAGGTGCGCCATCAGCACGACGGGATCGCCGTCGCCGCTGCCGCGCAGGCGCAGCAGCAGGGCCTGGCGGGGTACGCGCACGAGCTCGAGGCGCTCGTGGAGCAGCGGGAAGTGCTCGGCCAGCACGGCGTGCAGCGCGTCGAACGCGTCCGTGTCGACCCGGGTCTCGTCGCGGTGCGAGACGGTCGGCACCCGCACCGCCGCCCGCAGGGCCGCCAGGGCTGCGTCGTCGTCCACGCCCGCACCGTACTCGCGACCGGGCGTTCGTCAGGGGGAACTCGTGACATTCCTCAGCCCTGCCCATCGCCGGCCGCGCCTAGCGTCGAGGGTGCGTCGTCGGGGGCGGTCCCCGGGGCGGAGGAGGTGCACGATGTCCGACTGGTCCCGCGGGGTGCTCACGGCGCTCCTCGCCCTGCCGATCGCGTCGATGATGTTCGACTCGCTGGCCGTCGCCGTCGCGTTCGCGATCCCGACCGGCGTCATCGCCGCGCTGTTCTTCGGGCCCGCCCGGCCGGCCACGGACGAGGCCTGATGGTCGCCGTCGTTGCGGGGCGGGTGCGCTCCATCCTCGGTCTCGAGCGCTCGCTGCTGCGGGCCGTCGCGGCCGTGGGCGCGGGGGCGTACGTCGCGCTGCCGCTGGTCGGGGACGCCGTCGCGGCGATCCTCGACGCGCCACTGCTGGTGGTCCTCGTCCTGGCCTGGTGGGCGATCGGTCGCACGGCGCCGCAGCGACCCGGCGCCCGCTGGGAGCGCGCGGCGCTGGCCGCGGGCGGGCTGCTCGGCGTCCTGGTGCTGCTCAGCGTGTCGCTGGGCCTGGTCGCCTCGGGGCTCGGGCCGCTCGTGGTCCTGCCCGCCGTGTCGGCGGTCGGCCTCGTCTTCGCACTGCTCGGTGCGGACGAGCGCTCCGCCCAGCGGCCCCCGCAGCGGCCGGCTCAGCTGCCCCAGTAGCCCCGGTGCACGACCTCGTCGACGTCGCGCCGCTCGCGGCGGGCCGGCGAGCCCTTCGAGCCCAGGTCGTCGGGGTGGCGGTGGCCGACGGTCACGGCGCCGAGGGGCTGGAACGAGGCGGGTACGCCGAACGCGTCGCGGAACGCGTCGACCCGTTCCGGCGTGATCCCGAAGAAGCAGGCGCCCAGACCCTCGTCGACCACGGTCTGGAGGATCAGCAGGGTCGCCATGCCGGCGTCGACGTACCAGTACGGCACCGGCCAGCGGCGCTCGTCGCGGTCGGTCCAGCCCTTGTCGGGCTGCGCGTACCGTTCCAGGTAGGCCGCCTTCGACGTCAGCGGCACCAGCACGACCGGGGCGGAGCGCATGCCGGTCAGCCACTTCCCGTCGGGGTCGGCGTGCTCCGGGGTGGTGACCTCCCAGAAGCGGGCCACGTCGACGCGGGTGTCGAGGCGCAGGAACGCCCAGCCCTGGCTGAACCCGGCGCTCGGCGCGCGCGTCGCGTGGGCGAGCATCCGGTCGACCAGCGCCGGGTCGACGGGACGGTCGGCGTAGCGCCGCACCATGCGGCGGCGCCGCACCACCTCGGTGAACTCCATGGGGGCACCCTCTCAGGCGCCGGCCCCCGCCGCCGGCACGCCGTCCCCCAGCAGCGCCGCCGTCATCTCCGCCGGACGGCTCAGCGGCGACAGGTGCCCGCCCGGCACCACGGTGGTCGCGACGTCGAGCCGCGCGCGGGCGACGCGGGCGACGAAGTCCGCGGGGAACAACCGGTCGGACGCGCTGGCCACGACGCGCACCGGCACGTCGGGCCAGGACCGCAGCGGCCACGGGTCCTCGAAGGCGGCGCCGAGCTCCTCGCGCTCGTGCTCGGCCAGCACCACCCGCTCCCCGGGATCGACGTCGTGCAGGAACGTCCCCTCGAGGTCGAAGTCCGACGGGTAGCCGCCGGCGCGGGCCGCGGCCGCCATCGCCTCCGACTGCCCGGTCGCGGCCCACCACGCGCTCGCGCTCTCCCCGGGCGTCGGGACCATCGGGTTGATCAGCACCAGCTCGGCGACCTCGAGCCGCGCGGCCAGCAGGGGCGCGGTGAACGCGCCGAGCGAGAGGCCGACGACGGTCCACGGCGCGTCCGCTTCGTCCGGGGCGGCCGCGCGGGCCGCGGCGGCCGCGACGTCGGCGTACTCCTCCAGCCCGGCCGCCGGGTCCTCGGCGGGCAGGTCGACGGCGACGGCGAGGTGGCCGCGGGCGGTGAGGGCGTCGACGACGTGGTGCCACACGTACGCCGCGCCCCCGCCACCGGGCAGCAGCAGGAAGCGGGTCATGGGAGGACGGACCACGCGGGGGCGTCGGACTCATCGGCGCCCGCCGACCCGGGGAGGGGACGCGCGGTGGCGACGCGCCTCAGGCCGCGGGACGGGGCGTGAAGAACTCGTCGTCGACCAGGAACGGGCCGGGGTCCTCGTCGAGGCGTCCCATGATGTCGGCGACGGCGTCGTAGACCGCCCGGCCCTCCGCCTCCAGGCCGGCATCGCGGCAGGGCCGGGCGTAGAGCAGGTGGTGGCCGTCGAAGTGCCCGTCGCCGGCCCTGGCCCGCTCCGCCGGCGTGAGCTGCTGCAGCAGCCAGTCGGAACGGCCGGGGAAGCCCGACTCGACCTCCGCCCACCGGTAGACCGAGGCAGCCACGCGGTCGAGGCTCGCGCCGTCCCGCGAGAGGGCGACGAAGTAGCGCGCGGTCAGGGCGGCGTTGCGCACCACGGTCGACCACGGCGGGCCCACGAGGATCCTCGGGGCCATCTCGGTGAGCGCGCTGATCGCGCTCTCCGTCTCGTTCACCCGCGCCTTCGGCATCCGTACGCCGTCGCGCAGCTGCTGGCAGCGCTCCACGAGCTCGCCCATCCGCTGCGTGTGCAGGGTGCGCTTCTCGTCCGCGATCCCGGCGGCGTCGGCGTACCGGGCGTACGCCTCGTGCCACAGCGGCAGGTAGCGCGCGACCCAGCGCCGACACAGCTCGTAGCGCTCCTGCTCGGTCCACCCTGCGAGGACGCGGGCGACGTCGGCCCGGCCGAGGGCGGGTCGACCGGCGGAGTCCAGGGGCTGCCACGGCTCGCTCACGGCCCCATCATGGTGCAGGTGCATCGGGTCTCGGATCCGAGACCCGGGCGCCGCGCGGATCCGTTGACCCGCGGCGCCCGACCCGCTGGACTCGGAGGGTGACCGACGCCGCCGCGCCCACCGCGTACCACCTCGAGCGCGCCTGGCTCGCGCTCGACGGCGAGGGGCCGCGCGTCCACGACGAGGTCGCCGTGACCGTGCGCGAGGGCCGCTTCGCGACGCTGCGTCCCGGCGCGCCGCGCGACCCGGGCGCCCACCACCTGCCCGGCCTCACCCTCCCCGGCCTCGCGAACACGCACTCGCACGCCTTCCACCGGGCCCTGCGCGGCCACGCGCAGCACGAGGGCGGCACGTTCTGGACGTGGCGCACCCGCATGTACGCCCTGGCGCGGCGCCTCGACCCCGCCTCCTACGGTCGTCTGGCCCGCGCGGTGTTCCGCGAGCTCGTCGCGTCGGGCGCGACGAGCGTGGGCGAGTTCCACTACGTGCACCACCGCCCCGACGGCAGCGGGTACGCGGACCCCGAGGGCGGGCCGAACGCGATGGCGCACGCCGTCGTCGCCGCCGCCCGCGAGGTCGGGCTGCGGATCACGCTGCTCGACACCTGTTACCTGGCCGCCGGGTTCGGCGAGCCCGCCCGTGACGCGCAGGTGCGCTTCGACGACGGCTCGGCCGCCGCGTGGTGGGCCCGGACCAGCCGGCTGCGCGAGGAGCTCGAGGGCGTCGACGGCGTGCGCGTCGGGGCCGCGCTGCACTCCGTGCGGGCCGTGCCCCCCGAGGCCCTGGCGGCCCTCGCCGGGCTCGGCGTGGGTCACGACGACCTGCCGCTGCACGTGCACGTCTCGGAGCAGCCGGCCGAGAACGAGGCGTGCCTGGCCGCCACCGGCCGCACCCCGACCGCCCTGCTCGACGACCACGGGCTGCTGGGGACGGCCACCACGCTCGTGCACGCCACCCACCTCACCGCCGACGACGTGGCGCGGATCGGGCGGGCCGGGGCGTACGTCTCGTTCTGCCCCACCACCGAGCGCGACCTCGGCGACGGGATCGGGCCCGCCCGCGCGCTCGCCGACGCGGGCGCGCGGCTCACGCTGGGCAGCGACAGCCACGCGGTGGTCGACCCGTTCGAGGAGATGCGCGCCGTCGAGCTGCACGAGCGCCTCGCCAGCCTGCGGCGTGGCCGCCTCGACGCCGCGGACCTGCTGCACGCGGCCACCGTCGACGGCCACGCGAGCCTGGGAGTGCCGGACGCCGGCCGGATCGCGGTGGGCGGGCGCGCCGACCTCGTCACCCTCGACACGGCCTCGCCACGCACCGCGGGCACCGGCGCCGACGAGCACACGGCCGTCTTCGCGGCCACCGCCGCCGACGTCGGGCACGTGGTCGTCGACGGTGTCGTGCGGCACCGGGCCGTGGACGCACGCGACGTGGGCCGCGCGCTGGAGAGGGCCGTGGCGGAGGTCCTGGCGGAGGTCACGGCCGAGGTCACGGCGGAGGTCCCGGCATGAGCAGCACCCTGGTCACGAACGTCGGCGAGCTGCTCACCGGTCGGCTGCCCGGGGAGGACGGCCCTGCGGTCATCACCGACGCGGCGATCGTCCTCGACGGCGACCGGGTCGCGTGGGTCGGCCCCGCCGCGGCGGCCACCGGCGCCGCGCGCGCCGCGGACACCCACGTGGACGCGGGCGGTCGGGCCGTCGTGCCCGGCTTCGTCGACTCCCACAGCCACCTCGTCTTCGCTGGCGACCGGGCGGCGGAGTTCACGGCGCGGATGGCGGGGGAGGCGTACGCCGCCGGAGGGATCCGCACCACCGTCGCGGCCACCCGGGCCGCCACCGACGAGCTGCTCCTGGCGGGCGCCCGGCGGCTGGTCGCCGAGATGCTGCGGCAGGGCACGACGACGGTCGAGGTGAAGTCGGGCTACGGCCTGACGGTGCGCGACGAGGCCCGCAGCCTCGCCGTGGCCGCGCAGGTCACCGACGAGGTCACCTACCTGGGGGCCCACGTCGTGCCGGACGGCCCCGACGGCCCGGGCGACCCCGACGCGTACGTCGACCTCGTCGTCGGCCCCATGCTCGACGCCTGCGCGCCGCACGCGCGCTGGATCGACGCGTTCTGCGAGACCGGCGCCTTCGACGTCGACCAGGCCCGCACCGTGCTCGCCGCGGGGGCCGCCCGCGGTCTGCGGGGCCGGCTGCACGCCAACCAGCTCGGCCCCGGGCCCGGGGTGCGGCTGGCCTGCGAGCTCGGGCTCGTCGCGGTCGACCACTGCACCTACCTCGACGACGCCGACGTCGCGGCGCTCGCCGACTCCGGCACCGTCGCGACCCTGCTGCCCGGGGTCGAGTTCTCGACGCGGCACCCCTACCCGGACGCCCGCCGCCTGCTCGACGCCGGGGTACGCGTCGCGCTGGCCTCCGACTGCAACCCCGGCTCGAGCTTCACCAGCTCGATGCCGTTCTGCGTCGCGCTCGCGGTCCGCGAGCTGGGGATGACCCCGACGGAGGCGGTCACGGCGGCGACGCGCGGCGGGGCCGACGCCCTCGGCCGCGACGACGTCGGCGTCCTCGAGCCCGGTCGCCGGGCCGACCTCGTCCTGCTCGACGCACCCGGCCACGCGCACCTCGCGTACCGACCCGGGGTGCCGCTCGTGGCCGGCGTGTGGCGCGCCGGGAGGCCGCTGGTGGGCGCCGTCGGCTGAGTTTCGGGGCTGAGGTCGCGTGACCCGCGCCACGTCGCCTGAGGTGGTCCGCGGACGGTTCGGGAGGAGATAGGGCAGCTACCTCATGTGCCCGCCTACCTCAGGTGCGCAGGGTGGACGACGAGGCTCCGGTCAGGAGTCCGTCGATCACCGGAGGCCACCATGTTCCCCAGCACCGAGTCCCTGCTCGCCGAGACCCGCTACCGCGCCGAGAAGGTGCGCCGCTCCTACCCCGCCGCGCCGCAGCGCCGCACCGACGGCGAGAGCCGCCGCCGCAAGGTCCGCTGAGCCCGACCACGGCCACGACCACGACCGCGACCCACCGGACTCCGACGAGCGCGATGTCGGTCCCGTCCGCGATCATGGACGCCGTGGTGGTCTCGCACGGCTCTCGGATGGTCGGGCGCGACGCGGAGCTCGAGGAGCTGGCGTCGTGGCTCGGGGTCGCCGCCGCCCCCGCCCAGCCCGCGGAGCCCGCCGAGCCCGCGCCGGTCGTGGGCCCCCCGCCGGCCGTGCTGCTCGCCGGTGACGCCGGGGTCGGCAAGACCCGGCTGATGATCGCCCTGCGCGACCGCGCCGTCGCGGCCGGCTGGCGCGTGGACGCCGGCCACTGCCTCGACTTCGCGGACTCCGCGCTGCCCTACCTGCCGTTCTCGGAGATCCTGGGCCGGCTCGAGCGCGACCTGCCCGAGGTCGTCGACGCCGTCGTCGCGACCCACCCCGCGCTGGCCCGCCTGCAGCCCGGCCGCCGCCTGCGCACCGGCGAGACCGAGGACCCGGCCGTCCTGGCCCGCGGCGACCTGCTGCCGGCGCTGCACGCCCTGCTCGAGGCGGTCGCCGAGCACGGGCCCTACCTGGTGGTGGTCGAGGACGCCCACTGGGCCGACCAGGCCACCCGCGACCTGCTGTCCTTCCTCTTCACCCGCCCGCTGGCCGGCCGGGTCGCCCTGCTCGTCTCCTACCGCTCCGACGACCTGCACCGGCGCCACCCGCTGCGCCGCCAGGTCGCCGGCTGGGCGCGCACGGACGGTGTCCGGCGCCTGCAGCTGGAGCCGCTCGCCCCGCGCGACCTGCGCAAGCTGGTCCGCGACCTCGCCCGCCGCCGGGCCGGCGGCCAGCGCTCGGGGCGGCTGACCGAGGCCGAGATCGCCGCCATCGTCGACCGCGCCGACGGCAACGCCTTCTTCGCCGAGGAGCTGGTCGCCGCCGCGCGCGCCGAGGGCGACGTGCTGCCCGAGGACCTGGCCGACCTGCTGCTGGTGCGCCTCGACCTGCTGGAGGACGACGCGACCCAGGTCGTGCGCGCGGCCTCCGCCTCCGGCCGCCGGGTCAGCCACGCCCTGCTCGCCGAGGCCTCCAGCCTGACCCCGGACCGCCTGGAGCAGGCGCTGCGGCACGCCGTCGAGATGAACGTGCTCGAGCCGCGGTCGGGGGAGGCGTACGTCTTCCGCCACGCCCTGCTCGGCGAGGCCGTCTACGACGACCTGCTGCCGGGTGAGCGGGTACGCCTGCACGCGGCGTACACGGCCGCCATCGTCGAGGGCCGCGCCCCCGGCTCGGCGGCGGAGCTGGCCCGCCACGCGCGGCTGGCGCAGGACCCCGCGACCGCCCTGCGGGCCGGGATCGAGGCCGGGGGGGACGCGATGCGGGTCGGCGCGCCCGACGAGGCCGCGCAGCACTACCAGCACGCGCTGGCGCTCGTCGGCGCCCCGGGCACCGAGGAGGTGGGGCTGGCCGCGCTCGCCGACCTGGTCCGGCGCACCTGCGACGCGCTCATCGCGGCCGGCCACCCCGAGCGCGGCGCCGCCGTCGTGCGCGAGCGGCTCGACGCGCTGCCCGAGGACGCCCCGGGCCCGGTCCGCGGCGACCTGCTCACCTCCCTGGCCACGGCGCTGGGGATGACCGACACGGCGGAGCGGCTGTCGGCGTACACCGCCGAGGCCGTCGAGCTGACCGCGGAGGCGCCGGCGGCGGTGCGGGTGCGCGCACTGTCGTTCCACGCCCGTGCGCTCGTCAGCGAGGGCGACGCCGACCAGGCGCGGGCCGTCGCGCTCGACGCGCTCGGCCTGGCCGAGAAGCACGACCTGCCGCGCCTGGCCAGCGACGCCCTGGCCACCCTGGTCGGTCTCGAGCGGCACGGTCCGGTCGAGGAGGTGACGCGCTCGCTGGAGGACGTCGTGCGCCGCGCCCGCGCCGCGCGCGCCGTCAACGCCGAGCTGCGCGCCCTCTACTTCCTCGGCGTCCTGCACCTCGACCGCGCCGAGCACGACCTGGCGGCCGACGCCTTCGCGCGCGGGGTGCGCCGCGGCGCCGCGGCCGGCACGCCGTGGGCGCCCTACGCCTTCGACAGCCGCTTCCAGCTGGCGCGGGTCGCGATGGAGCGCGGCGACTGGCCGATGGTCCGCGACCTCACCGACATGGCGGGCCAGGCGCCACCGCCGATCAACGAGGCGATGCTGCTGACCCTGCGGGCGCGGCTCGCCGCTGCCCAGGGCGAGCCGGACGCGCTCGCGCAGGCGCGGGCCCTGCGCGCCTGGTGGACCTCGGAGGGGCTCGTCGCGATCGGCGGCGCGACCGCCGAGCTGACGATCGCCGAGCGCGAGCTCGACGTGGAGGCCGCGCTCGCGGTCTACGACGACGTGGTGCGCTCCGCGACCGTGACCTGGCGGGAGTACTTCCAGGCCCGCCTGCGCCTGGCCGCCCTGACCCTCGGGGTCCTGGCCTCCGCGGCGCAGGCCGGCGCCGGGCGCGGGCTGGGCGAGGAGGACCGCGCCCGGCTCGCGCCGCGCGCCGAGCAGCTGTGGGAGGACGGTCGCCGCGTGCTGGCCGACGTGCGCGAGTCGGGCCTGCCCTTCGGGCCGGAGGGCAGCGCGTGGGAGGCGCGGCTCGGCGCGGAGTGGCTGCGGTGGCGCTGGGCCGCCGACCTCCAGCCGCCGGCGGCCGACGACCTGGTCGCCGCGTGGCGGGCGGCCGCCGAGACGGTCGAGCAGGCCGGGGACCGGGCGCTGCTCGCGCAGGTACGCACCGAGCTCGCCGTGGTCCTGCGCGCCGCGGGCCGCGCCGAGGAGGCCCGAGAGGTCGCGACCGCGGTGCGACGCACGGCCGAGCTGCTCGGGCTCACGCCGCTGCTGGGTCGGCTGGGTTCCGGGACCCGCCCGGCACCGACCGGTGGCGCCGCGACGTCGGCCGCGCTGACCCCGCGCGAGCGCGAGATCCTCCGGCTCGTCGCGCAGGGCCGGTCCAACGGCGAGATCGCCCGACAGCTGTTCATCAGCGTCAAGACCGTCTCGGTGCACGTCTCGAACATCCTCGGCAAGCTGGGCGCCGCCGGGCGCACCGAGGCGGCCGCGATCGCCCGCGAGCGCGCGCTGCTGTGACCCGGCCGAGGGGGTCGGGGGCGGGGGGTGTTTGTCGCCCGCCGCGCTGGCGACCACAATGGCCCGACGCGGGCACCGGCCCGCGCACCCGTCCGTGCACCGCACGGGCGGCCGAGGACGACGGGAGTCGACACGGTGGTGGATGAGGCGGAGGACCGGCCGGTCCTGGTCGGTGCGATCGCCCTCGTGGGCGTGAGCCTCGTGATCGGCCTGATCGTCGCGCTCGTCGTGCTCGGCGGCACCCGGGTCGCAGGCCTCGGTGGCGGGAGCGGCGGCGGTGGGGGCGGCTCCGCGGTGGAGCCCACCATGACGCTGCCGCCGATCACGGAGACCGAGCTCCCGGCCTCCACGATCAGCCTCGTGCCCGAGGACACCGAGGGCGGGGACGAGTCCGCCCCGGCCGAGCCGAGCGAGACCGAGACGACCACGGAGGCCGCCGACCCCTCGATCACGCTGCAGGTCGGCTCGACCAGCGCCGGCTCGATGGAGCGCATCGACGTCTCCGGGATCTACACCGGCGGCGACGGCGCCGTGCTGTCCATCCAGCGCCTCACCGACGGAACCTGGAACGACATCGCCTCGAACGCGGCCGTCTCCAACGAGCTGTTCAGCACGTACATCGCCCTCGGTCGCCCCGGGGAGAACACCATCCGGGCCTACGACTCCGCCGCGGAGCTCGCCTCGAACGAGGTCGTCGTCACCATCGGCTGACCGGCCCGCCCGGCCACTCTCCGCCCCGTCTCCGGACGGACGCGCCCGGGCCGCCGCGAGAGAACGCGGACGACGCGCGAGAAAACGCGGACCGACCCGCGCCGGCGCGGCCGGATCGTCCGCGTTTTCTGGTGGCCGGTCCGGGTTCCTCCTGTGCGGGTCGCTCTCGCGGCGGACCTCCGCCGCCCGGACCGCCCTCGGCCGCCCTCGACCGCCCTCGACGAGTTCGGCCGAGCACGACCGAGCACGACCGAGCACGACCGAGCTACCCCCGAGAAAACGCGGACGACGGCGAAGAAAACGCGGACCGGCCATGACCGGCCTGCCCGGATCGTCCGCGTTTCCTGGTAGCCGGTCCGCGTTTTCCGCCAGAGGCGACAAGGTGCCGCCGGGTGGGAATGGCATCGCCACCACCTGCGTTGAGCCGTACGAACAAAGTTGAGCGGATGAGACTCAGGTAACTTGTCCGAACCGCTCCGGCGCCGCACCATGGGAACCACGCTCGGCGTCGGGCGGGACGGGACCCCCTGGTCCGTCCGCCGACGCAGACCCGCAGGCAGCACAGACCCGAACACGCCACAGGAGGCAGCAGCATGGCTCGCGCAGTCGGAATCGATCTCGGCACCACCAACTCGGTCGTCGCGGTGCTCGAGGGTGGTGAGCCCACCGTCATCGCGAACGCGGAGGGTGCCCGCACGACCCCCTCGGTCGTCGCGTTCTCCAAGTCCGGCGAGGTCCTCGTCGGCGAGGTCGCCAAGCGTCAGGCGGTCACGAACGTCGACCGCACCATCCGGTCGGTCAAGCGCCACATGGGCACGGACTGGAAGACGTCGATCGACGACAAGTCGTTCACGTCGCAGCAGATCAGCGCCTTCGTGCTGCAGAAGCTGAAGCGCGACGCGGAGGCGTACCTCGGCGAGACCGTCACCGACGCGGTGATCACGGTCCCGGCGTACTTCTCCGACGCCCAGCGCCAGGCGACCAAGGAGGCCGGCGAGATCGCGGGCCTCAACGTCTCGCGCATCGTCAACGAGCCCACGGCGGCCGCGCTCGCCTACGGCCTCGACAAGGGCGACGACCAGACGATCCTCGTCTTCGACCTCGGTGGCGGCACGTTCGACGTCTCGCTGCTGGAGATCGGTGAGGGCGTCGTCGAGGTGAAGGCCACCTCGGGCGACAACGAGCTCGGTGGTGACGACTGGGACAAGCGCATCGTCGAGTGGATGGTCAAGAAGTTCAAGGACGCGAACGGCGTCGACCTGGCCGCCGACAAGATCGCCGCGCAGCGCCTCCAGGAGGCCGCGGAGAAGGCGAAGATCGAGCTGTCCTCCTCGAGCGAGACCACGATCCACCTGCCCTACATCACCCACGGCGAGTCGGGCCCGCTGCACTTCGAGGAGAAGCTGACCCGCGGCGAGTTCCAGCGGATCACCTCCGACCTGCTCGACCGCACCAAGGCGCCGTTCCAGCAGGTGCTCAAGGACGGCGGCGTCGCGGTCTCCGCGATCGACCACGTCGTGCTCGTCGGCGGCTCGACCCGCATGCCGGCCGTGCCGGAGCTCGTCAAGGAGCTGCTCGGCGGCAAGGAGCCCAACAAGGGCGTCAACCCCGACGAGGTCGTCGCGCTGGGTGCCGCGCTGCAGGCCGGCGTGCTCAAGGGCGAGGTCAAGGACGTCCTGCTCCTCGACGTCACCCCGCTGAGCCTCGGCATCGAGACCAAGGGCGGCATCATGACCACCCTGATCGAGCGCAACACGACGATCCCGACCAAGCGCAGCGAGATCTTCACGACCGCCGACGACAACCAGCCGTCGGTCGAGATCAAGGTCGCCCAGGGCGAGCGCCAGATCTGGTCGCAGAACCAGCCGCTGGGCAACTTCGAGCTCACCGGCCTGCCGCCGGCGCCGCGCAGCGTGCCGAAGATCGAGGTCACCTTCGACATCGACGCCAACGGCATCGTGCACGTCTCGGCGAAGGACCAGGCCTCCGGTCGCGAGCAGTCGATGACGATCTCCGGCGGCTCGGCGCTCGGTAAGGACGAGATCGACCGCATGGTCAAGGAGGCGGAGCAGTACGCCGAGGAGGACGCCCAGCGTCGCGCCGCGGTCGAGGCCCGCAACACCGCGGAGCAGCTCGTCTACACGACCGAGAAGTTCCTCTCGGAGAACGCCGACAAGCTGCCCGAGGACGTCAAGACCGAGGTCCAGGCCGACGTCGACGCGCTCAAGGAGACCCTGGCGAACGCCGAGGCGACCTCCGAGGAGATCGAGGCCGGCGTGCAGAAGCTCAACGCCTCGAGCCAGAAGATGGGCGCCGCGCTGTACGCCCAGGCGGAGGCCGACCAGTCGGCCGCCGGGGGCTCGACGGGCTCGACGGGCGAGGCCGACGACGACGTCGTCGACGCCGAGATCGTCGACGAGACGGACGCGCCCGAGGGTGAGCAGAAGTGACGGCTGACCAGCCGCGCGACGAGCGCTCGCCCGCCGACGAGCCGACCGGTGCGGTCGGTGACGCGGAGGACGTGCACGAGCGCACCGAGTCGACCGCCGTCGGCGGCGCGGAGGCAGGGTCCGACCCGGCCCCCGCGCCCGCCGAGGGGTCCGACGAGGGGGCCGACGACGCCGAGGGCCGGGCCGCGTCCGACGAGCTCGCGGTGACGCAGATGGAGCTCGCCGAGCGCACGGCGGACCTGCAGCGTCTCCAGGCCGAGTTCGTCAACTACAAGCGGCGCGTCGAGCGCGATCGCGACATGCTCGCGCAGAACGCGGCGTACAAGGTGCTCGCGCCCGTCATCGACGTGCTCGACACCATCGACCGGGCCCGCGAGCACGGTCCGCTCGAGGGCGGCTTCAAGGCCGTGGCCGACCAGCTGGAGCGCGTGGTCGGGGCGCAGGGGCTGACCCGGTTCGGCGAGCCGGGCGACGCCTTCGACCCCAACCTGCACGAGGCGCTCTCGCACCTGGGCCAGGACCCCGACGTCAGCGTGCAGACCGTCAAGGTGGTGGCCAAGGGCGGCTACCGCTTCGGCGACCGCGTCGTGCGCGCGGCGCAGGTGCTGGTGGTCGACCCCGCCGACGGCTGAGCGGGTACGCCGGGTCGGCGCGGCCGCCGCGCCGCGCCGGCCCGGCGCCAGCAGCACGGACGAAGAGACGATCGAGGAGAGGGAGGTGCACGGGTGAGCAACGCCGACTGGGCGACGAAGGACTTCTACAAGGTGCTGGGCGTCGGCAAGGACGCCTCGGCCGACGACATCAAGAAGGCGTACCGCAAGCTCGCGCGCGCCAACCACCCCGACTCCAACCCCGGGGACACCGCGAAGCACGACCGCTTCAAGCAGGTCGCCGAGGCCTACGACGTCATCGGTGACCCGGCGAAGCGCAAGCAGTACGACGAGATCCGCTCCGCCCCGCAGTTCGGCGGCGGCTTCGGCGGAGGCGGCGGAGGCGGTGGCTTCGGCGGCTTCGACCTCTCCGACCTGCTGCGCGACCGCGCCGGCCAGGGCGGCGGCGCCGGTGGCGGTGGCGGCCTGGGCGACATGTTCGGCGACCTCTTCGGCGGCTCGCGCCGCTCGTCGCGACCCCGGGCCACCAAGGGCGCCGACGTCGAGTCGTCCGTGACGATCGGGTTCACCGACGGCCTCGAGGGCGTGACCATCCCGCTGCGCCTGAGCAGCGAGGCCGCGTGCCCGACGTGCCGCGGCACGGGCGGCAAGCCCGGCACGAAGCCGCACATCTGCACCGAGTGCGAGGGCGCGGGCTACGTGACCTCCTCGGTCGGCGGCGCCTTCTCGATGAACGAGACCTGCCCGGCCTGCCACGGCCGCCAGCTCGTCTACGACGACCCGTGCCCGACGTGCCTGGGCTCCGGTCGCGGCACCTCCGCGCGCACGATCCAGGCGCGGATCCCCGCCGGCGTCAAGGACGGCCAGCGGATCCGGCTGAAGGGCAAGGGCGCGCCCGGCGAGAACGGCGGCCCGGCCGGCGACCTCTTCGTGACGGTGAAGGTGTCCCCGCACCGCGTGTTCTCGCGCAAGGACGACAACCTCACCATCGACGTGCCGGTCGGCTTCGACGAGCTGGCCCTGGGCGCGGAGGTCAAGGTCCCCACGCTGGGCGGCGCTCCCGTGACGCTGCGGATCCCGGCGGGCACGCCCAACGGGCGTACCTTCCGCGTCCGCGGCAAGGGCGCACGTCGCGCCGACGGCACGACCGGCGACCTGCTCGCCACGGTCGAGGTCCAGGTGCCGGCGTCGCTCGACCCGGCCGCGCGCGAGGCCGTCGAGAACTACCGGGCCGCCGTGGCCGGGAAGCCGCTGCGCGCCGGTCTGTTCGAGGAGGCGTGATGGCGGGCCCGCGGCGCACCCCGCCGGGCCCTCCCGACCCCGACGCCGCCGTCTTCGTGATCTCGGTGGCCGCCGAGCTGACGGGGCTGCACCCGCAGACGCTGCGGGCGTACGAGCGGATGGGGCTGATCACCCCCGGCCGCACCGGTGGCGGTGGGCGGCGCTACTCCGCCCGTGACGTCGACCGGCTGCGCGACATCGCGGACCTGACGGCCGCGGGCACCGGCATCGAGGGCGTGCGCCGCATCCTCGAGCTGGAGAACCAGCTCACGGCCCTGCGCCAGCGCAACGAGGAGCTGCAGGCCGAGGTCGGCTCCCTGCGCGACGCGCTGCGGCAGGCGGCCGCGGCCCCACGGCGTACGCCCGGGGCCCCCGCGCCCCGGTCGGCCAACCTGCCCGTCCTGCGCGGCCCCGAGCCGGGCCAGTCCGTCGTGGTCTGGCGGCGCAACCGCGGCTGAGATCGTTCCCTGACACCGTGTGCGACCGGGCGGTAACGTTCGCGCCGGGGAGTGAGCGAGGGCACAGCGGCGCAGCCGCGACGACGCGAGGCGGTGGGTCGACTGCTCGAGGCAGTGCAGGAGTGGGTGCGCGACTACCTCGCCCACATGGACTGGGTGCACTTCTGGTCCATCCCGGTGTTCACGGCCGTCGTCGGCTGGCTGATCAACTGGTCCGGCCTGTGGATGCTCTTCTCCCCGGTGCACTTCCACGGGTTCCGCGTGCCGGGGCTCAAGGAGATCGCGACCGCCGGCCCCCGCAAGGTCCAGGAGATCCCCGGGTTCCTCTCCGGCGGCCTCGGCTGGCAGGGGATCGTGCCCGCGCGCGCCGGGAAGATGGGCAGCATCGCGGTCGACAAGGCCATCGCGAAGCTCGGCACGCCGGCGGAGTTCTACCAGGAGCTCGAGCCGGACAAGATCGGTGAGCACATCGTGGAGATGTTCTCCCCGGAGCTGCCCGAGCTCGTCGAGTCGGTGATGCGCAAGGAGCACCCGGCCCTGTGGCGCGACCTGCCGCGACCGGTCCGCGTCGCCGTGGTCGAGCGGGTGCAGGCCCAGCTGCCCACCGTGGTGCGCCGCGTGACCACCGAGATCGGCATCCACATCGACCAGCTGCTCGACCCGAAGCTGATGGTCATCGACAACTTCGAGAAGAACCCCGGCCTCGTCGTGCGGATCTTCCGCGACTTCGGCGCCCGCGAGCTGCGGCTGATGGTGCTGTTCGGGTTCGTCTTCGGCTTCCTGCTCGGCATCCCGGTCGCGATCATCGACCACGCGTTCGGGCAGTGGTGGGCGCTGCCGGTGATGGGCGTGGTGGTCGGCTGGACCACGAACCTGCTCGGCATGTGGCTGATCTTCGACCCGCCCGAGCCGCGCCGGATCGGGCCCTTCACGCTGCAGGGCCTCTTCCCGCGGCGCCAGGCGGAGGCGGCGGAGGTGTACGCCCAGCACATCGCCGACGACGTCATCACCCTGGAGAAGATCGGCGACTTCCTGCTCAACGGCCCCCGCGGCGACCGGACCCGGCAGATGCTGGCCACGGCGCTGCGGCCCGCGATCGACGGGGCGATCGGCCCGGCCAAGGGCGCCGTGCGCGTCGCCGTCGGCGCCCGACGCTTCGACACGATCAAGGACACCGTCGCGCTCGAGGCGGTCGGCCGCACGATGCGTCCGTTCCAGGACCCCGAGTTCAGCGCCCAGCAGTCGACGAAGATCCGTTCGCTGATCGCGCAGCGCTGCAAGGAGCTGCCGCCGCGCGACTTCGTCGAGATGATGCGCGCCGCCATCAAGGAGGACGAGTGGATGCTCTACGCCCACGGTGCGGTGATGGGGGCCGCAGGTGGTTTCCTGCACCTGTGGATCTTCGGGGTGGGCGGTAGATGAGTCGGAGCACGTCGTCGGGCGGCTGGGGACCGCCGCGCACCGAGCGGACCGCGTCGACCGGGGGCACCGGGGCCGCCGGGGCGCCGCCGCGCGCGCTGGAGGGGCGTACGCCTCGTCGCCCGCGGCTGCCGGTGCGGGTGCCGTCCTTCCTGCCCGCCGCCGTGGCCGACCGGATGCCCTCCGCGCTCGCGCCCGCGGTGGACGCGCTGCCCGGGCTGGCCCGGATCGCGGCGGCCACGGCGTACCACACCGCGGAGTGGGGCGTCGGCGCCTCGACCCGCACGGGACGCAAGATGCTGCGCGCCATGGTCGACCCCGCGGCGGCCGACGAGCTCTCGCGGGACCTGAACGAGGCGGCGGCCGTGGTCGCCGGGATCGCGCGCGGTGTCGCCTCCGGCCTGCCGCTGCCGCAGGCGGTCGAGCAGCTGCGCCTCGGGCTGGAGGACCGGGGCCCGGCGCCGGTGCCCGAGACCGGGGGGCCGACGCGGCGCGAGACCGAGCAGGAGCGGCTGCGGGCCAAGGGCGCCCGGCTGCTGGAGCAGTCGCGCGACGTGTGGCACCCGGAGACCGGGCACCCGGCGTACGAGCGGATCCTCGGCGAGCTCGCCCCCGACGAGGCGCGGATCCTGGTGCTGCTGCTCAAGGACGGGCCGCAGCCGTCGGTCGACGTGCGCACCGGTGGGCCGGTCGGGATGGTCAGCTCGCAGCTGGTGGCCCGCGGGCTCAACATGATCGGGGCGCGGGCGGGGCTGCGCTACGTCGACACGGTGCCGCAGTACCTCAACAACCTCTCGCGCCTCGGGCTCGTGTGGCAGTCGTCGGAGTCGCTGCAGGACCTGCTGCGCTACCAGGTCGTCGAGGCGCAGCCGGACGTGCTGGCCGCGATGCACTCCGTGAAGTTCCCCAAGGTGCTGCGCCGCAGCCTGCACCTGACGCCGTTCGGGGTCGACTTCGCCCGGATGTGCTTCGCCACCGAGGACGAGATGGGCGCCGGCGCCTTCCCCGCGCACCTCACCCCGCCGACGACGGCCGGCGAGCGCTCGGTGCCGCGGGAGTGACCCGGACGGGGGCTCAGGCCACCGGCAGCTGCACGGTGAACACGGCGCCGCCCTCGGGGTGGCGCCGGTAGGTCGCCGCGCCGCCCATCGCCTCGGCGAGGGTGCGCACGACGTAGAGACCCAGGCCGGTACCGGTCGCGACCGAGCCCTCGGGGCGCGAGAACTCGCGGAACAGGTGCGGCTCGAAGTCCTCGGCCACGCCCGGACCGCGGTCGACGACCTCGACCCGCACGGTGCGTCCGCCCCCGTCGCCGCGGACGACGACCTCGAACGGCGCGGCGCCGTAGCGGTGCGCGTTGCTGAGCAGGTTGCCGAGCATCTGCTCGAGCCGCAGGGCGTCCGCCCGCACGGCCGGCGCCTCCTCGATCCGCAGCGCGACGTCGGAGCGGTCGCCGAGCAGCTCGGTCACGAGTGCACCGAGGTCGACGTCGTGCAGGTCGACGTGGAGCGTGCCGCGGTGCACCTGGGTGGCGGTGAACAGGTCGGCGGTGACGCGGTCGAGCTGCGCCACCTGACGCTTGACCGACTGCAGCAGGTCCTCCCGGTCGTCACCGCTCAGCGAGTCCCGACCCCACGAGACCGCCTCGACCGCGCCGTCGATGACGGCGATCGGGCCGCGCAGCTCGTGGGCCGCGGTGGCGATGGCGCGGCGCAGCAGGCCGACGTCCTCCGCCGTCGAGTCCAGGTAGACCAGCAGCGTGCTGCCGACGCGGCGCAGCGTGGCGCGCACCGTGCCGGCGTCGACCAGAGCCTCGAACACGGCGTCCGGCTCGTGCCGGTGGGTCGAGACGTGGTGGGCCAGACCGGGGGCGGTCATCGACAGCAGCGAGCCGGTGGCCGGGTTGCCGCCGAGCAGCCGCCGGGCGACGGGGTTGGCCTCGCGCACCCGCGGCGAGGGCTCGTCCGTCACCTCGAGCACGCCGTAGGGCGCGTGCTGGACCGCCAGCCGGAACGCCTCGTCGCGCGACGGCCCGGCGCCGTCCCGGTCGCCGGCCTGCGGCGCGCTGCGCACCGGCCGGGCCGTCGCGTCGGTGAGCGCGCCCTCCTGCGAGACCGCCACGGGGCTGCTGGGTCGGTCGCTGAGGCCGCTGAGCTCCCGGACGTACGCCAGGATCGCGTGCAGCGAGGTGCCCTTCTGGATGTAGCCGTCGGCGCCGGCGGCGACCGCGCGGGCGGCCATCTGCGTCGCCCCGAACGCCGACATGGCGATGATCCTGGCCTCCGGCAGGCTGCGGCGCAGGGAGGGGAGGGCCTCCAGCCCGTCCATCACCGGCATCGCGATGTCGAGCAGCACGACGTCGGGACGGGTACGCCTCGCGACCTCGATGCCGGCGCGCCCGTCGGCCGCCTCGCCCACCACGTCGAACCCGCCGCGGGTCAGCATCAGGCGCAGCAGGTTGCGCAGGTCGGGGGTGTCGTCGACGACGATCACGCGGCTGGGCGCCGCCACGTCGGCGGGTGCGACGGCTGCGGCGGGTGCGACGGCGGGGTCGGAGGTGAGCATCGGAGCGGTCCGATCGGTGGGAGGGCGGCAGGTGCCCGAGAGGGTGCGCCCACGGTAGGGACGCACCGCCCCGTCGCGCCCCTGGTAGCCGACATCTTGCGGAAGGGTTGAGCCTGCTGGCGCGGGAACGAGCCTGAAGTTGAGGGGAACAGACTCAACTCTGCGTGCGTTGGGACAGGCGTACGAGGAGACTGGTCCCGCGACCACCGAGGTGAAGGAGAGAACGTCGATGAGTCAGTTCGGTGCCGACAGGTTCACGACCCGGGCCCGCGAGGCGATCGAGGTCGCCCAGGTCGCGGCCACCACCGCCGGCAACACGGCCACGGAGCCGGTGCACCTGCTGGTCGCGCTGCTGCGCGAGGACGGCACGGGCGAGGGCATCGTGCGCAGCATCGTCGAGAAGTCCGGCGTGGAGCCCTCCGTCCTGCTCGCCGCGGCGCAGCAGGCCGTGGAGGCGCTGCCCCGCGCCACCGGCGCCACCGTCGCGAAGCCCGCGGCCTCCGCCGCGACCACCCGCGTGCTCGCGAAGTCGATCGACCTGGCGGGCGCCATGAAGGACGACTACGTCGCCAGCGAGCACCTGCTCGTCTCGCTGTCCTCCGTCGAGAGCAGCGCCCAGCGGGTCCTCACCGACGCCGGCCTCACCACGCAGGGGCTCTCCGAGCAGCTGGTCGCGGTGCGCGGGTCGCGCCGGGTGACCAGCCAGGACGCCGAGTCGACCTACGAGGCGCTGGAGAAGTACTCCGTCGACCTCACCCGCGCCGCAGAAGAGGGTCGCCTCGACCCCGTGATCGGTCGCGACGCGGAGATCCGTCGCGTGATCCAGGTCCTGAGCCGGCGCACCAAGAACAACCCCGTCCTGATCGGCGAGCCCGGCGTCGGCAAGACCGCCGTCGTCGAGGGCCTCGCCCAGCGCATCGTCGACGGCGACGTGCCCGACTCGCTCAAGGGTCGCCGCCTGCTGAGCCTCGACCTGGCCGCGATGGTGGCCGGTGCGAAGTACCGCGGCGAGTTCGAGGAGCGGCTCAAGGCCGTCCTGGAGGAGATCAAGGATGCCGGCGGGCAGGTCATCACCTTCATCGACGAGCTGCACACCGTCGTCGGTGCCGGCGGTGGTGGCGACGGCTCGATGGACGCCGGCAACATGCTCAAGCCGATGCTGGCCCGCGGCGAGCTGCACATGGTCGGCGCGACGACCCTCGACGAGTTCCGCGAGCACGTCGAGAAGGACCCGGCCCTCGAGCGCCGCTTCCAGCAGGTCTTCGTGGGCGAGCCCAGCGTCGAGGACACCGTGCAGATCCTGCGCGGCATCCAGGAGAAGTACGAGGCGCACCACCGCGTGCGGATCACCGACGCCGCGCTCGTCGCGGCGGCCGCGCTCAGCGACCGCTACATCACCGGGCGCCAGCTGCCCGACAAGGCGATCGACCTCATCGACGAGGCCGCCAGCCGGCTGCGGATGGAGCACGAGTCCTCGCCCGAGGAGATCGACCAGCTGCGCCGCCTGGTGAACCGGCTCAAGATGGAGCAGTTCGCGCTGGAGAAGGAGAGCGACGAGGCCTCCGTCGACCGGCTCGGCCGGCTCGCGGCCGACCTGGCCGACCGCGAGGAGGAGCTGCGCGGCCTCGAGGCCCGCTGGGAGCGCGAGAAGCAGACGCTGGAGGGCGAGGGCGAGCTGCGCCGTCAGCTCGACCAGCTGCGGATCGAGAGCGAGCGGCTGCAGCGCGACGGCGACTACGAGAAGGCCAGCGAGCTGCTGTACGGCCGGATCCCGGAGCTCGAGGCCGAGATCGCGCGCGAGCTCGACATGGAGAAGGCGGACGCCGCCGAGGTGGAGCCCCTGGTGGGCGACGAGGTCGGGGCCGAGCAGATCGCCGACGTCGTCGAGGCGTGGACCGGCATCCCCACCGGTCGGCTGCTCGAGGGCGAGCAGTCCAAGCTGCTGCGGATGGAGGAGGTGATCGGCGAGCGGCTGATCGGTCAGCGCGCCGCCGTCACCGCCGTCAGCGACGCGGTGCGCCGCTCGCGGGCCGGCATCGCCGACCCCGACCGGCCCACGGGGTCCTTCCTGTTCCTCGGCCCGACCGGCACGGGCAAGACCGAGCTCGCGAAGTCGCTCGCGGACTTCCTGTTCGACGACGAGCGCGCCATCGTCCGCATCGACATGAGCGAGTACGCCGAGAAGCACGCGGTCTCGCGGCTCGTCGGGGCCCCGCCCGGGTACGTCGGCTACGACGAGGGCGGCCAGCTCACCGAGGCGGTGCGGCGGCGGCCGTACTCCGTCGTCCTGCTCGACGAGGTCGAGAAGGCGCACCCCGAGGTCTTCGACATCCTGCTGCAGGTGCTCGACGACGGTCGCCTGACCGACGGGCAGGGCCGCACGGTCGACTTCCGCAACACGCTGCTGATCCTGACCTCGAACCTCGGCGCCACCTACCTGGTCGACCCGACCCTCGAGCCGGAGCGCCGGCGCGAGCAGGTGATGGCAGTGGTGCGGGCGACGTTCAAGCCGGAGTTCCTCAACCGGCTCGACGAGGTCGTGCTGTTCGAGGCGCTGAGCAAGGAGGCGCTGCGCAGCATCGTCGACATCCAGCTCGGCCAGCTCGAGGAGCGGCTCGCCGTGCGGCGCATCCACCTCGCCGTCACCGACGAGGCGAAGGACTGGCTGGCCGACGCGGGCTTCGACCCCGCGTACGGCGCCCGGCCGCTGCGCCGCCTCGTGCAGAGCACGATCGGGGACCCGCTCGCCCGGCTGCTGATCGGCGGTGAGGTGGTCGACGGCGGCTCGGTGCGCATCGACGTGTCGCCCGAGGGCGACGGCCTGGCGCTCGCCGTCGACTGAGCCGGCGCCGTCGGGCCCGGGCCCGAGCGGGAAAACGCGGACCGGAGGACCCTCCGAGGGCCCTCCGGTCTGCGTTCTCCCGAGCCGGGTCCGCGTTTTCCCGCGTGCGGCCTCCGACGGGCTCGGGTGCGGTGCGGTGCGGTGCGGTGCGTCAGTCCACCGGGCGCGTGCTGCGCCGGTGGCGCTCCATGAGGTCGATGTAGACGGTCGCGTTGTGCTCCAGGATCAGCGCAGGCGTGCTGCCGGGCTCCACGGCGCCGGTCACCTTCGCGGGCGAGCCCTTGACCAGCATGCCGTCGGGCACGACCGTGCCCGGGGTGACGAGCGCGCCGGCGGCGACGAGCACGCCGGAGCCGATCACGGACTCGTCCAGCAGCACGGAGCCGTTGCCCACCAGCGAGCGCGTCCCGATCTCCCGACCGTGCACGACGCACCCGTGGGCGACGGTGCTGTGCGCACCGATGTGCAGGTGGCTGCCGGTACGCACGTGGAGCACCGAGTTGTCCTGCACGTTCGAGCCCTCCTCGATGACGATGGGGCCGACGTCGGCGCGCAGGACGGCGCCGTACCAGACGCTGACGCGCGGGCCGAGGCGCACGTCGCCGACCAGCGTCGCGGTCGGTGCGACCCACGCCTCGGGGTGGACGGTCGGGCGCACGCCCTCGAACTCGAACAGGCTCACAGGTGCTCCTCCGGGGGACGCGGACGGTTTCGATGCGCATGATGGAATGACGAGGTGACGTCTGCAACCGAACGCCGCCCTCCCCAGGTCACCTTCTCGTCGTGGCTGGTCGTCGGAGGATCCGTCGTCGTGGTGCTGGGCGCCTTCGAGGCGATGTCGGGGCTGCGGACGCTCGAGACCCGCGAGGCCATCGAGCGGTTCATCGCGGAGCCCCCCGGCAGCGGCCTCGGTCTCGGCTTCGAGGGCGCCCGCGAGCTGCGCCGCGTCTCGATCCTCGTGCTCGCGACCTGCGCCACCGCGGCCGCGATCCTCGGGTTCTTCGCGCTGCGCCGCGACCGGGTGGCCCGGATCGCGCTGTCGGTGCTCGCGCTGCCCATCTTCCTCGCCGGCTCCATCGCCGGCGGCTTCGCCTCCGCGGTCGTCACCGTCTCGATCGTGATGCTCTGGCTCGAGCCGGCCCGCAGCTGGTTCGCCGGACGTCCGCTGCCCGAGCGCTTCCGCCTGCCCAGCGAGGGCGGCGCGGGAGCGGCTCGTCGCCAGGACCGCGATGCTCCGCGCCCCCCGGACCGCGGCTCCGACCCGCAGCCCGGCCAGGGCCCCGGCCAGCCGTACGCCGGACCCGGCGCCCCGCAGCAGCCGTGGGGACCGCCGCAACCCGGCCAGTCCGGCCAGCACGGTGGCCAGCACGGCGGCCAGCAGCCGCAGCCGTACCACGGGTTCGGCGCCCCGGGCGCCCAGCCGTGGGCCGCGCAGGGCCGTCCCGGGGACCCTCGGGGTGCCGCCCCGGCGGACCGCCCCCGCTCGGTGCTGATGGCCTGCGTGGTCACCTGGATCGCCTCGGGCCTGGTCTCGCTGGTCCTGCTGCTGCAGGTGGTCGCCGTGGTCCTCGACCCCGACCTGATCCTCGACGAGGTGCGCCGCACGCAGCCGTCGCTCGTGGACCAGGGCATGACGACCGAACTGCTGGTCGGCTCGGCGGTGGTGACGTCGGTCGTCGGGCTGCTGTGGTGCGTCTCCGCGGTCGTGATCGCCGTCTTCGCACTGCGGCGCCACAACTGGGCGCGGGTCCTGCTCGCCGTCTCCGCCGGCGTCGCCGCCGGTCTGACGCTGGTGATGTCGGTGGTCGCTCCCTACCTCCTCGTCGTGGTGGTCGCCGGTGTCGCGACGGTCGTGGGGCTGACGCGCCCCGAGACGGGCCGCTGGTACGCCGCCGGCAGGTCGCCGCGATGACGGTCCCGCCCGAGCCCTGGAAGGACTCGGCGGGCGAGCCCGGTCCGTCGCCGGCCAACCCCTCCTGGAGCTGGGGACCCGGGCCCGCCGGACCGCCGCAGGCGCCGTCCACCCCCTGGGGCGCGCCGCCGCCGCAGGCTCCGCAGGCGTACCCGAGCAACCCCTACGGCGTGCCTGAGGTCGGCCCGAGCCGGCCCGGCACCGTGATCGCGGCCGCGGTGATCGCGATCGTGTGCTCCGCGCTGGCCGGGGTCCTGTCCGGTCTCGGCGCCTTCTTCTTCGGGCTCGTGGCGCTCAGCGTCATCGGCTCCGACGACGGCGGCACGGGCATGGCCGGTGCCTTCGGGGTCGCGTTCGGCGGCATGGCCCTGATCTGCCTGGCCTTCCTGGCCTGGTCGGTCGTCGCGATCGTGGCCGCGGCGTTCGCGCTCCGGGGCTCCCAGGCGGGCCGCTGGATCCTGTTCGGCAGCTCGGTCCTGGTCGCCGGCCCGGGCCTCGTGCTGGCGGTGATCGGGTTCGGCAGCAGCGTCGACCAGGGCGTGCTGCCGCTGGCGCTGACGGTGCTCGCGGGCATCACGGCCGTGCTGCTGGTGGTCGGCGGCGCCGGCCCCTGGTTCGCCGCGGGCGGCAACCGCAACCGCACGGGCGTGGGGGTCGTCGGCGGCTACGACTCCCGGGCGTACTGACGCTCAGCGCGCCAGCCGCGCCCCGGCCAGCCGGGCGAGCCCGTCGCGGATCACCGGCTCGTCCTTGCAGAACGCCCACCGCACGAGGTGGCGTCCCTCCTCCACGTCGTCGTAGAAACCCTGCGCGGGGATCGCGACGACCCCCGCCCGCTCGGGCAGCGTGGCGCAGAACGCCGCGCCGTCCTCCCAGCCGAGGTGGCCCACGTCGGTGAGCGTGAAGTAGGTGCCCTCCGGCACGCGCGGCGTCAGCCCGACGGCCGCCAGCCCCTCGCACAGCAGGTCGCGGCGCTGCTGCAGGTCGCGCGCGAGCGCGGCGGGGAAGGCGTCCTCGTGGTCGAGGGCGTACGCGGCGGCCGGCTGCAGCGGGGAGCCCGACGTGAACGTCGTCCACTGCTTCGCGGCCAGCAACGCGCCGACCAGGTGCGCGGGGCCCGTCGCCCAGCCGACCTTCCAGCCGGTCAGCGACCACGACTTGCCGAGGCTCGAGAGCGTCAGGGTGCGCTCGGCCATCCCCGGCAGGGTCGCGAGCGGGACGTGGCGGCGGCCGTCGAAGACCAGGTGCTCGTAGACCTCGTCGGTCACCACGAGCACGTCGTGGCGCACCGCGACCTCGGCGACGACCGCGAGCTCCTCGGGGGTGAGCACGGTGCCCGTGGGGTTGTGCGGCGAGTTGAGCAGGATGAGGCGGGTGCCGTCGTGCACGGCGGCGCGCAGCGCGTCCACGTCGAGCCGAAAGTCGGGCGCTCGCAGGGTGACGGGTCGGCGCACCGCGCCCACCACCTGCAGCATCGCGACGTAGGAGTCGTAGTACGGCTCCAGCAGCACGACCTCGTCGCCCGGGTCGACGAGCCCCAGCAGGGCGCAGGCGATGCCCTCGGTGGCCCCGGTCGTGACGACGACCTCGGTGGCCGGGTCGAGGTCGATGCCGTGGTGGCGCTGCTGGTGGCGCGCGACCGCCTCGCGCAGCTCCGGCACGCCGAGCCCGGGGGCGTACTGGTTGCGCCCCTGCGCCAGCGCCTCCCGCGCCCGGTCCAGCACGGCGGCGGGCCCGTCGGTGTCGGGGAAGCCCTGGCCCAGGTTCACCGACTCGGTGCGCAGTGCGAGGGCGGACATCGCGGAGAAGATGGTCGGCTCGATACCGTGGAGCCGGCGGGCGAGGTGCGCGGACATGCCCGCCACCCTACGAGCGGCGCGCGGGCGCGCAGGTGGAGCGGAGGATCCGGTGGCCGGGAGCGAGACCCCGACCGGGGGCACGGCGGCGGCGCCGCGGCGCCGCGGCGCACGCTGGATGACCCGGGTCGGTCTGGTGCTGGTGCTCGTCGGTGCGGTCCTGCTCGGCTGGGTGGCCTGGCAGCTGTGGGGCACCAGCTGGCAGTCGGGCCGCAAGCACGACCAGGGCGTCGAGCGGCTGGAGGAGGCGTGGCGCTCCGGGCAGGACAGCGTCGAGCTCGACTTCGGCGAGGCCGAGGCCATCGTCCGGATCCCCGCGTTCGGTCCCGACTACGCCGTCCCCGTGCTCGCCGGGACCTCCGACGAGGTGCTGGCCGCCGGGTTCGGCCGCTTCGACGACGTGGCCGCGCCGGGGGAGGTCGGCAACTACGCGCTGGCCGGCCACCGGATCACCCACGGCGAGCCGCTGCGCCGCATGCCCGAGCTGGTCGTCGGCGACGAGGTGGTCGTCGAGACCCGCGAGGCGACCTACACCTACACCCTCGTCACCGGCGGCGACGACCTCGAGGTCGGCTTCCGCGACACCTGGGTGGTCGACCCGCTGCCGACGAACCCGGCTTCCGGATCGGAGGAGGGGGACGGTACGCCCGCCGTGCAGCCGCCGCAGGACGCCGGCGGCCGCCTGCTGACGTTGACCACCTGCGCCGAGCTGTTCCACACCTCGCAGCGGCTGATCGCCTTCGCCGTGCTCAGCGACACCGAGCCGCGCTGACCCGGCCCGGCCCGTGCCGGCCGAGGGTCAGTCCGCGACGCCGTACAGCCGGTCGCCCGCGTCGCCGAGGCCGGGCACGATGTAGCCCAGCTCGTTGAGCCGCTCGTCCATCGCCGCGGTGACCATCCGCACGGGGATCGTCAGGTCGGCCAGCTCATGCTCCAGGCGGGCCGTGCCCTCCGGGGCGGCCAGCAGGCACACGGCGGTGATGTGGTCGGCGCCGCGGTCGACGAGGAAGCGGATCGCGGCCGCCAGCGTGCCGCCGGTCGCGAGCATCGGGTCGAGGACGTAGCACTGGCGGCCGGACAGGTCGTCGGGCAGCCGCTCGGCGTAGGTCGACGCCTGCAGGGTCTCCTCGTTGCGCACCATGCCGAGGAAGCCGACCTCGGCGGTGGGCAGCAGCCGCACCATCCCGTCGAGCATCCCGAGCCCGGCGCGCAGGATCGGCACCACGAGCGGCTTGGGGGAGGCGAGGCGTACGCCCGTGGCCGGGGAGACCGGCGTCGTGATCTCCGTCGGCTCCACCCGCACGTCGCGGGTGGCCTCGTACGCCAGCAGCGTGACGAGCTCGTCCGCGAGCCGGCGGAACGTGGGCGAGTCGGTCCTCACGTCGCGGAGCGCGGTCAGCTTGTGGGCGACGAGCGGGTGGTCGACGACGAGGGTGTCCATGGGAGGCAGCCTAGGGTGCGCCGGCGGTGCGCTCGCGCTCCGCCACCAGGAAGCTGCGCAGACCGGCCACGACGAACGCGTGGTCCTCCACCTGCGGCAGGCCGGAGACGCCGACGGTGCCGACCACGCCGACCCCCCGCAGCCGCAGCGGCAGCACGCCGCCGTTGGCCGCGACCCGCGCGTGGTCGAGCCGCGAGTCGCTCGCGTAGTCGCGCCCGGCGGCCCGGAACCACTCGCGCACCCCGAGCGAGGAGCGGTGGAACTGCAGCACCGCCGCCGCCTTGCGGTCCAGCCACGCGTCGTTGTCGGGGTTCGCGCCGTCGAGGGCGCAGTGGAAGACCCGCTGGCCGGCGAGGGCGACGCCGACGACGATCGCGAGACCGTCCGCCAGCGCCGCCTCGCGCAGGTGCATCCCCAGCCGCCACGCCACGTCGCGGTCGAGGTGGTCGAGCACCAGCTCGCGCTCCTCGGCGTCGATGCGGGCCAGCGACCGCGCCGCCTCGGCGCGCTCCTCGGGGCCGATGGGGGTCGCGCTCACCGGCTCAGGCCTCCGAGGACGCGGCCCACATGTTGAGGCCCCCGTCCTTCGCGTGCTCGTCGATCTCGGCCAGCTCGGCGGCGGTGAACTCCGGCGAGGTCACGCAGCGCACGGTGTCGTCGAGCTGCTCGGGCCGGCTGGCCCCGATCAGCACGGAGGTGACCCGCGGGTCGCGCAGGGCCCAGGCGAGGGCCATCTGGGCCAGCGTCTCGCCGCGGCGCTCCGCGATCGCGTTCAGCGCGCGCACCCGCTCGAGGTTCTCCTCGCTCAGCATGCCGTCGGCGAGGGTCTTGCCCTGCGTCGCGCGGGAGCCCTCGGGGACGCCGCCGAGGTACTTGTTCGTCAGCAGGCCCTGCGCCAGCGCGGAGAAGGCGATGACGCCGAAGCCCTGCTGCTCGGCGACGTCGAGCAGGCTGGGCTCGCCCTCCTCGATCCAGCGGTTGAGCATCGAGTAGGACGGCTGGTGGATCAGCAGCGGCGTGCCGAGGTCGCGCAGCAGGCCGGCCATGGTGGCGCTGCGCGCCGACGAGAACGACGAGATGCCGACGTAGCGGGTCTTGCCGGCCCGCGCGGCCGCGTCGAGCGCGGTGGCGGTCTCCTCGAGCGGGGTCCCGGGGTCGAAGCGGTGCATGTAGAAGATGTCGACGTAGTCCAGGCGCAGGCTGCGCAGGGAGTTGTCGAGGCTGCCGAGGAGGTACTTGCGGCCGCCGCCCGCGCCGTTCGGGCCGGGGAAGAACGGGTAGCCGGCCTTCGTCGCGATGACCAGCTCGTCGCGCAGCCCGGCGAAGTCCTCGGCCAGGATCCGACCGACGTTGCGCTCGGTCGAGCCGGGCGGGGGGCCGTAGCCGTTGGCGATGTCGAAGTGCGTGATGCCGAGGTCGAAGGCGTGCTGCAGCAGCGCGCGCCCCCGCTGCAGCGGTGTGTCGTCCCCGAAGTTGTGCCACGTGCCGAGGGAGACGGCGGGCAGGTGCAGACCGCTGCGACCGACCCGGCGGTGCGGCATGCGGTCGTAGCGGTCGGGGGCGGGCGTGTAGGTCATGGTCTCGCTTCCGTGAGGTGCGTGGGGTGCGGTGAGGGAGAGGGGGTACGCGGGGCGCGGGCGTCTCAGGCGCCGGTCGCGCTGCTCGCCAGCGCGGCCAGCAGGTCGAGCTGGCGCGGGTCGTCGAGGGCGGACCCGACGGCCACGACGCGCGCGCCCGCGGCCAGGTAGTCGGCCGCGTTGTCGGCGTCGATGCCGCCGGTGGCGACGAGCGGCAGACCGGGGAACGGGCCCTGCACCGCACGGAACCAGCCGGTGCCCAGCACGCTGGCGGGGAACGCCTTGACCCAGGTCGCGCCGGCGCCGAGGGCGTGCTGCACGTCCGTGGGCGTGGCCACGCCGGGCAGGTGCGGCAGGCCGGCGTCCTCGCTGGCGCGCAGCACCTCGGGGGAGAAGCCGGGCGCGACGGTGAAGCGGGCGCCGGCGTCGGCCGCACGGCGTACCCGCTCGGCGCTCGTCACGGTGCCCGCGCCGACGACCCGGCCGGCCGCCTCGGCCGCGCGGACCGCGGCGCCCAGGGACGCGACGGCGTCGTCGGACTGGATCGGCACCTCGACCACGTCGATGCCCACGCTCCAGGCGCGCTCGCACAGCGCCACGGTGCGGCCGGGGTCGTAGCCGCGCAGGATCGCCATCACGGGCGTGCGGGCGAACAGCTCGTCGAAGCCTGCCGGGGCGCTCACGGGCGGTACCCGATCGCCGCGGAGACGTCGCCGACGACCTGGCCCAGGCGCGGCAGCAGCTGCTCGAGCGCCGGCAGGTCGGCCTTGGCCTTGAGCGCGGTCACCGACACCGCGGCGGTCACCTCGCCGCGGGCGTCGTGGATGGGCATGGCGACGCAGTTGATGTAGTTCTCGTACTCGGCGTCGTCGACCGACCAGCCGCGGTCGCGGACGGTGTCGAGCTCGGCGAGGTACGCGGCGGGGGAGGTCAGGGTGGTCTCCGTGTGCTTCTCGAAGGTGTGGCCGTCGAGCAGGCGCTCGACGACGCCGCGCGGCTGGAAGGCGAGGATCGCCTTCGCGACGCCGGCGGTGTGCAGGACGACCGGCTGGCCGACCTGCGAGTACAGCCGCACCATGCCGGGCTGCTCGATCTTGTCCGCGTAGACGATGGCGGACCCGTCGAGCACGGCGAGGTGCACCGTGTGCAGGCACTCCCGACCCAGCTCGGCCAGGTGCGGGCGTGCGATGTTGGCGAGGTCGAACTGCTCGGCGGCCACCGAGGCCAGCCCGGCCAGCCGGTAGCCGACGCCGTAGCGGCCGTCGGCGTAGCGGCGGGTCAGGCCGGACTCGGTGAGCGTCTGCAGCATGCGCAGCGCCGTCGAGCGGTGCACGCCGAGGTGCTCGGCGATCTCGCTCTGCGTGCGGGGCTGGACGCTGACCAGCTCCAGGACCTCGGCAGCTCGCTGGATGCTCTGGGACATCGGACCCTCCGCTCAGGCCGGGACGAAGTCGTGGGTGCTGCTCAGGGCCCGTGCCGCGGTCTCGTGGCCCTGGCGCAGACGCCGGCCGACGTCCCGCCCGTGGATCATCGCCGAGAGGTAGCCGGCGGTGAACGCGTCCCCGGCACCGACGGGCTCGACGACCTCGACCGGGATCGACGGCTCGAAGACCGCGGTGGTCCCGTCGTACGCCGTCGCGCCCAGGGCGCCGTCCTTGACCACGAGCGTGCCGCTCATCTGCAGGCGCGTGTGCAGGCGCTGCGGGTCGCCGTCGTCCCACAGGTCCTCGGCCTCGTCGCGACCGACGAACACGAGGTCGCAGCGGGCGGCGAGCCGGGCGAGGACCCGGGCCGCCTCCCCGGGGGCCCACAGCTGGTGGCGGTGGTTGACGTCGAACGAGACCAGGGCGCCCGCGCGCCGGGCGGCGGCGAGCGCCGCGTCGACGAGGTCGGCGCAGGACGCCGAGAGCGCCGGCGTGATGCCGGTCAGGTGCACGACGCGTACGCCCGACAGGTCGACGCCGTCGAGGACCCCCGGGCCCATCCGCGACGCGGCCGAGCCGGCCCGGTAGTAGTGCACGGTGGTGCCCTCGGCGCCGGGGTCCTTGAAGTAGACGCCGGTCGGCGCCTCGGGGTCGACCGCGACCCACCGCACGTCGACGCCGTGCCCGCCGATCTCGTCGACCATCCGCTCGCCGAGCGGGTCGTCCCCGACGGCGCTGACCCACGCGGCGCGGTGCCCGAGGCCGGCGAGGTACAGCGCGACGGTCGACTCGGCGCCGCCGACGCGGACGGAGAAGTGCTCGGCCAGCCGCAGCGGCTGCGAGGTGGTGGGCGTGACCAGCGCCATCGTCTCGCCGACGGTGACGACGGTCGGCGCGTCAGCCGACGGGGGTAGGGGTGCGCTCGTCGAGCTCACGCTGACGACGTCCTTTCACGAGGCTGCGGAGGGAGGGCAGCGTGACGGCCAGCAGGCTGACCACGAGCAGCGTCATCCCGATGGGGCTGGAGAAGAAGGCGCCGGGGCCGTCGATGAGCAGGGCCCGGCGCAGGTTGCTCTCCGCGAGCGGGCCGAGGATCAGGCCGAGCACGAGGGGGCCGGGCGGGAAGCCGAACCGTCGCAGGAGCAGGCCGATGCCGCCGAAGATCCACATCAGGGCCACGTCGAACACGCTGTTCTGCACGGCGAAGGTGCCGACCATGCAGAAGGTGACGATGACGACGGCCAGGTAGCGCTGCGGCAGGGCGAGCAGCTTGACGACGCCGCGCATCCGCACCAGGGACAGGGCGAGGGCCAGCACCGTCGCGGCCGTCATGATCCCGGCGAGGCTGTAGACGAGGTCCGGACGCGTGACGAACAGCGCCGGGCCGGGCTGCAGGCCCCACACGATCATCGAGCCGAGCATCACGGCCATCACGGAGTCGCCCGGCACGCCGACGGCGAGCGTGGTCGTCAGCGACCCGCCCATCGTGGCGGTGCTGGCGCTGTCGGGCGCGGCGACGCCCTCGATGGAGCCCTTGCCGAACTCCTCCGGGAGCTTCGACGTGCGACGGGCCTGGTCCCAGGCGATGACGCCCGCGATGTCGCCACCGGCGGCGGGCACGACGCCCACGACCGACCCGACGGCGGAGCCGATGGCGGTGGGGCGGGCGAGCCGGCGCGCCTCGGCGCGGTCCGGCCACCAGCGGCCCATCTGGGTGATCGGCTCGGCCGGCGCCCCGCGACGCGCGGAGACCATCTGGTTGGCGACCTCGGCGATGCCGAAGAGACCGACGATCGCGGCGATGAACGGGATGCCGCTGGCGAGCTCGTCGAAGCCGAAGGTGAAGCGCTGGTCGCCGGTGATCGGGTCGCGCCCGATGCTGCCGAGCAGCAGGCCGAACGCACCGGCGGCGAGGCCCTTGACCAGGCGGCCGCTGGAGACGCCGATCATCATCGTCAGGCCGAAGACGACCAGGCAGAACATCTCGACCGGGCCGAACTCGAGCGCGAACGACGCGAGCGGCTGCGCGAGCAGCACCAGGATGAGGATGCCGACCAGGGCGCCGATGGCGGAGACCAGGGCGGACGCGGTCAGCGCCACGCCGGCGCGGCCGGCGCGGGCCATGGGGTAGCCGTCGAAGGTGGTGGCGATCGAGGCCGGGGTGCCCGGCGTGTTGATGAGGATCGAGGGCACCCGGTCGCCGAACTGTGCGGCGACGTAGATGGCGAGCAGCACGGCGAGGCCGGGCAGCGGGTCGAGCGTCAGCGTGAAGCCCGCCGCCAGGGCGACCGCCATGGTCGCGGTCACGCCGGGCACGGCGCCGACGAGCGTGCCGAGCAGCACGCCGATCAGCAGGCACAGGGCGATCGTGGGGTCCGCGAGGGCGCCGAGGCCCTCGGCCACGGGGCTCACAGCGGCACCCGCAGGAGCACGCCGAAGATGCCGTAGAGGAGCGCCACGACCACGATCGGGAACAGCACGAGCTCGCGCCAGCCGCGGCTGCCGAGCACGGCGGTCAGCGCGGAGGTGAACACCAGGGTGACGGCCACGAAGTGGAAGTAGTGCCAGGCGGCGCCGTACGCCACCACCAGCACTGCGAGCGCGCCGAGCTGCAGGACGCCGTCCCGGGTCGCGGGCGGGTCGTCCGGGGTGCCGACGCGCACGACGCCCGCGACGGCGATGCCGACGGCGGCGAGGAGCAGGAAGCCGCCGAGCAGGGTCGGCCACCACGCGGGACCCATCCCGCCCGAGGACGCGGCCGGCTCCGGGAGGTCCTGCGCGCCGACGAGGACGGCGACGCCGAGCGCGGCGACGACCGCGGCGACCAGCAGGTCGCGCACGCGTCGGTAGGGAGCGGGCGCCTCGGCGGCCTCGGTGGCCTCGGCGTCGGGGGTGTCGGGGGTGTCGGGGGTGTCGGGCGTACCGGGCCCGGCGGCCGGGGCAGCGCCCGCGGCGACCGGTCCCCGCGCGCCGGTCGCCGCGGAGGCGGCCGGCGCGCCGTCGGTCGGGCCGAGGGGCGCGACGTCGGAGGGGGCGGGGGTGACCATCAGCCGAACAGCTCCGCGAACCGGTCGCTCTCCTGCGACACGAACTCCGCCGACTCCTCGGCGTCGCGGTAGGTCACGATGTTGCCGCCGCTCTCGATGAGCTCGACGTAGTCGGGCGCCTCGACGGCGGTCGCGACCGCCTCCTCGAGCGCGTCGCGGACGTCGTCGGGCAGGCCGGTGGGAGCCGCGATCACGGCCCAGCTGCCGATCACGACGTCGATGCCCTCGGAGGTGGCGGTGGGGACGTCCTCGAGCGCCGGGGCGGGCTCGTCGGTGAAGACGGCGAGCACGCGCAGGCGACCGTCCTCGTGGGCGGGGGCCGTCTCGCCGATGCCGGCGACGACGGCGTCGACCTGGCCGCCGATCGCGGCGGTGACGGCGGGCGCGCCGCCGTCGAAGGGGACCGCCTGCAGCTCGACGTCGGTCGCCTGGGCGAGCGCCGTGACGCCCGCGTCCCAGATCGAGCCCGCGCCGGCGGTCGAGACCGAGACCGACCCGGGGTCGCTCTCGGCGGCCTCGACGAGGTCGGCCAGCGTCTCGTACGGGCTGTCCGCGGGCACCGCGATCGTGCCCGGCTGCGAGTTGACCTGGCCGACGAAGTCGTAGTCGTCGGGGACGACGTCGAAGCCCTGGTACTGCAGCATGCTGACCTCGACCGGGAACACGGCGATGGAGTAGCCGTCGGCGTCGAGGCCCGCCACGTGCTCCATGCCGACGGATCCGGCCGCGCCGGGCCGGTTCTCGACCACCACGGAGACGCCCAGCTCGTCCTCGAGCTCCGCACCGAGCGTGCGGGCCGTCAGGTCGGTCGCGCCGCCGGCGGCGGTCGGCGTGAAGAACGTGATCGTGCCCGAGGGGAAGTCGCCGTCGTCGCCGCCCCCGCCGCCGCGGGAGGCGCAGGCGCCCAGGGCGAGCGCGAGGGTGGTGGTGGCGGAGACCGCGACGAGGCTGCGGCGGACGAGGTGTGGGGACATCGGCGTCTCTTTCGTTCTGTTGCGCATTGTGCAACACGATTGCGTCTGGTGCACACGCTAGGCGAGGTGTGGCGGGCGCCACAAGCAGAACGGCGAAATTCGGTACGCGCTGCTCGCGCGGTCTCCGAACGCGGAACGCCCTTGAGGGCCCCCCGTCCGGTCTGTCAGGCTGAGGCTCGGGCCCGGCGGCGGGCCGCGGGAACGGCGAGCAGGCAAGGGGCGGGGCTATGACCGACGGTGACGCCATCGACTTCGCGATCGTCGCGTACCGCGAGGAGGGCATCTGGCAGCTGCACGAGATCGTCGACGACGTCCTCGACTCGGTCGAGACGCTCGCTGCGGCGCTGCGCCGCTTCCCGGGGGACGGCGGTGCCCTCGGGGTGGTCGCGGTCGACGAGGACTTCTTCGTGCTGCTGCGCGTGGCCGGGGCGAGCACCCGGATCCTGCTCTCCGACGCGACCGCCGCCGACGAGTGGGAGCTCGCGCGCTCCGCGCTCGAGGAGCTCGACCTCCCGCTGCCCGACGAGGACGACGAGCAGGAGCCCGCCGGCGACCTGGGCCTGCTGGCCGACCTCGGCGTGAACGCCATGGACCTCGGTCTGCTCCTGGACGACGAGGACCTCTACCCCGACGAGATGGTCTCCGAGATCGCCCGCAAGCTCGGTTTCGGTCGGCTCTTCGACGACGCCGTCGGCCTGACCTCGGCCTGACCGGGGTCGTCGCCGCTCCGATGGTCCACCCGCAGGGCGCCCGCTGGGGCCTGCCGATGCGCGCCGCCCTCGACGAGGCGCGCTCCGCGCTCGCCACCGGCGACGTCCCGATCGGTGCGGTCGTCGTGGACGGCGCCGGCCGTGTGCTCGGCGCGGGCCGCAACGTGCGTGAGGCGGACGCGGACCCGACGGGCCACGCCGAGGTCGTCGCCCTGCGTGCCGCGGCCCGGGCGCGGGGCGAGTGGCGCCTCGGTGGCTGCACCCTGGTCGTCACCCTCGAGCCCTGCACCATGTGCGCGGGCGCGGCGGTCCTGTCGCGCGTCGACCGCGTGGTCTTCGGGGCGTACGACGACAAGGCCGGCGCGGTCGGCAGCCTGTGGGACGTCGTGCGCGACCGTCGGCTCAACCACCGTCCGGAGGTGGTCGCCGGCGTGATGGCGGGCGAGGCGCGCGACCTGCTGGCGGACTTCTTCGCCGCTCAGCGCGGCGACGGGCGGGACTGAGGACGGGGCCGAGGTGGTGCCGAGGCCGCGTCACGACTCCCGGCGGCCGGCCGCGGTGTAGTCCGCGGCGGCGTCGGCGATCCGCCGCAGGGCCGCCAGGTGGCGACGGAAGGCCGTGCGCCCGTCGTCGGTCAGGGCGAACCACGTGCGTGGCCGCTTGCCGACGTAGCCCTTGACGACCTCCACGAAGCCCGCCCGTTCGAGGTGCGAGGCGTGCTTCGACAGCACCGAGTCGGAGACCCCGATCGCGTCGCGCACCAGCGCGAACTCGGCGCGGTCGACGTCGACGAGGCTCGCCATGATGGCGAAGCGCGCCGGCGTGTGGAAGGTCTCCTCGATCGCGGCGTCGGCGGCGTCGCTCACCGCACGCCCGCCGCAGCTCCGGCCGCGACGGGCGTGGGGCGGGCCCGGCGGTGCGCGGAGGCGGCGGCGGCCAGGCAGATCGCCAGCATGGCGAGCCCGCCACCCGCCCACCACGCCCAGCCGAGGTCGGCGAGCGACCCGACGAGCACAGTGGTGCACCAGGCCGCGGTCCACGCGCCCATCGTGACGCCGTGCAGCGCGGCCATGCCGCGCACCGTGGCGCGGCGGGTGGCGGCGTACACCGACGTCGCGACGACGAGCACCACCCACAGCGTCGTCGTGACCACGACGACCACCGGGTCGCCCGTCAGCCCGACGCCGAGCGCCAGGACGACCGAGCCGAGGCCGAGGGCCACGTAGTACGGCACCAGCCACCGGGCGGCCGAGGTGCTCGTCGTGGACAGGGAGGTGGCCTGCTCGAGGGAGCGGCGGGCGTCGTCGGGGTCCATGCGGCGACCGTAGCAACTATTTGCCGGTACGGAAAGTAATTTCCCTGAGGGGGGCCGGATGCCGCCTCGCTCACCCGGCCGGGCCGAGCACCACCGCCCCGCCGGCGGGCACGACCACCGCGTCGCCGTCGAGCTCGTGACCGCCGGGGGTCGACCACACGACCTCCGAGCCGCGCCGCGGCTCGGTGACGGGCACGTCGCCGAGCGCCAGCACGAGGCGCAGGCGGCCGCGTCCCACGCGTACCGCCCGGGTCGTCTCGTCGACCTCGCAGGTCGTCGCGCCGAAGGACGGGTCCGTGAGGTCGGGGTACGCCCGCCGCAGCCGGGCCAGCGAGCGGTACGCCTCGAGCAGCACCGCGTGCCGGCCGCCCTCCGCCTCCGACCAGTCCAGCTTCGAGCGCTCGAACGTCGCCGGGTCCTGGGGGTCCGGCACGACGGCCGGGTCCCAGCCCATCCGCTCGAACTCCGCGATCCGGCCCTCGGCGGTCGCCGTGCCGAGCTCGGGCTCGGGGTGGGACGTGAAGAACTGGAACGGCGTCGAGGCCGCCCACTCCTCGCCCTGGAAGAGCATCGGCGTGAAGCCGGAGCAGAGCGTCAGGAGCGCGGCGCTCGCCAGCTGGTCGTCGCCGAGGTGCTCCGTGAGCCGGTCGCCACGCGCGCGGTTGCCGATCTGGTCGTGGTTCTGCGAGCAGACGACGAGCCGCCACGTCGGCGTGGTGGCGACGTCGATCGGCCGGCCGTGGTCGCGGTCGCGGAACGAGCTGAAGGTGCCGTCGTGGAAGAAGCCGCGGGTCAGCACCTTCTGCAGGGCCGCGAGCGGCTCGAAGTCCGCGTAGTAGCCGGACGTCTCACCGGTCAGCGCCACGTGCACCGCGTGGTGGAAGTCGTCGCTCCACTGCCCGTCGAGGCCGTAGCCGCCGGCCTCGCGCGGCGTGAACATCACCGGGTCGTTGAGGTCGCTCTCGGCGATGAGGGTGAGCGGCCGTCCCAGGTGCGCGGACAGCGCGGCGGTCTCGACCGCCATCTCCTCCAGCACGTGGGTGGGCGAGGAGTCGTGCAGCGCGTGCACGGCGTCGAGGCGCAGGCCGTCGACGTGGAAGTCGCGGAACCACCCGGCCACGTTGTCCAGCACGTAGCGGCGCACGTGCTCCGAGCCGTCCTCGTCGAGGTTGAGCAGGTCGCCCCACGTGTTGCGGCCCGACTTCAGGTAGGGCGCGAAGAGCGGGAGGTAGTTCCCCGACGGGCCCAGGTGGTTGTAGACCACGTCCTGCACGACGCCGAGCCCGGCGGCGTGGCAGGCGTCGACGAACCGCTGGTAGGCGGCCGGCCCGCCGTACGTCTCGCTGACCGCGAACCACCCGACGCCGTCGTAGCCCCAGTTGTGGGTGCCGTTGAACGAGTTCACCGGCAGCAGCTCGACCAGGTCGACGCCGATGGAGACGAGGTGGTCGAGACGCCCGATCGCGGCGTCCAGGGTGCCCTCCGTGGTGAACGTGCCCAGGTGGAGCTCGTAGATCACGGACCCGGCGAGCTGGCGGCCCGTCCAGGACTGGTCGGTCCAGGTGAACGCGCCGGGGTCGAAGGTGCGCGACAGGCCGTGCACCCCGTCGGGCTGGCGCAGCGAGCGCGGGTCGGGGCGCGGCGTCGGGTCGTCGTCGACCAGGTAGCCGTACGCCACGCCCTCCGGCCAGCTGGCCACGTCGCCCGCGAGCAGGCCGCGGCGCGCGCCCGGCGGCACGCGCCACCAGTCGTCGGCGCCGCGCTCGAGGTCGACGACCTCCTCGTGGTCGCCGCCGGAGACGACGAGGCGGACGTTGCGGGGCCGCGGGGCCCACACGGAGAAGGTCACGAGTCCTCCCGGACGAGCAGTGCTACGGGGTGGTCGGCGAGCAGGTCGGCGAGCCTCGCGGACGTCACGGGACGCCCGCTGACGCGGTCGGTCCAGGTGCCCTCGGGCAGCGCCAGACGGGTGTCGCCCCACCCGCCGCGACCGGCGAGGCCCACGGGCAGCCGGGTGGCGACGGTGACGGCGCCGCCCCGGTCGAAGGCGACGACGTGCTGGGCGGCGTACCCCTCGGCGGCGACGGGGGTGTAGGAGGTGAACAGCTCGGGTCGCGCCCGGCGCAGCCGCAGCGCCTCGGCGACCACGCGCATCTTGACCGCACCCGAGTCGCCGACGCCGCCGACCAGCGGCGGGGCCACGCCGCCGAGCAGGGCGGGCAGCACCTCGGCGCGCAGGTCGAAGTCGACCGGCCGCCGGTTGTCGGGGTCGACGAGCGACTGCTCCCACAGCTCGCTGCCCTGGTAGACGTCCGGGACGCCCGGCACCGTCAGCGTCACCAGCTTCGCGCCGAGCGCGTTGCTCCAGCCCGGGTCGGCGACGACGTCGAGCAGGGTGGCGAGCACGCGGCGCACCCGGCGGTCGTCGAGGGCGGCGTCCACGACCGCGTGCACCGCCTTCTCGTAGTCGGCGTCGGGGTCCGTCCACGTGGTCCGGTCGCCGGCCTCGCGCATGGCCTTCTCGGCGTACGCGTGGAGCCGGCGCCGCAGGTCGGGCCCGGCGCTGCCGGGCCACGCGCCCACGACCGCCTGCCACAGCAGCGAGCCGAAGGCCGGGTCGGGCACCGGCACGAGGTCGAGCAGCTCGCGCAGCGCCCCGGCCCACACCTCGGGCACCTCGGCGAGCACCGAGATGCGGGCGCGCACGTCCTCGCCGCGCTTCGTGTCGTGCGTGGACGAGGCCGTCATGGCGTGCGGCCAGTGCTCCTGGCGGTGCGCCATCGCCTCGTGGAACTCCGCGGGGGCGACGCTGAACACGGAGGGGTCGCCGCCGACCTCGTTGAGGCTGGTCAGGCGCGACCAGCGGTAGAACGAGGTGTCCTCGACGCCCTTGGCCATCACCATGCCGGAGGTCTGCTGGAAGCGCAGCGCCGCTGGGTGCGCGGGGTCGGTGAGCACGGGCACCAGCGCGTCGAGCGTCCCGGCGAGGTCGGGGCGCCGGGCGCGGGCCGCGCCGAACGCCTCGTCGAGGTGCTCGCGGCCCTCGGGCAGGTACGAGCGGTAGACGCTCATCGCGGCCGCCAGCTCGGCGACGGCGTCGACGACCGCGTCGCGACCCGCGCCCTCGAGGTCGCCGACCTCGCGTCCGATGCGGCGGATCTCGGAGCCCAGGATCCCGTCGGCGATCGCGCGTTTGCGCTCGTGCACCAGGGCGGTCCAGTCGACGGGGGCGCCGCGCAGCGACGTCTCGAGCACGTCGAGCGGCTCCTGGCCGGCCGGGTCGACGAAGAGGCGGTCGACGAGCGCCATCGCGTCGTAGCCGGTGGTGCCGGCGGTCGCCCAGCCCTCGGGCAGCTCCTCGCCGTGCTCGAGGATCTTCTCGACCAGCACGTACGCCCCGCCCGTCGCCGCCGCGAGGTCGTCGAGGTAGCCGGCCGGGTCGCGCAGGCCGTCCGGGTGGTCGACGCGGAGGCCGTCCACCATGCCCTCGGCGAACCAGCGCAGGATCTCCGCGTGGCTGGCGTCGAACCAGCGGCGGTCCTCGACGCGCACGGCGGCGAGGGTGTTGACGGCGAAGAAGCGTCGGTAGTTCAGGCGGTCGTCCGCGGTGCGCCAGCCGACCAGCTCGTAGTGCTGGCGGGCGTGGGTGGCCTGGGCGTCGAAGCCGGCGCCCTTCGCGACGAGCGTGCCGGGAGCCACGGGGAAGCGGTGGTCGTGGTAGCGCAGCTCGCCGTCCACGACCGCCAGGTGGTCGATGCGGCCGCCGGCCACGTCGCCGTCGAGCAGGTCGTCGTCGCCGACCACGGGGATCCGGACCCGCCCGCCGCCGGCGTCCCAGTCGACGTCGAACGCGTCGGCGTACGGAGAGGTGCGCCCGGCCGCCAGCAGGGACCACCACCACGCGTTGGCGGACGGCGTGGCCACGCCCACGTGGTTGGGCACCACGTCGACCAGCACGCCCATGCCCAGCGAGCGGGCGCGGGCGACGAGCGCGGACAGGCCGGCGGGACCGCCGCGCGAGGCGTCGACGCGGTCGTGGGCGACCACGTCGTAGCCGTGGTCGCTGCCGGGCTCGGCCTCGAGCAGCGGCGACAGGTAGACCCAGTCGGCGCCGAGCGCGTGCAGGTAGGGCAGCGTGCGCGCGGCGGCAGCGAGGTCGAAGGTCGACGTGATCTGCAGCCGGTAGGTGCTGGCGGGCACGCGCGACGGGGGCGGTGGGGTGCTGGGCATGGGGCTCCCGTTCCGGGTGGCTGAGCAGTCGGAGGTGGCGCTCCGCCAGCGTAGGAGGTCGGGCCACGCCGACGGCTCGGACGACGGTGGCGCCGAGCGGGGTTGGGGCGGCGTGTGCCGGGTACACGGCCCCACGGCGAGGCGGGCCGACCGGCCCGTCCGGACCGACGAGAGGGAGCAGATGAGGATCACCGCACGGACCGCCCACGCCCGCACGCTCACGACCCTGGGCACTGCAGCAGTGCTCGCCATGGGCCTGGTGGCCTGCGGCGGCGACGACGGCGACGGCGCCGACGGCGGCGACGGTGGCGAGGACTCGGTCGCGCTGGTCGACCGCGACCCGCAGGAGATCATGGACCTGGCCGAGCGGGCGACGCTCGGTGCCGACTCGGTCCAGCTGACCGGGACGATCACCCAGGACGGGGTCGAGACCACCATCGACGGCCGCCTCGGCGGCGCGGACGCCTGCGAGATCACCCTGACCGTCGACGGCGCGACCGTCGAGGTGCTGGGCGTCGACGGCGAGTACTGGATGAAGCCCGACGCGACCTTCTGGACCCAGCAGGGCGGCCCGTCCGGTGCGCAGGTCGCGGAGCTCGTCGGCGACCGGTGGGTCGTCGACCCCGAGGGGTCGTTCGCGGAGCTGTGCGACGTCAAGACGCTGCTCGGCAGCGAGGACGACGACGGCGACGAGCCCGAGTACACGGGGGCCGAGGAGACGACCCGCGACGGCGAGGACGTCGTCGAGGTCTCCATCGAGGACGAGGAGGGCGACGGCTCTGCCTTCGTCCGCGCCGACGAGCCGCACTACGTCGTCGCCATCGTCCGCGAGGGCGAGAACGAGGGCGAGATGACCTTCTCGGAGTTCGACGAGGAGTTCGAGGTCGAGGCTCCCGCCGCCGCCGACCAGGTCGACCTGCAGGACCTCGGCTGACCGGCCGGGCCATCCACCGGAGGAGAGCAACCATGCGCCACACCACCCGCCGCGGCCCGCGCCGCGTCGCCGCGCTGATCGGCACCGCAGCGCTCGCCACGACCGTCCTCGTCGGCTGCGGCGGTGACGGGGACGACGACGGGGACGAGGGCGGTGATGGCGGCTCGGGCTCCTCGCAGACCGAGGACGCCGACGAGGAGCCGTTCGCCGACCTCGAGGCGACCGAGGTCGTCGACCTCGGTCTCGAGACCCTGGACGACGCCGAGTCGCTCCGGATCGTGGGCACCGTCGAGGAGGACGGCGGCGAGGTCGAGCTGGACGTCCAGGTCGACCGGGAGGGCAGCTGCACCGGCACGGTCGGCATCTTCGGCGGCCAGATGGACGTCCGCGCGGTCGACGGCCAGCAGTGGGTCCGCGCCGACGCGGCCTTCTACGAGGCCATCTCGGGCGGCGACCCCGAGGCCGCGGTGATCATCCCGCAGGTGGCCGACCGCTGGGTGATCGGGGAGACCACCGACGACCTCGTCGAGTTCTGCGACGTCGACGCGCTGCTGGACGAGTTCGCCGACGGCGAGCTCGACTCGGCGGAGAAGGGCGAGGTCGTCGAGACCGATGCCGGCGACGCACTGGAGGTCCTGGGCACGTCGGGCGGCGACGACGTCGTCGTGCAGGTGCTCGTCGACGACCCGACGTACGCCGTCGGCTTCAGCGGCCCCGGCGTCGAGCTGACGGGCAGCGACTTCGACGAGCCGGTGGAGGTCGAGGAGCCGCCGGCCGACGAGGTCGTCGACCCGGCCGAGCTCGGTCTCGGCTGACCCCACCCGCACCAGGACGGCGACGGCCGGCCCCTCCGAGGAGGGACCGGCCGTCGCCGCTCGCGGGCGGTGCCGCGTGGGGCCGCGCCGTCAGTCGTCGCTCATCGCCGCCAGGCTGGCCGCGACCGAGTGGTCCGGCTCCTCGACCGGGGCGTGGTGCTCGCGCAGCACCACGACGCTGCGCGAGGCCACCGGCAGGCGCGACGCCGCCGCGTGCGGACGGTCGTCGGCGAGGACCCCGGCCGTGTCGACGACGACGTCCCACGCCTCGGCGTACTCCTCCGGCGGCAGCTGCACCTCGCAGTCGCCGTCGGCGTTGAAGTAGAGCAGGAAGTGGTCGTCGCTGATCACCTGTCCGCGGGCGTCGCGCCCCGCGATGCCGTGACCGTTGAGGTACATGCCGAGCGCCTGCGCGGCCGGCGTGCCGGGGTCGGCGCCCGTCCAGTCCTCGTCCTCCATCGGCCGACCGTCGAGGTGCAGCCAGACGATGTCGTTGAGGCGGTCGCCCTCCTCCCCGGGCAGCGGGGTGCGCACGGAGCCGCCGGTGAAGAACCGCTTGCGGCGGAACGTGGGGTGCGCGTGCCGCAGCCGCGCCAGCGCCGCCGTGAACTCGATCAGCGGCCGGTCGGCGTCGTCCCAGTGCACCCACGACAGCTCGTTGTCCTGGGCGTACGTGTTGTTGTTGCCGTCCTGCGTGCGCCCCAGCTCGTCGCCGTGCAGGAGCATCGGCACGCCCTGGCTCAGCAGCAGCGTGGCGATCACGTTGCGCTGCGTGCGGGCGCGGGCGCCGAGGACCTCCGGGTCGTCGGTCGGGCCCTCGACCCCGTGGTTCCAGGACCGGTTGTGACTCTCGCCGTCGCGGTTCTCCTCGCCGTTGGCGTCGTTGTGCTTCTCGTCGTAGGAGACGAGGTCGCGCAGCGTGAAGCCGTCGTGGGCGGTGACGAAGTTGATCGAGGCGAACGGGCGGCGGCCGGACTGCTCGTACAGGTCGCTGGAGCCCGCGAGCCGGGAGGCGAACTCGCCCAGGCTCGGCTCGCCGCGCCAGAAGTCGCGCACGGTGTCCCTGTACTTGCCGTTCCACTCGGTCCACTGCGGCGGGAAGCCGCCGACCTGGTAGCCACCGGGGCCGACGTCCCAGGGCTCGGCGATCAGCTTGACCTGGCTGACCACCGGGTCCTGCTGCACGAGCTCGAAGAAGGTGGCGAGCCGGTCGACGTCGTAGAACTCGCGGGCCAGCGTGGAGGCGAGGTCGAAGCGGAAGCCGTCCACGTGCATCTCGGTGACCCAGTAGCGCAGCGAGTCCATGATCAGCTGCAGCGAGTGCGGGTGGCGCACGTTGAGGGTGTTGCCCGTGCCCGTGTAGTCCATGTAGTAGCGCCGGTCGTCCTCGACCAGGCGGTAGTACGCGGGGTTGTCGATGCCCTTGAAGCTCAGCGTGGGGCCGAGGTGGTTGCCCTCGGCGGTGTGGTTGTAGACCACGTCGAGGATGACCTCGATGCCCGCCTCGTGCATGGCCTTGACCATCGACTTGAACTCCTGGACCTGCTGCCCGGAGTGACCGGCCGACGCGTAGCTCGAGTGCGGCGCGAAGAACCCGATGGTGTTGTAGCCCCAGTAGTTGCGCAGGCCCTTCTCGACCAGCGTGCTGTCCTGCACGAACTGGTGCACCGGCATCAGCTCGATGGCGGTCACGCCGAGCTTCGCGAGGTGCTCGGTGATCGCCGGGTGGCCGAGTGCCGCGTAGGTGCCGCGGATCTCCTCGGGGATGTCGGGGTGCAGCTGCGTGAGGCCCTTGACGTGCGCCTCGTAGATCACGCTCTCCTCGTACGGCGTGCGCGGGCGGCGGTCGCCCTCCCAGTCGAAGTACGGGTTGATCACGACGCTGTGCGCGGTGTGGGGCGCGGAGTCGTCGTCGTTGCGGGTCTCCTCGTCGCCGAATACGTAGGCGAACAGCGCCGGGTCGGCGCCGATCTCGCCCGCGGTCGCCTTGGCGTACGGGTCGATCAGGAGCTTGTGCGGGTTGCACCGCAGGCCGTTCGCCGGGTCCCACGGGCCGTGCACGCGGTAGCCGTAGTGCTGCCCGGGCTGGACCGCGGGCAGGTAGGCGTGCCAGACGTACGCGTCCACCTCCGACACCTCGACCCGGGTCTCCACCCAGCCGCCGTCGTCCCCCGGCTCGAACAGGCAGAGTTCGACGCGCTCCGCCACTTCGCTGAACAGCGCGAAGTTCGTGCCGCTCCCGTCGAACGTCGCCCCCAGCGGGTACGCCGTTCCCGGCCAGACCTCCATGCGTGCTCCCTCGGCTCAGTGCGTACTCGTCCCGCTCCCGGTTCCCCCCGTTGGCACGATCCAACCAGGCGGACGAAGCGAGCCCCCGTGCTTCAATCGCCAGGGTGACCGAGACCTCGCCGTCCGCCCCGACCCCGACGCGCTCCGCGCTCTCCGACGGGGCCGCCGTCGTCGACGCCCTGACGGTCGGGCTGCTCGCCGACCTGGCGGGCCCCGACGACGCCGATCACGCCGGTGACCTGGTCCTGTCGCCGTTCTCCGTGGCCGCGGCCCTCGGCATGGCGCTGGCGGGCGCGTCGGGCGGGACCGAGCGCGAGATGGCCCGGGTGCTGGGCGACCTCCCGCCCGAGCGGATCCACGCCGGCCTCGCCGCGGTGACGACGCACCTCGCCGGGCTCGCCGGCCCGGTCGTGCTCGCCGACGGCACGGACGACGAGGTCGCGCTCTCGCCGGCCAACGCGGTGTACGCGCAGGCCGGCCTGCCGTGGCAGCGGGCGTTCCTCGACCTGCTGGACTCCGCGTACTCCGTCGAGCCCCACGCGGCCGACTTCCGCGGGGCGCCGGAGCAGGCGCGCGGCGAGATCAACCACTGGGTCGCGCAGCGCACGGCCGACCGGATCCCCGAGCTGGTGCCGGCGGGCGCCGTCGACGCCGACACCCGGCTGGTGCTCGTCAACGCGTTGCACCTCAAGGCGCCGTGGGCCACGCAGTTCGAGGAGGCGCACACCCGCCCCGGACGCTTCACGACCGCCGAGGGACGCGAGGTCGAGGTGCCGATGATGCGCTCGGTCGGGGCCGCCAGCGGCCACGCCGAGGTCGACGGCGCGCGGGTGGTGCGGCTGCCGTACGCGACCGGTCGCCTCGCCATGACCGTGGTGCTGCCGCCCGAGGGCGAGGAGGCGGCGCTGCGCAGGCGGCTGGGGGAGCGGGGCTGGCGGGCGTACGCAGGGGCCGAGGTCGCCGGCGAGGTCGACCTGACCATGCCGCGCTGGGAGGCGCGCACCCAGGCGGAGCTCGGCGACGCGCTCGCGCGCCTCGGCATGGCGAGCGCCTTCTCGGGCGAGGACGCCGACTTCTCCGCGATGACGCCCGAGGACCGGCTCGCGATCGCCGCGGTCGTGCACGAGGGCTGGGTGGCGGTGGGCGAGGCGGGCACGGAGGCCGCAGCGGCTACCGCCGTCATGATGCGCCTCGCCGGGGCCGTCGTGCGGGTCGAGCGCGAGGAGGTCGTGCTGGACCGCCCGTTCGCCTGGTGCGTCCACGACGTCGAGCACGGCGTCCCGGTCTTCGTCGGGTGGGTGGCGGACCCGTCGGAGTGACGGTTCGCCGACCCGGGCTGACGTCGACAGCAGGACTGTGACGTTCTCGGTGTCACGGCGTCTTGGCAGGGCTATTACCGGCGAGTAGGGTCACCCGGGTGAAGCGCGAGATCTACGACGAGGACCACGAGGCCTTCCGCGCCTCGGTGCGCGAGTTCCTGGAGCGTTCGGTCATCCCGGACGTCGAGGACTACGCCGAGAGCAAGGCGATCCCCCGCGAGTTCTGGCTCGAGGCGGGTAAGCAGGGCTTCCTCGGCCTGGAGATCCCGGAGGAGTACGGGGGCGTCGGGGCGCAGGACTACCGCTTCAACGCCGTGATCGGCGAGGAGCTGAGCAAGGTCAACGCCGCGCTCGGGTCCTGCTGGGGCATCCACGCCGACATCACCGCGCCCTACATCGTGGCGCTCGGCTCGGAGGAGCAGAAGCAGCGCTGGCTGCCGCGGGTCGCCGCGGGCGAGCTGCTGCTGGCGATCGGGATGACGGAGCCGTCCGGCGGCTCCGACCTCGCCGCGCTGCGCACCACCGCCGTGCGCGACGGCGACGAGTGGGTGATCAACGGCTCCAAGACGTTCATCACGAATGGCTACTCCGCCGACATCGTGCTGACGGCCGTGCGCACCAGCCCGGAGAAGGGCGCCCGCGGCATCACCCTGTTCGCGATCGAGGCGACCAAGGAGGGCTTCAGCCGCGGCCGCAAGCTCGACAAGGTCGGCCAGGACGAGTCCGACACCGCCGAGCTCTTCTTCGAGAACGTCCGGGTCACCGACGAGGAGATCGTCGGCGAGCTCGACGGCGGCTTCATCCACATGATGCAGAAGCTGCCGCAGGAGCGCCTCGGCTGCGCGGTCTCCAACGTCGCCCACGCGAAGCAGATCCTGATGGAGACGCTGGAGTACGCGAAGGAGCGCAAGGCGTTCGGCCAGGCCGTCGGGCAGTTCCAGCACAACAAGTTCCTCCTCGCCGAGCTGGTCACGCAGATCGAGGTCGCCGAGGCGTACATCGACAAGTGCGTCGTGGCCCACGCGGCGGGCGAGCTGAGCCCGGTCGACGCGGCCAAGGCCAAGTGGTGGTCGTCGCAGGCGCAGAACGAGGTCCTCGACCACTGCGTCCAGCTGCACGGCGGCTACGGGTTCATGAACGAGTACCGCGTCGCCCGCGCCTGGCGCGACGCCCGCGTCTCGAAGATCTGGGCCGGCTCCAACGAGATCATGAAGGAGCTCATCGGCCGCGAGCTCGGTCTCTGAGCCGCACGGAAGTCGGAGAACCGGCCTCGATCGGCCCGCTCGGGGCGATTTCGGGGCGGTTTTCCGACTTCCGTGCTGTCCACAGGGGTGTGGATGGGCGTCCGTGGTGCGTGACCCGGCGCGGGACCATCTCAGGTGTGCTCACCGATCCCGTCGAGGTGCTCATCGCCTGTGGAGGCATCGCCACCCGGCAACGCTTGGCGCGGTCCTGCCGCCGCGTCGACATCGACGCCGCCCTGGCCGCCGGCACGATCGTGCGGGCCCACCGCACCCTCTACCGGCTGCCCGATCTCGACCGCGCCCTGGCTGTCGCCGCCGCGTGCAGCGCGCAGGTGGCGGTGCTGAGCGCGGCGGTCGCCCACGGCTGGGAGGTCGCGCTGCAGCCGACACGTCCCTGGTTGAAGGTCGGGCCCGGCCAGCGTGCCCCGCGAGCGCGCGCCCACGTCATCTGGGGCGAGCCGGACGAGGGGACGGGTCTCGTCACCTCCGAACGCACCACGGTCCTCGACTGCGCACGCCGGCTGCCGCTGCACGACGCGCTCCCGGTGCTCGACTCGGCGCTGCGCCACGGGTACGACCACGACACGCTCCGGGCCGACGCGGCCCGACTGCGGGGCAAGGGGGCGCCGGCGGCCCGTCGAGCCATCGGCCTCGCGAGCGGGCGCGCGGCCAACCCGTTCGAGTCGCGCCTGCGAGCGCTGGCCGTCGAGGCGGGCCTGGCCGTGGAGCCGCAGGTCGAGCTCGCGCTGGCGCCGGGCCTGCTGGAGCCCGCGGACCCGGAGGTCGCGCGACCCGACCTCGTCGACCGGTCCCGGTCGCTCGTGCTGGAGGCCGACTCGTGGGAGTTCCACACCGGCAAGGCCGCCTTCCAGGCCGACTGCTGGCGCTACACCGTGCTCACCCTCAGCGGGTGGACGGTCCTCCGCTTCACCTGGTGGCAGGTCATGCACCAGCCGGACTGGGTCCGCGCGGCCCTGGCCCGATATGCGCGCGACAGCGCCGCTCGGGCGGCGTAGCGTCGGCGGCACATGCGCATCTTCACCGCGGTCCTGCCGCCCGCCGACGTCCTCGCCCACCTCGACGACTTCCTGGACGTACGCCGCCACGCCGCCGCCCTACGCTGGTCGCGCGTCGAGCAGCTCCACCTGACCCTCGCCTTCGCCGCCGAGGTCGACGAGTGGCGGCTCGACGAGGTCGTCGAGCGCACCGCGGCGGCCGCGGCGCGGCGTACTGCCTTCGACCTCCGCGTCGCCGGCGGCGGGGCGTTCCCGCACGCGGACGCCGGCAAGGTGCTGTGGGCCGGGCTCGAGGTGGACGCGGCGGGCGCCGGGGAGCTCGAGGCGCTGGCCCGCGGCGCCCGCTCGGCGCTCTCGACGGCCGGCGCCGCGGTGGACGGCGGCCGCTTCCGCCCGCACGTCACGGTCGCCCGCTCCGGCCGACCGGTGCAGCTGAGCGACTGGGTGCGGCTGCTGGACGCGTACGCCGGCCCCGCCTGGCGCGTCGACGAGGTCGCCGTCGTCGCCTCGCACCTGGGGGAGGGCGCGCGCCGGCGGCCGCGGCACGAGGTGCTCGCGACCGTGCCGCTGGGCGCCGGCCCGGCCCGCACGCCCTAGGATCAGCGCCCATGAGCGCCCCCGACTCCCCGGCCAAGCAGACCGTCCTCGCCCAGGTCAACGAGAAGGCGATCGTGCGGGGCGAGGTGACGCTGAGCTCGGGCAAGAAGGCGGACTACTACGTCGACATGCGCCGCGTGACGCTCGACGCCGCGGCCGCCCCCGCGATCGGGCGCGTGATGCTCGAGCTGACGGCCGACTGGGACTACGACGCCGTCGGCGGGCTGACGCTGGGTGCCGACCCGGTCGCCACGGCGATGCTGCACCAGGCCGCGGCCGACGGGCGCATGCTCGACGCGTTCGTCGTGCGCAAGGCCCAGAAGGTCCACGGCCTGCAGAAGCTGGTCGAGGGCCCGCCGGTGGCCGGCCGCCGCGTGCTGGCCGTCGACGACACCTCGACGACCGGCGGCTCGGTGCTCGAGGCCGTCGCCGCGCTGCGGGCCGAGGGCGCCGAGGTCGTGGGCGTCGCGGTGATCGTGGACCGCGACACCGGCGCCGACGAGCGGGTCGAGGCGGAGGGCGTGCCCTACCGCTACGCGGTGGGCAAGGTCGAGCTCGACATCTGAGGCCCCTAGGGTCGTCGCCGATGACGACGACCCGCGCGCGCACCTGGACCCACGTCCCCCTCGACGTCCTGCGGGGCTTCGCGATCGGCCTGGCGGAGCTGGTGCCGGGCATCTCGGGCGGCACCGTCGCCCTGGTCACGGGCGTCTACGAGCGGCTGCTGGCCTCGGCCTCCCACCTGCTGCGGGCGGTCCGGCGGGTGGTGCCGGGCAGGGAGCGCCCGTCCGCGGCCGGCGAGCTGCGGCGGGTCGAGTGGTCCCTGGTCGTGCCGGTGCTGGTGGGCATGGTCGGCGCCGTGCTGCTCCTCGCGGGGCTCGTCGAGGGGTTCGTCACGGAGCAGCCCGAGCACGCCCGCGGCCTGTTCCTCGGCCTGGTCGCCGCAAGCGTCGTCGTGCCCGTGCGGATGATGCCGGCGCGCGGGAACGCCCGGTCCGCCGTCGTCGACGCGGTGCTCGTGGTCGGGGGTGCCGCGGCGGCCTTCCTGCTCGTGGGGCTGGCCTCCGACCGGGCCGTGACCGACCCGCCCGCCTGGGCGGTCTTCCTCGCGGCGGCGGTGGCGATCTGCGCGCTCGCCGTACCGGGGCTCTCGGGCTCCTTCTTCCTGCTCGCTGTCGGGCTGTACGCGACGACCCTCACGGCCGTCGACGAGCGCGACCTGGGCTACCTCGGGATCTTCGCCGCCGGCGCGGCGACCGGTCTCGCCCTCGTCGTCCCCCTCCTGGTGCACGTGCTCCAGCGCCACCGCCGCACGGCGCTGCTCGTGATGACCGGGATGATGCTGGGCTCGCTGCGGGCGATGTGGCCCTGGCAGTCCTCCGGAGGTGCGCCCGACGACGCCGACGGCGCGGGGACGCTGCTGGCCCCGACGGGGCCGGTCGTCGGCCCGGTGCTGCTGGCGCTCCTCGGCGTCCTCGTGGTCACGGCGCTGGTCGTGGTGGAGTCCCGTGCCGTGCGTCGCGGGGTGCGCGAGGACTGAGTCGCCGGGCGGACGCCCGGCTATCCTCGCCGCGTGATCACGACCGGCACCCTGCCTGGCCTGACCCATCTCCCCGGCGTCTCGACGCTGGTCGCGAGCG
>NZ_JAVYII010000011.1:110617-175723 GCF_032378595.1 Nocardioides imazamoxiresistens
GTGGGCGGTCGACCTGATGGAGAAGATCGGCCCGATCGGTGCCGGCATCGCCATCGCGGTGGAGAACCTGTTCCCGCCGCTGCCGAGCGAGGTCATCCTGCCGCTGGCGGGGTTCACGGCCGCGCACGGGGAGTTCACGCTCGCCGAGGCGATCGGCTGGACGACGGCGGGCTCCGTGATCGGTGCGCTCGCGCTGTACTACCTCGGCGTCGTGTTCGGCCGCGACCGGATGTACTGGATCTGGGAGCGCATGCCGCTCGTCAAGACCGAGGACCTCGAGCGCACGGAGGCGTGGTTCGCCCAGCACGGTCGCAAGGCGGTCTTCTTCGGCCGGATGGTGCCGATCTTCCGGAGCCTGATCTCCGTGCCCGCCGGCATCGAACGGATGCCCGTCGGGATCTTCCTGCTGCTGACCACCCTGGGCAGCCTGATCTGGAACTCGATCTGGGTGATGGCCGGCTACTTCGCCGGTGACCAGTGGTACCGCGTCGAGCCCTACATGGGCGTCGTGCAGAAGGTCGTGATCGCGGTCGTCGTGGTCGCCGTGGCCTGGTTCGTGCTGGCGCGCGTGCGCTCCATCCGACGCGCCCGGCACCTGCGCAACCCGAGCGACCAGGAGCCCGGCGAGGCGTGAGCGAGGAGCGCGCGCCCTACGACCCGATGCCGCACGGGCCGGCGGAGGTCGGCGTCGGACCGTGGGAGGGTCCGTGGCCGAGCGGACCGGCCAGCGAGCGCTACGACCCGGAGCTGCTCGCCGACGGTGACCGCCGCAACGTGGTCGATCGCTACCGCTACTGGAGCCTCGAGGCGATCGTCGCCGACCTCGACACGCGGCGGCACGCCTTCCACGTCGCGATCGAGAACTGGCAGCACGACTTCAACATCGGCACGATCGTGCGCAGCGCCAACGCGTTCCTGGCCGCCGAGGTGCACATCGTGGGCAACCGGCGCTGGAACCGGCGCGGGGCCATGGTCACCGACCGCTACCAGCACGTGCGCCACCACGCCGACGTCCCGGAGCTGGCGGCGTACCTCCACGAGCGCGGTGTGACGCTGCTCGGCATCGACAACCTGCCCGGCTCCGCGCAGCTGGAGACGATGGCCGTCCCGCGCGAGGTCTGCTTCCTGTTCGGCCAGGAGGGCCCGGGGCTCTCGGAGCAGGCCCGCGCCTCCTGCGACGGCACCTTCTCCATCGCGCAGTTCGGCTCCACGCGCTCCATCAACGCCAGCGCCGCCGCGGCGATCGCCATGCACGCCTGGGTGCGCGACCACGCCGACCTCTCCGCCGCCCAGGTCTGGCGCGGCTGAGCCTCAGCCGTCCGCCGCGCGCAGCCGGGCGTTCTCGGCCCGCAGCCGCGCGACCTCGTCCTCGAGCTGCAGCACGCGGGCCACGCCCGCCAGGTTGAGGCCCTCGTCGAGCAGGCCACGGACCCGCTCGAGCCGTTCGATGTCCGCGGGGCTGTAGCGGCGCGTGCCGCCCTCCGTCCGGCCAGGCGTCACCAGGCCGTGTCGCTCGTAGACCCGCAGGCTCTGCGCCTGCATCTCCACCATCTCCGCCGCGACGGAGATCGCGAACACGCCCACCGTGTGCCGACCCATGCGCGTCATCATCGCATCCCCGACGCAGGACTTGAATTGTCGGATGCCATGGAATATGAATTGCTGATGTCAGGTTCTCTGATGCGTCAGACATCAGATCCGTGAGGATCGATCATCGAAGGAGGAAGCACGATGCTGCTGCGCACCACCGACCCGTTCCGTGAGTTCGACCGCCTCGCCGCCCAGGTCCTCGGTGGCGTCGGCACGACGAACCGGCCCGCCGCCATGCCGATGGACGCCTGGCGCGAGGGCGACCGGTTCGTCATCGAGTTCGACCTGCCCGGCGTGAGCCCGGACAGCATCGACCTCGACGTCGAGCGCAACGTCCTGACGGTCAAGGCCGAGCGGGTCGCCCGCAACGGCGACTGGGAGATGCTCGCGACCGAGCGCACCCGGGGCTCGTTCACCCGCCAGCTGGTCCTCGGCGACAACCTCGACCTCGACCGGATCGAGGCGGGCTACACCGACGGCGTGCTGCGGCTCGTCGTGCCCGTGGCCGAGCGGGCCAAGCCGCGTCGCATCGCGGTGACCCACGCCGGCTCCGAGAGCGAGCGCGCGATCGAGGCCTGAGGTCGAGCGCTCGCGGAGGCCGGGGTCCCTCGTCGGGACCCCGGCCTCCGTGCGTCAGTCGCGGTACAGGTCCTCGCGCCGGTCGCGCAGGTACGCCTCCCCGACCGCCGCGCGCAGCGGGACGTCGGCGACGAGGAGCTCCTCGTCGTGCGTCGTCGCCTCCGCGAGCACGGCGCCGTCGGGCCCGACGACCATCGACCGGCCGTCGTAGACAAGGTGCTCGTCGCGCCCGCAGTAGTTGGCGTAGACGATCGCGCACCCGCTCTCCAGGGCCCGTGCGCGCAGCAGCACGTCCTGCACGTCCTCGCAGCCGACGGGGTTGGCGGTCGGCACGAGCAGCAGCCGGGCGCCGTGTGCGGCGAGCCGCCGCGTCGCCTCCGGGAACTCGACGTCGTAGCAGACGAGCATCCCGACGCCGACGCCGTCGAGCGCCTCACCCGCCGCTGCGTCGAGCCGGTACGCCCGCGGCGCGGCGTCCCCGGCCGCGAACTGGGCCCGGTCCACCTCCCCCCACAGGTGCACCTTGCGGTGGACCGCGAGGAGCCGTCCGTCGGGTCCGACGAGACCGGCGGCGTTGTGCACGACACCGCCCGCTCCCCGCTCGGCGAAGCCCCGGACGACGGCGATCCGGTGCGCGGCGGCGATCTCGGCGACCGCGCCCGCCGTGGGTCCGTCGGCGGGCTCGGCGAGGTCGGCCACGGCGGCCGCGCCGATCGCGTACCCCGTCGTGAAGAGCTCGGGGACCACCAGCACGGCGGCGCCCTCGGCGGCCGCGCGCCGGGCGACGTCGTCGAGGCGCGCGAGGTTGCCGGCGACGTCGAGGGGGCGCGGCACGCACTGCCAGGCGGCGACGCGGACGCTCGAGGGACCCACGGCGTCAGTCTCCCAGGTCGACGGGCCCGAGCTCGGCGAACGCGTCGCCGGGGCCCGGGTTGGCCGCCGAGGTGGTGCCGCCGAGGTGCCGCAGCACGCCCCACACCGCGTTGAGCGCGGTCTGCACGGCGCCCTCGGCCCAGGCCGGCGTGAACGAGACGTCGTCGCCGGCGAGGAAGATCCCGCGCTCGGCGGGCGGGAGGTCGTCCTGCACGAAGTGCCGGTACATCCGGTGGTTGTAGCGGTAGTGCCCCGGCAGCGCGCCCTTGAAGGCGCCGAGGAAGTCGGGCTCGTCCTCCCAGGACACGGTCACGGGCTCGCCGATCACGTGGCGACGCACGTCGACGTCGGGGTAGATCTTCGCCAGCGCGCCGAGGCACAGCTCGACGCGGCGGTCGACGTCGTAGGGCAGCATCTTCAGCGCGTCCGACATCCAGCTGTAGCTGAGGCAGATCACGCCGGGGGCGTCGGGCCCGTTGTCGAAGAGGTACGTCCCCCGCGTCAGGCGGTCGGTGAGCGTCATGGACAGCACGTCGCGGCCCGTGGTCGGGTCGACGTCCTTCCAGAACGGGCGGTCAACCATGACGAAGGTCTTGGACGACTGCATGTAGCGGGTGCGGTCGAGCGCCATCCACAGGTCCTGGGAGAACAGGGCCTCCTCGGTGTCGATCTTGGTGCTGAGCAGCCACGTCTGGCAGGTCGCGACGACCGCGTCGTGGTGGCGCACCGTGCCCCAGCGGTCCGTGACCGCGAAGCGTCGACCGTCCTCGGCGCGCGCCAGCGCCGAGACCCCCGGCCGGGGCGCGCCGGCGTGCAGCGTCGCCAGCGTGGTGCCGGTCGGCCAGGGGCTGTGCGGTGAGACGGGCAGGGTCCACAGCCGCCGGGGCACCTGGTCCACGCCGCCGACGACGAGACGCTGGTCGGTGTCGCAGTCGGTGAGGACCACCCGCAGGATCTCGAGCATCGAGTTGGGGAAGTCGCTGTCCCAGCCGCCGGTGCCGAAGCCCACCAGCCCGAAGATCTCCCGCGAGCGGAAGGGCAGGCGGCGGAAGGCCTCGGAGGAGGCGAGGAAGTCGTAGAAGGTGCGCCCGTCCCAGACCGGCACCAGCTCGTCCCACAGCTTCTTGAGCCGCGACGCGTCCCGTTCACGGATGGCGTCCTGCAGCTCGGTGAACCCGATCTCCTCCAGTGCCGCGTCCCAGGCGCGGGAGATCTCGGCGAACTCCGGGGGCAGGTCCGCGAGCGTGCGGCCGTAGAACGTCTCGCCGCCGATGTCGACGACCGTGCTGCCGGCGGCGGGCGTCAGCGGGTTGGGGAACGGGCGGTTGGCCAGGCCGAGACGCTCGGCGTAGTGGAAGAACGTGGTGCTCGAGCTGGGGAACCGCATGCCGCCCATCTCGGCCACCGGCCCGTCGCCACCGAACCGGTGGGTCCGCAGGCGACCGCCGATCTGGCCGGGCTCGTAGACCACCGGACGCAGCCCGAGGTCCATCAGCTCGTACGCCGCGACCATGCCCGCCAGGCCGGCCCCCACGACGCCCACCTCGAGGCCGTGGGCCTCCTCGGGCAGCGTGCCGAGGCCGTCGGGGTGGCGGACCCAGTCGTCGAAGGCGAACGGGAAGTCGGGGCCGAACATGGAGACACTCACGAGACGAACCATGCGTGAAAGAGTCGCTCGGCCGCAAGATCTTCTGACACGGCGGCCATCGACGATGGCATCGTCCCGTGTCGATCATGCCCGGTGAGCGCGCCCGCAGCCTTCGCGGACCCGCTGCCCGACCGGGCACTAGGGTGAGCGCGGAGTGCTCCGCCACCGGACCCGTCGACCCGCTCAACGAGGAGAACCGCGCATGCCCATCGCCACCCCCGAGGTGTACGCACAGATGCTGGACGCGGCGAAGGAGAAGTCCTTCGCCTACCCGGCGATCAACGTCTCGTCGTCGCAGACGCTGAACGCCGCCCTCAAGGGCTTCGCCGACGCGGGCTCCGACGGCATCATCCAGATCTCCACGGGCGGTGCGGAGTACCTCTCCGGCCCGTCGGTGAAGAACATGGTCACCGGGTCGGCCGCCTTCGCGGCGTACGCGGCGGAGGTCGCGAAGTCGTACCCCGTCAACATCGCGCTGCACACCGACCACTGCCCCAAGGACAAGCTCGACGGCTTCGTCCGACCGCTGATCGCCCTGTCGGCCGAGCGCGTCGCCCGCGGCGAGAACCCGCTGTTCCAGTCGCACATGTGGGACGGCTCGGCCGTGCCGCTCGACGAGAACCTGGTCATCGCCGAGGAGCTGCTGGCGGCCTCCGCCGCCGCGAAGATCGTGCTCGAGGTCGAGATCGGCATCGTCGGCGGCGAGGAGGACGGCGTCGAGGGCGGCATGGGCGAGCACCTCTACACGACCCCCGAGGACGCGCTCGCGACCGTCGCCGCGCTCGGCACGGGCGAGAAGGGCCGCTACCTGACGGCCCTGACCTTCGGCAACGTGCACGGCGTCTACAAGCCCGGCAACGTCAAGCTGCGCCCGGAGATCCTCAAGGCCGCGCAGGAGGCCGTCGTCGAGAAGCTCGGCCTGCCGGCCGGCTCGAAGCCGTTCGACCTCGTCTTCCACGGCGGCTCGGGCTCGACCGAGGCGGAGATCGCCGCTGCGGTCGAGTACGGCGTCATCAAGATGAACGTCGACACCGACACGCAGTACGCCTACAGCCGCCCGGTCGCCGACCACTTCTTCCGCAACTACGACGGCGTCCTCAAGATCGACGGCGAGGTCGGCAACAAGAAGGCGTACGACCCCCGCGCCTGGGGCAAGGCCGCCGAGGCGGGCATGGCCGAGCGCATCGTCGAGGCCTGCCGCAACCTCAGCTCGGCGGGCACCTCGCTCGGCGCCTGACGCCCTCCCGCACCGCACCCGGCCGTGGTGCCTCCGCTCGTCGGAGGCGCCGCGGCCGGTGTGGTTCCGGTCGCCGGGCGTCTCAGCGCTTGTCGGGCTCCGCGCCCTCGACACCCTCGGAGAGCACGTTCGTCAGGTAGTGCGAGAGCCAGAAGCCCGCGACCGAGAGCGCCGGCACGACGAGCGCCATCGGCCAGGTGAACAGGCTGTCGAGCAGGAACGCGAGCAGGACCAGGGCGACGAGTCCGACCGCCAGGAAGCTGGTCGTCGTCGGGTCTGGCACGGCCCAGGCGCGCAGGAGCCGCGTGCCCGCCACGAAGGCGACGGCCGTGACCGCGATCAGCATGAGCAGGGTGGCGCCGCCCGGTGCGCTGCCGCTGCCGAACAGGCCGAGCACGCCGCGACCCACGAGGCCCAGCACAGCCGCGAGCAGGCCCGTCGCCGCGCCGGACGCCAGTACGGCCGGCGTCTCGGCGAGTCGGGGGAGCGGCGGCAGCTCGAGGCCGCGGGCGCGCGCGATCAGGGCGGCGACGGGCGCCGGGAGGGTACGCCGCTTCTCCCGCGCCGCCGCCGGCTCGGCGTCGGGCTCGGGCTCGGGGATGACGGTGGGTTCCGGCTCCGGCTCCGGCTCGGGCTCGGGCTCGAGGATGACGGTGGGCTCGGGCTCGGGCTCGGGCTCCGGCTCCACGACGGGCTGGACGACGGGCTCCGGCGCGGGCTCCGGCTCCGGTTCGATGACCGGCTCCGGCTCCGGCTCCGGCTCCGGCTCCGGCGCTGCGGCCGCGGGCTCGGGGCGCCGGGTCGGTCGACGGCGGGCCGCCAGCCGCTCGGACAGCGTGCCGCCGATGCGCTCGCGCGCGGCAGCGAGGCCGGGACGGGGGCGGGCGGGTGCAGGCTCCGCCGGTGTCTCGACCGGTGTCTCGACCGGCGTCTCGACCGGCGTCTCGACCGTTGGCTCTGCGATCGGCTCCGGCTCGGGCTCCGGCTCCGGCTCCGGCTCCGGCTCGGGCTTCGGCGCCGGCTCCGGTTCGGCGGCCGCCTCGACGACGGGCTCCGGCTCCGGTTCGGCGGCCGGCTCGACGACGGGCTCCGGCTCCGGCTTCGCCGCCACCTCGTCCCCGCGCCGCTTGCGCCGTCGGCGCAGGGACGGCAGCTGCAGCGACAGCTCGAGATCCTCCTCGGACCGCGCCGCGTCGTCCTTCTTCGCCATGGGCGCGAGTCTGCCACGCCGGCGGGGCGTGCACGGGGGAACGAGCCCGGCTCGTGTGACACCGCGTTACACGGGCAGGCGTCTCGCCCGGACCACCGACGGACGTGAGCGAAATGAGAAGCGGTCCGGATCCACCGAAGTGGATCCGGACCGCCGGAGGTGTCGGGCTGACAGGATTTGAACCTGCGGCCTCCTCGTCCCGAACGAGGCGCGCTACCAAGCTGCGCCACAGCCCGATCGTGGCCTTGCGGCGCACGAGCGTCCGCGAGCATACCCGAGCGGACGGTGGCGCCCCAATCGGGCCCGACGGCGGTCAGTCGGCGCGCGGGACGAGCGTCAGCAGGGTCGCCTCGGGGCGGCAGAACGTGCGCAGCCGCACCGACGGCGCGGTGCCCAGACCGGCCGAGACGTGCAACCACGAGGACCCCTCGTCGCCGGGCCGCGAGTCGGCCGGGTGGCGGTGCAGTCCCTTGGCCCGGGCGGGCTCGAGGTCGCAGTTGGTGGTGATCGCGCCGAGGAACGGCAGGCACACCTGGCCGCCGTGGGTGTGGCCGGCGATGACGGCGTCGTACCCGTCGGAGGCGAACTGGTCGAGCACCCGCAGGTAGGGCGCGTGGGCCACCGCGAGCGCGAGGTCCGCCCCGTCGCCCGCGCCGGACCGGGCGGGACCGGCGACGGCGTCGAGGTCGTCGTAGCCCAGGTGCGGGTCGTCCACCCCCGTGAACGCGACGTCGAGGTCGCCGACGCGCAGGGAGGCACGCCGGTTGGTGAGGTCGACCCACCCGGCGTCGTCGAAGGCGGCCGTCATGTCGCGCCACGGCAGCTGGGGGGTGTGGGTGTGGCGGCGACCGTCGTCCGGCAGGAGGTAGCGCAGGGGGTTGCGGCGCGAGGGCGCGAAGTAGTCGTTCGAGCCGCGCACGTGGACCCCCGGCCGATCCAGCAGCCCGCCGAGCGCGTCGAGCAGCGCGGGCACGGCGTCGGGGTGCGCCAGGTTGTCGCCGGTGTCGACGACCAGGTCGGGCTCGAGCTCGGCCAGCGACCGCAGCCACGCCAGCTTCCTGGCCTGCGTGGGCACGAGGTGGATGTCGGACAGGTGGAGCGCCGTGAGGGGCCGGCTCCCCGCGGGCAGGACGGGCAGCGCGACGCGCCGCAGGGTGTACTGCCGCGCCTCCCACAGGCCGTACGCGGTCGCGGCCGCGCCGCAGGCGACCCCCAGGCCCACGGTGGTCGCGGCGACGCGCAGCGCCCCCGCGGGGGACGGGGTGCGCGCGGCGCGGATCTCGGTGGGCGGCACCCGCCCAGGCTGCCACAATGGGCCGCATGAGCGCCCTCAAGGACCGTCTGCGTGCCGACCTCACCACCGCCATGAAGGCGCGCGACAGCCTGCGCTCCTCGACGCTGCGGATGGTGCTGACCGCGGTGACGACCGCGGAGGTCTCCGGCAAGGAGGCCCGCGAGCTGAGCGACGAGGACGTGCTCGCCATCCTCGGCAAGGAGGCGAAGAAGCGCCGCGAGGCCGCCGACGCCTTCGCCGAGGGCGGGCGCACGGAGAGCGCGGAGAAGGAGCGGGCCGAGGCCGACGTGATCTCCGACTACCTCCCGGCGCAGCTCGACGGCGCCGAGCTGGAGCGGATCGTGGCGGACGCGGTCGCGTCCACCGGCTCCGCGGGCGAGGGCATGAAGGCGATGGGCAAGGTCATGGGTGTCGTCCAGCCGCAGGTCAAGGGGCGTGCGGACGGTGGAGCGGTGGCGGCGGAGGTGCGGCGCCAGCTCGCCTGAGCGCCCGGTCCCGGCCCCGCGAGCGCGGAAACGGTGGTTTCGCCCAGGGCGTACGCGGGATTCTGCACCGAGTGTGCGGGAACGACCACCGAACAGGTAGCGTTGCCCCCACGACACACACAGGACAGCCCGGGAGCCATGTGCCCCGGCCAAGCGCGAGGGGGTCGACCCTATGGGGCGCGGCCGAGCTAAGGCCAAGCAGGCGAAGGTCGCACGCGACCTGAAGTACCGGACCCACGACACCGATCTCGGTGCGCTGGCGAAGGAGCTGCATGGCGACTCGAACAATGACTCGTCGGACTCGTTCGAGGAGTACGACAAGTGGTCCGACTACTCGGAGCCACAGCGCGACTGACCCGGTGAGCGGCGCCTGAGAGCTCCGGGTGTCCCGCAGCTCCCAGGCGTCGTCCACCTCGGTCAGGCGCCGAGCCAGATCCCTCGCAGACGTCCCACGTCCCGCATCCGTCGCTCGGCCATCCGGTCGGCGGCCACCGCGGGCGTCACGCCCTCCGCCTCGGCGACGGCGAAGACCTGTCGGATCGTGTCGAAGATCTTGTCCGCGCGCTGCTGCGCGCGCTCGAAGGAGAATCCCTCGAGCTCGTCGGCGACCTGGATGAGCCCGCCCGCGTTCACGCAGTAGTCGGGGGCGTACAGGATGCCGGCGTCCGCGACGCGGTCCGCCGACCCCTCGTGGGGCAGCTGGTTGTTGGCCGCGCCGCACACGATCTTCGCCTTCAGCGTCGTGACGGTCTCGTCGTCCAGCGCGCCACCGAGGGCGCACGGTGCGTAGACGTCGATGTCCTCGCGCACGAGGGCGTCGGTCGACTCGACCGCCCGCACCCCGCTCGGGTGCGCGGCGAGCACCGCGGCGACCGCCGGGGCGTACACGTCGGTGACCACCACGGCGGCGCCGTCGGTGCGCAGCAGGTCGACGAGGTGCTTGCCGACCTTGCCCACGCCGGCGATGCCGACCGTGCGGCCGGCGAGGGTGGGCTCGCCCCAGACCCGTTCGGCGGCGGCCTGCATGCCGCGGAAGACGCCGAACGCGGTGAGCACGGAGCTGTCGCCGGCGCCGCCGTGCGCGACCGTGCGGCCGGTGACGTAGTCGCACTCGCGGGCGACGTGGTCCATGTCCTCGGAGTAGGTGCCCACGTCGCAGGCCGTGCGGTAGCGGCCGCCGAGCGACTGGACGAAGCGTCCGTACGCCCGCAGCAGCGCCTCCGACTTGTCGGCCCGCGGGTCGCCGATGATCACGGCCTTGCCGCCGCCGAGGTCGAGCCCGGCCAGCGCCGCCTTGTAGGACATCCCGCGCGAGAGGTCGAGCACGTCGCGCAGTGCGTCGGCGGTGGAGGCGTACGGGTGGAAGCGGGTGCCGCCCAGGCCGGGGCCCAGCGCGGTGGAGTGCACGGCGACGATGGCGCGCAGGCCGGTCGCGGGATCGTTCGCGAAGACGACCTGCTCGTGCTCGGCGGCGAGCTCGAAGACGTCGGTCTCGCCCGTGGGGACGGTCATGGTTCTCCTGGGGTCGGGCGTCGCGCGGGTGGGCGACGCGGTCGGTGCGCGGCAGCAGGGGTGGCGCGGCCGCTCCGACCAGCGTAGGCCCGCGCGTGGCCCACGTCACCACGCAGGGTGTGGGGCCGGGACGTCACGGGTCGTCGCGCTCAGCGCAGGCGGGCGAGGTACGCCCGACCGCGCGTCAGCGAGCGCAGCCGGCTCTCCCAGGTGACGCCCACCGCGACGAGGAGGGCGCCGGCGCCGAGGATGACGACGTAGGGCGGCAGCAGCGCGCTGTAGGGCGCGAGCGTCCGCACCAGCAGCAGCGCGCCGACCACGGCGCCCGCCACCAGCGGTGCGTTCCAGCGCAGTCCGGCGCCGGCGAGGACCAGCAGCAGGGCGTCGAGGGCGACGAGCAGCCCGCGCAGCGTGGCGGGGTCGTCCAGGGCGAGCAGGGTCGTCGGGGCCAGGGCGAGCAGGAGACCGCCGGCGAGGGCCGGGGCCGTCGCCCGCGCCGGGTCGCGCAGCAGTGCCGTCACGCCGACCGCGAGCAGGACCAGCGCCGCGGGCAGGGTGTACGCCTCGGGCGTGCTGACGCCGACGTCGGCCAGGCGCACCCAGGAGGCGGCCAGCAGCAGTCCGGCGCTCGCAGCGCCGTGGGGGCGTCGGTCCTCGGCCCGCAGCAGCGCCGTGACGCCGGCCGCGACGCCGACGACCGTGAGGTGCACCGCGAGCCAGGTTGCGGCGTCCGGGGAGTCGACGACGAGGCCGGTGAGCAGCGCGGCGGCCGCGACGGCGGCGACCCGCAGCGCCGGGCGGGCCAGCGCGACGTACAGGCCGCCGAGCACGACGAGCGCCACCAGGCGCGCGGGCTCCGCGGGCACGTCGAGGAGGACGCCCAGGCGCAGCACGAGCACGGTCACGCCCAGCGGCGCCAGCGCCTCGGCGACGCCCCCCGCCACCCGGTCGCCGAGGACCGCGACGACCACGAGCGCGAGCAGGGAGGGCGCCAGCACGAGGACGAGGAGGAGGTCGCTCGACCAGGAGACGGCGGTGCCGACGAGCAGGAGCGCGGTGCCGACCAGCCAGGCGCTCCCGGCGCCCGCACCGCGGCGCGACCGGACGACGGCGAGGCCCAGCGCGGCCGCGCCGGCCACGACCAGCTCGGCGGCCACGAGCGCCAGCGGGACCGGGTAGCAGGCGGTGACCGCGACGACCGTCACGGCGAGGAGAAGCACGCCCCCGCGGTCCCCGCGTGCGGCGGGGACGTGCTTCCCGAGGGCCACCGCACCGGCGGTGGCCACGCCGAGGGCGGCGAGGAGCGCCACCCACGGCAGGTCGAGGAGGCCGGAGCCCGCATCGAGGCGGACGTCGGCGCCGGCCGGGTGGCGCACCGACGCGACCTGCGACAGCGCGAGACCGGCCGTCGCCAGGAGGGCCGTCAGGGGCACCGCCAGCGCCACGACCGCGGGCCCCACCAGCGCGCCGCGCCAGGCGGTGGGCGCCACGTGGGCGGCGGCCGCCACGGCGACGAGGAGCAGGGTCCAGCCGACGGTGGCGACGTCCGTGCCGATGCCGTGCAGGCCGCCGAGGACGGCGACCGCGAGGGCACCGCCGGCGAGGGCGGCCGCCGTGAGCCGCAGCGCTGCGGACCGGCCCGCGAGCAGGGCGGTGGCGACGGCCAGGCCGGTGGCCGCCAGCAGCGGCCACACGTCGCCGCGGGCCCACAGCGCGGCGTACGTCGGGTCCGCGAGGACCCGCACCAGGCCCACGACGGCGAGCAGCGCCCAGGCGCCGGCGCCGAGCGCCCCCGCGGCGGCGAGGAGGGCCGGCCGGGCCGCGAGGTGGCCGTGGAGGGCGAGCAGGCCGAGCAGCGCCGACGCGACGGTGAGGGAGAGCGCGACGGAGTCGGTCGCGACGACGACCCCGACGCCCACCAGGACCGCGCCGAGGACGGCGGCGAGCTGGGCGGCGACGAGGCGGCCGAGGGCGGTGGCGCGGGCCGCGGCGTCCGTACCGACGCCCGCCGCGAGGAGCAGCGTGCCCATCACGAGGGGGGTGATGCCGTCCGCGTCGGCCAGCCAGCCCGCGGCGGAGGCGCCCCCGACCACGAGCAGCAGCAGACCGGCCGTCAGCGCGGCGAACGACTCGGCCGCGGCCGGCAGCGGACGCCGGGCGCCGGCGTACGTCGCCGCGGCGGAGGCCGCCGTCATGCCGACGAGCACGAGCGTGCGCCCGCCCACGCCCAGCAGCACCCACGCGATCGCGAGGAAGACCAGCGAGCCGACGAGCAGGCAGGCGGCACCGAGGGTGAGCAGGACGGCCGGGACCCCGGAGACCAGCATCCCGCGGCGCGGGGGCGAGGCGGGCGGGGCGCTCGGCGCCGGGCCGGCCGGCCGCGGGTACGCCCCGACCGTGGCCGCCGTGACCGGGCCCCGCGCAGCCGTGGTCCCGCCTGCGGCGACACCCGCCGCGACGGCCGCGGCGGCGACCGCGGGCCGGGTGGCCCGCAGCCGTGCGAGCAGCTCGTCGGCGGTCTGCAGCGTGCGGAACAGCTCCCAGGCGGCCGGCCCGGTCAGCGGGAGGCGGCACGACGAGCAGGAGGTGGACCCGGAGGTCACGAGTCCGCGGCAGTCGGGGCAGCGGGCGGGGTCGGCGAAGCGCATGCCCCGATTCAGCCACGGGCGAGGGCCCGCGGGACCGTCGGCGCTGCTCAGGTGGCCTGAGTGCCCGTACTCAACCGTGCGCCGACCAGCCGCACCCGGTCGGGTGACACCCCCGCGCCTACCCTGGGCGGCCCGACCCCCGAACGAGAGGCACCGACGTGCGCGTGCTCCTGGACCGCCACCACCCCGACGGCCCGGGCGGCCGTGGCGTCCCGGGCGGCCCGGGCGCCGACGGGCTGTCCGACGACGAGCTCCTGGCCGCCTACGCGGCGCCCGAGGCGGGCCCGTGGCTGCGGGTGAACATGGTCAGCACGCTTGACGGCGCCGCGACCGGGGACTCCGAGCGCTCCGACTCCATCCACGACGAGGCCGACGGCCGGGTCTTCGCGGCGCTGCGCTCGCTCGCGGACGTCATCGTGGTCGGGGCCGGGACGGCGGAGGCGGAGGGCTACGGACCCGCCCAGGTGCCGATCGTCCTGGTCAGCCGCCGCGGCCAGGTGCCGGCCCGCCTGCGGGGCGCGGCCCCGGGAGCGGTCGTGCTCGCCACCTGCGGCGCAGCCGAGGGGCTCGACGAGGCCCGTGAGCTGCTCGGGGAGGACAACGTGTGGGTGCTGGGCTCCCACAGCGTCGACCTCGTCGCGCTGCGCGAGCAGCTGGTGGCGCAGGGGTTCGTGCGGCTGCACGCCGAGGGCGGCCCGCACCTGCTGCGCGACCTGCTCGCGAGCGGCGTGGCCGACGAGCTCTGCGCGACCCTGGTGCCGCGGGTGGTGGCCGGCGACCGGCCGCGGATCACCGCGGGCCCGCCGGTCGACGTGCCCCTCGACCTGCACCTGCTGCTCGAGGAGGACGGCACCCTGCTGGGCCGCTGGCTCGTGCGGCGGTGAGGCGCCGCGGCGGGCGAGCGGCGGCGTACGCGGAAACCCGCGCGCGCCGCGGCGGGCGACGGTGCGAGGATGACGCCTCGTGACTGCTCGACGGATCGCGTACCAGGGTGAGCCCGGCGCCAACTCGCACATCGTCTGCGAGCGGCACTACCCCGACCTCGACAGCGTGCCGTGCGCGTCGTTCGAGGAGGTCTTCGCCGTCGTCGAGCGCGGCGACGCCGACCTCGCGATGATCCCGATCGACAACACGCTGGCCGGGCGGGTGGCGGACATCCACCACTTCCTGCCGGGCACGAGCCTGCACATCGTCGCCGAGCACTTCCTGCGCATCCAGTTCCACCTCATGGCGGTGCCGGGCGCGAGCGTGGAGACGATCCGCACGGTGCACAGCCACGTCCACGCCCTCGGCCAGTGCCGCCGGATCATCACCGGGAACGGGTGGACGCCGATGATCTCCGGCGACACCGCCGGCGCGGCCCGCGAGGTGGCCGAGGCGGCCGACCCGTCCCAGGCCGCGATCGCGCCGCCGCTGGCCGCCGACATCTACGGCCTCGAGGTGCTGGCCGCCGACGTCGAGGACGAGGACCACAACACGACCCGGTTCGTGGTGCTCTCGCGCGAGCCCCGGCCGGCGCCCGCCGGGAACGGCCCGGTCGTCACCACGTTCATCTTCAGCGTGCGCAACATCCCCGCCGCGCTCTACAAGGCCCTCGGCGGGTTCGCGACCAACGGCGTGAACATGACCAAGCTGGAGTCCTACATGGTCGGCGGCGAGTTCATCGCCACCCAGTTCCTCGCCGAGGTCGACGCGCACCCGGACGAGCCGGCGCTGGCCCGCGCGCTCGAGGAGCTGCGCTTCTTCACCACCGACGTGCGCGTGCTCGGTGTCTACCCGGCGGACCCCCACCGCGCCGGCTGAGGTTGGACCCTGCCCCTAGTGTGATCTGCACCACATCCGGGGGTCTGCGAGGGACCTGCGGACCGACGGGGGAGCGCGGCGGATGACCTCGACGCAGGACCGACCGGCAGGGCGTACGGACGTCGACAAGGCGTTCCGGGACACCTCGACCTACCGCAGCCTCGGGGAGCAGCAGCTCTCCCCGGGCGAGGAGCGCTTCGAGCGGCGACGACGCACCGCCGGCCTCGTGCTGGCCCCGCTCCTCGCGATCGGCTACTGGCTGCTGCCGACCGGCCTGGACGGCGACCAGCACACGCTCTCGGCGATCCTGCTGGGCGTCATCGTGCTGTGGGTGACCGAACCCGTCCCGATCCCCGTGGGCGGCTTCATCGGGATCGCGGCGATCGTGGTGCTGGGCGTGGCGCCGGCCGACGAGGCGCTCGCACCCTTCGGGTCCTCGACGGTCTTCACGTTCATCGGGGCCTTCATCCTGGCGCAGGCGATGCTCAAGCACGGGGTCGCGCGCCGCTTCGCCATCTTCGTGCTCAGCCTGCCGGGCGTCGGGCGGTCCACCCTGCGGGTGATCGTGGCGTTCGGCGCGATCACCGCCCTGCTCTCGGCGTTCGTGTCCAACACCGCGACCGTCGCCATGCTGCTGCCGACCGCCATCGGCATCCTGACCGTCATCGCCAAGCTGCTGCAGGAGCGCGGCGAGGTGGCCGCGGACTTCGACCCGCTGCGCCTGCGGGTCGGGGCCGCCCTGATGCTGATGCTGGCGTACGGCGCGAGCGTCGGCGGCCTGCTGACCCCCGTGGGTTCGCCGCCCAACCTGATCGGTCGCGGGCTGATCGAGGAGGCGACCGGGGAGCGGATCTCGTTCCTCGACTGGATGATCATGGCCGCGCCGATCTGCGCAGCCATGTTCGTCGCGCTGGCGGTCGTCATCCTGCTGCTCAACCGTCCGGAGACGAAGCGGCTGGAGGGCGTGGAGGAGTACGTCCGCGAGGAGCGGGCCCGCCTCGGACGCTTCTCGGTCGCGGAGCGGAACACGCTGGTCGCCTTCGGCGTCACCGTGACCCTGTGGATCACCCCCGGCGTCGTCGCCCTCGTCGCCGGCACCGAGTCGTCGACCTACGAGACCGTGAGCGGGCGCCTCGACGAGGGCGTCGTCGCCATCCTCGGCGCCTCGCTGCTGTTCCTCCTGCCGACCCGGTGGTCCGAGCGCGAGTTCACCCTGCGGTGGAGCGACGCGGCGAAGATCGACTGGGGCACGGTCGTGCTCTTCGGCACCGGCATCATCTTCGGCAGCCTCCTGGAGTCGTCCGGGCTCGCGGAGACCCTGGGCAACGGGGCGTCGGACGCGATGGGGCTGAGCAGCGTCTTCGCGATCACGGTGTTCGCCGTCGTGCTGGCGATCGTCGTCTCGGAGACGACGAGCAACACCGCAGCGGCGGCGGTCGTGGTGCCCATCGTCATCCCGATCGCGGTGGCGGCGGGCGTCAACCCGTTCGTGCCCGCGCTGGCGGCCACGTTCGGAGCGTCCTTCGGCTTCATGCTGCCGGTCTCCACGCCGCAGAACGCGGTGGTCTACGGCTCCGGCGTCGTGCCGATCACCCGGATGATCCGCACCGGGGTGTCCTTCGACGTCCTCGGTGCCGTCCTCATCGTCGCGATCCTCCCGGCGATGGTGGCGCTCCTCGGACTGGGCGGCTGAGGCCGTCAGAACAGACGGTCGTCGCGGGGCGGGTCGAGGTCGCAGACGTCGCCCAGGCGGATCGTGCCGCCGCCGAGCAGGCGGCACACGACCCCGCCACGGCGGCGGAGCGCAGCCTGGGCGCCCTCGCCCAGCTCGTGCTCCATGATCCGGCAGGGGGCCGCGACCCGCACCACCTCGAGCTCGACCTCGCCCACCCGCAGCAGCGAGCCCGGCGTGGTCGGCAGCGGCCCGGCGCTGAGGGTGACGTTGCGGCGCGTGCGGGTCGGGGTCACCGTGCGCCCCAGCGTCAGCGTCGCGCGGTCCAGGTCGTCCGCGGCCTGCACGGTCACGTGGCGGTGCCGGGTGCCGAAGAACCGGTCGCCGACGAGACCGCGACCGGCGACCGCCTCGACCTCGTCGAGACGCCGCATCGGCGCGCGGTGCGCCGGCGCGACGTGGAGGGCGACGACGGTGACGGGCACCGGGCGAGCGTAGCCAGCCACGCCGTGGCGACGGGCGTACGCGCCGGGGCTCAGCGCTGCTCGCGCGGGCACCACCACGTCGTGCGGCCGCCGACCTCGCCGCGCACCATCGCCTCGCCGCAGCGGGGGCAGTGCTCGCCCGCCCGGCGGTGGGCGATCACCTCGCCGGTGTGCACTCCGCCCTTGGCGATCGCCGAGCGGATCGCGGCGCGCAGCGTGCGGCGCAGGTGGTCGAGGTCGTCGTCGTCGAGCTCGCCGGCCGGGCGCTGCGGGCTGATCCGGGCCTGCCAGAGCGTCTCGTCGACCAGGAGGTTGCCGATGCCGGCGACCACGGACTGGTCGAGCAGCCGGGCCTTCAGCGGGGCGGTGCCCCGACCGACCCGGTGGCGGAACTCCTCGCGGCCCACCTCGCCGGCGTCCGGGCCGACGCCGCTCAGGTCGGGGTCGAGACGCACGCGCCCGAGCCGGCGCGGGTCGAGCAGGCGCAGGCTCCCGCCGTCGGCGAAGCGCAGCGTGAAGCGGAACCACTTCTCGTCGCGGCGCCGACCGCCGCGGCCGGCGTAGTCGCCGCCCTCGTCCTCGTCAGTGTCGTCGGGACCGGTCACGAGGATCCGGCCGCTCATCCCGAGGTGCAGGCCGAGGACGGGCCCCTCGGCCCCCCCGGAGTCCCCGGTCTCGCCGGCGTCGCCCGACGTCGTGCACCACATCGACTTCCCGCGCCGGTGCGCCCCGGTCAGGGTGCGGCCCAGGAGCGCGTCACGGATCTCGCCCGGCGCGTGCGGGCGGCACTCCCAGGTGTCGGTGTCGTCGACCTCCGCGATCGTGCGTCCCAGCGCGGCGCGCTCGACGACCGCGCGGGCGGTCTCGACCTCGGGCAGCTCCGGCACGCGTCAGCGCCCGAGCAAGCCGCGGACGTACGCCGCCTGGCCGGCGTGCTGCGCACCGTCGTCGGCGACGCTCACCAGGCGCACGCCGAGGGTCACCGGGGGGTCCCAGCGGGTGTCGACCACGTGGTCGAGGTCGTCGGGCCCGAGCGTCGCGAGGTAGCGCGCGCTCGCGGCGTGCACCGCCTCGAGGTATGCGGCGAGGTCCTCCGCGCTCGCGCGCACCTGGCCGACCTGCTCGGGGTTGTGGCCGTAGCCGGTGTCCTCGTCGTCGAGCGGCAGCCGCAGACGGCGGGCGTACCCCTCCTCGGTCCAGACCTGCGGGGTGCCGGCGACGTCGGCCACGTGGTCGTCCTGCACGCGGCTCAGGTGCCACACGAGCCAGGCGATCGAGTTCGCCTCGGGCGTGGGCCGGTAGGCGAGGTCGTCGGCGGTGAGGCCGTCGACGGCGGCCAGGGCGTTCTCGCGGACGCGTCCGTACGCGTCGTCCAGCAGCTGTGCGGGGGTCATCTCGCTCCTCCTGGGCCGGTCGGGGGCCGGTCGGGCGGCCCCGACCATCGTGGCGCGACGGCCAAGGACCGTCGCGCCACGATGCCGGTACCCCGGCGAGGTCCCGGGGATCAGGCCGTGGGCGCCACGTGCGCGCGGGCCTCCCGCTTGTGCGCCCGCTTCTCGGCCCGCCGCTCCTTGCGACGCTCGACCAGCAGGTAGAGCGCCGGCACGAGCAGGAGCGTGAGGAACGTCGAGGACAGGAGCCCGCCGATCACCACGATCGCCAGCGGCTGCGAGATGAAGGCGCTGCCGCCAGTGATCCCGAAGGCCATCGGTGTCAGGGCGAGGATCGTCGCGAGCGCGGTCATCACGATGGGGCGCACGCGCTTGCCGCCGCCGTCCGCGAGCGCCTCGACGATCCCCGCCCCGCCCTCGCGGCGCTGGTTGACGAGGTCGATGAGGACGATCGCGTTCGTGACCACGATGCCGATCAGCATCAGCGCGCCGATGAGCGACGGGACGCCGAGCGGGATGCCCGTCACGGCCAGCAGCAGCATCGCGCCCGTGGCCGCGAAGGGCACCGAGACGAGCAGGATCAACGGCTGCACCAGCGAGCGGAACGTGCCGACCATGACCACGTAGACGATGGCGATCGCCACCAGCAGCGCGAGGCCCAGCTGCGCGAACGCCTCCTCCTGGTCCTCCGAGACGCCGCCGAGCGAGACGTCGGTGCCCTCGGGAAGGTCGAGACCGTCGAGCAGCGACTGCACGTCGCCCGTCACGGACCCGAGGTCGTCGGCGGCCGGCTCGGCCGTGATGGTGATGGTGCGCTCGCCGTCGGCGCGCGTGATCGCGGTCGCGACCTGCTCCTCGGTGATCTCGGCGACCTGGCCCAGCGTGGTGCCGGGGGCGACCGGCAGCTGCTCGAGCTCGGCCACGGAGGCGGGCTTCTCGCCCGTCACCAGAGCCACGTCGAGCTGCTGGCCGTCGATGCTGACCTGGCCCACCGGCGGCTGCGCGAGCGCCTGGCCGAGCGCCTGGCCGAGCGCGGACGCGGTCAGCCCGGCGGCCTCGGCCTCCGGGCGCGGTTGCACCGAGAGCACGGGCTGGGCGGCCGCGGCGTCGGAGGTGACCTGGCCGATCCCGTCCACGCCCTCGAGCTCGGCGGTGACCTGCTCGGCCGCCTCCTCGAGGCGCGACGGGTCGGTGGCGGTGACGACGACCTCGAGCGCGGAGGCGAAGCCGGCGTCGCCGGCCGTCACGCTCACGTCGCCCTCGACGTCCTCGAGGTCGGCGGTCAGCCGGTCGACGACCACGTCGGCGTCGGCGTCCTCGTCGAGGGTGAGCGCGAACGTGTTGCCGCCCCCGCCGCCGAACGCGGCCGCCGCCGGGTCGGTGGAGCCGACCGAGGTCTGCACGGTCTCGACGGCGTCGGCGCCGACGAGCACGTCCTCCACCTGGCGGGCGGCCTCGTCGCGACGGGCCAGCGAGGCGCCCGGCTCCAGGTCCTGGGTGACGGTCAGCGTGTTCTGCCCGCTGCTGCCGAGGAAGTTCGTCTTGATGAAGGGGGAGAGGCCCAGGGTCGCGACGAGCACGACCACCGCGGCCAGCACGGTCGTCCAGGGGCGCCGCACGACCCAGCGGACCGCGGGGTCGTACGCCCGGCGCAGCCAGGTCCGCTCTTCCGCGCGCTCGGCCTCGGCCTGCACGGCGGCGACGTCGACCGGGCCGACGGGCGTGCGCAGGAACCAGTACGCGAGCACCGGGATGATCGTCAGCGACACCAGCAGCGAGGCCAGCAGCGCCAGGGCCACCGTGACGGCGAACGGGCGGAACAGCTCGCCCACCTGCCCGCCGACGATGCCGATCGGCAGGAACACCGCGGCCGTCGCGATGGTGGACGAGGTGATGGCCCCGCCGACCTCGCGCACGGACGTCGTGATCGCGGCGACCTTCTCCTCGCCGTAGGACAGGTGCCGCTTGATGTTCTCGATGACGACGATGGAGTCGTCCACGACGCGGCCGATCGCGACGGTCAGCGCGCCGAGCGTGAGGATGTTGAGGGTGTAGTCGCCGAGGCGCAGACCGATGAGCGTGACCAGCAGGGACAGCGGGATCGAGATCGCGGTGACGAGCGTCGAGCGCAGCGAGAACAGGAAGAACAGGATCACGACGACCGCGAAGAGCAGGCCGAGTCCGCCCTCGGTGGTGAGGTCCTCCACCGACTTCTCGATGAACGGCGCCTGGTCGAAGGACACGGTGAAGCTCGCGTCGTCGCCGAGGTCCTCCTCGAGCTCGGGGATCAGGTCGGCGACCGCGTGCGAGATGTCGACGGTGTTGCCGTCGGGCGTCTTGGTGATCGCGACGGCGAGGCTCGGCTCGCCGTCGGTGCGGGCGTACGCCGTGGGCTCGGCCTGGGCGACCGCGACCGTCGCGACCTGGCCCAGCGGGGCCGTGCCGCCGGCCGGCAGCGTGACGGGGACGGCCTGCAGCTCCTCGAGCGTCGTGGGCGTGCGGCCCACCTGCACCGACAGGCTGGTGTCGCCCTCGTCGACCGTGCCGGCGGGCACCAGCGAGGCGTCGGACTGCAGGGCCGTCGCCACCTGCGCGCCCGTCACGCCCTGGGCGGCGCCCTCGGGGGTGACGGTGACCTCGACGCGGTCGGTCGGGGCGCCGCTGACCTGCACCTGTCGAACGCCCTCGACGTCCTCGAGGGCCGGCTGGGCGATCCGCTCCAGGCGCTCGGCGAGCACGGCGGGGTCGGCGTCGGAGGTGACCGCGAGCTGCACGACGGGGAACTGGTCGAAGTCGCCGGCGAAGACGACCGGGTCGACCGTCCCCGGCAGCTGGTCCAGCCCGGCGACCGCGCTCTCCACCTGCTGCTGGGCGCGGTCGAGGTCGGTGCCGTACTCCAGCAGGACCAGCACGAGCGAGGAGCCGCTCGAGGAGGTGGAGTCGACGCTCTCGAGGCCGTCCACGCCCGACAGCGCCTGCTCGACCGGGATCGTCACCTCCTGCTCGACCGCCTCGGGCGAGGCGCCGGTGTAGGGCACCACGACGCCCACGGCCGGGAACTGCAGGTTGGGGATGAGCTCCTGCTTGAGGGAGCCCATCGAGATGACGCCGAAGATGGCCACCATGACGGTGGTCAGCGCCACGAGGGCGCGGTTGCGCAGGGAGAACGAGGCAAGACGGCCCACGGGGCTGCTCCTGGAGTCGGTCGCTGGTCCGGGCGGCCCGCGGGTCGCGATGCCGGCCGCAGCAGGCTAGCCACGGCGAGGGTCGCGGCGGACGAGACTTCGGTCTCGAGGCGCCTGACCAAAGGCGACGGACCGCGAGCGACGGTCGCGCCGGGAGGAGCCCGGTCCCCGGGAACGGCGAAGGCCCCGACCGGTGCCGGTCGGGGCCTTCGTGCTCGTGGGCAGGGGCGGGGTCGAACCGCCGACCTATCACTTTTCAGGCGATCGCTCGTACCAACTGAGCTACCTGCCCGAGCGCGGTTCACCATACAGGAGCCCGAGCGGGCGTCACCAATCGGTTGTCACGGACGGCCGTTGGTCGGCGCGCACCCCGCGCCCTATGCTGTGCACGCGTCAAGGCCCCCATCGTCTAGCGGCCCAGGACCCCGCCCTTTCACGGCGGTAGCGCCGGTTCGAATCCGGTTGGGGGTGCGGTCCGGACACGTCGCCGGCGCCCGATTGGGAATCGGGTCGCGGTGTGCGTTATGGTTCACCGGCTCCTGCAGAGGGAGCGCAGCAGCACCATCCAGGCCCCGTAGCGCAGTTGGTTAGCGCGCCGCCCTGTCACGGCGGAGGCCGCGGGTTCGAGTCCCGTCGGGGTCGCAGACGAACGCCCCGGACCACACAGGTCCGGGGCGTTCTGCATTTCCCTTGTCGTGCCCGCCAGAATGGCGGCCATGCCCGTCGACCTGGACCGTGAGGCGTTCGAGCGCCTCGTCGACCACGCCATCGACACGATCCCCGACGAGATCGCCGCGATCGCCGACAACGTGGTGGTGCTCGTCGAGGACGACCCGCCCGAGGGGGAGCCGCAGGACCTCCTGGGTCTCTACGACGGCGTGGCGCTGACGGACCGTGGCACGGAGTACGGCGGCGTGCTGCCCGACCGGATCTTCGTCTTCCGGCGGCCGCTGCTGGCCATGTGCGACGACCTCGACGAGCTGGCCGACGAGGTGCGGATCACCGTGGTGCACGAGGTCGCGCACCACTTCGGGATCGACGACGCCGCCCTGCACGACCTCGGGTACGCCTGACCCCGCCCGTTCAGGACGCGTGGGCCCCGTTGCTGTCGCCGCCCGGCTCGCGCCACGGCGCGGCGGTCGACCCGGACGCCTGCGAGGAGATCTCGCCCAGCAGCCAGCGCTGGAACTCGCGCTGCTCGTCGGAGCGGGCCAGCGAGAGCAGACGCTGGCTGCGGCAGAACGCGTCCGCGAGGTCGAGCAGGTCCTGCATCTGGTGCGAGAGGTCGGCCGCCGGCTTGCCGACGGTGACCTGGTGGTCGCCGAACTGCCGGCCGGCCGCCAGCTGGCTGGCGACCGTGTCGACGAGGGAGGCGTTGTCGACGTGCTCGTCGAACAGGTCGAAGCGCCGCGAGAGGTCGCGGGCCAGCGGGTAGTGGTCCTCGTGCGCCAGCGACAGCAGGCGTACCTCGCGGCGCAGGTCGCTGTAGTGGCGGCGGAAGTCGCGGTACTGCGCCAGGGGCATGTGGTGCAGGCGCACCTGGAAGGTGGGGACCCGCTCGATCTCCCCGGTGGTCATGGTGACGTCGAAGACCTGGCCCTCGAGGTCCCCGTCGAGACGCGGCTCGGGCACGGGCTCGAACCACACGACCTTGCCCTCGGCGGTGATGTCGGCGCCCCAGCTCGACGAGTTCATCGCGACGAGGCCGAGCCCGCGGCCGACCGTCATCAGGAAGCCGAGCTCGTCGTCCTCGTCCGGCTCCGGCGCGTCGGGCATCGTCAGCACCGGCGGGGTGCGGGACCCGTCGAACACCTCGATGCGAGGGTGGGCGCGCGTGCCCCGCACGGCCAGGGCGATCGGCGGCTCCGCGTGCAGCAACGCGTTCGTCACCAGCTCGGAGACCCCCAGCTCGCAGGCGTCGACGAGGTCCTCCCGGTCGAGCTCACGGCACACGCTGGCGGCCCAGCGGCGCGCCTGCTGCACGCAGGTGGGCCCTGGCTCGATTCGGACTGCGTCACGGCTCTGCGGCATCGATCGTGTTCCTGGGTCGTTCACGGGCGTGCGTCGGCCGAGTTCGACGCGGGAGGGGCGGACATCTCGCGCTTGCTTCCCCACCGGGATGTGGTCGAAACCACCAGCGGGGATGTGCTTTGTGTCGCAGGGAGGAGAATGATGGGTACCGCCCCGTCATGGTCGGTCAGGAAGGGTGGCACATGAGTGAGCTGGAGGGCGCGGAGGCGCGCCACAAGGTCGTCGTCGTCGGATCGGGCTTCGGCGGCCTGTTCGGCACCAAGGCGCTCCGGAAGTCGCCGGTCGACGTCACGATGGTGGCCAAGACCACCCACCACCTGTTCCAGCCCCTGCTCTACCAGGTCGCGACGGGCATCCTGTCGCAGGGCGAGATCGCCGCACCGACGCGCGAGGTGCTGGCCAAGCAGAAGAACGCCTCGGTCCTCCTGGGCGAGGTCGTCGACATCGACCTCGAGGCCCGCACGGTCACCTCGCAGGTCCTGGGCGTCGAGAAGGTCGTCCCCTACGACTCGCTGATCGTGGCGGCCGGCGCCAGCCAGAGCTACTTCGGCAACGACCACTTCGCCGAGTTCGCGCCCGGCATGAAGAGCATCGACGACGCCCTCGAGCTGCGTGGTCGCATCTTCGGCGCGTTCGAGCTCGCCGAGCTCGCGGCCTCGCGCGGCGAGAAGGTGCAGGACCTCCTGACGTTCGTCGTCGTGGGTGCCGGGCCGACCGGGGTCGAGATGGCCGGCCAGATCGCCGAGCTGGCGCACCGCACCCTCAACACCGACTTCCGCCACATCAACACCGAGAAGGCCCGGGTCGTCCTCGTCGACGCCGCCCCCCAGGTGCTGCCGCCCTTCGGCGAGTCGCTGGGCATGAAGGCGCAGCGCAGCCTGGAGAAGATCGGCGTCGAGGTCATGCTCGGCGCGATGGTCACCGACGTGGACGAGTACGGCCTCGAGGTGAAGTTCAAGGACGGCCGCACCGAGCGGATCAACTCCTCAGCGAAGATCTGGGCCGCGGGCGTGCAGGCCAACCCGCTCGGCAAGCTCCTCGCGGAGCAGAGCGGCGCGCCGCTCGACCGCGCCGGCCGGATCGGCGTGAACGCCGACCTGACGCTGCCGGGCTACCCCGAGGTCTTCGTGGTCGGCGACATGATCAGCCTCGACAACCTCCCCGGCGTCGCGCAGGTCGCGATCCAGGGCGCGAAGTACGCGGCGAAGGAGATCGACGGCCGGCTCAAGGGCCAGGCGCCGCAGAAGCCGTTCAAGTACTTCGACAAGGGCTCGATGGCCGTGATCGGCCGATTCCGTGCCGTGATGATGGTCGGCCGGTTCCGCGTCAGCGGCGTCATCGCCTGGCTGTCGTGGCTCGCGGTGCACCTGATGTACCTGACGGGCTTCAAGAACCGCGTGACGGCCCTGTTGCGCTGGTTCGTCTCCTTCGTGGGGCGCGACCGCTCCGAGCGCACCATGACGGAGCAGCAGGTCTTCGCCCGGCGCGCGCTCGGCCGGCTCGAGGGCGGCGCCAAGGACCTCGTCTCGCTGCGTCGGCCCGAGGACGCGGTCGAGGACCGCCGGCACGAGCTGGAGGCCCAGGCGGCCGAGGAGGCCCGCCTCACCGACGCCCACGAGCGGGGCGTCCGGGTCGGGTGAGCCACGGCCACGGGCACGGCTCCCACGCCGCGCACTCCGCCGCGCCCTCCGACCGGCGGGCTCGTGCGGTGCTCATGCTGTTCCTCGCGCTCGTCGCGGTCGGCACCCTGTCGGGCCTCGCGGCCCTGTGGCCGTCGGCCGACGACCTGCCCGACCGGGTGGCGTACGCGGCGGAGGGCGTGACCTTCGTCGACGCCGAGGTGACGGTCGTCGAGGAGGCGTGCCCGGTCATCGTGGTCGGTCCCGACATGCCGCAGACCGGTGAGGCCGACCAGGAGTTCCCCGAGAACTGCAACTCGCTCGTCGCGGCCGTCGCCAGCGGCCCCGAGGAGGGCCAGGAGCTGCGGGTCCAGGCCGAGGCGGGCGTCGTGCGCTCCGGTCTCGAGCCGGGCGACGACATCTCGCTGATGCGCTTCCCGCCCGCCGCGGAGGCCGAGGCGCCGGTGTACGCGTTCTCGCACGTCCACCGGGGCACGCCGCTGGTCGCGATGACGGTGCTGTTCGTGGTCGTCGTCGCGGTCGTCGCGCGCCTGCGGGGCATCCTCGCCCTCGTCGGCCTGGGCTTCGCCGCGGCGATCGTGTGGTGGTTCGTGCTGCCCGGCCTGCTGGCGGGGGAGAACGGCATCGCGGTGGCGGTGGTCGGGTCGGTGCTGATCATGTACGTGGTGCTCTACCTGGCCCACGGGCCGTCGGTACGCACGTCCACCGCGCTCGCGGGCACCCTGCTCGCCCTGGCGGTCACGGCCGCGCTGGGCGCGTGGGCGGTCGGTGCCGTGCGCCTGTCGGGGCTGAGCAACGAGGACGGGGAGTTCCTGCAGCTCTACGCCGACAACCTTGACTTCCGCGCCCTGCTGACGGCCGGCATCATCATCGCCGGCCTCGGCGTGCTCAACGACGTCACGATCACGCAGGCCTCGGCCGTCTTCGAGCTGCGGGCCGCGGCGCCCACCATGACCCGCCGCGAGCTCTTCGGCAGCGGCATGCGGATCGGTCGCGACCACATCGCCTCGACGATCTACACGATCGTGTTCGCCTACGCCGGCACGGCGCTGGGCCTGCTCCTGCTGCTCTCGCTGTACGACCGCCCGCTCGGCGACGTGCTGTCCTCGGACATCCTCAGCGAGGAGATCGTGCGTACGCTCGCCTCCGCCATCGGCCTCGTGGCCAGCGTCCCGATCACCACCGCGATCGCCGCAGCCACCGTGACGGCGCCCGAGCCCGTCGTGCGCGAGCCCGCCGCCGCGGGCGAGCCCTCGGCGTAGGTCCCTCAGACGTCGCGGCGGTAGCGGCGCACGGTCTCCATGAACCGCTCGGGCTCCACCATCGAGCGGTCGACGGCGACCGGGCCCAGGCTGCGGCGGTGCACGACGAAGCTCCAGTCGCGGCGACCGGGCGTGCCGTTCTCCTCGACGTCGAGCTGCAGGTTGGTGAGGTCGAAGCGCGACTGGCTCTGCCCGCGGCTGATCACCAGCGTGCCGCGGTCGATCACGACGCGCGTGGGCGGCGAGCTGGCGCGTACCGCCCAGACCACCAGGGTCACGGCGGCCGCCACGCCCGCGAAGGCGAGGTCCGCGGTGTCGCGGGAGCGGTACGCCAGGTAGCCGAGACCGACGGTCAGCCCCAGGCCAAGCAGGATGAGCATGGTGGTGGTCACCTGGCCCACCCGCGAGGTCCCGAACTCGACCCGCAGCTCGACGGGGGCCGTCGACGTCGGCGTCTGCGTCCGTACGGGCGCGGGCGCCGGGCCGGGCCCGTCGACCTCCGCGGCGGAGACGTCCTCGGCCGCAGGGTCGTCGTCGACGAGCACGTCGGTGTCCGGGTCGTCGACGGCCGGCCCGGCCGGCTCGTCGGCCACCGGCGTCGCGCCGAGGGCGGCGAGGACCTCCAGCTCCGCGCGGCGGCCGTCGCCCACGACCGTCGTCCGGCGCTCCTCCTCGGCCTGGCGCTCCTCCTCGATGCGCTGGGCCGCGGCGAGCAGCGGGGAGGCGGGCGCGTCCGAGGGCTCGGGGTCCGGCTCGGTGTCGAGGTCGGTCTCGGGTTCGGTCTCGGGTTCGGGCTCGGGTTCGGGCTCGGGGGTGGGCTCGGGGTCGTCGGCGCGCAGCGCGGCGAAGACGGAGTGCGCCACCGCGTGCTGCCCCGTGGGCCCCGGCCGCTCGGGCGCCGGGGCGGGCGCCGTCGCTTCGGGCTCCGGCGCGCGCAGCCCGGAGTCGGTCGCGGTGGGCGCCGGGCGCGCCTCGGGCGCGGCGTCGTCGCGGTGGGAGGGGTCGCTGTCGTTCGTGGTCGTCCGGTTGTCGAGCCACCGCCCGAGGAGGTCGGTGGGCGTACCCCCGTCGCCCTGCCTGCTGCTCATGGGCACAAGTTACGTCGCACGCGTCCCCCATATGAGGTATCTCGGAGAGTCACCGGCCGCCGGGGCCGCCGCGTTCTGCTGGACTTGCGCCCCACTTGTGTCGATCTGGGGGCGGTCCACGGGTGGCGGTGGCAGACTCCGGCGTACGCCTGGTGGGGCGACCCGAGACGCACCACCAGGTCAGGCCCCGCGTCGTTGTCCCCCGTCGGCGCGGGGCCGCCCCCATTCCGCGCCACCGGCGCGCGAGCGCGCCGGCGCCGCTCCGATACGCTGCCGTCAGCCCCATCCCGGGCCACTAGCTCAATGGGCAGAGCAACGGACTTTTAATCCGCTGGTTCAGGGTTCGAGTCCCTGGTGGCCTACTGAGAGTGCCCCTGGCCTGGATCGACGGGTCGGGGGCCAGGTCAGCGCAAGGGATCAGGGCAGGACCACCTCGGCGAGCACGGCGCGGTGGTCGGTGCCGGGGACGCCGAGGGACTCGACGTACGACGCCTGCGCACCGCGCACCAGCACGTGGTCGATCCCGATCAGCGGGACGTACCGGTCCTGCGGCCACGTCCGCACCCAGCCCGAGCCGGACTGCTCGGCCGCGTCGCGGTATCCCTCGTCGAGCAGCTGGCGGAGCTCCGGGTGGTCCCAGGTCGCGTTGAAGTCGCCGCCGACCACGACGGGCAGGTCGTCGGGGACCGCGTGCAGCGCCTCTCGGACCTGCCCGAGCTCGGCCTCCCAGGCGCGGCGCTGCACGGGCCAGGGCGCGACCGGGTGGGCGGAGCCGACGCGTACGGCGCCGTGCCCGGGCACCTGCGCCGTCGCCAGCACCGTCGTGAGGAAGGTGTCGGGCAGCGCCTCGGCGTCCTCGAGCGGGAAGCGCGCGTAGATACCGCTGCCGACCGCGGTCTCCGCCGGCACGAGCTGGTGGTGGGGGAGGACGTCGGCGAGGAGCGGGGTGAGCGCGTCCTCCGCGGCCGGGGTCAGCTCCTGCACGAACAGGACGTCGACGTCGCGCGCCTCGACGAGCTCGACGAGCGCATCGGGGTCGGCGCCGCCGTACTCGAGGTTGCTGGTCAGGACGACCAGTCGCGGACCGTCGTTGGTGACGTCGTCCCCGAACAGCAGCGGCCCCTGCGTCCACACCGCCGGCGCGAGCAGTACGACGGCCACCCCGGCCGTCGCGAGCGCCGTGCGGCGACGTCGCGTCAGCAGCAGGCCCGCGACCCCGACGGGCAGGGCGAGGACGGCCGCGGCGAGCAGCCACGGCACCCCGCTCGTCGCGGCGGCCCAGCGGGTCGAGGTGAGGGAGACGTGGTGCAGCAGCACGACCGCGAGCGCAGCGACGACACCGCCGCCGACGGCCCCGACGACGACCATGGTGCCGACGACGCGCAGGGCTCGGTCCACGTCCGTGGAGTCTAGGGTCGCCGCCACGGGCGAAGGGGCATTGGCTATGGAGGTCGTCAGGCATTCAGGGCGCGACGGTTAGCGTGACGTCGTCAAGATGGCGGCAGCTCGAGGGGGCGGATGATGAGCGTGGGGGAGTTCCTGTTCTACGCGGCCTTCGGTGGGGTAGTCGCAGTTGTGGTCGGGCAGCTCAGGCGTCGTGGGTGGTCGATGCCTCGGGTGCTGGCGGCTGTCGTGGCTCTCGGTCTCGTTCTTGGAGTCGTCACGGGCGTTACCTCGGGGCTGCTCGACCGAGCCTCCTAACGTCCGGGCGCGTCGACCTCCCCTGCGACTTCCTTGCGACCTCCCGCGGGATGCGTTGGCAACCGGATCGAGGTCGCGCGTCGGTGCGTTGCCGCTGCGCCAGCGGAGCATCCGGTGTCGCCGCTGACAGTCAGGGAGACGGCTGCGATGCAGGACGGCCGCGAAGTCGGCTGGGACCACGCGAAGGCCGGACGCAGCCAGCGCCCGCGTCGTAGCGTCACGCGCATGTCGCACCTCGAGACCGACGCAGCCGGACGACGTGGGCTGCCGCCCGAGCAACGACCGGCGTCGGCGGCGGACCTCGCGCGACTTGCCCAGTGGCAGGTCAACGTGTGGGGCCGTGCGCTGGCTCTCGGCCTGCTCCTCGGAGCTATCGGTTCGATCGGGCTGTTCCTCGTCGACCAGCCCGGCCGTCTCCTGCCGTTCGTCGCCGCGCTGCCGGTGCTGACGACGGTGGCGGTGCTCGCGTTCGCGCGCGCCCCACGGCTCTAGACGACGGCGTACGCACCGCGGCCTTCCCAGGGCGGTCGTCAGCGGAGCGTGAGCACCGGGAGGCCCCCGAGGTCCGGCGCGGCGTGGTCGCCGACCGCCACGACCCGGTACGCGCGGACGGGCGCGGCGCCCACGCCGCTGCCGTGCAGCCGCTCGGCGACGGGCACCCACCGCTGGGCGTCGTCCAGCTCGAGCAGGGCGAGGCGTCGGCCGGACGCGGCGTGCTCGGCCACCACGCTCCTCCGCACGGCCAGCGCGCCGCGCGCCACGCGGTCCACCAGGTCGGCCAGCACGTCCGCAGCCGCCCGCGGGTCAGGGCCGGTGACGACGAGCTCCGGGTGCGGGCGCGCGGCCAGGCCGACGGTGTGGGTGTACGCCTCCCGCTCGCCGTCGGCGGGCACGTGCGTCAGGTGGATCCCCTCTCGCTCGAGGAGACGCCACGCGCGGCGGGAGACGTCGCCCCGGCCCACGTTGCCCGCGGGGGAGCGACGGTACGCGACGCGGCGCCGCCGCCGCGCGCGGAGATCGATCGAGGCGGCGGCCAGGGAGAGTGCGAGGAGGCACGTCAGGAGCAGGAGCATCCCCACGTCGATCCACACGGCGGCGGGAGAGGGGGAGCCCGACAGCCGGACGACCGCAAGCACGATCTGGAGCGCGCAGAAGGGTGCCGCCACGGCGTACTGGCACGGTTGCCCGACAGTCTGCTGCACCAGGCGCCGCCAGGAGGAGGTCATCGCAGCGTCAGCACCGGAAGACCCGTGAGGTCCGGCGCGGCATGGGCGCCGGGCGTACCGGGGTGGACGTCCCACGGCCACCGACCCTGCTCGTCGACCGGCACGAGCTGGAAGGCGCGGACCGGAGGCCCGCCGACGCCGCGGCCGTGCAGGCGGTCCGCCACGGGCACCCACCGCTCGGGCTCCGCCAGCTCGAGCACGGCGAGCGGTCGCCCGGTCCACGCCTTGACGGCCACGGCGCTCTGCCGCACGGCGAGCTTCCGGCGGGCCACACGGTCCACCATGTCGCCGAGCATCGCACCGGCCGTGCGGAGGTCCGCCCCGGTGACGACGAGCTCGGGGTGGTGGCGGGCCGACAGGCCGACGGTGTAGGTGTACGGCGGCCTGCTCGCGTCCCCGGGGACGTGGGTGAGGTGGACGTCGCGGTGCACCAGCACGTGCCGGTCCCGCCACGGGACGGCCCTGAGGTCGACGTTGCCGGCCGGGGAACGGCGGTAGGCGACCTGCCAGCGGATGCTGAGCCACAGGCCCAGCAGGCAGCACACCAGGATCGCGGGCGAGAGCGTGGCGACGCTCCGTCCGATCCACGGGGCCCAGTCGGGCATGTCGGTGCCGCCGTTCGCCCGCGCGGCGAGCGCGAACTGAGCCAGGAGGCCGAGGAAGGCCATTGGGAACCACGGGCCGGCCTGGGCCACGCGTTGCAGCGCGCGGGGCAGGGACCGGTCCGTCACCGCTCGAACCTATCGGGCCGCGGACCCACGGGTCCGTGGTTCCGGCGAACGCGGCCCGCCGACCTACGATGCGCGACGCCCCGTTCCGCGTCCCGGAGGACCCCATGCCCGACCGCACCGACCTCACCGACTTCATCGCCGGCCTGCCGAAGGCCGAGCTGCACGTCCACCACGTCGGCTCGGCGTCGCCGCGGATCGTCGCCGAGCTCGCCGCGCGCCACCCCGGCACCGTGCCCAGCGACGTCGACGCGCTCGCGGAGTTCTTCGAGTTCCGGGACTTCGCCCACTTCATCGAGGTCTACCTGGCGGTCGTCGAGCTGGTGCGCACGCCCGAGGACATCCGCTACCTGACCTACGAGGTGGCGCGCGAGATGGCCGCCGGCCAGAACCTGCGCTACGCCGAGCTGACCTGCACGCCCTACACCTCGGTACGCCCGCACGACGAGGGCGTCGGGATGGCGATCGAGGCGTACACCGAAGCGCTCGAGGACGCCCGCGTCGCCGCCGAGCGCGACTTCGGGCTGGTCATGCGCTGGATCTACGACATCCCCGGCGAGTCCGGCCTGCCCGCCGCCGACGCGACCCTCGGCTTCGCGCTCGACCACGCCCCCGACGGGCTCGTCGGGTTCGGCCTGGGCGGGCCGGAGATCGGCGTGCCGCGCCCGCAGTTCGCGCCGCACTTCGACGCTGCGCGCGCCGCGGGGCTGCGCAGCGTGCCGCACGCGGGCGAGACCACCGGCCCCGAGACGGTCTGGGACGCGCTGCGGCTGCTCGGCGCCGAGCGGATCGGGCACGGCACCTCCTCCGCACAGGACCCCGAGCTGCTCGCCCACCTGGCGGCCACGGGCGTACCCCTCGAGGTCTGCCCCTCCTCCAACATCGCCACCCGCGCCGTCGCCACGCTCGCCGAGCACCCGCTGCGGGCTTTCCGCGACGCCGGCGTCACGGTCACGATCAACTCCGACGACCCGCCGATGTTCGGCACGACGCTGAACCGGGAGTACGCCGTCGCGGCCGACCTGCTCGACCTCGACCGGGCCGGCGTCGCCGACCTGGCGCGCACCGCGGTGCGGTCGTCGTTCGCGGGCGACGACGTCAAGGCGCGGGTGCTGGGAGAGATCGAGGCCTACGTCGCCGACGCGTCCGACGCCGAGGACGATTCGCGAGGCGCCTGACCAGGCGATCTGCGGCGTTCCGCACCCGCAGGCGTCCCCACGCTGCTACGTTCCGGTCGCCGAGGCGGCAGAGGGCCGTTCGCGACGAGAGACGAGACCCGTGCGCCGACTGCTCCTCCTGCCCGTGCTGGCCCTCGCCGCGCCGTTGCTGACGGCCGCGCCCGCGAGCGCCGCGACCGTCGACTCCTTCACCCTGGAAGGATTCGCGGACGACCTGGCCGCCTACGCGGGCACCACGATCGAGGTCGCGTGGGACGTCGTCCCGCTCGACGCGACCGCCACCGTCGCCGTCGCCCCGGCCGGCACGGCGGTCGACGTTCTCGCCGGCTGGGACGCGGCCACCGTCGCGGGCGCCGTCGACTCGGTCGTCGACGTGACGATCCCGGAGGACGCGGAGCCCGGCGCGGAGTACACCTTCCAGCTGCTGGTCTCCGAGGACGGGGCTGCCGCTGTCTCCGACGTCCTCACCGTGCTCGTGCTCGAGACCCCGGTGAGCGTCACGCCCCCGCCGGTGGTGTTCGACGGCTGCGACGTCGTGATCCCCGACGTCGAGGGCGTGGGCTGGACGGTGGAGGAGCGCTACTTCGACGAGGGGTACAGCTCGACGCTCGAGATCGAGCCGGGGCGCTACCCGCTCGCGGCGTTCGGCGACGGCAACGACACGACCTTCTTCGCCTTCCCGAGGTACGGCTTCGAGCTCGACCCCGGCGCTCCCGACAGCTTCCCGGTCGCAGAGGAGGACCAGGCCTGCTTCGACGCCGACGTCGTCGAGATCAAGCCGGGATGCGGCACGGTGATCGTCTCGAACCCCTCCGAGGTGACGGTGGACCTCTACGTCGAGCCGTCGGACAACGACAACGTCGGCACCGGGATCGAAGCCCAGATCTTCTCCCTCGAGCCCGGGATGGCCGTGACCGTGGAGGTGGACGCCGGCAGCGTCTACGTCGACGCCGGCGTGACGATCCCGACCGGTTGGGGAGAGGCCGAGTACGTCTCGGTCCAGTCCGTGACGGACCTCGAGCTCGACCCGGCGTGTGCGGGGACGGCCCCGGTCGCCCGCCCCACGCACCCGACCGCCGCCCCGGCCGCCGGCGCCTGAGCCGGTCTCAGCGCCGCGACCCCGCGGCGTACCGCCCGTCGGCCGGGCGTAGCGTGCGCAGGTGACCTCGGCCGACTCTCGAGGACGGGCCGCGGTGCCGTGGCTGTTCGTGCTCGCCCTCCTGCTCGCTGCCCTCAACTTCCGGGCCCCGTTCGTCGGGGTGTCGGTCGTGGCCGACGAGGTGCGCAGCGCGCTCGACGTCACCAGCGGCGAGGTCGGCCTGCTGACCAGCCTGCCGGCCCTGTGCTTCGGCGTGGCCGCTCCGCTCGCCCTGCTGGTGATGCGTCGCTGCGGCGCCGAGATGGCGCTCGCCATCGGCCTGGGAGGGGTGATCGCGGGCGTCCTGCTGCGCTCCGCGGGCGGTTTCCCGGCCGCGCTGGCCGGCACGCTGCTGATCGGCGTCGCGATCACGGTGGGCAACATCGTGGTGCCGGTGCTCATCCGGCGCCGTACCCCGACCAGCGAGGTCGGGATGGTGACGGGGGCGTACACCGTCTCGCTCAACGTCGGCTCCATGGGCGTGCTGGTCAGCACGGGTCCCCTGGTCGCGGCGACCGGCTGGCAGGTCGGTCTGCTCGCGCCGGCGCTCGTGTGCGTCGTGGCGTTCGCGGTGTGGTGGCGCGTCGGCGTACGCCCGCTGGCCGCGGCCGCCGTGGTGCCGACCGCGGAGCCGGCGCCGGAGACCGGCCCCGTCGAGCCGCCGAAGCCGCTGTGGCGCGAGCCCGTGGTCGTGCTGCTGACGCTCGCGTTCGCGGGCCAGGCGGCGTCGTACTACTCCCTGACCGCCTGGCTGCCCTCCGTCCTCGCCGACGACGCGGGCACGGGCGCCGGCGCGACCGCCGTGCTGTCCGGGTTCTTCCAGATCTCCGCCGTGCTCGGCGCGATCGGGGTGCCCCTGCTGAGCCGGTGGGCTCCGGAGTGGATCGCGATCGCCCTCGTCGGCGCGCTGTGGATGACCTTCCCGATCATCCTGCTCGTCGCCCCCGAGGCGCACCTGGTCGGCATCGTGCTCGGCGGCGCCGCGCAGGGCGGTGGCTTCGCGGCCATCTTCACGATCGTCGCGCGCGTCGCCCGCTCCGACCGCGAGAGCGCGGGCATGTCGACGATCGTGCAGGGCGGCGGCTACACCGTGGCGGCGATCGGGCCGGCGCTGATGGGCGCGATCCACGACGTCACCGGGACGTGGACCGCGCCCCTGCTCGTCACCGTCGCCTCGACGGCGACGATGGCCGTCGCCGGCACCGCGGCGGCGGTCAGTGCTCGGCGTCGGACAGATCGAGGTCCTTCGGCGTGAGCCGGGCGACGACGCAGGCCGTGACCAGCAGCAGCACGCCGCCCGCCAGGCCCGTCCAGGCCAGCGAGTCGGTGAACGCCGCCGCCGCGTCCGCGGCCAGCGTCGCGCCCGGGCCGCCGAGGCCGTCGGCGACCTCGAGCGCGCCGCCGAGCGACTCCCGGGCGGCGTCCACGTCGCCCGCCCCGACGCCGGCTGCGGTCAGGTCCGACGCCGGCAGGTCGCTGCGGTAGATCGCGGACGCGACGCTGCCCAGCACCGCGACGCCGAGGACGGCGCCGATCTCGTAGCTGCTCTCCTCGATCGCGGCCGCGCTGCCGGCCTTGTCGGTCGGGGCGCCCGCCATGATCACGGCGGAGGCGACCGCCAGCGACGCCATCCCGATCCCGACCAGCAGCAGCGCCACCGCCAGGGCGGCGTACGACAGCGGGTGCGGCGCGACGAACAGCACGAGGAAGCCGAGCCCGCCGACCGCCAGCCCGCCCGCCAGCACCGCGCGCGCGCCGATGCGCTGCGCGACGCCGGGCGCCAGCGGCGAGCCGATCAGCCCGCCGACCGCGAGCGGCAGCAGGGCCAGGCCGGTCTGCAGCGGCGACCAGCCGTGCACCAGCTGCAGCCACTGCGCGCCGAGCAGCAGCAGCGCGGCCATCGCGATGCTCGTGGCCAGCGCCGTCAGGACGCCGGCGCGGAAGGCGCGGCCGACGAACAGGCGTACCTCCAGCATCGGCGCCTCGACCCGCAGGCACCGGCGCACGAACAGCGTGAGCAGCACGACCGCGGTGATCGCGGCGGCGACGCCCTCGAGGTCGACCCCGGACTTGGCGAGGTGCTTGACGGCGTAGACGAACGCGGTCATGCCGACCACCGACAGCGCCACCCCGGGCAGGTCGATGCGCGGCGGGGTCGCCGAGCGGCTCTCGGGCAGCAGGACGAGCGCCGCGACGGAGGCCACGACCATGATCGGCACGTTGACCAGGAACGCGGCGTGCCAGTCGAACCGCTCGAGCAGCAGCCCGCCGACGACCGGACCCAGGGCCCCGCCGAGCGCGGCCATCGCGGCCCACACGCCGAGGGCCTTCGCCCGCTCGACGGGATCGGTGAACAGCGACCGGATCAGCGACAACGTGGTCGGCATGATCAGCGCGCCGCCCACGCCGAGCAGGGCGCGCACGGCGATCACGTGCTCGGAGGTGTCGGCGACCAGGATCGTCAGCGACGCGATCGCGAAAAGCGCGAATCCGGTCAGCAGCGCGCGGCGGCGGCCGAACCGCTCCGCGAGCGCGCTGGCGGGCACGAGCAGGCCCGCGAGCACGAGGGAGTAGACGTCGACGATCCACAGCTGCTGCGTCGACGACGGCTGGAGGTCGGCGGTCAGCGAGGGCAGCGCGACGTTGAGGATCGTCATGTCCATGACGACGACGAGCAGGCTCGCGGACAGGACGGCCAGGCCGGCCCAGCGGCGGGGGTGGCCGCCGGGGTGGCCGGCGGCGGTGGTGTCGGTGCGGGGGTGGTGCGTGGTCATGCGGAGGCTCCGTCGAGGAAGGTCGAGAGGACGAGGGGGGCGAGGTCGCGCGGGGCGACGTCGCCGGATCTGATGGCGTCGCGGGAGGCGACCAGCAGGCCGTACGCCGCGTGGCCGATCCAGCGGGCGGGCACGTCGCGGCGCAGCACGCCGGCGTCCTGGGCCGCGGCCCAGAAGGCCACCTCGCGGTCGAAGAGCCGGTCGGTGCGCTCGAGCAGCGCCGGCTCGGTGCACAGGAACTCGTCGACGAGCGTGAAGCCGAACTCGTCGGCGTCGGCGACCAGCTGGGTGAGCATCGCGGTCGCGCAGTCGCGGATGCGCTCGGCGTCGCCGGAGGCGCCGGCCGCGTCGATCCCGGCCTCGTCCTGGGTGCGCTCCCACCGGTCGAGCGACCGCTCGCCGAGCTCGCGCACCAGCGCCTCGCGCTTGGCGAAGTGGCGGTGCAGCGTGGCGCGGCTGATGCCGGCGGCCTCGGCGATCGCCGCCATCGACGCGGTGGCGTCGGTGTTGAGGTGACGCAGGGCGGCGCCGAGGACGTCGTCGCGCGTGGCCATGCGGTGCCTCCGGGGTGGTGGGGGGATGCCGAGTGAGACATCAATGTCTCATATGGGACACCAGAGTTGCACGCCGAGGCAAGTCGAGGGGTCCGCCGCGACCCTTCGTTGCGCCCCCGTCATCGGGGCGTTGCAGAGACTTCATCGCCGAAGTTCGAAATCACCTGCCCGGAGAATGTCGACGGCGCCCATCTGGTTGGTACTGTCCTTCTCGCAGCAGGTGCAGGTTCCAGCAGGTAAAGCCGGCGGAGTTCGTGATCCAACGGCGCTTTTTTCTCGTGGGCAACCACTCACGTGAGTCGGAGCGACGTGTCACCGCATCTGGTGTAGGGCCGTCGAGGTGACGGCTCTCGCCCCGACACAAGGAGAAGTGAGTCGACATGACTCTGGGCACCGTGAAGTGGTTCAACGCTGAGAAGGGCTTCGGCTTCATCGCGCAGGAGGACGGCGGCGACGACGTCTTCGTGCACTACTCGGCCATCCAGACGCAGGGCTACAAGTCCCTGGACGAGAACCAGAAGGTCGAGTTCGACGTCACGCAGGGCCCCAAGGGCCCGCAGGCGGAGAACGTCCGCCCCGTCTGAGGTCGGACCCGGGCGCACCTGCCCGAGACCAACGCGAAGGCCCTTCCCGCTCCGGCGGGAGGGGCCTTCGTCGTTCCCGGCGGTGGTCGCCCGGCGCGCTAGGGTCGGGCCCCGTGACCGTCCCCTCCGCCGACCTGCCGCACCGGCTGCGCGACGCGCTCGTCGCCGCCGACTTCACCGTCGACACCGTGGCCGGGTTGCTCGGCCCCGTCGCGCACGGGGCGCTCGCCCGCAACCAGACGGCGCCGGGGCTTGCGCGCACCACCGACGGCTCGCCGCTCGCGACCCTCACCCGGCTGTTCCTGCTGCAGGCCGCCGTGCCGCGCTCGGCCGCGGACGCAGCGCTGCCGGACCTGGTCGACCGGCTCGCAGTCGAGGGGGTCCTGGAGGCCGGCGTGGGCGAGGTGCGCGCCCGGCTGGACTGCCGGCCGTACTCGGCCCCCGACGCGCTCGGCGACCACGACTTCTGGGTGGTCAGCGACCTCACGCCCGGTCTCGACGGCGCCCCCAACCACGTCACCTCCGACCACGTGCTCGGGATCAGCTCGGCCTCGACGTCGCTGGCCCAGCTGACGATCCGCGAGGACGTCGCCTCCGCCCTCGATCTCGGCACCGGCTGCGGCGTGCAGGCGCTGCACCTGGCCACCCACGCGGGCCGCGTGGTCGCGACCGACGTCAACCCCCGAGCGCTGCGGGTCGCGCGCCTCAACGCCGCCCTCAACGGCCTCGACCAGGTCGAGGTGCGCGACGGCTCGTACTTCGAGCCGGTCCGCGGCGAGCAGTTCGACCTGATCGCCACCAACCCGCCGTTCGTCATCTCGCCCGGCAACCGGGAGCGGCTCGTCTACCGCGACTCCGGCCTGCCCGGCGACCGCGTCGTGGAGGACATCGTCCGCACGGCGCCGCGCCACCTCGTGGAGGGCGGCTGGTGCCAGGTGCTCGCCAACTGGGTGATCGCGAAGGGCCAGCCGTGGGACGAGCGTCTCGCCGGCTGGCTCGGGGCCGGGCCCGACGGCCCGGAGTGCGACGCGCTCGTGGTGCAGCGCGAGGTGCTGGACCCCGCGGCGTACGTCGAGCTGTGGCTCGCCGACGAGGGCGCGGTCGGTACGCCCGACTACCTGCGGCGCTACGACACCTGGCTCTCGTGGTTCGAGGAGCAGGGCATCGAGGGCGTCGGGTTCGGCTGGATCAACCTGCGACGCCGCGTCGCGGGCGAGGCGGGCCCCGTGCGGCACCGGCTCGAGGAGTGGCCCTACGACATCGAGCAGCCGATCGCCTCGGCGATCGCCGCCTGGGGCGACGCGGTCGACGAGCTGCGCCGCACCGACGACGACGCCCTGCTGGGCCGTCGCCTGCTGCTCGCCGAGGGCGTGGTGCAGGAGACCGTCGGAGCGCCGGGGGCCGAGGACCCGGAGGCCATCGTGCTGCGCCAGCAGCGGGGCTTCCGGCGCGGCCACGCCGCCGACACGGTCACGGCCGCGATCGTCGGCGCCTGCGACGGCGAGCTCGCGCTGGGGGTCATCGTCGACGCGGTCGCGCAGCTGCTCGAACAGGACGCCGCCGACCTGCGCGCGACCTACCTCCCGGTCGTGCGCCAGCTCGTCGAGGACGGGTTCCTCACGCTCTGAGGTCCCCGCCCCGTCGGGCCTCGGTCAGCGGTCCACCCGCAGGGTGACGCGGCTCGAGGTGGAGCTCTCGATGTTCCCCGAGGTCGGCAGGTAGGTCGCGGTCAGCGTGTACGTCCCCGCCGCCAGCCGCGGCAGCGTGACCGAGCCGAGCCACCCCCGGTGCGCGGCCGTCAGGTCCACCGTCGCGAGCACGCGAGTGCCGTGCTTGATCTGCACGCGACCCGTCGGGCCGACCTTGCTCTCGGCGGACACCGCGACCTTGACCCGCGCGTTCTGGGTCGCGCGCACCGTCGTCGCGTGCAGGGCGAGCGCCGTGCTCGAGCGCAGCCGCGCGACCTTCGACACCACGCTGGTCGCGGTGCCGGTGTCGTAGCCGCGGCGCGTCGCGGTGACGCGCAGGGACAGGTTCTGGTTCGCGTCGGTCGCCGCGACGCGGTACGCCGTGCCCGTGGCGCCCGGGATGGGCGAGCCGTTGCGCAGCCACTGGTAGGAGAAGGTCAGGCCGGAGACGTTCCAGGTCCCCGGCGTGGCCGTCAGCGTCTCGTCGTACGCCCGCGGGCCGTGGATGCGGGGGAGCACCGAGGCGGTGGGGGCCGCGTATGCCACCGGGACCGTCGGGCTGACGGCCGACCCGGAGCGGTACCCCGTGCGGTTCACGGTGTAGCGCACGGAGACGTTCATGCCGTTGTGCGCCGGCTGCGGGGTGAACGTGGACTGGTTGGCGCCCGGGATCGCGATGGTGTCGGCGAGCCACTGGTAGGTGACCGTCGTGCCGGAGACGCTCCAGGCCGGGTCCGGCGCGGCGCGCAGCTCCGAGCCGGGGCGGCGGGTCCCCGTCGGGGCGCCGGGGGTGCTGCGCGCGGTGATCTGGGTGGAGCCGTCGCCGGTGGTGCCGAGGTCGACGGTCCCCGACTTCGGCGCGATCACCGAGTTCGCGACCTTGGGGGCGTGGGGCAGCTCGGTGCCGCCGCCGTAGAGGAGCGTCCCGGTCTCGGTCTCCAGCGCGAAGGCGTAGCGCTGGCCCCGCTCGAGCGCGGCCTCGAACCGACCGTCCGCGTCGGTGGACGCGAACCAGTCCACGGCCCACGCCTTCTCGTCGGGGAGCCAGACGTAGACCCACACGAAGCCGTCGACGACCGGCGCGCCGCTCGCGTCGACGAAGCGGCCGGTGGCCACGGGCGCGTCGGTGAGCGTCGTGGTGCCGACGTCGATGCTCGCCGAGGTCATCGTCAGCGCGGTGGCGTCCGTGGGCGCGGAGCCCGGGGCCCCCGGCACCCAGGCGAGGTTGTGGTGCACCGAGGCGATCTGGAGGGTGATCCGCGTGCCGGGCGTGGCGTAGACCGTGTAGCGCCCGTCGGCGTCGGTGGACACGTCGTCGACGTCCTCGACGTACCAGCCGTCGGCGTCCTGCGACCACTGCAGCACGGTGACGGTCGCGTCGACGACCGGCGTGCCGGAGCCGGTCACGACGCGGCCGCTGACGGACGGCAGCGGGGACAGGGTGACGCCGGGGAGCGTGAGGGTCCCGGAGGCCGGGACCGTCCGCGAGTTCGTGGCGGTCGGCCGGCCGGGCTCCTCCGTGGAGCCGCCGAGGTAGAGCGTCTGGTGCCCGCGGGCGACGTACGCCGTCGTGACCACCGCGCCGGCCGGGGCGTACAGGGTGTAGCGGCCCGAGGCGTCGGTCTCGACGTCGTCGAGGTAGTCCCAGTAGGACGTGCCGTCGGGCTCGGTGCGCCAGATCGCGGCCTCGACGACCGCGCCGGCCAGGGGGCCGGACGCCGTGCTGACCACACCGCTGACCGGGCGCTCGGTCGTCGCGGCGAGCCTGGTCGCGCCGAGGGCGAGGCTCCCGGAGGCCGGGACCACGCGGGACGTTCCCGTCGTCGGGCTGGCCGGCAGGTCGGTGCCGCCGCCGAGGTAGGTGGTCGCGTGGCCGCGGGCGGAGAGCTCGACGGTGACGGACTCGCCCGCCGTGAAGTAGTCGCGCCGCGTCGCGTACGCCCCACCCTGGCCGGACGTGGTGCTCTCGGCGTAGTCCCACGCCCGGGCGGTCGGGTCCCACACCAGGAAGCTGACCACGACGCCGGACAGGCCGGCTCCGGCCGCGTCGAGGACCGTGCCGCCCACGGTGTCGGCGCGGGGCAGCACCATCTCCGGACGCACCACCGGCCCGCTCGTCTCGGTGACCGCGAACGTGCCGGCGCCGGTGGCGCTGGTCGGCAGCGTCGGGGTGCCGTTGGAGGTGACCAGGTCGGTGTCCTCCGCGAGGTCGCCGGCCTCGAGGGCGTACGTGCCGACGGCCGTCACCTGCAGGCTGTACGTCCCGTCCGCGGCGACCTGCGCGGAGGTCCCGGTGGCCGCGAACGTCGACCCGTTCCAGCGGTACACGTCGACCCACGCGTCCACCAGCGGTGCGCGGTCGGCGCGTCGGACCGTGCCGGAGACCTCGACGTAGCCGTCGGTGCGGAGGTCGTCGACGCGGGGTCCGGCGCCGGCGGGCGCGGCGCCGGCGGCCGGCGCGAGCAGCGTGAGAGCGGACACGAGGACGGCGAGGGCGGCGACGAGCGCGCCCAGCACGCGGCGCAGGGGATGGGCCATGACGGTGGTGGTTCCTCCGAGTGGGGGACCGTCGCGGCGCGACGGTGCTGGGGGGATCATCCCCACCCAGGACCCCTCGCGTCCGGCGTTCGCCGCGATCGACGCCGACGTCACTCTCCACCGGGCCCCCGCCGCGGGTGGGCCCCGGGACGACGGTCCGCGCTACTGTGACCCGCCGTGGGGAAGCGGCGCCGGAGCCGACCCCACGACCGACGGGTGAAGAGAGGGTGTCGTGTCGCACAAGCTGGTGATCGTCGAGTCCCCTGCGAAGGCTCGGACGATCGCGGGTTATCTGGGGTCGGGCTACGTCGTGGAGTCGTCCATCGGCCACATCCGCGACCTGCCGAACAACGCCGCCGACACCCCCGCCAAGATCAAGGACAAGCCGTGGGGCCGCCTCGCGGTCGACGTCGACAACGGCTTCCAGCCGTACTACGTGGTGCCGCGCGACAAGAAGTCGCACATCTCGAAGCTGAAGAGCCTGCTCAAGGACGCCGACGAGCTCTTCCTCGCCACCGATGGTGACCGCGAGGGCGAGGCCATCGCGTGGCACCTGCTCGACGAGCTGAAGCCGAAGAACATCCCCGTGAAGCGGATGGTCTTCCACGAGATCACCAAGCAGGCGATCGTCGACGCCGCCGAGCACCCGCGCGAGCTGGCGATGGACCTCGTCGAGGCGCAGGAGACGCGCCGCATCCTCGACCGCCTCTACGGCTACGAGGTCTCGCCCGTGCTGTGGCGCAAGGTGATGAGCGGTCTGTCCGCCGGCCGCGTGCAGTCGGTGGCCACGCGTCTGGTCGTCGACCGGGAGTCGGAGCGGATGCGCTTCCGCGTCGCGTCGTACTGGGACCTCGAGGGCACCTTCGACGCCGGCAGCGCGCACGAGCAGCGGATGTTCCCGGCCAAGATCCACTCCGTCGACGGAGCCCGCGTGGCCCGCGGCTCCGACTTCGGCCCCGACGGACAGCTCAAGAGCGCCTCGGCCGGCAAGGTCGTCCACCTCGAGCGCGCCCGGGCCGAGGGCCTGGTCGCGGCGCTCGCCGACACGACCTACGACGTACGCTCGGTCGAGTCGAAGCCCTACAAGCGCTCGCCCTACGCGCCGTTCCGCACGACCACGCTGCAGCAGGAGGCGTCGCGCAAGCTCGGGATGAGCGCCAGCACCACGATGTCGGTGGCGCAGCGGCTGTACGAGAACGGCTTCATCACCTACATGCGTACCGACTCGACGACGCTCTCCGACGGCGCCGTCGCCGCGGCGCGCGACCAGGTGCGCGAGCTCTATGGCGCGGAGTACGTGCCGGACCGCCCGCGGGTGTACGCCAGCAAGGTCAAGAACGCGCAGGAGGCGCACGAGGCGATCCGTCCGGCGGGCGACAGCTTCCGCACGCCGGCCCAGACCCGCCTCACGGGCGAGCAGTTCCGCCTCTACGAGCTGATCTGGATGCGCACCGTCGCCTCGCAGATGAAGGACGCCACCGGGCAGTCGGTGACGATCCGCCTCGGGGGTGCCGCCTCGAGCGGCGAGGACGTCGTCTTCTCGGCGTCGGGCCGCGTGATCACCTTCCACGGCTTCCTCAAGGCGTACGTCGAGGGCACCGACCACGGTGCGGCCACCGACGACGCCGAGACCCGCCTGCCCGCGGTGACCGAGGGCGACGCGGTCTCCGCGGCCTCGGTGTCCGCGAGCGGTCACGAGACGAAGCCGCCGGCTCGCTACACCGAGGCGACCCTGATCAAGGAGCTCGAGGAGCGCGAGATCGGGCGCCCGTCGACGTACGCCTCGATCATCGGCACCATCCTCAACCGCGGCTACGTCTACAAGAAGGGCACCGCCCTCGTCCCGGCGTGGCTCGCGTTCTCCGTCGTGCGGCTGCTGACCGAGCACTTCCCCCGCCAGATCGACTACGAGTTCACGGCCCAGATGGAGGACGTGCTCGACGAGATCGCCGCGGGCCGCAGCGATCGCAACACCGAGCTGGCCGAGTTCTACTTCGGCTCCGGCGACGTCGACGGCCTCAAGACGCTGGTCAACGAGCTGGGCGACATCGACGCCAAGGAGCTCGCGACCTTCCCCGTGCCCTACGCGGGCGACGAGGAGACCGGGATCAACCTGCGGGTCGGGCGCTACGGCCCGTACCTCGAGGGCCCGGGCGACGACGGCGCCGGCGCGGCCAAGCGGGCCAACGTGCCCGACGACCTGCCTCCCGACGAGCTGACGGTCGCGAAGGCCAAGGAGCTGCTGGCCAACCCCGCCGGCGAGGAGCGCGAGCTCGGCCGGCACCCGGAGACGGGTCTGGTCGTGGTGGCGAAGAACGGCCGCTTCGGGCCGTACGTCACCGAGCTGCTGCCCGAGGACGCCCCCAAGAGCGCCAAGCCGCGCACCGGCTCGCTGTTCGGCTCGATGTCGCTCGACACCGTCGGGATCGACGAGGCGGTCAAGCTGCTCAGCCTGCCGCGCGTGGTGGGCACGGACGCCGAGGGCGTCGAGATCACGGCGCAGAACGGGCGCTACGGGCCGTACCTCAAGAAGGGCACGGACTCGCGCTCGCTGACGAGCGAGGACCAGATCTTCGACATCACCGTCGACGAGGCCCTGGCCATCTACGCCCAGCCGAAGCAGCGCGGGCGCGGCGCGGCCAAGCCGCCGCTCAAGGAGCTCGGGGCCGACCCCGTGACCGGCGAGCCGATGGTGGTCAAGGACGGCCGGTTCGGTCCGTACGTCACCGACGGCACGACGAACGCCTCGCTGCGCAAGGACGACACGGTCGAGGACCTGACGGTCGAGCGCGCCGCCGAGCTGCTGGTGGAGCGTCGCGAGAAGGACGCGGCGAACCCGAAGAAGAAGGCGGCCAAGAAGGGCGCGAAGAAGGCCCCGGCCAAGAAGACGGCGGCGAAGAAGACCACCGCGAAGAAGGCGGCGGCGAAGAAGACCACCGCCAAGAAGTCGACCGCCAAGAAGACGACCACCGCGACGTGACGCGCCCCGACCCGCTGTCGGTGCGACCCCGTAGGTTGCTGCCGTGACCTCGCCCGAGACCGGCGGAGCCGGCCTCCGCACCGAGACCGGTGTCTTCGTCTGCTTCGAGGGCGGCGACGGCGGCGGCAAGTCGACGCAGTCCGCGCTGCTGGTCGACCGGCTCCGGCGCGAGGGCTACGTGGCGGTGCCGACCTTCGAGCCGGGCGACACGGCGGTGGGACGCGAGCTGCGCCGCATCGTCCTCGACCCGGCGACCGGGTCGCTCGCGTCGCGCACGGAGGCGCTGCTCTACGTCGCGGACAAGGCGGAGCACGTCGAGTCGCTGGTGCTGCCGGCCCTGCGGCGCGGCGAGGTCGTGGTGACCGACCGCTACGTGGACTCGACGCTGGCCTACCAGGGGGCCGGTCGCACCCTCGGCGACGCCGTGGCGGGCCTCGAGCAGCTGGCCCGCTGGGCGACCCGCGACCTGCGGCCGCACCTGACCGTCGTGCTCGACGTGCAGCCGGCTGCGGGCCTGGGTCGCTTCGAGGGCCGCGACCGCATCGAGGCCGAATCGCTCGACTTCCACCTGCGGGTGCGCGAGGAGTTCCTGCGGCTCGCCGCGGCGGACCCCGAGCACTACCTGGTCGTGGACGCCACCCGCACGCGCGAGGACATCGCGGCCGAGGTGTGGACGCGGGTGCTGCCCGCGCTCGACCGCGCCCGCGTCGCAGGGGGGACACCGTGACCGTCTGGGACCAGCTGGTCGGCCAGCGCCCCGTCATCGGCGGGCTCGCCGCCGCGGCCTCGACCGGTCACGGCATGACCCACGCGTGGCTCTTCACCGGCCCGCCCGGCTCGGGGCGCTCCAACGCCGCCGTCGCCTTCGCCGCGGCCCTGCAGTGCGAGCGCGGCGGGTGCGGCGAGTGCCACGACTGCCGCACCGTGCTGGCCGGCTCGCACGCCGACGTCGGCATCGTCCGCACCCAGCGGCTCTCGATCGGCGTCGACCAGGTGCGTGACCTGGTGCGTCGCTCGGCGCTCGCCCCGGCGGGCCGGCGCTGGCAGATCCTGGTGGTGGAGGACGCCGACCGGCTCACCGACCAGGCGTTCAACGCGCTGCTCAAGGCGATCGAGGAGCCCACCGAGCGCACGGTGTGGATGCTGTGCGCGCCGACGGTGGAGGACGTGCTGCCGACGATCCGCTCGCGCTGTCGGCTGGTCACGCTGACCACGCCCGCGCCCGCCGACGTCGCGGCCTTCCTCGAGCGGGCCGTCGGCGCGGCGCCCACGTTGGCGGCGTACGCGGCCCGCGCGAGCCAGGGCCACATCGGCCGGGCGCGCGCCCTCGCGGCCGACGAGGCGACGCGCAACCGCCGCCGCGACGTGGTCGCGCTGCCGGCGCGGCTGCGCTCGCTCGGCGCCGCGATGACGGCCGCCGGCCTGCTCAACGAGACGACGAAGACCGAGGCCGAGGCGATCACCACCGAGCTCGACGCGCGCGAGCGCGCCGACCTGGACGCGGCGTACGGCGTCGTGGAGCGGGGTCGCAAGCCGCGGGAGTACGCGCCGGCGCGCGCGGCCCTGGAGCGCGAGCAGAAGGCCCGCGCCAAGCGCCGGCACCTCGACGTGGTGGACCGGGCGCTGACCGACCTGGTGTCGGTCTACCGCGACGCCGTGGCCGTCGCGCTGGGCAGCGGGGCCGAGCTGGTGAACACCGAGCTGGCGGAGGACGTGGAGACGCTGGCCGAGGAGCTGGGCGCCGAGGGTTGCCTGCGGCGCATCGACGTCGTGTTCGCGGCGCGCGAGCAGATGCTGGAGTTCAACGTTCCTGTCATGCTCGCCCTGGAGTCGATGATGGTGGGGCTGCTGCCGGACGCCGAGCGCGCCGGCGCGGCCCCACGACGGTGGTAGGAGGAGCGTGACGTGTCGCGGGGAAAGCTGATCGCCCTGGTGGTCGGGTTCGGGCTGCTCGTCGGAGCGGTCCTCGGCGGGGTGACGGCTGCGCTGGTGCTGCGCGACGGCGGCTCCGACGAGGCCGGCGGTGACGGCGGCAGCGGGGGCGGCGGCGCGGCGGGCGAGGCTCCCGACGCCGCGCTGCAGGGCTTCTACGACCAGGACATCGACTGGTCCGACTGCGAGGACGACGACGCCTACGAGTGCGGTTGGCTCGAGGTGCCCCTCGACTACCAGGAGCCGGACGGCGAGACCATCGAGCTGCGACTGCGGCGCGAGCCCGCCGCCGAGCCCGACGAGCGCATCGCCTCGCTGGTCACCAACCCCGGCGGCCCCGGGGCCTCGGGCGCGGACTTCGTGACGTACGCCCCGTTCAGCTCCGCGCTCAAGGACCGGTTCGACATCGTCGGCTTCGACCCCCGCGGCACGGGGGAGAGCTCGCCGATCGACTGCCTGAGCGACGAGGAGCTGGACGAGTACATGGCGTACTCGGCCGACCCCGAGACGCCCGAGGGCCAGGCGGGCACCATCGAGTGGCAGGAGCGCTTCGGCGCCGGCTGCGAGGAGCTGTCGGGCGACCTGGTCAACCACGTGTCGACGGTCGAGACCGCGCGCGACATGGACGTGCTGCGCGCGGCCCTGGGCGATGAGGACCTGCACTACGTGGGCTTCTCCTACGGCACGACCCTCGGTGCGGTCTACGCGACCTACTTCCCGGAGCGCTCGCAGCGGCTCGTGCTCGACGGCGCGACGGACCCGTCCCTCGACCGCGTCGACGGCTCCATCAGCCAGATCGCCGGCTTCGAGGTGGCCTGGGACAACTTCGCGGCCGACTGCCAGTCGCTGCCGGGCTGTCCGCTGGGCTCGACGCCGGACGAGGCGAGCCAGATCATCGACGGGTTCTTCGACGAGCTGCTGGCCCAGCCGATCGCCACGAGCGACCCGGACCGCCCGCTGACGGCGGCCCTGGCCCAGACGGGCGTGCAGGCGGCGCTCTACAGCGAGGACTACTGGCCGATCCTGACCCAGGCGATCGACGACGGGCTCAGCGGCGACGGGACGTACCTGCTGCTCCTCGCGGACAGCTACGCCGACCGCGCCGAGGACGGCACGTACAACTCGAACCTGATGGAGGCGTTCTACGCCATCTCCTGCCTCGACGACCCGACGAGCCTGGGGCCGGACGAGGCGGAGCAGTACGCCGACGACTTCGCCGAGGCCTCGCCGACGTTCGGCCAGGGCGGCGAGATCGGCCTGGGCTGGTGCAGCGGCTACACGGGCCGCCAGGCCGAGGAGCCGCGGGAGGTGACCGGCGAGGGCGCCGCGCCGATCGTCGTCATCGGCACGACCGGCGACCCGGCCACGCCCTACGAGGAGGCCGTCGCGATGGCCGACGAGCTCGAGTCGGGCGTGCTGCTCACGCGCGAGGGCGAGGGCCACACGGCCTACGGCTCGGGCAACAGCTGCATCGACGACACCGTCGACGCGTTCCTGCTCGAGGGCGAGGTGCCGGAGGACGGCACGACCTGCTGAGGCCGCCGCGGGTACGCCGGCCGCCTCACCGCGGTCGGTAGGGCTCGGCGATCTGCTGGATCCGGGCGGTCGCCAGCTCGATCATGAGCTCGGCGGCGGGCGACAGGGTCGCCTCCGCACGGTGCACGACGGCGATGACGTCGTACTGCCGCGGTCGCAGCGGGACGGACCCGGCGTGCGGCGCCAGCCGGGGCAGCAGCGAGTCGGCGGCGCCGCGGGGGATGACCGAGTCGGCCAGGCCCATCCCGACGAGCTCGACCGCCGTCTCGACGTCCTCGACCTCGATCCGCGTCGTCGGGTTCCGGCCGGTCTCGTGCAGCATCTGGCGCAGGACGATCCGTGTCGAGTCGACCGCGCGCCACGTCGTCTCCGGCATCACCAGGGTGGCCTGGGCGAGCCGGCTCGCGGTGACGGGCGCGGTGAGGCGCTCCGGATCGGCGCTGATGTAGACGAGCTCGTCCTTGGCGACGGGGGTGACGGTCATGCCCTCGCTGGTCACGGCGGGCACCGCGATCATGGCCGCCTCGAGGCGACCGCGCCGCAGCTCCTCGTGGACGTCGGTCGAGTTCTGCCCGATCAGCTCGACCCGGACGCCGGGGTAGCGGGCAAGGACGTCCGCCACGAGGCCGGCGCCGGCGTAGAGCCGCGCGGTGCCGAACATCCCGAACCGGATCGTCCCCGTGTCGAAGCTGCGCGCGCTCGCCACGGCCCGCCGGGCGTCGTCGGCCGCTGCGAGGGTGCGCTCCGCGTGCGGTCGCAGCTCGTCGGCGATGGTGGTCGGCACGACACCGCGCCCCACGCGCCGGAAGAGCTGCACGTCGAGGGACTTCTCCAGCGCCCGGATCTGCTCGGAGACGCTCGGCTGTGCGTACCCGAGCTCGGCGGCCGCGGACGTCAGCGAGCCGTGCTCGTAGGTGGCGAGGAAGCAGCGCAGCTGGTGCAGCGAGAGCATGGGTGCAGCGTACGCCGAGCCATAGGTGATGCCTTGGGATAGCGCTGGAAAGTGAGGCTACCCCTTGAATCTCGACGTCGACACAATGGAGGGGTCCCCGATCTGACCCCGAGGAGGTCCCCCCATGTTCGTCCACCACTGCACGGTCTGCGACACGGCCCAGCTCACGTTCGACACCCAGATCACGGGGGTCCGACCGGTCCCCGGCGGCTACGAGGCGACGTTCACCTGCTGGTGCGGCGGGGAGCAGACGTTCCTCAGCGAGGGCGCGGCGGCCGCGGCCCTCGAGCTGGCCGCCTGACCCGGCCCGGACCCTGATTTCGTCCCGCCGGACGGGCGCCCCTATACTCCTTCGGGTCGCTCGCCTCGGCGGGCGACAGGCCGCCTTAGCTCAGTCGGTAGAGCGAGTCACTCGTAATGACTAGGTCGTCAGTTCGATTCTGACAGGCGGCTCCGACCCGAAGCCCCCGGCCCGCAGCGATGCGGGACGGGGGCTTCTTCGTCGTGGGGACGGGTTGCGTCAGGTGTGCGTGGGTACCGTCGAGCGGGGTTCGGGCTCCGGTCAGACGCGACGAGCGACGGGGACGGCAACGGTGCACGCTGGTGAGCAGGGACAGGTCTTCGCGGAGCGGTACGCGCTCCGGGAGGTCCTGGGCGTCGGCGGCATGGCCGAGGTGCGCCGCGCGGTCGACGTCGACACGGGCCGCGACGTGGCGCTCAAGCTGCTGCAGGACCGCAGCGCCGACGATCCCGACGGTGTGCGTCTGCGAGGCGAGGCCCGGTTGCTCTCGGCGCTCGACCACCCCGGGGTCGTCCGGGTGCTGGACGCCGGCGTCGCCGACGGCCGCCCCTACCTGGCGATGGAGCTGGTGGCGCGCACGACCCTCAAGGACGTCTGCGCGACCGACGGCGCGCTGGCGCCGGCCCGGGTGGCCCGCATCGGGGCCCAGGTGGCGGAGGCGCTGGCGCACGTGCACCGTGCCGGTGTCGTGCACCGCGACGTGAAGCCGAGCAACGTCCTCGTCGACGAGGCGGACCGCACCTGGCTGACCGACTTCGGCATCGCGCGCTCCGTCGACGACGTCGCGCACCACACGCGTACCGGCACCACCGTCGGGTCGCCCGCCTACCTCGCGCCCGAGCAGGTGCGCGCCGAGCGGCGCATCACGGCCGCCGCCGACGTGTACGCGCTGGGGCTGCTGCTCGTCGAGTGCCTGAGCGGCCGGCGCTGCTACCCGGGCCCGGCGATCGAGGCCGCGCTGGCCCGGCTCACGCGACCTCCGGAGATCCCCGGCCACCTCGGCCCCAGCTGGGTGGACCTGCTGCGGACGATGACGGCGATCCATCCCGGTACGCGGCCCTCGGCCACCGAGGTGGCGGCGCGGCTGCGACGCCTCGACGCCCACGAGAGCCGGTGCGACCTCCCGGGCGAGCTGTCCGCGACGACGGACTGGGACCTGCTGGTCTCCGACGCGACGACGGACGGGTTGGTGCTCGGCGGTCCGGGCCGTCGTCGGCGGCGACGCCGTGCCGGCGCGGCCGTGGCGCTGGTGGCGGCCGCCGCGGTCGCCACGGCCGTGGCCACCACCTCCGGCGCCACGTCGGACCCCGAGTCCCCGCCGGGCGCGGACCAGCCGGCGGCGCCCGCCGTGTCGTCGACGCCGCCGGTCGAGCCGGCCGCCGAGCGCACCGACCCGGCGCCGGTGAACCCGTCCACGACCGAGGTGCCCGTGGCGCCCGTGGCCACCGCCGACGACCCGGTCTCGGCCCCGGTGGCCGATGCCGCGACGGCGAGCAACGGCCAGGGGAACGGCCAGGGCAACGGCCAGGGGAACGGCCAGGGCAACGGCCAGGGCAACGGGACCGGTGGGGACAGCGGGAGCGCTGCCGGCGAGAACAGCGGCAACGGCAACAACGGAGGCGGCAACAACGGAGGCGGCAACAACGGAGGCGGCAACAACGGCAACGGGAACGGCCGGGGTCGCTGAGCCGGCCGCCCTCTGCGAGCATCCCGGCGTGACCGACCGAGCCCCACGTCCCGCCGCCGCCGTCGACCGGGTGGCTGCGGCCGCGATGTGGGAGGCGTACTCCGCCGCCCGACCCGACGCCGTCCGGGCCTGCCCCGAGCACACGGTCGAGCACTTCGGTGACACCGAGCGGCTCGCCGACGAGCTGCTGGGCCTCGTGCTCGCGGGCGGCAAGCGGGCCACGGCCGAGCTGGTCGACGACTTCCGCGCCCGGGGCGACGACCTGCCCCGCGTGGGCTCGCACTGGATCGCGTGCGACGGTCGCGGGGTGCCCCGGATCGTGATCCGCAGCCTGGAGCTGCGCCTCGGGTCCTTCGCGTCGGCCGACGCCGCCTTCGCGGCCGCGGAGGGGGAGGACGACGGATCGTTGGAGAGCTGGCAGCGCGAGCACCGTCGTTACTGGACCCGCGTCGCGGAGGCGCGCGGCGCCCGGTGGTCCGAGCAGGACGAGATCGTCTTCGAGCGGTTCGCGGTCGTGTGGCCGCCGGAGCACGCGGACCCCGTCTGATCCTGGTCCGCGACAGGTTGGCGACCGGGGCGCATGGGGTGCGGACCAGGGGGTACCGGCCGTTCGGCGCCCGACCCACCCTCACGCAGCGGTGGTCGGGCGCCTGTCCGTGGGCGCGACGGGTACCGGTGGGCCGCACCGCACACCCGACGCACAGGAGGACGCCATGAGCCACCACCAGGACGAGGGAGTCGCGAAGGTCGCCGAGCTGGTCGACGACGCCCGCATCGCGATGCTCACGACCATGACCGCCGACGGTCGTCACGTCAGCCGGCCGATGGCGCTGCAGGAGGTCGAGTTCGACGGTGACCTGTGGTTCTTCTGCCACGACGACTCCGACAAGGTCGCCCAGCTGCGGACGAACCCGCAGGTCAACGTCTCGTTCTCCGACCAGAAGAACTCGGCGTGGACGTCGGTCTCCGGCGCCGCCACCCTGGTCGAGGACCGCGCCAAGGCCGAGGAGCTGTGGAGCCCCGCCCTGGAGATCTGGTTCCCGGACGGCCTCGAGACCCCGACGCTCGGTCTGGTCAAGGTGCACGTGGAGACGGCCGAGTACTGGTCGGCCTCGGACTCCCGCGTCAAGCGCCTCATCGGCGGGCTGCGCGCCGCGGTGACGGGCGACCCCGACAAGTTCCCCGCCGAGAACGAGACGGTCCGTCTCGACGGCTGAGCACCCGCCGGCGCGGGACCGATGAGTTCGTCGCCCGGGTCGGGTCGGAGCCACGACCTGACCGCACGACGAAGGACGACGAACTCATGGGCAAGCTGGTGCTGGTGGAGAACCTGAGCCTCGACGGCGTGATGCAGGCGCCGGGGCGGCCGGACGAGGACACGCGGGGCGGTTTCGGCCAGGGCGGCTGGGCGTTCGCCTGGCTGGGTGAGGACCCGGAGGCGATGGAGGCCTCCATGGCGGGCGATGCGCCCGGCGCCCTGCTGCTCGGTCGCCGCACCTATGAGGACCTCGTCGGCTTCTGGCTCTCCCCGGCCGCGGGCGACAACCCCTTCGCCGACCTGCTGCGGCACACGCCGAAGCACGTCGTGTCGGGCGTCTCGCCCGCGCTCGAGCACCCCGCGTCCCACCTCCTGCACGCGCCGGACGAGGCCGCGCTGGTCGAGGGGGTACGCACGCTGGTCGCGGCCACCGAGGGCGAGGTGGTCGTGCTCGGCAGCGGCATGCTCGCCCGGGCCCTGCTCGCCGCGGACCTCGTCGACGAGCTCGTGCTGACGATCATCCCCGTCGTGCTCGGGTCGGGTGCCCGCCTCTTCGACGGCGACGGCACCCGCGTACGCCTCGCGGCGACCTCGACCTACACCTCGCCGAGGGGCGCCGTCGTCGGGCACTACGTCGTGCAGCGCTGAGCGCCGCCCCTCCGTCAGGGGGCCGGCGCCACCTCGACGGAGTGCTCGACGACCGGGAACGGCTCGTCGTGGTGGTGCAGCAGGGCGTGCCGCCGCGCGTACTCACGACTCACCGCCACGCCGAGGCGCGGAGCAGGCGCAGCCCGTTCAGCCCCACGACCACGGTGGACCCCTCGTGGCCCGCGACGCCGAGCGGCAGGGGCAGCGTGGCGACGAGGTCCCAGGTCACGAGCACGACGATGACGGCGGCAGCGAACACGAGGTTCGCGACCACCACCCGGTGCGCCCGGCGGGCGAGCCGCACCAGCGGGGGGAGCGTGCCGAGGTCGTCGCGCACCAGGATCACGTCCGCGGTCTCCACGGCCAGGTCGCTGCCGCGACGGCCCATCGCGACGCCGACGTGGGCCGTGGCCATGGCTGGCGCGTCGTTGACGCCGTCCCCGACGAAGGCGGTGCGGCGTCCCGTGTCGTGCAGCGCGACGAGGTGGGCGGCCTTGTCCTCGGGCAGCAGCCCGGCCCGCACCTCGTCGATCCCCGCGCGCGACGCGACGGCGCGGGCCGCGACCTCGTGGTCGCCGGTCAGCAGGACGCCCTCGGCGCCCAGGTCGCGCAGCTCGCGCACCGCGGCCGGCGTCTCGGGCCGCAACGTGTCGCGCACGACGAGCACGCCGACGGCGACCTCGTCGATCAGCACCACCACGGCGGTGTCGCCGCTCGCCTCCGCGGCGGCCAGGGCCTGCGCGGCGGCCGGGTCGGGGCGTACCGCCAGCAGGGCCGGCGCACCCACCGCGACGCGTCGCCCCTCGACGACCGCGCGCACCCCGCGCCCGGCCGTGGCGGTGAACTCCGAGGCTCCCGGCAGCGTCAGACCGCGGTCGCGGGCCCCCGCGACCACCGCCCGCGCGACGGGGTGCTCGCTGGGCTGCTCGGCGCCCGCGGCGAGGCGCAGCAGGGCGTCGGCGGGGTACGCCCGGGGCGCGAGCGCCACGACGTCCACCAACGCGGGCTCACCGAGGGTCAGGGTGCCGGTCTTGTCGAGCGCCACCACGTCGACCTCGCGCAGCTGCTCGAGCGCGACGGCCGACCGGACCAGCACGCCGTGGCGCCCGGCGTTGGCGATGACGGCCAGCAGGGGCGGCATCGTCGCCAGCACGATCGCGCACGGCGAGGCGACGATCATGAAGGTCATCGCGCGCAGCAGGGTGGGCTCGAACTCTGCGCCGACGGCGAGCGGGACCCCCAGCAGCGCCAGCGTCGCCGCGACCATGGCGACCGAGTAGCGCTGCTCGACCCGCTCGATGAACAGCTGCGTGCGGGCCTTCGTCCCCGACGCCTCCTCGACCATCGCGACGATCCGGGCGACCACGGAGGCCGACGCCTCGCGGTCCACGCGCACGTGCAGGGCGCCCGGGCCGTTCGACGTCCCGGCGAAGACCTCGTCGCCGACCTCGCGCAGCACGGGAAGCGGCTCACCGGTGATCGAGGACTGGTCGACCTCGCTGGCGCCGTGCACCACCGTGCCGTCCGCCCCGATCCGCTCGCCCGGCCGCACGAGGACGAGGTCGCCGGGCACGAGGTCGGCGACGTCGACCTCGGTCTCCGTCCCGGCGCCGCCGGGGCCCCGGCCCAGCCGGGTGGCCCGCTCCGGGGCGAGCGTGAGCAGGGCGTCGACGGAGTCGGCCGTGCGGCGCGTCACGAACGCCTCCAGGGCCCCGGAGGTCGCGAAGATGACGATGAGCAGCGCGCCGTCGAAGACCTGGCCGATCGAGGCCGCCGCGAGCGCCGCCACGACCATCAGCAGGTCGACGTCGAGCGTGCGCTCGCGCAGCGCCCGCAGGCCGGCGAGCAGCGGCTCCCAGCCGCCGGTGGCGTAGCAGGCCAGGTAGAGCGTCCACCACACGACGGGCGGCGCGCCGAGCACGTGGGCCACCACGCCGAGGAGGAAGAGGCCGAGCGACCCCGCCGCCCACCGGACCTCCGGCAGCACGAGGGCACTGGCCAGCGCGCTGGGCCCGGCGAGAGCGCGGGGCCCTCCGCCGCCGTGGTCACGGGTGGCGGCGTCGGTGGCGGGGGCTCGACTGGGCGCGTTCACGCCAACAACTACACATATGCGCATGCGTTCATGTCAAGTCGTCTAGGATCGCGGCGTGGGACACAAGGTCGCGGACGACGTCGACTCGCGCCAGGCGCTGACGCGCGAGGCGGCGAAGTCGATCGCCGCGACCCTGCAGGCGCTCGCGACGCCGAGCCGCCTGCTGATCCTCGACCGCCTGCGGCACTCGCCCGCCACCGTCGGCGAGCTGGTGGACGCGGTCGGGATGGAGCAGCCCGCGGTCTCCCAGCAGCTGCGGCTGCTGCGCAACCTCGGCCTCGTCACCGGCGAGCGGGAGGGGCGCAGCATCGTGTACGCGCTGCACGACGACCACGTCGCGCAGCTGCTCGACGAGGCCATCTACCACGCCGAGCACCTCCAGGCGCCGCGTCAGCCGTAGGCCGACCGGGGGCGGTCCGGCTCAGTCGCCCGAGCCGCCGCGCCGCCGCGAGCGCGCCAGGTCGCGCAGCGCCGCGCCAGCGGCGTGGAACCCCGACATCCCGTGCACACCCGCGCCCGGTGGGGTCGAGGCCGAGCACAGGTAGAGGCCCGGCACGCCGAGGGAGTAGGGATCGAGGCCCGGACGCGGCCGGAAGACGATCTGGCGGGCGGTGGCCGCGCCGGCGGCGATGTCGCCGCCCACGTAGTTCGCGTCGTGCTCCTCCAGCGCGGCCGGGCCCCGCACGGCCGTCGCGACGACCCGCTCCCGCAGGCCGGGTGCGAACCGCTCGAGCTGGGCGAGGACCGCGGGGGTGGCGTCCCCGTCGTAGCCGTTCGGCACGTGGGCGTAGGCGTACAGCGGGTGCACGTCGCCCGCCGAGCGCGACGGGTCGGCGAGGTGCTGCTGACCGACCAGCACGAAGGGCCGCTCCGGCATGCGTCCACGCGCGGTCGCGGCCTCCGCGGCCGCGATCTCGCGGGTCGAGCCGCCGACGTGCAGCACGCCGGCTCGTCGACAGCCCTCGGCGGTCCAGGGCACGCCTCCCTCGACGGCGAGGTCGACCTTCCAGGCGGCCGGGCCGTAGCGGAAACGGGTGAAGGAGCGCCGCACGCCGGTCGGCAGCAGGTCGCCCACGATCTGCAGCGCGCCTGCAGGCGCGGTGTCGAGCAGCACCAGGTCCGGCGGCGCGTCCAGGTCCGCCTGCTCGGCGACGGCGTCGAGCGCGGTCACGCGTACGCCCGTCAGCACGCGGCCGCCGTGCTCCTCGAGGGTCGCCACCAGAGCGTCGACGATCGCCGCGCTGCCGCCGGCGGCCACCGGCCAGCCGACGACCTGGGCCGCGGCGCCCAGGAGCAGGCCCACCGCCGAGGTCAGCGGGCGGTCGAGGCGCCCGAAGCCGTGCGCGGCGATGCCGGTGAAGAGGGCGGAGCCGGCCTCGTCGGCGAGCAGCCGCGCGCTGGTCGTCGCGGGCAGGACGGCACGGGCGCCGAAGCGCGCCAGGGTCAGCGGGTGCCGGGGCACGTGCAGCACCGGACGCAGGGCCTCGGCCACGACGTCCGCGAAGTGCCCGGTCGCGGGAGCGAACAGGCGCCGCCAGCGCTCGCCGGCGCCCGTGCCGTGGTCGTCGTCCAGCGAGTCGGCGACCAGGCGGGGGTCGCGCCCCAGCAGTCCGGCGCGCCCGCCGTCCAGCGGGTGGGCGAGGTCCACGTCGGCCCAGCGCCAGCGCAGCCCGTGCCGTTCGAGCCCGAGCGAGGAGAGGAACGGCGAGGCGATGCCGAGCGGGTGGAAGCCGGCGCAGTCGTCGTGCAGGAGGCCGGGGGCGGTGTGGACCTCCGAGCGGCAGCCGCCGCCGGGCGTCGCGGCCGCCTCGAGCACGGTCACCCGCAGACCCGCGCGGGCGAGCCGGATCGCCGCTGCGAGCCCGTTCGGTCCGCTGCCCACGACGACCGCCGTGCCCTCGGTGGTCCGGTCGCGCCGCATGCCCCGAGCCTAGGGATCGGCCGGGCGAGGAGCGGCGGCGCCCCGGCACCCCGGCGCCGCTACGGTTGCCGACCGTGACCGACAGCGCGGGGGACGCCCGGGAGGACCTGGTCGCCCGGATGGAGCGCCACCAGGTCCTGCTCTACCTCGCCGCCATCGCGGTCGGGGTCGCGGTCGGGCGGCTCGTGCCGGGAGCCGGGGCGCTCGACGTCGCGATCACCCCGGTCCTCGCCCTGCTGCTCTTCGCGACCTTCCTCGCCGTCCCGTTCGCGTCCGTGGCCGCCTCGTTGCGGGACGCCCGGTTCCTCCTCGCCCTCGCGGTCCTCAACTTCGTGGTCGTGCCCGTCGTCGTGCTCGGGCTCTCCCGCGTCGTCGCGGGCGACCGTGTGCTGCTGGTCGGCGTGCTGCTGGTCCTGCTGGCGCCGTGCATCGACTACGTCATCGTCTTCACCCGGCTGGCCGGAGGGGCGGCGGAGCGGTTGCTGGCGGCGGCGCCGCTCCTGATGGCCGCCCAGGTGCTCGCGCTGCCGGCGTACCTTTGGCTGCTCGCCGGGCCCGACGTCGCCGCGGCGGTCGAGGTGGGCCCCTTCGTCGAGGCGCTGCTCGTGCTCGTCGTGGCCCCGCTCGGCGCGGCGGTGCTGGTGCAGGTCGCCGCCCGCCGACAGCACCAGCGGCCGACGGCCCGGGCGGCCCGGGCCGTCGGCTCGACGGCGCTGGCGGCGATGGTGCCGCTGATGATGGCGACCCTCGCCGTCGTGCCGGCCTCGCAGGTGGGCGCGGTGGGCGCCGACGACCTCGGCGGGCTGGCCACGGTGGCGCTGCTGTTCGTCGCGTTCCTGGTGGTGATGGCGCCGCTCGGCCGTCTGGTCGCGCGGGCGGCGCGCCTCGACGTCCCCGCCGCGCGGGCCCTCACGTTCAGCGGCGCGACCCGCAACTCGCTGGTCGTGCTGCCGCTCGCGCTCGCGCTCCCGGATGCGTACGCCCTGGCGGCCCTCGTCGTGGTCACCCAGACGCTCGTGGAGCTCGTCGGCATGGTGCTCTACGTCGTGCTGGTGCCCCGCCTCGTGCGCTGAGCGGGAAGGCCCGCGCGCCCCGACGCGTTGACGCGGACGTGCAGCTCTCCCTCCTCGACCGCTCCCGCACCCGCTCCGGCCACCCGGACGCAGCCGCGCTCGCGCACACGGTCGAGCGGGCCCGGTGGGCGGAGGAGGCCGGGTACGCCCGGTTCTGGGCCGCCGAGCACCACGGCGTGCCCGGCGTCGCCTCGGGGTCGCCGCCGGTGCTGCTGGCGGCGGTCGGCGCCGCGACCCGGCGGATCCGGATCGGCTCCGGCGGCGTGATGCTGCCCCACCACGCGCCCATCGTGGTCGCCGAGCAGTTCCGGATGCTCGAGGCGCTGCACCCCGGGCGGGTGGACCTCGGACTGGGCCGCTCGTTGGGCTTCACCGAGCCCGTGCGTCGGGCCCTGCGCCACCTCGCCGACCAGCCGGACACCTTCGAGGCCGACCTGGCCGAGCTCCGCGCCCTGCTCGACGGCACGGCTCCCGTCACCGTGCGCCCGGCCGGCGGCGGTCCGGTGCCGATGTCGGTGCTCGCGACGGGGCGCGGGCTGCAGGTCGCCGCGCGCCTGGGTCTTCCGGTCGTGCTGGGCGGACCCGCGCTCGAGGCGCCCGAGGTCGCGGACGCGGTGGCCGCCTACCGCCGCGACTTCCGGGCGTACGCCGACGGCGACCGGCCGCGCGTGACCGTCGCGCTCGACGCGTACGTCGCGGAGGACCTCACCGCCGCCCGCGACCTCGCGCTCCCGGAGGTGTGGGCGATGGCGCGCTCGCGGGAGACCGGGGTGTTCGAGGCGCTGCGCCCGGTCGAGGAGATCCGGGCGGAGCGCTGGTCGGAGCAGGTACGCCGACGCGTGGACGCCGCGCTCGACCGCGCGGTGGCGGGCACCGCGGCCGAGGTGCGCGAGCGCGTCGCGGACCTCGTGTCCGCGACGGGCGCCGACGAGGTGCTGTCGTCGACCTCGACCTACGACCGCGAGGCCCTGCGCACGCTCGACACCGCCCTCGGCGAGGTCGTGGCGACGATCGGCTGACGGGCGCGGCGGTCCAGGTACGCCACCGCGCGGGCGAACAGGGCGGTGGCGTCCGCGGCGTCGGCCGCGCTCCCGCCGGGCCGTCCGCTCAGCACCGGGGACATCTCGGGCAGCGGCTCCCCGGCGGTCGCCGCGCACACGCGGGCCGCGACCGAGACGTCGGAGGGGTGCAGCGACCACACGGCCTCGAACTCGCGCAGCCCGTCGGGCACGTCGTCCTGGCCGGGCAGCTCCCACGCCGTCAGCGCCACCGGGAGGTCCTCGGCGAGGCACACGACGGCCCACTCGGCGACCAGGGGCGAGTCGGGCGAGAGCGCGACGCGGCGCGGGCGGTGCGCCTGCAGGTCGTCGGTGCCGGGGAAGTCCACGGCCAGCACGGTCGTGCTGCTCGCGCGACGCGCGAGGTCGCGCCAACGCGGCTCGGCGTGGGCGTAGAAGCGCTGCTCCTGGAACGCGCCGAAGAGGCGGGGGGCGGTGGCCCGCGCCATGAACTCGTCCTCAATCGCGTGGGACATCGCGATCAGGGTGCGCTTCGCCAGCCGGTGCACGGGCAGCGCGGGGTTGCTGCGCCGCAGGTCGGCGAAGACCGACCGGGCGGGGACGTGGGGGGCGGAGCGCACCTGCGCGACCGCCTCGTCGAGCCGCAGCCCGGCGTCGCGCAGCGAGGCGACGCGGCGCACCAGCTCGACCGCCTCGGCCGGGTAGCGACGGTGTCCGCTGGGCAGTCGCTCGGCCGTGGGGAACCCGTGCCGCTGCTCCCACATGCGCAGCGTCGCAGCGCCGACGCCGGACCGCTCCGCGAGGGCGCCGATGGACAGGAGGTGTTCCGCCGGTTGGGCCATGCTGTCATCCTAACTTCAACACTGTGTAGAAGTCTCGCGTAGAAGTTTTTCGTGGTCGAGGGAGGCCCCCATGAACGTTGCTGCACCGTGCGACCGACGGGTCGCCCTCCCGCTCGTGCTCGGGCGTGGCGGGACCGCCCGCGGCGTGCTGGCGCACGGCCCCGACGGCGACCTCGAGCTGCACCTGGAGCGTCTGGGCTGGTGGTCGCGCGCCCGCGTCGCGCGCGAGCTGCGCTCGGCCGGGGCGGCGATGGCTGCCGGCGGGGTGCGGATGCGGGTGCTCGTCGACGGCCGGCCCCTCCTCGTGCTGGGCGAGCCGAGCGCCCCGTGGTGGCAGCGGACGACCGTCCGCGGCCGCGGCGTCCGCCTCGTCGGCTGACCCGGTCCGCCCGTCCGTGGCGGCATTGAGAAATCCTTGCGACGAGATCTGGGGAAAATCGAGACGCGGGTTGGAACGGCGAGGCATACTTCTACTCGAACCGCGGTGGTGACCCGAGACGCCACCGCGGTTCTTTTACATTTCCCGCGACCGCCCGCCGTGGACTCGGCCGGCGCGGGCCCGGTGCCCCCGATGCTGCGTTCCCGCTCCGACGTCGAGATGGTCACCCTCCTGTTCCCCGGACGCACCGACGACGAGGTGGCCGCCGCGGTCGAGCAGCTGGGCGGGGTCGGACGGGTGGGCCCCGACGAGCGCGGCACCACCGGTCTGCTCACCTGCGGCTCCGTCCCGGGCGAGGACCCGCGGGAGTGGTGCCTGATGCGGGTCGACGCGGAGGGCAGCGGGCTGACGCTGCGGGTCGAGGAGCTGGCGACCACGCTCGGTCTCGCCCCGTCCGAGGTGATCACCCCGCGCGAGGACGACCTGGTGCCGGACGGTGACCGGACGGTCCTCGTGCTCCCGGCCGCGCAGCGGCACTACGCCCCGGTCGGCGCCGCGGTGGCCGGCACGGCGATCGAGGTGCGCGAGGTCGACGGCTGGCACCTCGTGTCGTGGGCCGACGGCGCCGCGCCGCGGGCGTACTCGCAGCTGGTCGGCCAGCTCGTCGTGCGCACGACGGAGGGCCGCGGTCGACGGGGTGTGCTGTTCTCCGCCTCGCCCTTCCACGACGTCGTGGAGGAGTTCCACAGGGGCGACCTCGTGGGCGGGAGGCACTGGCCCCGGCACCTGTGGCGGCCGGTCTTCTCGCCGTCCGTGCGCGACGTCGAGCCCGCCTGGGACCTCGTGTCCGCGATCGTCGGCGACCTGCTCCCGCAGCACGCCGACGACGACTTCGCGTCCTGGGGCGACGACCCGGTGCGCCGCCGCGCCGCGTTCCGCCGCTCCGCCCTCGACATCGAGGAGGTCGCCGGGGCGCTCGGCCTGCCCGCGGAGACCGGCGCGGTCCTGCGCGGCGAGAGCCGCGTCCCCGCGCAGCGCCACGAGGCCCAGCGCGTCGTGGAGGCGATGGAGGGAGCGGCGGGGCTCGAGCGCGGCACCTGGAAGGACCGGGTCTCCCTGCTCTCGTCCGTGGTCTCGCTGGTGGTCGCCGTCCTGGTGGTGGCCGTCGGCGGCGACGCGGTGCCGACCCTCCTGTGGTGGTTCTGGGTGGTGGCCGGGGCGCTGTCGGTGCTGCACCTGGCCACACGCGCCTGGTTCGCCCTCCTCGACCGCCGACGCCGTCGCTCGGTCGACGACGCGCCGCTCACCGGGCCGGACGCGGCGCGCGAGCCCGCGGAGCCCATGGCCTAACGTGCCACCGGTGAGCACCGCCGACGCCGTCTCCCCGGACTCCGACCGCCCCTGGGCCGACCCGGGAGCCTGGCCCGTGGCGCCGGGGGTGCACCGGATCCCGCTGCCGCTGCCCAACGACGGGCTGCGGGCGGTGAACGTGTACGCCGTCGAGACCGACGAGCCCGACGGCTCGCGCGGCATCACCCTCGTCGACGGCGGCTGGGCCATCGAGAGCGCCGCCGAGCTGCTGGCCTCCTCGCTGGCAGGCATCGGCGCGGGCGTCGCGGACGTCCGGAGGGTCCTCGTCACCCACGTCCACCGCGACCACTACACGCAGGCCGTCGCCCTGCGTCGCCTCGTCGGTGCCGAGGTGCGCCTCGGTCGCGGCGAGGAGACCTCGCTGCGGATGTCCATCGCGGGCAGCGAGGTCGTGCGCGACGAGATGGTCGCCCACCTGCGCGACGCCGGGGCCGAGCAGGCCGCCGTGGCCTGGGAGCAGGCGCCGCCCGGGCCGACCGCCGACACCGACTTCTGGGAGCTGCCGGACCGCTGGCTCGAGCCCGACGAGCAGGTACGCCTCGGCGACCGCGTCCTGGACGCCGTGGCCACCCCGGGCCACACGGCCGGGCACGTCGTCTTCGCCGACACCGCCGAGGGCCTGCTGTTCGCCGGCGACCACGTCCTGCCGACCATCACGCCGTCGATCGGCTTCGAGCCGTCGACCCGCTTCGGCGCCCTCGGCGACTTCATGGGCTCGCTGGCCCGCGTGCGCGAGCTGCCGGACCTGCGGCTGCTGCCCGCGCACGGCCCGCTCGCCCCGTCGGCGCACGCCCGGGTCGACGAGCTGCTGGCCCACCACGACGAGCGGCTGGCGCTCAGCCTCGAGCCCCTCGAGGTCGGCGGCGAGGGCCTGACGGCCCGCGAGGTCGCGGCGCACCTGCCCTGGACCCGGCACGCCCGCGCGTACTCCTCGCTCGATCCCTTCAACTCCGCGCTGGCCGCGATGGAGACCCGCGCCCACCTCGAGGTGCTCGTGGCGCGCGGCCAGGCGGTCGTGGAGCGGGGCGGCGCGGACGGCTCGGACCCGCTCGGGGCGGCGCCGGCGCGCTACCGGCGCGTCTGAGCGGGGCGGGTCATGGGGACGTGCGGGATGCCGTCCTCGAGGTACTCCGGACCGGTGACCGCGTAGCCGAAGCCGGCGTACCAGCCCGCCAGCGGCGCCTGCGCGTCCAGGCGCGACTCCCGCTCGCCGATCTGCTCCAGCGCGGCGTGCAGGAGGCCGTCCGCGAGCCCGCGGCCCCGGGCGGTGCGGGCGAGCAGGACGCGGCCGACCCGCGCGTACGCCCCGTCGTCCAGGAGCCGCAGGTAGCCGAGGAGCTCGCCCTGCTCGCCCTCCTCGCCGGCCTGCTCGTCGGTGAGGAGGACGTGGCGCGTGGCCGGCTCGAGGTCGCGGCCGTCGAGGTCGGGGTAGGGGCAGTCCTGCTCGACCACGAACACGTCCTGGCGCAGCCGCCACACGGCGTACGCCTCGCGCGGCGTCAGGTCGTCGAAGGTCAGGGAGCGGATCGGCACCGGCACAACCTACGCCCGCCGAGCTGGCGCGAAGGGCACGGTTCGGCGCGGCGACCTGGCGCGGACGGCACGGATCGACGCGTCGAGTTGCGGGTTCCGCCGCGGTTCGGGGCGTCGAGTTGCGGGGTGTGCCGCGGTTCGGGGTGTCGAGTTGCGGGTTGTGCCGCGGGGTGCAACCGGGGGGCGTCGGGGGTACGCGCGGGAGGGCTGTCAGGTGGGTTGACCTGCGGAAACGTTCTCCACAGGTCGGTCCGCGACCCTGTTCATCGAACGCACGTTCGGATAGAATCTGGGGTATGGATCGGGGGCCCCAGCAGCACACCAACAGCCCGTCGCGGGCTGCGCTGCTGGACGCCGCCGGCGAGGCGATGCGGGCCCAACGCGCTGCCGAGGCGGCCGCGTTCTTCGCGGCTGCCGACTACGCCGATGCCCACCTCGACGTGGAGTGCGGCAGCTCGTCCAGCAACCCGGTGGTGGGTGACCCGATCGGCCCGCTCGGCATGTGGGTCGACGACGAGCAGGCCCTCGCGGCGGTGCCGGGTGGGGACAGGTGGCTCGCGTACGGCGGACCCGGCGCCCCGCTGGTGTCGGAGTTCGCGGTCCTGGAACTGGTCACCGCGATGGGCCTCAGCCAAGACGCCGGCCGTGCGCTGGTGGGCGATGCCATCGAGGTCCGACACCGCCTCCCGCTGATCGCGGCCCGGGTCGCCGCGGGTGGGGTGCAGGTGTGGCGGGCCCGGCGGATCGCTCGCGCCACGCGGACCCTCACCTTGGAGGGTGCGGGGTTCGTGGACCGCAACCTCGCCCACGTCGCGCACTCCATCTCGGGGGCGGGGATCGACCGGCTCGTTGCCGAGGCGTCGGCACGGTTCGACCCCGAGACCACCGAAGCCGACCGTGCGGACGCGGACGCGGGCCGGTTCTTCACGATCGACTTCCGTGCCCGCGAAGCCCTCGGCGTGCACGGCCAGGTCGGCGGAACCGTGCCCGTGTCCGGTGAGCTGGACCTGGCCGACGCCCGTGACCTCGAGGAGGCCGTCGCCAGGGGTGCGGCCGAGTTGGCGGCGTTGGGGTCGGGTGAGTCGCTCGACGTGCGTCGGGCGGTTGCGGTCGGTGAGCTCGCGCGGAAGCAGACCGCCCTGGACCTCACCGGTCGCGACGGCCATGGCGGGCCTGTGGCGGCGTCGACGGTGGCAGCGCGTCAGGTCGTGCTGCACGTCCACCTCACCCAGGCCGCACTTGCGTCGACCTCGATCGGGATCGACCCCCTCACCGGCGGCACCGGCATCGACCTGGCCACCGTGACCGCGCCCGGCATCGGGCTGCGGACCGTGACCGCCGAGCAGGTCCGCGACTGGTGCCGCACCACCGACACCCACGTGGTGGTCAAGCCGGTGATCGACCTCAACGAGCACATCACGACGCCCAGCTACCGGATCCCTGAACGGCTCGTCGAACAGGTCCAACTACGTCGACCGACGTGCCAGTTCCCTTACTGCAACCGACCAGCGCGGGTCAGTGACCTCGACCACCGCGTCGAATGGCACGCCGACGGCCAGACAGCCAGCGACAACCTCGTCCCGCTCTGCCGCCTGCACCACCGCGCCAAGACCCATCCCACGCACGCCGGCACCGACCCACCCGACGGACCCGATCACGAGCAGCACCACGAACGCCGCTGGCGCTACCGACCCACACGCCCCGACGAACCACCCGACGGCTTCGTCTGGACCAGCCCCCGCGGCCGGCGCTACCTCGTCACACCAACCGGCACCATCCCGCTCGACTAGCCCCCAGACGCGCACGGCACCACCCGACACCACCCCGCACCACCCGGCAG
>NZ_JAVYII010000012.1:0-5747 GCF_032378595.1 Nocardioides imazamoxiresistens
AAATGACTGTAGGGGCCGGGTGCGGAACAAAGTTCCGCATCCCCAGCCCCTACAGCAAAAGAATGTCCGGCGGCGTCCTACTCTCCCACGACCTCTCGATCGCAGTACCATCGGCGCTGAAAGGCTTAACTTCCGGGTTCGGAATGGGACCGGGTGTTTCCCTCTCGCTATGACCGCCGTAACTCTATTGACTTGACACCACACACCCCCAAGGTCACAACGGGGATGTGCTCAACGGTGTGTTGTCTCAGACACCAGACAGTGGACGCAAACACGCATATAAAGCTAGATCGCAGAAAAACCAACGGTTTTTGTGGTGATGATGGCTTGTATGACAAGCCCTCGGCCTATTAGTACCGGTCGGCTAGGCATCACTGCTGTACACCTCCGGCCTATCAACCCAGTCATCTACTGGGGGCCTTAACCCACAAAGGGTGGGAAACCTCATCTTGAAACGTGCTTCCCGCTTAGATGCATTCAGCGGTTATCACTCCCGAACGTAGCTAACCAGCCGTGCTCTTGGCAGAACAACTGGCACACCAGAGGTTCGTCCATCCCGGTCCTCTCGTACTAGGGACAGCCTTTCTCAAGTTTCCTACGCGCGCGGCGGATAGGGACCGAACTGTCTCACGACGTTCTAAACCCAGCTCGCGTGCCGCTTTAATGGGCGAACAGCCCAACCCTTGGGACCTACTCCAGCCCCAGGATGCGACGAGCCGACATCGAGGTGCCAAACCATCCCGTCGATATGGACTCTTGGGGAAGATCAGCCTGTTATCCCCGGGGTACCTTTTATCCGTTGAGCGACGCCGCTTCCACATGCCAGCGCCGGATCACTAGTTCCGACTTTCGTCCCTGCTCGACATGTCTGTCTCACAGTCAAGCTCCCTTGTGCACTTACACTCAACACCTGATTGCCAACCAGGATGAGGGAACCTTTGAGCGCCTCCGTTACATTTTAGGAGGCAACCGCCCCAGTTAAACTACCCATCAGGCACTGTCCCTGAACCGGATAACGGTCCTAGGTTAGACATCTAGTACGACCAGAGTGGTATTTCAACGATGACTCCACCCCAACTGGCGTCGAGGTTTCACAGTCTCCCACCTATCCTACACAAGCCGAACCAAACACCAATACCAAACTATAGTAAAGGTCCCGGGGTCTTTCCGTCCTGCCGCGCGTAACGAGCATCTTTACTCGTAGTGCAATTTCGCCGAGTCCACGGTTGAGACAGCGCCCAAGTCGTTACTCCATTCGTGCAGGTCGGAACTTACCCGACAAGGAATTTCGCTACCTTAGGATGGTTATAGTTACCACCGCCGTTTACTGGGGCTTAAGTTCTCCGCTTCGAGGACGAATCCTCTAACAGGTCCCCTTAACCTTCCAGCACCGGGCAGGAGTCAGTCCGTATACATCGTCTTACAACTTCGCACGGACCTGTGTTTTTAATAAACAGTCGCTTGGGCCTGGTCTCTGCGGCCATCACCGCTTCCTCACGCAAGGTGATTCACGGATCCGGCCCCCCTTCTCCCGAAGTTACGGGGGCATTTTGCCGAGTTCCTTAACCATGGTTCGCTCGATCGCCTTAGTATTCTCTACCTGATCACCTGAGTCGGTTTAGGGTACGGGCGGCTCATAACTCGCTAGAGGTTTTTCTCGACAGCATAGGATCATCGGCTTCCCCACAATTGGGTCCCCATCAAGTCTCAGGATCGTGATCAAACACAACCACCCGGATTTGCCTAAGTGGTTCCCTACACTCTTAGCCACGGAACAACCATCGCCGTGGTCCGACTACCTTCCTGCGTCACCCCATCGCTTGACTACTACCAGCTCGGATCCCACGCTCTGCCTCAACGCCTCACCCCGAAGGGATCGGTCAAAGAGGTTTCGGATGGTTAGCATCACCAGGTTCGTCATGGGCGCTACTTCGCCGGTACGGGAATATCAACCCGTTGTCCATCGACTACGCCTGTCGGCCTCGCCTTAGGTCCCGACTTACCCAGGGCAGATTAGCTTGACCCTGGAACCCTTGATCATTCGGCGCACGTGTTTCTCACACGTGATTCGCTACTCATGCCTGCATTCTCACTCGTGTCGCGTCCACACCTGGATCACTCCGGCACTTCACTCGCGACACGACGCTCCCCTACCCATCCACACACCCGTTAGGGCTCCCCACTCAAAGGGATGTGAATGCCATAGCTTCGGCGGATGACTTGAGCCCCGCTACATTGTCGGCGCGGAATCACTTGACCAGTGAGCTATTACGCACTCTTTCAAGGGTGGCTGCTTCCAAGCCAACCTCCTGGTTGTCACTGCGACTCCACATCCTTTTCCACTTAGTCACCGCTTAGGGGCCTTAGCTGATGGTCTGGGCTGTTTCCCTCTCGACTACGGAGCTTATCCCCCGCAGTCTCACTGCTGCGCTTTCGGCGCCACGGCATTCGGAGTTTGGTTAACGTCAGTAACCTGGTCGGGCCCATCGGCTATCCAGTGCTCTACCTCCGCGGCGAAACACGCAACGCTGCACCTAAATGCATTTCGGGGAGAACCAGCTATCACGGAGTTTGATTGGCCTTTCACCCCTATCCACAGGTCATCCCCTCCATTTTCAACTGAAGTGGGTTCGGTCCTCCACGCAGTCTTACCCACGCTTCAACCTGCCCATGGATAGATCACCCCGCTTCGGGTCTTGATCGTGCTACTCAAACGCCCTATTCGGACTCGCTTTCGCTACGGCTTCCCCCCACGGGTTAACCTCGCAACACAACGCAAACTCGCAGGCTCATTCTTCAAAAGGCACGCCATCACCCCAACACCCACAAGGGGCAGCCGGGCTCTGACGGATTGTAGGCACACGGTTTCAGGTACTATTTCACTCCCCGCCAGGGGTACTTTTCATCTTTCCCTCACGGTACTTGTCCGCTATCGGTCACCGAGGAGTATTTAGGCTTAACGGGTGGTCCCGCCAGATTCACACGGAATTTCAGGAGTTCCGTGTTACTTGGGAATACGTCAACGCAGCTGATCCCTTACGTCTACGGGGCTATCACCCTCTACGGCCCCACTTTCCAATGGGCTTCGACCTCAAGATCAGTTTCTTACTGCGCAGCCAGCCGGCAGACTGACCAAGACGCACCCCACAACCCCACGCACGCAACCCCTGCCGGGTATCACACGCACGCGGTTTAGCCTCATCCGCTTTCGCTCGCCACTACTCACGGAATCACTGTTGTTTTCTCTTCCTGCCGGTACTGAGATGTTTCACTTCCCGGCGTTCCCTCTACCTGCCCTATATATTCAGGCAGGAGTAACACCACATGACTGGTGCTGGGTTTCCCCATTCGGACATCCCTGGATCAAAGCTTCCTTGCCAACTCCCCAGGGCTTATCGCAGGCTGGTACGTCCTTCATCGGCTCTCGGTGCCAAGACATCCACCATGTGCCCTTAACAGCTTGTCAAACAAACCACAACACAACAAAAACACGCTGTTACAGGCTTCTCTACAATAAACTCGCACAACACAAACCCCCACGCCCCTCAACACACGAGGAACACACAAGGTCTGCGCACATACAAGATGCTCGCGTCCACTGTCCAGTTCTCAAACAACACACCCACCAACCACCACCACCCCACACACAGCGGAGAAGCAGCCAAAGGAGGCACCAGAGGAAGAACCACGATCCGAAGACCGCTCAGTCCGAAGACCAGGCCCCACCACACACTCAACCAACAAGCGCGTGATCCCTCAGGACCCAACAGTGCGTCACACGACCACCCCACACCAGAACAACCACCACCCTCCACACCCACCAACCACAGGGACAACCCCACGACCAGCAAGCAGTACTAGCAGCAGCCACCCCAACACGAGACGACCTTCATCGACGGTTCCACAAAAGAGCCGCCACACAACTAAAGCCCCCGACCATTGGCGGCCGAGCAGCACACGTGTGACTGATAAAAGCTCCTTAGAAAGGAGGTGATCCAGCCGCACCTTCCGGTACGGCTACCTTGTTACGACTTCGTCCCAATCGCCAGCCCCACCTTCGACGGCTCCCTCCACAAGGGTTGGGCCACCGGCTTCGGGTGTTGCCGACTTTCGTGACGTGACGGGCGGTGTGTACAAGGCCCGGGAACGTATTCACCGCAGCGTTGCTGATCTGCGATTACTAGCGACTCCGACTTCATGGGGTCGAGTTGCAGACCCCAATCCGAACTGAGACCGGCTTTTTGGGATTCGCTCCCCCTCACGGGATCGCAGCCCTTTGTACCGGCCATTGTAGCATGCGTGAAGCCCTGGACATAAGGGGCATGATGACTTGACGTCATCCCCACCTTCCTCCGAGTTGACCCCGGCAGTCTCCTATGAGTCCCCACCATCCCGAAGGACGTGCTGGCAACATAGGACGAGGGTTGCGCTCGTTGCGGGACTTAACCCAACATCTCACGACACGAGCTGACGACAGCCATGCACCACCTGTACACCGGCCAAAAGGAGGCCACATCTCTGCAGCTTTCCGGCGTATGTCAAACCCAGGTAAGGTTCTTCGCGTTGCATCGAATTAATCCGCATGCTCCGCCGCTTGTGCGGGCCCCCGTCAATTCCTTTGAGTTTTAGCCTTGCGGCCGTACTCCCCAGGCGGGGCGCTTAATGCGTTAGCTGCGGCACGGAACCCGTGGAATGGATCCCACACCTAGCGCCCAACGTTTACGGTGTGGACTACCAGGGTATCTAATCCTGTTCGCTCCCCACACTTTCGCTCCTCAGCGTCAGGTAATGCCCAGAGAACCGCCTTCGCCACCGGTGTTCCTCCTGATATCTGCGCATTTCACCGCTACACCAGGAATTCCATTCTCCCCTGCATACCTCAAGTCTGCCCGTATCGGAAGCAAGCCACATGTTAAGCATGTGGTTTTCACTCCCGACGCGACAAACCGCCTACGAGCCCTTTACGCCCAATAATTCCGGACAACGCTCGGACCCTACGTATTACCGCGGCTGCTGGCACGTAGTTGGCCGGTCCTTCTTCTCCCCTTACCGTCACTTGCGCTTCGTCAGAGGTGAAAGAGGTTTACAACCCGAAGGCCGTCATCCCTCACGCGGCGTTGCTGGATCAGGCTTTCGCCCATTGTCCAATATTCCCCACTGCTGCCTCCCGTAGGAGTCTGGGCCGTGTCTCAGTCCCAGTGTGGCCGGTCACCCTCTCAGGCCGGCTACCCGTCGAAGCCTTGGTGAGCCACTACCTCACCAACAAGCTGATAGGCCGCGAGCACATCCCCCACCACATAAAGCTTTCCACCACACCCCATGCGAGACGTGGTCATATCAGGTATTAGCCACAGCTTCCCGTGGTTATCCCTGAGTGAGGGGCAGATTACTCACGTGTTACTCACCCGTTCGCCGCTCGAGTACCACCGAAGTGGCCTTTCCGCTCGACTTGCATGTGTTAAGCACGCCGCCAGCGTTCGTCCTGAGCCAGGATCAAACTCTCCATCGAAAACCAAAACACACAACCAACCAAAGCCAGCCATGCGCTTCAACCATAGAAAGCCTCAACCCCAACAGAAACAAACACCGACATCATTACGACATCGATCTCGTTCCCACCAAAGAAACATCAACCCACCCACCAGCAAAACCTGGCAGACGAGCCGACGAGGCAAAAACAAACAAACTAATCCGTCGACTTATATGACACACTGTTGAGTTCTCAAGAATCACACGCGCACCGCTTG
>NZ_JAVYII010000013.1:0-319 GCF_032378595.1 Nocardioides imazamoxiresistens
CTGGGGCCGGTAGGGGCGGGTGCGTTTGTGCTTGATGTTCTCGCCGAGGGTGGTGGCGAAGAGTCGGGAGTTGTAGCAAGCACCGTTGTCGGTCAGGACGCGTCGCACGGTGATGCCGACTGATTCGAAGTAGGCGTTGGCGCGGTTCCAGAACCCTGCCGCGGTTTCTTTGCGTTCGTCGGTGAGCAGCTCGCTGTAGGCCAGGCGGGTGTGATCGTCGACGGCGTTGTGGATGTACCAGTAGCCGTGCTTGATGCCGCGTCGGTTCTTCTTGCCCTGGGCGCGTCCGTGGCTGCGCCAGCCGCCGCCGTCGGGAATT
>NZ_JAVYII010000013.1:360-895 GCF_032378595.1 Nocardioides imazamoxiresistens
GTTGGCCCATTCGTAGCGCTTCACCTGGCGACGACTCGATCGCAACCGCACCCCGCTGGCCGGGTCGGTCCAGGCCAGGGGCGGAGATCCGTAGCGGCGCAGGATCTTGTGGACCGTCGAGGGCTGCATCCCGAGGTGGTAGCCGATCCGGGCAGGCCCCCATCGTTTCGAGACCCGCAGCGCGAGCACGCGACGCTCGCGCCGCACTGCTGTGCGCTGCGGAGATGTCCGGGGTCGCGAGGAACGGTCGCTCATGGCGGCAGCGCCATCACGGCGGTACCTGTCGGCCCATCGTTTGGCAGTGGTCACCGAACAGTTCCACCGTTCCGCGGCCCGCCGCAGCGGCCAGCCCTTCTCGACCACCAGCCTGGCCAGACGCAACCGTCCGGCCGGGGTCAGACAGGCGTTAGCGTGGGACATGAAGGCCTCCGGGATCTTGAGCCGTGAATGCTTGGTCGCTTCACACCTCACCCGGAGGTCTTCGTCATCCTCCGACAGACACGCCGTACCTAACGTCCGTGGTCAGTACACCTAG
>NZ_JAVYII010000014.1:0-800 GCF_032378595.1 Nocardioides imazamoxiresistens
GGGCTGGTCCAGATGAAGCCGTCGGGTGGTTCGTCGGGGTGTGTGGGTCGGTAGCGCCAGCGGCGCTCGTGTTCGCGGTGGGCTGTGTCGGGTGGGTCGGTGCCGGCGTGCGTGGGGTGGGTCTTGGCGCGGTGGTGCAGGCGGCACAGCGGGACGAGGTTGTCGCTGGCTGTCCGACCGCCGGAGTGCCATTCGACGCGGTGGTCGAGGTCACTGACCCTTGCTGGGCGGTTGCAGTACGGGAACCGGCAGGTGGGGTGGCGCAGCTGGACCTGTTCGACGAGGCGCTGGGGGATCCGGTAGCTCGGGGTCGTGATGTGCTCGTTGAGGTCGATCACCGGCTTGACCACGATCTGGGTGCTGTCGGTGCGGCACCAGTCGCGGACCTGCTCTGCGGTCACGGTCCGCAGCGCGATTCCGGGTGCGGTGACGGTGGCCAGGTCGATCCCGGTGCCGCCGGTGAGCGGGTCGATCCCGATCGACGACGACGCCAACGCGGCCTGGGACAGGTGGACGTACAGCACCACCTGACGGGCCGCCACCGTCGATGCCGCCACCGAGGAGGCCTGCGCCTGTCCGGTGAGGTCGAGGGCGGTCTGCTTGCGCGCCAGCTCACCGACCGCGATGGACCGGCGGACGTCGAGCGACTCGCCCGACCCGAGTGCGGCGAGCCGGGCGGCACCACGGGCGACGGCGTCCTCGAGGTCACGGGCGTCGGCCAGGTCCAGCTCACCGGACACGGGCACGGTTCCGCCGACCTGGCCGTGCACGCCGAGGGCTTCGCGGGCACGGAAGTCGAT